>DATJNX010000065.1:0-62167 GCA_035507615.1 Streptosporangiaceae bacterium
TGGGTCATCCGGCGCAGTGCCCCGCGCCGGTCGGCCTGGCCGCGTTCAAGTCGCTGTACTGTCTCAACCTGCCAGGTCGCGCCTGTCCGGCCGGTCAGACAGCGCTGCTCGATGATCCCGAGCATCCGGTCCGCGTCGGCGGAGTCGACGCCCCACTGCCGCAGGCCCTCCCACGCTTGCGGCAGCAGCCGCCGCAGAGTGAGTTCAGTGACCGGTGCCTCGCCTATCCCTGGCCAGTAGACCCTGGCGTCGATCCCGTGCCGGGACGCCTCGAGCAGGTTGTCGGCGGCAGCCGCGAACGACATCTGCGTCCATACCGGCCGCTCGGTCTCGGCTAGCGCCCGTACCAGGCCGTAGTAGAACGCTGCGTTGGCGACAACGTCGGCGACCGTGGGCCCGGCGGGCAGCACCCTGTTCTCCACCCGCAGGTGAGGCCGCCCGTCGTGGACCGCGTACACCGGCCGGTTCCACCGGTACACAGTGCCGTTGTGCAAGGTCAGCTCGGCGAGATGCGGCGCTTCCCCGCTATCGAGGGCAGCCTCCGGATCCTCGTCCTCGCGCAGCGGCAGCAGCGCCGGAAAATACCTGATGTTCTCCTCGAACAGGTCGAAGACCGAGGTAATCCACCGCTCGCCGAACCACACCCGCGGCCTGACACCCTGCTGCTGAAGCTCCTCCGGCCTGGTGTCGGTGACCTGCTCGAACAGCGGGATCCTGGTCTCCCGCCAGAGCTCGCGGCCGAACAGGTACGGCGAGTTGGCCGCCAGCGCGACCTGGATCCCGGCGACCGCCTGAGCCGCGTTCCAGTAGTTGCCGAAGCCTTCCGGGCTTACCTGCAGGTGGAACTGGACGCTGGTGCAGGCAGCCTCGGGCATGATCGTGTCGACGTGCGTGAGCAGCCGCTCCGGGCCGTCGATGCAGATGCGCATGTCCTCGCCGCGGGCCGCGATCATCTGCTCGTTCAGCAACCGGTACCGCGGGTTCGCCGACATCGCGTCGTCGGTGACGTCAGCCTGGCGAAGCGTCGGCAGGATGCCCACCATGACCAGACGGCTGCCGGTGCGCTCCGCCCTAACGGCGGCATGCTCGAGCCGGTCGCTCACATCGCGTTCCAGCGCGCCAAGCGCGTTACCGGCCAGCTGCCGGGGCGGCAGGTTGATCTCCAGGTTGAACCGGCCGAGCTCGGTGGCAAAGCTCGGATCGGCGATGGCTGCCAGTACCGCAGTATTGGTCATAGCGGGCCTGCCGTCGGTGTCGACCAGATTTAGCTCGATCTCTAGGCCCACCTGCCTTGGCTCGGTTTCAAACCTGGACTCGCGCAGCATCCGGGCGAAAACGTCAAGACACTGACGAACCTTCTCCCGGTAAGCGCGTCGATCTTCCTGGCTAACGGTGATGGACGGGACATCCCGGCCCATAAACGACCCCTCCAACTGCGACCTGGGCGAGGGACTCGGTTCCACATTCGCACGGAACAGTGCGCCTGACCAGGTGTGTCCTGTCTCGTCGTGAAGGGTCGCGTGCTGAACGCATCGTCCTGAACACGGCTGATCTGACCAGCGGCTAGCCCCAGGCGGCCGCCACCAGCCCGGAGGTGACCTCATGCGGCGTCGCGCCGCCCGGCGACACGTACAGGTCGGTCCCGGCCAGGTAAAGCAGCCATTCGCCAGTCGGGCTGACGTCAAGGCTGGTGTGGTCAAGGTTCGGGAAGCCGATCGCGACCTGATGCACGAACGCGCCGGCGGTGGTGACCTCCCACATCAGCCGCGACGTATTGCGCACCGGTACGCCAGCGCAGCAGGCCCGGCTGACGAACAGGTTGCCGTCCGGCATGAAGACGCCCTCGCGCAGGTAGCTGTCGCGCGCCGTCGGCTCTCCGGTGACCGGGACATCAGAGGTACCCGGCCCGGTGAGGTAATAGCGCGCTTGCGAGGTATCGATGATCACCAGGTCCCAGCCCTCGTTGTCCTGCACGGCCGAAGTGGAGACGGCGAGATGATCGTTGTCCGCTGCCCACGACAAATGCGAGATCGGCGCAGGCAGCGCGGCGTCCTGGCCGGCCGGAACCATCGGCAGGGTGACAGTCTGGCCAGTGCTCAGCGTCCGGATGTCGAGGTGGTAGAGCGGCGTCAGGGCTGGGTTGCTCGGCATGCAACTCTGCGTCAGGCTCGGCTGGACAGCGTAGGCCAGCTTCGTCCCGTCCGGGCTGATCGCGGGGAGGCTGCCGGTGGCGATGACCGCTGCCGTCCCGCCCCCCATCGGGACCGCCTCGATGCTGCTCGTGCAGCCATGCCTCGCCGCGAAGTACACCATCCCGGTCGCCGACACCGAGACCTCGCCGCCTGCTGCGCCAGTCGGCACGAGCGTGCGCAGCACCGTGCCGGACGCCGGATCCACGGTGACCAGCGCGCCGCGCGCAGTCACCGCGACGATGCCTGGCGGTGTCGCAGCGGTCGCGGCAGCCGGCGAGGAGGCCGTACTGCGGCCGGCATTCGTTGCGGACGGCGGACTGGCAGGCCCGCTGCCCGAACACGCCGACAGCGCACCCGCCGCGGCCAAGACCGCGGCGCACAGAGCTACTACAGGTCCAGTACGCCTGCGGATTCCGGGACGCTGTCTCATCGGGGGCCCACTCATTCATCGGATGCCACCGCACCGGAAGCGGGCACCGCTCGTCAGGCGCTGAACGTAGCAGACGGCCGCTGCCGGACGAAAGCGTCAGCACCGACCCTTCGAGGCAGATTGGCGAAGCGGCTAGCTGGCGCCGGGCCTGCGGGCGTGGCCATGATGAAACGTGCCCCCCGACGGCAAGTACGAGGTGGTCCAGTTCGGCAGCGGGCGTTCACCACGGCGCCGCTGGCTGTCTGGCGTCGGCCTTGCGTGCCTCGTCATCGCGGCGACCGTCGCAGTTGTCGTACGCAGCTCTGTTGAGCACGGGCCGACTGCCGCCAAGCCGCCTCCTCCGCCGGTTCCGATTCATGTCATGGTGATAGGTCATCCGCTGCTCGGCGTGCGCGCCGGCTGGGAGTTGTTCGCCAGAGGGCAGGACGAGCTGCTGCGGATCCAGCTAGCCGAGGGCAAGATCTCGGAGACGTACGTGCCACCGCTGCATACCGCGAGTGCGGACGTGGCGTTCGTGATCGAGGCGCATGAAGTGGTGATCAGGCCGAGCGACATCGTGCCTGGGTACGTCGTGCCCGACGGCGGCGAGGCACGGCAGCTCGCCGGGCCGCTGGCGGGCGACGGCCCGCTCATTCCAGGCCCCGCGCAAGCGCAGGCGGTGTGGGTTACCTCTGGCCGGCCGACGTCACCATCGCTATCTCTCGTCACGCTGACCGGCCGCCGCCCAGGGCCGACGATCCGGTTCCCGCCAGGCGGTCCGCAAGTGCCCGCAACCGCGGTGTCCGATGGTCGCGGATATGTCCTGGTCGAGACCGGAAGCTTCAGCGCCGACGATGCAGGACCAGGCTGGGACCGGCCAGTGCCCGGCACAGTGCTCGCCGTCGGGCGCACGAGCTGGCTGGTTTTAGCTTGCGATGCGCATCGGCACGCCGACCGTGGCGTCAGCACCCAGATGATCGGTATCGGACCGCATACTGGCCATGGCGAGCTCGCGGGCGATCCGCAATACCTGCACTGCCGGAACGAGGTTGTGGATATCGCTGACGGCGCGTGGCGCGCCTTGCCGGGTCCTGCCGCCGGATACCCGTACGACTTCTCCTGGCCGCCGACGGGCGTGATCGCGCCGGACGATGGCACCGCGGCGGTGGCCGAGATCGGACTAGGCGGGCGGCTGTCCGTGCACCTGATCAACCTGCGGTCGGGTGCCGACCGCAACCTTAAGATTCCGCTGGGTACGCCCGGCGACAGTCTTCTTCTCGGTGCAGACCTCAACGGCCAGTCGATGGTCTGGTCGCCAGACAGCCGGTGGCTGTTCGTCGCGACAGCCAAAGGAAAGCTCATCGCGGTAGACGCACGCTCTGGCAGAGCGGAACGACTGCCCGTCCAACTCCCTGCCGTCAACCAGGTCGCGATCCGCGCTTAACTCAGCTCGCTGCAGCCGGCTCGCCACCGACGGCTACTGCCATGCGCCGAACGGCCTCGGTGACGAGCTCCGGCGAAGTGCCGATGTTCAGCCGGGCAAAGCCATTGCCTTGCACGCCGAAGTCGGGACCGGGGCTCAGCGCGACCCGGCCGGCGGTAAGGAACGCGGCGGCCGGGTCGTGGCCGAGCCCGAGCTCGCGGCAGTCCAGCCAGGCGAGGAAGCTGGCTTCCGCGCGCTGGTACCTGACCGCGGGCAACTGGGCAGCGAGCAGGTCCGCGAGCAACGTGGTGTTCTGGTCGATCTGCGCGACAGCGGCGTCCAGCCAGGCCCCGGCGCTGCGTAGCGCAGCGACAGTCGCGTGCACGCCGAGGTGGCTGGCCAGCAGCGCGTCCCAGCGCTCGGCCAGGATGGCCGCTCCGTCGGTGTCACCAGCCACGGCAATGCCGCACTTGAGGCCCGGGATGTTCCACCCTTTCGACGCCGAGCTGAAAACGATGGCGCGCTTGGCCGCGGGGTGCGCGATGGTGTGGAACGGCACGTGCCGCGCGCCCGGAAGCACTAGCGGCGCGTGGATCTCATCGACCAGTACCGGTATGCCCCGACGGTCGGCTAGCTCCGCGATCGCGGTCAGCTGCTCGCGCGACCAGACCCGGCCGAGCGGGTTGTGCGGATTGCACAGCAGGTAGGCGCCAGTCCCTGGCAGGCTCAGCGCGTGGTCCAGCGCGTCCAGGTCGAAGTCGTAGCCGCCGCCGGGGCGGGCGGCCAGCGGCGCTTCGACGATCCGCCGCCCGGCTAGCTGGGTGCGGAAGAAGAACGGCGAGTACACCGGCGGATTGATCACTACGCCGCCGCCTGGCCTGACAAGAGCCTGGACGACCTCGGTGATCCCGGTCATCACGTCCGGGATGGCGAAGACCAGATCCGGATCCGGCGACCAGTTGAGCCGGTCGCTGGCGAACTCGGCAAACGCCTCACCCAGCTGGCCCTTATGCGGGTAGCCGAGGTCACCGGCTGCCAGCGCGGCCCTGATCGCGTCCTTGATCTGCTCGGCCGGGTCGAAGTCCATCTCGGCCACGAACGCCGGCAATACATCCGGCGGGTAGGTCCGCCACTTGTGACTCGTCCGGGTGCGCAACGTCGCCAGCGAGCAGTCACCGAGAATCGAATCCACGCTCCGGATCGTAGTGCCCGGTCCGCTAGCCAATGTCGCCGGTGAGGTAGCGATCGATGGCCGGGCCGATCGCCGCCGCCAGTTCATCCTGGCTCGCCTGCGCCACCGGACCGATCCGCAGCACGTACCGGCTGACCGCCAGGCCGAGCATGTGGACGGCGACGAGCGAGGCGCGGAACGAGGCGCCGTCTGGATCCGGGCCCGCGGCGACGCGCGACACCGGCGCGAGGATAGCGTCGGTCAGGAAGTCGCGGAGCGTTGTGGCCGCCTGCTCGCTCGTCAGCGCGGACCGCAGCATCGCCTGAAACGAGTCACGCATGTCTGCGCCTTCCCACAGAGCGAGCGCCGACCGGACCATGTGCGTGCCGAGAGAACTGCCCGGCTCACGCCGTGCGAGGGCAGCGGTGATCGCCTCACTGGGCACGATCGGCAATTCCATCGAAGCGGCGAACAGCCGCTCCTTGCTGCCGTAGAAGTGATGCACGAGCGCCGGGTCGACGCCAGCCGCCGCGGCGATCGCGCGGATTGTCGCGCCGTCGTAGCCGTAGTCGGCGAACTGAGCCCTGGCCGCTTCGAGTATCGCCGCCTTGCTGCCGCTGTCACCGGACCGGCGGCCAGTCCGGGAACGGGCATTGCGGGCTGGTGGTGTCACGCCGGCACCCGGCTGCGGTCGGGCGCGCTGAGGAGGTCGAAAAACCGCTCTTCGAGCGTCGCCGGTTCGCTGCGAATGCGGTATGCGGTCGGCAGCAGCTGCCGCACCTCGGCCACGCTCGCCCCGGGCACGCGCAGCCCGCGGCCGGCCAGAGCGACTTGCAGGCCAGCACGCTTGAGCAAGCCGAACGCGGCCGCCCAGTCTTCCGCGTCGACGACGGTGATCTGGGCGCCGCCAATGATCTGCTGAGCGGTGCCAGCGGCGACGACCTCGCCATCGGCCATGATGATCAGCCGGTCGCACTCGTCTGCTTCTTCCAGGTAGTGCGTCGAGACCAGGGCTCCGGCGCCTGACTCGACTGCCGCAGCGATGGTCTGCCAGAGCCGGGTGCGGCCCAGCGCGTCGACGCCTGAGGTGGGCTCGTCCAGGATGAGCACATCGGGCTGATGAGCAAGTGCCTGGGCGAACGCGACCCGGCGTTGCAAGCCGAGCGGCAGCCGGCCGACAGGCAACTCGGTCTGCCGGAGCGCATCAGGGGGATCGGCCTGCGCGGGCACGTCCGCAGAACCGCTGCCGAACACCGCGCGGGCAAAGGCCATGTTCTCCGCGGCCGTCAGATCGTCATAGAGCCCGAGGCCCTGCGGAACGTAGCCGATCCGGCGCCTGGTCAGCCTGCTCGGCGGCTCGCCGAGCAGCCGGACTTGCCCTGTGGTCGCCGGGATGAGACCGAGCAGCACCCGGATCAGCGTCGTCTTCCCTGCGCCGTTCGCGCCGAGCAGACCGACGATCTCACCAGGGCTGACTGCGATGCTGACGTCCCGGACAGCAGTAAGGCTGCCGAATCGACAGGTGACCGCGATGCTCTCGATCAGCGGCCCGGCTGGTCGCCGCACCGGTGCTTGTTGCACCGGTGTCTGCGGCACGGCTGTCTGCTGCACGGCTGTCTGCTGCACGGCGAGCGCCGCCGCGATCACGGCATCTTGCAGGTCTGGGTCAACGGCAACGCCGGGTTCTGCCGTCGCGGTGGCAGGGGTCCAGACCCGCCAGTCGCTGCCACGCCGCCACGCGCGCGCGGCTGCTGGTCCGGCAGGTCGCTCAGTAACTGCGCGGACTGAGCCCGGCATTCCGGTGACGATCTGCTCCGGCGTGCCGTAGGCAAGTGTCCGGCCAGCATCGAGAACCAGGACCTCAGCCGCGCGCTGTGCGTCGTCGAGATAGGTCGTGGAGAGGATGACCGCCGCGCCGTCGGCTGCTGCGGACGCGATCAGCCACCACAACCCGGACCGGCTGACCGGGTCGACACCGGTGCTCGGCTCGTCGAGTATCAGCAGTTCGGGCCGGTGCAGCAGCGCCGCGATGACGCCGAGCTTCTGGCGCATGCCGCCGGAGAGATTCGCCGCGAGACGGTCACGGGCGGCCGCCAGGCCAGCCTGCTCCGTCAGGTCAGCTGTCCGCTGCGCCGCGGTACCTGGCGGCAGCCCGTAACTCGAGGCGCGGAATGCAAGATTCTCCGCGACGGTCAGATCCGGGTAGATACCAGAGCTAGCAGGCAGAAATCCGATCCGCGACTTGCCGGGGCTGCGAATCTCCCCGGCGTCTGGCCTCAGCACGCCGGCCAGGCACCGCAACAACGACGTCTTGCCAGCGCCGTCCCCGCCGACGACCGCTGTCACCTGGCCCGGTACAACCGCAACCGAGACATTGTCCAGCGCGCGGGTGCCGTCATAGCTAAGCCGGACCGCCGAGGCGCCCCACGGTTTACCCGCTGGCGGGCCGACCGCTCTGCTGGTCATGCCGGCCCGGCCTGGTCTTGCGCGACGACGAACTCGGCGGTCCTGCGCAACCTGCGTCCCGGCGGGGCCGGCGAGAGGTAGCTGCGGAATCGCAGGATGGCCAGCGTGACGATCGCGGCGCCGAGCACCGCGAGGAGCACGAACGGTTCCCACAGCGGGCCGATCGGCTCAGCCCGCAGCATGACGCCGCGAGCAATCTCGTTGAAGTAGGTCAGCGGCAGCAGGTAGGAGATCCAGCGAACGCCGGCGGCTATCGAGGACAACGGGAAGACCAGGCCCGACAACAGGACCTGGGGCAGCATGGTCGTCATCATCGCCAGCTGAATTGCCTGACCTTGGTTCTGCGAGACAGTGCTGATCAGTACGCCTAGCCCGAGCGTCACGAACACGAACAGCAGCGCGCCGAGCGCGAACACCAGCGGGGAGCCACGGAACGGCACGCCGAACACAGCGATCCCGACGGCCAGGACGATCGCCAGGTCGACCACTGCCACGACGAAGTACGGCACGATCTTGCCGAGGAACACATCGCGCGGGCGCAGCGGCATCACCGCCAGCTGCTCGAGCGTCCCGGACTGGCGCTCTCTGACTACGCCGAGGCTTGTGATGATCGTGCCGATGAACACCAGGACAACGCCCGCCAGGCCCGGAATCATCACGTCCGACGTCCTGAGCTTCGGGTTATACAAGATCGTGACTTGCGGCTTGGACAGCGCGGTGCCGGCCGCAGCGACGTGCAGCTTTGCCAGCGCCGCGAGAGTTGCCTGCGCGGTGAAGAGCTGGCTGCCGTCGATCAGCACGACCGGCTCCTGACCCCCGGTCACGATGGCAACTGCGGCATGGCCATCTCGCAGCTCGTCCTTCGCCCAGCTCTGGCCCGCCGCTGGATCCGAGCTGACGAGCGAGAATGAGCAGCCCGAGCCGCACCGGACAGCAGGCAGTGCGCTAGCCAGGGCTGCGGACTGCGGGCCAGCGACCACGACCGGGATGGATGAGACGTTGAAACTTGCCGCGTAGCCGAGCACCACGAGCAGCAGGATCGGAAGCACGATCATCATGGCCAGCGTGCGCCGGTCTCGCCGCATCTGCCGGAATTCCTTGACAACCATTGCCCACATGGCCGGCCTCCGCCTCATCGCAGACTGTCAACGGTCTGCCAAATGTCAACGCGTGTTGAATTCTACGCTCGTTGAATTCCCTTGGGCAAGCCCCGTCGCCACCTCAGCAGCGCTGATCTGATCAGATGAGCCCATGGTCATCACACGGCACTCGGGGCGGTGGACGTTAGAGGACCGGTTCGGCTCTCCCTGGCATTACCTGCCATTCGAGGTCCCGCACGGTGCGTGCGCGCTCCGCGCGCAGCTCGAATACGAACGATCCGGCGCGATCATGGATCTCGGCTGCCTGGGCAGCGCCGGATTCCGCGGCTGGTCTGGCGGTGCGCGCCGGTCCTTCGTGATCACCGCCGACGCCGCCACTCCCGGTTACCTTCCCGGCGAGCCGGAAGACGGGCAGTGGCAGGTGATGATCGGCCTGCACCGGGTGCCGCCGGAAGGCGCCGACTACCGGGTGACGATCGAGGTGTCGACCACACCGGGCGAGCTGGCCCCAGACGACCCGCCTGCATCGATGCCACCGCTCGAGGACCGGCCGCCACGGCGCGTGCTGCCTGCGCTACCGGGGCACCGCTGGCTGGCGGGTGACCTGCACACGCACACGGTTCACTCTGATGGCGTGATGACAGTCTCCGAACTCGCCAGGTTCGCGGCCGGGCGCGGCATGGACTTCATCGCGGTCACTGATCACAACACAGTCAGTCATCACGCCGAATTGCCAGCCGCCGCCGCCGCGCACTCCATCACTCTGGTGCCGGGCCAGGAAGTCACGACCGGGTCTGGTCACGCGAACGCGTTCGGCGAGGTGGGCTGGATCGACTTCCGCACGCCGCCGGGCGACTGGCTGGAAGCCTGCGAGCAGGCAGGCGGCCTGCTGTCGGTGAACCATCCGTACGGCGGGCAAGTCAGCTGGACCGTGCCGATGAAGCGGCGCCCGCCGCTGCTGGAGGTCTGGCACTGGAGCTGGCTCGATCTCACCTGGACGTTGCCGCTCAGCTGGTGGCAGATCTGGGATCCGGCCGCCATCCCGGTCGGCGGCAGCGACTGGCACCGGCCGGGCTCGGATGCTCCGCCCGGTTCACCAACCACCTGGGTGCAAGCTGCCGACACCGAACCGGCCGCGGTGCTGGAAGGCATCGCGGCCGGGCGGACGGCGTTGTCAGCTGGCCGCGGCGGCGCTGTGCTGCTGCGCGTTGGTGACGAACTGGTCGCCAGCGAAGCCGACGGGCTGGTGCTTTACGGGCCGGGCGGTCCGGAGCGACGAGTGCGCGGGCAGCTTGCGAAGTTCCCCGCAGCGCAGGGCTGCCACCGGCTCGTCGATCCGGCCGGTGCGACCGTTGCCCTGACCGGCTAGCGGCCAGGCCGCTGAGCCTAGGTGCACAGCATCACGACTGGCCCCGGAGCAGTACTCCGGGGCCAGTCGGACAATCGCAGCTCAGAGGTTCTGGTTGCCCCAGCTGCGGCCGGAGGTCCTGGTAAGCCACAGTCGGCTGCTACCTCCCACGATCGTGCTCTCAACCGCCACACCCTGAGTCCTGGTCGTGAAGCCGAAGTCGTTCCAGCCCAGCCCGCCGTCATCGAGCGTCTTGGCGATTTTCCACTTGCGACCGCCGTCATAGCTGGCGTAGATCCAGGTCGCGCCCGACACGGTGGCGATGAAGATGTGCCGCGGCGTCGGCTCGGCGAGCAGCCCCCCGTCTCCGCCGTTTGGTGGCGTGCCGACCTTGGTGAAACTAACGCCGCCGTTGCTGGACGCGTAGAGGATTTTCGAGGTGCTTCCGGCAGCGGCGCCACCCGTGCACAGCAACGTGATCTGGCTGGCGCTGTAGGCACCGACGCTGGTGATGCCGTACTCGGCCGGGCACCGGAACCGCTCCCTGGTCCAGCTGTAGTCGTCCTGCGTTGCGTAAAGCCGGTTGCCGAGAATGATCCAGCCCGCCGTGCCGTGCAGGGTGATGTCACCGAGATTGGCAATCCCGAAGGCCACCGGCAGGCCCGCGACGCGCTGCCATGAATCGGTGTGGACCGGGCTGGCGTAGATAACCTGCTTGCCGGACTTCTTCACAGTAGTCGCCGCGTAGACAATGCCTGCCGAAGTTTCCAGGTCCGTGATGTAGCCAGGAACCTGCCCGACCCGGTACCAGCTAGACCCGCCGTTGTGCGTCACCCACAGCTGCGAGCCGTAGGCGAACCCGTCGAGCGAGTCAGCGAATCGCAGCCGCCGCAGCCCGGCCGACGACTCGAAACGCGCGATCCTGTACTTCGGCGCCGGGATCCCGACCCAGGATCTGCTGCCATTGGTCGTCCGCAAGACGGAAGTGCATGGCTTGTGCGCGCACGTCCTGGTGGTGCCGAGAACCCAGCCGTCGTTAGCGGACACGAAGGTAACTGACGCGACTCTGAAGCCCCGTGGAACCGGGCCGCCAGGCGGGGCCGTCGCCACCATCGGCTTGACTCCGCTCGGTTGCGCGGCGGCGGTGCCGACCGCGGCCGCGAGAGCACCACCGCTTGCCAGCGCCAGCCCGGTGACTGCGGCCACCATCCGGTTAATCCTCATCGATCCTGCCTTAGCTCGATCCGCTGTTGCCGAACCTAAGACAGCGAAAGTCCCGGACCGGTTGCGGGCAGCCTGGAAACTCGCGCGAAGAGAGCGTGGTGCCGGCGACAATCCCCTGGCTGCCAGCACCACGCTCTCGGGAGCTCAGCTGTGCCCGGCTGCCGCGAGTTCCCGGCTGGCAACCGCGACCCTGGCTCGCCAGCCGGGCAGGCCGCGTGCGCCGGCGGCGACGCCGATCGCGACGACCACTTGAACCGTGATCACGACCAGGAACGCGGTGCTGACGCCCGTGCCGTCGCCGGCCAGCGCGAGGAAGAGGCCGCCGAGTGTGGCCACGCCGAGCGCGAGCGCGGTCTGCTGAGTGGTCGTCAGCACCCCGGCGCCTGCGCCCGCGACGGCCGGCGGTACCTCCGACAGCACGACGCCGAACAGCGGGCTCATCACCAGGCCCTGGCCGAGGCCGGCCACGGCGAGGCCAGGCCCCAGATCCGCGACAGCCAGGTGGGGCCAGCCCAGGTAGACCGTGACGCCGAGGATGACCAGGCCGAGTGCTTGCAGGACGCCACCTGCGGTGAGCACTTTCGCACCGAATCGCGCTAGCAGCCTGGATGTCGACAGCGATGCCACCAGGAACGTGGCCGCCATCGGTACCAGGCCAAGACCTGCCGTCAGCGCACTGGCGTGCAGTCCCTCCTGGACCAGCAGTGCGTAGCAGAACATGAACGCGCCGAACCCGGCGAAGAACGGCAGCGCCAGCAGCAGCCCGCGGCGCATACTGCGGTGCTGCAGCAGCGACGGCGGGACCAGCGGAGTACGGCCTGCCCGCTCGGCCCTGACCTCATACCGGACGAACGCGGCCGCGGCCAGCGGTGCGACCACGAGTAGCGCGATGGTCCAGGCCGGCCAGCCCACCGACCGGCCTTCGGTCAGCGGGAGTAGCAGCGTCAGCACGGTCAGGCCGAGCAGAACCGTTCCGGTGCCGTCGATCGGCGCCGGCGCGCCATGCCGGGTGTCGGGAACGTAGCGCCTGGCCAGCACGAGGCCCGCCAGCCCGATCGGCACGTTCACCAGGAAGATGGGCCGCCAGCCGAGGTGGTCGATGTTCGCAGACACCAGCACGCCGCCGAGTACCTGGCCGAGCACAGCCGCCAGGCCGCCGGTGGCGCCGTAACGGCCAAGGGCCCTGGCGCGCCGCTCTCCCGTCGTCGCAGCCTGGATGGTCGCGAGCACCTGCGGCACCATCATGGCGGCCGAGGCGCCCTGCGCTACCCGGCCGACCACCAGGAAGTCGGCCGTCGGAGCCAGCCCGCAGGCCAGCGAGGTGACGGTGAAAGCTGCCATGCCGAGCAGGAACAGCCGCTTGCGCCCGATGCTGTCGCCCAGCCGGCCGCCGAGGACGAGCAGCAGCGCGTAGGCCGTCGCGTAGCCAGACACGACCAGTTCCAGCAGCGGCTGGCTGGCCTGCAGGTCGCGGTCGATGGTCGGCAGCGCCACGTTGACGATGAAGAAGTCGATCATGGGCAACAGAACGCCGACCAGGATGACGGTCAGGCCTGCCGCAGTCAGCGTCTGCGGCTGGTTCGGATCATTCGTCCTGTGCCGCGCGTTCGGTCTCGGCTGGGCTCGTGAAGCCAGGGTGGGAGCAGTCGTGGAAGGCATGCATCCAGAGTGCCTGGCAAATCTATCCAGGTACTAGAGCCCACTTATACTGGTATCACCGGTACTAGGCAACAGCACTGAAGGCACGGCATACTAGTAGCCATGAGCGAGCAAACCCTGCTGCCAGCGGGACTTCCGGCGACCAGGCTTCCTGACATCGCGGCGATCCGCCGCCGGGAGCTGGCTGACTTCCTGCGCAGCCGCCGCGAGCGGATCGCGCCGGAGGACGTCGGCCTGCCGCCTGCCTCCCGCCGCCGCACGCCCGGCCTGCGTCGCGAAGAGGTCGCGACCCTGGCCGGAGTAGGCGTCACCTGGTACACCTGGCTCGAACAAGGCCGGGACATCAACGCTTCCCCGCAGGTGCTCGACGCGGTAGCCCGGACGCTCCTGCTGGATCCGCATGAGCGTGACCACCTGTTCCGGCTGGCCGACGCGCCCGACGGCACCGGCCAGGCAGACTGCAGCTCGCTGCCGCCGACCGCTCAGCTACTGCTCGACCAGCTCGATCCGTTCCCGGCCTGCATCCGCAATGCGAGGTACGACATCCTCGCCTACAACGAGACGTTCGACCTGCTGATGGGTCCGCTCGCGGATCTGCCCTTCGAGGAACGGAACTCGCTGTGGCGGCTGTTCACCGTGCCAAGCTGCCGCGCCGCGACGCTGGACTGGGAGGAGGGCACGCGGCGGATGGTCGCTGAGTACCGCGCCGCAATGGCCGAGCACGTCGCTGAGCCGGCCTGGAAGTGCCTGGTAACCAGGCTGACTAAGGCGTCGCCTGAGTTCGCCGAACTGTGGGAGCGGCACGAAGTCGCCAGCCCGGAGAATCTCACCAAGCGGTTCATGCATCCTGAGGTGGGGCTGCTGAAACTCAACTACACCCATCTGTGGCTGGGCCAGCGCCTCGGCACCCGGATGACGACCTACAGTCCGGCCGACGACCAGACCGCGGACCGGCTGCGTGAGCTGTATCAGCCCCGCAGTCGCCACGGCCAGTCGCCGGCCTGACTGGGCCTGACCTCAAGGGGGGTAGGGTCAGGCGGCCTCGCGGACCGGCAGCAGGTCTCCGGCTGAGCCGGTCGCGTCTGGCTGGGCAGGTGAGACGTACAGGAAGGCGCTCAGGTCGCCAGTCAGCTGGCGGATCCAGCGCATCCGGCTGGCTGCCTCCAGCGGGTGGTCGCCGAACTCCTCAGCCATCCGGCTCGTGCAGCCGCTCGGGCCCAGGCGCCGCAGGGTGCTGCCGATCGCGTCGGCGACAGCCTGGGCAGTCAGGGTGTCGGAAGGCTGCAGCGGTGAGGCGAACAGCGCCTCGCAGACGGCTTCGTTAACGATCATCATCCTGGTCACGCCGAGCCTCCTGGGGGGTTAGGTTCCGGCCTTGGCATTCAGCGCCCGGAATACGGATTCATTTGCGCTGGCCTGGGGTGGGCCGGTTATCTTCGTCGGTCCAGAGCTGGCCTCTTGCGATTACCTGTGGCTATGACGCGCTCACGCACGGTATCCGTTGCGTGATCTGGGTCACATTCCGCTGCCGGGCCGCCCCCGCTCCAAGCTGGCATACTCGCGAGCATGGGAACGCAATCGCGCTGGGGCCTGACCCTGCCACTGACCGGGATACCGCTGGTCGGCCAGCGGGAGATCGTGACGAGCCTGCCCGATCTCGGCTACACCGACGTCTGGTCTGCGGAGCTGAACGGGATAGACGGCTTCACGCCGCTGACGCTGGCCTCCCAGTGGGCCCCGCAGCTGCGCCTCGGCACGGCGATAGTCGGCATTTACACCCGGGCGCCCGTTTCCCTTGCAGTGCAGGCCGGTACGCTCGCTGCCCTCGCGCCTGGCAACTTCGTCATGGGCATCGGAACCTCGTCCCAGGTCGCGGTCGAGCAGTGGAACGGCATCCCGTTCTCCAAGCCGTACCAGCGCTCGCGTGACATGCTGCGATTCCTGCGGGAAGCGCTGGCTGGCGGCAAGGTTACCTGCGAATACGAGACGTTCAGCGTCGACGGCTTCCGGCTCGACCCGGCGCCGCAGGTCCCGCCCGCACTGGCACTGGCGGCGCTACGCCCCGGCATGGTCAAGCTGGCGGCCGCCGAGGCAGGCATCGCGATCACGAACTGGCTCGCCCCGGCCGACGTCCCGAAGGTGCGCGGCGTGGCCGGCCCGGACTGCGAGCTCGTCGCCCGGATCTTCGTCTGCCCGACCGCCGACACTGACACCGCCCGCCTGATCGGCAGGCGGATGATCGCGGCGTACCTGACCGTGCCGGTCTATGCCGCCTTCCACCAGTGGCTCGGCCGCGGCGAGGTCATCGCGCCGATGCTGGCCGCGTGGAACTCCGGCGACCGGAAGGGCGCACTCGCCGCGATTCCCGACGCCCTGGTCGACGAGCTGGTCATCCACGGCCCCTTCGAGCACTGCCGGGAGCGCGTGGCCGAATACCACGCGACCGGGCTCGACACCCCGGTCATCGCGATCACGCCGCTGCCCGGCATGGACCTCGGCGAGACCGTCAGCAAACTGGCGCCCGCCTGACATGCCCGGCCCTGGTGGCGGGGCCTTTCAAAAAGCCCTAGATCTCATCAGGAAACGGGGTAGCCCAGCGCAACTGTGCATTGTCGTGCGCGGCCAGATCGTGCTCAACGAGGCGTTCGGCTGCCGGCCCGATTCGCTGTTCTTCCTGTTCTCGGCCAGCAAGCCGCTTGTCGCGCTGCTGGTGCACCGGCTCGCCGAGCGCGGCGACCTAGCGCTGGACGACCCGGTGGCGAAGCACTGGCCGCAGTTCGGCCAGGCCGGCAAGCAGGACATCACCATCAGGCAGGTCCTGCAGCACCGCAGCGGGCTGCCGGTAGCGCGCAGCATGGCGCGGGACGCGATCGTGATGACCGACTGGACGGCGTCCGTGCGGGCGCTCGAGGTGGCGGCGCCGTCGTTTCCTCCCGGTTCGGTACCCGCCTACCACGTGATCAGCTACGGGTTCATCCTCGGCGAGCTTGTGCAGCGGGTCACCGGCGCGCCGGTCCGCGAGGTCCTGCAGGCGGAGCTACTCGGCCCGCTCGGCCTGGCCGACAGCTACCTGGGGCTGCCTGCCTCGCAGTGGCACCGGCATGTACCGGTGTCCGGTTCCGGCCCGGCTGAGCTGGTCACCCAGGTGGTGATCAACCGGCGGGCAACCCGGCAGGCGGTCATCCCGGCGGCCAGCGTGTCAGCGACCGCTTACGACCTCGCCCGGCTGTACCAGGCGCTGCTGGATGGCGGTGAACTAGGCGGAGTCCGGGTCCTGCGGCCCGAGACGATCCGCCAGGCTACGACGCCGACGAGCGACGGCGAGATCGACCGTTACCTGAAGCTGCCGGTTCGGTGGTCTGAAGGTTTCCAGCTCGGCGGTGAACGGACCGGGCGCGCCCGGGCCGGCGCCGGACCGGGGCCGATGGGCGCGCTTGCCAGCCGGACCGCGTTCGGCCATAACGGAAGCTACGTCTGCCTTGGCTGGGCCGACCCGCAGCGGCAGGTCGCGGTCGGCTACCTGACCGGCCGCCTGGTCTCCCGCTCAGCCGGAGCCAGCCACATGGCCGCCGTCAGCGACGCGATCCTCAGCGGGGTCAGCTGACCGGAGCAGCCCCCTTTGTCAGGCTGGCCGCTCCGGTCCGTCCTGCCTGGCTACGGCTACTTGGCCAGGCAATAGACGTTGAACTGGATCTGGAAACCGGAGGCAGCTCCGCCGCCGGGCCAGATGAAGACCCATCCCCACTGCCTGTAGAAGGGCGTGATGTCGGTTCGCGGCGCAGACATGTCCAGGGACGGCGTCGAGCCAGGGTGGGCGAGGTAGTGGAAGGAGCCGCTTACCGCCGTCGGGAACCTGCTCGGACATGCATAGTGGAAGAACAGGTTCGTGGTCCCGGTGGGGACGTTGTAGACAGACGGGCCTTGCCAGTAAGCGTGCCCGTGCTTGCGCGCGGGTGCGGCTGCGCCGGCGGATACGGCCTTGACCGCAGCCTTGGGTACGGCGGGGCTGGCTGAGGCGGCGCCGAAGCCGACGCCCGCGGCCAGCGCGAGTGCGCTCGCGCTCATTGCTGTTATCCCGAGCCATCGTGGAATGCGCATGTGTCCGGCCTTCTTTCACGGAATCTGGCGTGCTCGTCGCTTTCACATTCGCCGCGCCTGAGCGCGCTGACCACACAGAAGGGCGCACAGGACAATGCACAGGAGGAATGCGTAGGGTTAGTGTCCGGACGTTCCTTGTTCCGGGTGTGGGGGTGCAGGGCTATGTCTGAGCACGTCAGGATGGGTTTCGGCGGATTACTCCGGCAGTTGCGAGTGGCGGCACGACTGACGCAAGAGGAGCTGGCGGAAGCGGCAGGAGTCAGCTTCCGGACCATTAGCGACCTGGAACGCGGTATCAACCGAACCGCGCGAAACGACACCGCGCTGTTGCTGGCTGGCGCTCTCGGTCTGACTGGGTCCGTTCGGGTCGCCTTCGTCGCGGCCGCCCGCGGGCGGATCGACGCCGACGATGTACTCGCAGCGAGCAACGGTGAGCTGCCATCTGCCCGCGTTGTGGCAGTTACGAGCGCTGGCGACGCGATCGTGCCGCAGCAGTTGCCGGCGGCGGTGCGGCAGTTCGTCGGCCGGGCTCGCGAGCTGAAGGCGCTGGCGGCGCTGCTGGATCAGGTGGGCGGGCCGGAGGGGACGGTGCCAACGGCCGTCATCAGCGGTCCCGGCGGAGTTGGCAAGACCGCGCTCGCGGTGCACTGGGCACACTCGGCAGCCGACCGCTTCCCGGACGGCCAGCTGTTCGTGGACCTGCGCGGATTCGAGCCCTCCGGCACGCCGGTCAGCCCGGCCGAGGCGACCCGGAGCTTCCTGGAAGGTTTCGGCGTGCCTGCCGAGCGGATCCCGGTTAGCCCGGCCGCCCAGGCAGGCCTGTACCGGAGCCTGACGGCAGGCAAGCGGTTGCTGATCACGCTGGACAACGCCCGCGACGCAAGCCAGGTGCGACCGCTGCTGCCGGCTAGCCAGGGCTGCCTCGTGCTTGTCACCAGCCGGTCCGGACTGACCGGCCTCGTCGCGGCCGATGGTGCGCAACCGGTCGGCCTGGATGTGCTGGCCGAGGACGAGGCCATTCAGCTGCTCGGTGCCCGGCTCGGACCGGAGCGGCTGGCAGCCAGCCCGGCAGCTGTGGGACGGCTTAGCCGGGCGAGCGCGCGCCTGCCGCTGGCGCTGGCGATCATCGCGGCGCGGGCGAGCGCCAGGCCCGAAGTCCCGCTGACAGCGCTGGCCGCTGAGCTGGAGAACGAGCCGGATCAGCTGGACGCGTTCGAGACCGGCGATGACGCGACCAGCTTGCGGGCGGTGCTGTCCTGGTCGTACCGCCACTTGTCGGACCTGGCTGCGGGCATGTTCCGGCTGCTGTCGCTGCACCCTGGCCCCGACATCAGCGCTCCGGCCGCAGCGAGCCTGATCGGAGCGCCGGTTCCGGTGGCTCGCCGGGCGCTGGCCGAGCTGAGCAGCTCCGGCCTCGTCCGCGAGGTCGCAGCTGGCCGCTACGGCTTCCATGACCTGCTGCGCGCGTATGCGGCGAGCCAGGCGCGCAGGGCGGAAGACGAAGCCGGGCGGCGCGCTGCCATCGGCCGGATCCTGGATCACTACCTGCACACTGGGGCTGCTGCCGCGGTCTTGCTGCGCAGCATCGTCGTTCCGGTAGCCAGCGAGTCGCACCAGCCGGGAGTCACGCCTGAGCCGCTGGCCGACCGTACCGAGGCGATGTCGTGGTATCAGGCCGAGCGGCGGGTGCTCGTCGCGGTCACCACGCTCGCCAGCCAGACCGGATTCGACCGGCATGCCTGGCAGATCCCCGAGGTCGTGCGGAATTACTTGTACATGGCCGGGCACTGGCAGGACCGGGAGGCGGTATCCCAGCTCGCGCTCGAGGCCGCCGAGCGGCTGGCCGACGACACCGCGCTCGGCATGGCGCAGCTGGCGATGTCGAGCTACCGCTTCCGGACAGGCGCCCGCGACGAAGCATTCGCCCGCATCTGCGAGGCGCTTCGCCACCTGCAGGGCAGCAGCGACCTGACCGCGCGGGCATACGTGCACCTGATGCTGGCCCAGATTGGCCACAGCGAGTCTGGCCGGGTGGCCGATGATCTGCGACACGCCGAGCAAGGCCTGGTGCTGGCCCGTGCGGCCGGCGACCGGGTCACTGAGGCATACGCCCTCGGCGTCATCGGCTTGCTGCATCAGGGGCTGGGCGGCCCTGCCCTGAGCATCGGATACTGCCAGCAGGCTCTTGCCCTGGTCCGGGAACTTGGCGACCCCGCGGACATCGCGGGCGGGCTCGACAACCTCGGCCGCGCGCAGCGCCTCTGCGGTGCGGCTGCCGAGGCCGTCGGCTCGTTCACCGAGGCCGTCGGCTTGTACCAGCAGGTTGGCTACACGTTCGGCCGCGCCTCCAGCCTCCTCGCTCTTGGCGACGCGCTCGACGACCTCGCCGATCACAGAGCCGCCTGGCAGGCTTGGCAGCAGGGGCTCGAACTGCTCGGTGAGCTGTATCACCCCGACGCGGAGCGGATCCGGGCCCGACTGAGCGAGCCCGCGCACGAAAACTGACGTCAGCGAACAGGAGGCCGGGAATGGCGCTGGCACGGGCTGAAGGCTCTCCGGAATTCGCCAAGCGGATGGTCCACATGGCGAATGAGGCAATGCTGGCCCTGATGGTCAGCGTCGGTCACCGTACCGGGCTCTTTGACGTCATGGCGACCATGCCTGCCGCGACGAGCGCTGACATTGCCGCGAGGGCCGAGCTCGATGAACGGTACGTCCGGGAATGGCTGGCGGCCATGACGACTGGCAGGATCGTCGGTCACGACGGCGAGGCCGGGACCTTCTGGCTGCCCTCGGGGCACGCGGCGTGGCTGACCCGGACTTCCGGCCCGGACAACCTTGCCATCAGCACGCAGTACGTGGGACTGCTCGCGCTGGTGGAAGACCAGGTAGTCGACTGCTTCCGGCACGGGGGCGGAGTCCCGTACTCCTCGTTCCCGAAGTTCCAGGCTCTGATGGCCGAGGACAGCGGCGCTGTTCATGACGCGAGCCTGATCAGCGTGACGCTGCCGCTGGTGACGGGACTCATAGACCGGCTTGAGCGCGGCATTGACGCCGCGGACGTGGGATGCGGTAGCGGCCACGCCGCCAACCTGATGGCCGAGGCGTTCCCGCACTCGCGGTTCGCCGGGTTCGACATGTCGGATACCGGCCTTGCCGCGGCCAGGGCAGAAGCCGACAGCAAGCACCTCACCAATGTGCGCTTCGAGAAGCGTGATGCCGCTTACCTGGCCGAGACTGCGCAGTTCGACTTCATCACGACTTTCGATGCTGTGCACGACCAGGCTCGGCCGGATCTGATGCTGGCCGGCATCGCCAAGGCCTTGCGTCCCGGCGGGATCTATCTGTGCGTCGACGTCCGCGGGTCCAGCATCCTCGCGGAGAACCTGGACCACCCGCTCGGCCCCTTCATCTACACGGTCTCGTGCATGCACTGCATGACGGTCTCGCTCGCCGACGGCGGGATGGGCCTGGGCACGATGTGGGGTGAGCAGAAGGCGCAGCAGATGCTCGGCGAGGCGGGCTTCAGCTCAGTTGAGGTCGTGCATGTCGACGGCGACATCGCCAACACCTACTTCATTGCCCGCAGAACTGACTGACGCCAACGCCACCCGATCCGGGCTGCATCCCGTCTTCGGGAAACGTCGCCGCGGGGTCAGAACTCGCTTCGCAGCCCTAGGTCTGCGTCGGCCGGCCCGAACGAGCCGACTGGCGCCACAGCAGCCAGAGCGCAGGGGCCGTAACGGCGGCTGCGACGCCGAGCAGGACAACCGGTCCGACGATGCCGACTCCTGACACGACGTTGCTGATGGCCACGGGAAGCGCGCCCGCCAGGAAGTAGACGACCAGCGCCAGGAAGGGCCGGGCGTCGACTGCCACCCAGGCGATACTGGCAATGCCTGCGGCCAGCAGCACTCCGCCGCTAAGCACGGGCCAGGGAACCAAGGGCACGGCAACGGCCAGGCCGACGAGCCAGAGCCAGCGCAAGCCGGGACGGGAACGGCTGTTGGCCAGCATGATCATAGCGGCGAGGCTTAACAGGTAGGCAATGCCGGTCGTGTCGGCACCGGAGCGCCACGGCCCGGCGTAGGTTACGGCGGTTGCGGCCGACAGCGCGCCGAGCACGACAACAGCGCGGCGGCTGCTGAGCCACACCATCGCGACAGTCAGCAGCATCACGACCATCCCGGCAGCCAGCGGCCAGCCGTACGGCGAGTACTGACTCTGCCAGCCAGACGCGAGCTGATACCGTACGAAGATTTTGAGAACAGCGGTAGCGAGCTGCGCCAGGTAGGCAGCGACACCGACGAGCGCGGCGAGCCGCACATTCGCTGTCGTCGTGCGCTGCCGGTTCTGCATGGCGCGGGCGCGCAAGCCGCCGGAAGTCAGGCCGCGGATGTCCCGTGGCAGCGGCCACGCAACGCCTTCGGGCGTCGCCTCCAGCAACGTGCCGATGATCTCCTCGCCGCGTTCGCTGCGGTAGGCGGCCGGGTAGACCCGCAGCAGCTGCCGGGCGTGCCGCTCGAGCGGGCTCATCCGGTTGCCGCTCGGCGTGCTCATGCGGTCCTCGCCTTGCGGCCGAGCCGGCTGGCCCCCGCAGCCGCCGGCTCGCCGGTCACCAGCCGGGCGGCCTCAGCCATCCGCTGCGCCTCCGCTCGCAGCGCGGTCGAACCCGCGTCCGTCAGTCCGTAGGACCGGCGGATCCGACCGTTGACGATCTCGTCGCTGACGAGCCGGACAGAGCCCTCAGCGGTCAGCCGGTCGAGGGCGGTGTACAGGGTGCCGGTAGCCAGGCGGATCCTGCCGCCCGACATGTCCTCGACCCGCTTGATGATCGCGTAGCCGTGCAACGGCCCGGCGAGCAATGCCGCCAGCACGAAGTACGTCGGCTCTCGCATCGGACCGCCCGGCCTGCCCATAGCGGCCAGCATAAGTAGTCAGTCGACATATCGTCAATCTACCTACGCACGTTTCCGCGGAAACGCCGCAGACCGCCAGGGCAGACCGTCAGCACCCCCGCTTATTATCAAACACATGATCGAAACCTTAGCTTCGTCAGGGAATGCCAGCCCTGCAACTGCCAGCCCTGCAACTGCCAGCCCTGCAACTGCCGGCAGCGAGCCCGCGGTGCCGCTGGAGCGGCTGGAGGCGCAGATCTGCGAGCTTGCCGGGCATTTGGCTGCGGCGACGTGCCGGTTCCTCTTGCTAGTAGGTGACTTCGACGCCCGGCAGGGCTGGGCCACGTGGGACCTGCCGTCGTGCTCGGCATGGCTGTCGTGGAAGTGTCAGGTTGCACCCGGCACAGCGCGCGAGCACGTCCGGGTAGCCCGTGCGCTGCGCACACTGCCGGTGATCACGGGCGAGTTCGCCGCCGGGCGGATGTCGTATGCGAAGGTGCGAGCACTGACCCGGATCGCCACCCCGCAGACCGAGTCGGACCTAGCCGAGCTTGCCGGTCCGATGACCGCAGGTCAGCTGGAGCGCTTCGTCGCCGCGCACCGTCGCGTGTCCCGCGCTGATGACCAGGACGCCATCACTGCGCGCCGGCTCCGGTACCGGATAGCAGACGACGGGTCGTTCGCGATCACCGTGCGGCTGTCGGCCACCGATGGCGCAATCGTGCTGCAGGCACTGCGCGCCGCGTGCGGGGATCTCGAACATCCGCACCGCCTGCCCAGCGACGCCCAGCCCAGCGACGACCGGCCCAGCGACGACCGGCCCAGCGACGCCCAGCCGGGCGACAAGACGGCCCCGGCTTCCGAACAGCAGACAGCCGCCAGCCTGGCCGGCGCGCTGGTGGACCTTGCGGGCGGGTACCTCGCCGGAAAGATCGCGCGCGCGTCGAACCCCGACATCTACCAGGTCATCGTCCACGTCGGGCCCGAGGCCCTCACTGCTGGACCATCAGACGCGCCGCCTGAGCAGACTCGGCCGACCGGACATCCCGCCGACCCTGCCCGGTGTCATATCGAAGACGGGCCAGCCATCAGCCCTGCGACCGCGCAGCGGATCGCATGCCAGGCCACCGTCAGCTGGATGCTGCACGACCACGACGGGACCCTGCTGGATGTCGGCCGACGGCACCGGACGCCGCCGCCGGCCCTGCGGCGTGCGGTCCGCGAACGAGACCGCTACCGGTGCCAGGCCCCTGGCTGCCAGTCTCGCCGCACTGATATTCACCACATCCGACCCTGGGCCAAGGGCGGCAAGACTCGCCTGCGCGACCTGATCTTGCTCTGCGAAGCACACCACATGATCGTGCACGCGTATGGCTACATCATCACCTTGGCCGACGATGGCAAGTACGTCTTTGCCAGGCCCGATGGGACGATCCTGCCTAACTGTCCGCAGCTTCCGCAGCCCCGCGGTGGCATCGCCAGCCAGCACGCCGCTGATGTCACCGCGGATACCATCATCCCTGCGGGGCTCGGCGACAAGCTCGATCTGGACTTCACCATCTGGGCTTGCTTCGCCAACGCCCGAGTCGCCGAAGAACGCCGCGCGGCATGACTGCGCTACCAGCTTCCGGGCAGCTCGCTGCCGTACCAGGACTCGATGATGCGGTGCGCGATCGACACCGGCGGCGGCAGCCTGATCGTCCCGGCTGCGATGGCGGCGGCCAGCTCGTTCCTGCTGTACCAGTTCGCCTCGGCGATCTCGTCCGCATCGACGTGGATGTCGGTGTTGTCCGCGGCGGCGCGGAAGCCGAGCATCAGGCTCTGCGGCATGGGCCAAGGCTGACTGCCGAGGTAGGTCACGGCACTCACCTTGATGCCGGTCTCCTCCGCCACTTCGCGGGCTACCGCTTGCTCGGCGGCTTCCCCAGCCTCGACAAAGCCGGCCAGGACGGACACCCGGCGCTCTGGCCAGAGCGCGTTCCTGGCGAGCAGAGCGCGGTCATCGGGATCGGTGACGAGCACGATCATCGCCGGATCGACGCGCGGGAAATGCTCACTGCCGTCGACCGGGCACTTGCGAGCGTGACCGGACGCGAACGGCTCGGTCGGCGAGCCGCAGCGGGGGCAGTGCGTGAACGTCTCGTGCCAGTTCGCCAGCGCGACCGCGTGGGTCAGCAGGCCGGCATCCCGGTCGCTCAGCAACGGGCCCGCTTCCCGCAGGTAGGCCGGACGGACGCCGGCACCAGCGGGCTCAGGCAGCGGCCCGGCCACGCCGAAGTAGGCCAGGCCATCGAAGTCGACGCCGAGCAGGAACCGCACTCCGTCGGGCGCCTGCGCGGACGCGAGGAAGACCAGTTCGGCACGCTCCTCGGTGAGCTCGCAGAGCGCTTGGCCCTGCTGGACGGCCACCACCCTGGTCGCCGGGTCCGCCCAGGCCGCCTTGAGCCAGTCCGCGTCCGCGCGCAAGTGCGCGACCCGGTCAACTTCGCCGCGCGAGAGCGCCAGGCCAGTCAGCGCGGGACCGGTCAGCGCCGGGTCAGCTAGCGCACGATCGGGGCCACCCAGCTCTGGGTCAGTCTGCGGCAGGCCGAGGCTAGCTGGCGGTGCATCATCCGCCGGACTCGCGGCGCTCACCTCGCTGCCGCGAGTTCGCCGCCCGCTGCGGCCAGTTCGTCATACAGGTAAGCCGCCGACTCAGCGCCTTTGAGCAGCAGTGCCATGTCCACCCGCTCGTTGGGTGCGTGAATCCTGTCCGAGTCCAGCCCGACTGCGACGAAGACTAGCGGCGCGGCCAGGATATCGGCCAAGTCCGCTTCCGGCCCGCTGCCGCCTTCCCTCGTGAACAGGACTTCCTTGCCGAACGATCGCTCCAGCGCGCGCACGCCAGCCCGTACGGCTGCGGAATCAGTCGGCGCGAAGCATGGCCGGACACCGCCACTCTCGGCGGTCACATCCGCCTCAATGCCAGGCGGGGTGTGCTCTGCTACATATTGCCGCAGCCCGGCTATGACGCTTGCTGGCTCCTGGTTCGCGACAAGTCTGAACGACAGCTTCGCGTAAGCCCTGGCCGGCACGATCGTCTTGCCTCCGGCTCCGGTGTGGCCCCCCCACATGCCGTTGATCTCCGCGGTTGGCCGGGCCCAGACGCGTTCGAGCGTTCCGTAGCCAGCCTCTCCGGCCGCTGCGCGGCTGTTGCCTGCCTCGGCCAGCCACTCTTGCTCATCGAACGGGAGGCGGCTGATCAGCTCGCGCTCAGCCGCTGACAGCGGCAGCACCATGTCGTAGAAGCCAGGGACCGTTACCCGGCCGTCTGCGTCGTGCAAACCGGCCAGCATGTCAGCCAGGACATGCAGCGGATTCGGCACCCCGCCGCCGAACGATCCGGAGTGCAGGTCCCGCTCAGGGCCGCGCAGGCTGATCTCGGCAGCGACGACGCCGCGCATGCCGACGCACATCGACGGCACGTCAGCAGACCACATCCCGGTGTCTACCACCAGCACCACGTTGCAGGCGAGCCGGTCCCGCCTGGCGCGCAGCAGGTCAGCGAAGTGCGGCGAGCCGGATTCCTCCTCGCCTTCGACCAGCAGCTTGATCGTGACAGGCGGCGCGGTCGCGCCCGAGCTGGCCAGGCTGGCCCGCAGGCCAAAGGCGTTGGAAAGCACCTGTCCTTTGTCGTCCGATGCACCCCGCCCGAACAGCAATCCGTCGCGCTGCGCTGGCTCGAACGGCGGGCTGTCCCACTCTTCTAGCGGCTCGACCGGCTGCACATCGTGATGACCGTAGACCAGCACCACGGGAGCTGCCGGATCGCTGGCCGGCCACTCCGCAAAAACGGCCGGCAGTCCCGGTGACCCAGACTCGCCGGTCGGCCATACCTCGACCGTAGGAAAGCCCGTTTCCTCCAGGAAGGTTTTGAGCCAGTCGGCTGACCTGGCGACGTCCGCATGGCGCGCCGGGTCGGCAGAAATGGACGGGATAGCCAGCCAGTCGCTCAGCGAGCCGAAGAACTCGGCTGCGTGCGCTTCGATGAACTGGCGGACGTCCATGGGTGCTCCCTCGCAGACGGAATCAGGCTCGCTGGGATGCGCGGGCCATGATGAAGGTGTGATCCCGATGGTAGTGGCGGGCGGGGGGGCGCTGATGAGCAAGTGGACTGCTGAGGCGGTGCCTGGGGTAACCGACGCTGGGTCTGGGTCCCGCCGGTCACTGGGTAAGCCGTCGCCGGGTACGCCGGCGCTAAGTACGGAGGATTAAATGATCGTCGCATTCTCGGTCACGCCCATCGGGGTTGGCGCGGACGTGGCCGAATACGTCGCCGATGCGGTGCGGGTAGTGCGCGCGAGCGGGCTGCCGAACCGGACCGATGCCATGTTCACCACGATCGAGGGTGACTGGGACGAAGTAATGGCAGTGGTCAAGAGCGCCTGCGACGCCGTCGCAGCCCGAGCGCCGAGGGTGAGTGTCACGCTGAAGGCAGACATCCGGCCGGGCGTGACTGACGCGCTGGAGTCGAAGATGGCATCACTAGAGCGTCATCTGGCCTGACAGCTGCGCGGCCGCACGGCCGGCCTCGGAAGCGCGGCGGCCGGCCTCGGAAGCACGGCGGCAGGCTTCGGAAGCACGGCCGGCTGCGGAAGCACGCCCGGCTGCGGGGGCTAGATGGGGTTCTCCGGGTGGTGGAAATCCCACTCCTGCAATGCGGCGACAGCGAGCCAGTCAAGACCCTGGCCCACCTCGGCCTCGATGCCGTGGGCTAGCGCCGCCATCGCTGCCGCGGCAGCGTAGCCGTCGACCTCGTCGGCGTCGCCGCTAGCGCCCTCGAATGCGTGCACCAGCATTTCCTTGGCAGCCGTAGCCTTGGCTGGCGCGTGAGAGTAGGAGTTCGCCAGGTGCGAAATGGCCCGCCGAACTACACGTTCAGCGATGCCGTCGCTCATGGCAACTCGTCGTTCCGCCACCTGCGTGCCTCCATCCCGTTCGACCGGGGAATCTTACCCTCCGGCGGAATCGGGGAGATCATCGATCAGCGCGGCAAGGCCGGCACCGTCGAGAAGGTCCGCCGGCCGGACGGTGACATTGTCCGGTACGTAATAAAACGCCGCCCGCACTTGTGCCAGGGGCACGCCGGCCAGCGCGGCCCAGGCCAGGCGGTAGGCGGCCAGCTGTACCGCCACTGCCTGTTTCTCCGCGGCCTTGCGAGGCTGGCGCCCGGTCTTCCAGTCGACGACGTCGTAGCGTCCATCGGGCGCGTCGGCGAACACGGCATCGATGCGGCCGCGGACCAGTCGGTCGCCAACCTTTGTCTCGAACGGCACTTCCACCTCGACTGGCCACCGGCCCGACCAGTCACCTGCCTCGAACCGAGCCTGAAGCTCAGCGAGCTCAGGCTCAGGCTCTGGCACCTGGCCGGCCATGTCATCGGCAGCTCCGGGAAGGTCAGCGGAGTCGATGAGCTGCACCTGCCCGAATCTGCGCTCGAGCCACTGGTGAAACGTGGTTCCCCTGGCAGCCTGCGGCACCGGCCTGCGTGGCATCGGGCGCCGGACCTGCTGAGCCAGTTCACCGGGATCCCTCGCCATCGTCACCAGCGACGAGACCGGGAGCTGGCGCGGCAGGCCGACGACGACCGCCTGGCCAGCCTGGCGCCGCTCACGCTCGGCGAGCAGCAGATCGGTGTCGCGTTCCCAGGCGGCCATCATCTGCTGATACTGGTCAGCAGATGATGGCTGCCGTGGCACAAGAGCCGCTGCGGGCTGCGACGGCACGACCTGGGCCGCGGGCTGCGACGGCGCAACCTTAGCCGCGGGTGGCACAGCGGCAGCAGTCCGGAGCTCGCGGATGGCAGCGTCCACCAGCGCGCCGGCTTCGCGGATGGCCGCATAACGCGCGCTCGCGGCCGCCTCGGCAGGCCAGGTCGCCGTGGACGGCTCGGCAAGCGCCGGATTCACCGCGTCTGGTTCAGGCTCCGGCTGCCACTGGTCGATCTCACCGGCCCCGTCCTCACAGGCGGTCCTGACCTCGGTCAGGAAATCCGAGGGCCCGAGCCGGGAGACGCCATCGGACCACCAGTAGCCCGAGCAGCCCAGGAAGTAAGCGGCCCTGGTCGCGGCGACATAACCGAGCCGGCGCTCCTCGGCCAGATCGCGCGCGCTGCAGGCATCGTTGAACTCGGTGAGCTCTGGCGCGCTCAGCCCGGCCAGAGCCGGGAGGTCCGCAACGTCGCCGCGCAGCCCGAACGGCAGCAACCTGGCATTCTCGGTCCACCGCGTCGTGACCCGGGGCTTGGCCGGGAAAACATTCCGTTGCGGCCCGCCAGCCAGTCCGGGTACGAACACGGCGGCCCATTGCAAGCCTTTGGCCGCGTGCACAGTTGCCAGCTTCACCGAGTCGGTGTCACCGACGCGGCCCGCCTCCAGGCCGAACTCCTCAGACTCGGCCGCAGCAAGATAGGCCAGGAACGCGCCCAGAGTCGGCTCCTGCGTGTCGCCGGCAAAGGCGGCCGCCGCGTCGGCAAAGGCGTCGAGGTCCGCCCTGGCCGCGGCCGGATCAGTGCCCGGCCTCGACGCGACCTCGATGTCGAGGCCCAGCGATCGCTCGATCTCGGTGACCAGTTCGGCCAGCGGCCGGGCGACATGCCCGCGCAGCATGCGCAGCTCCGCGGCGAGCGCGGCAAGCCGGGCATAACCGGCGAACGAGTACGCCGCAGGACTGCCGAGGTCATCCAGCGCTTCGATGAGGCTCCCCTGGTCCCTGGTCAAGTCCCCGACGGCACCGGCCATGAGGTCGTCGCGGCCGGCCAGGGAGCCCGCAGCTGAGGTCTCCGCGACTGGCCCCTTCGCGACTGGCCCCTTCGCGACTGACCCCTTCGCGGCTGGCCCCTTCGCGGCTGGATTCTCCGCAGCTGACCGCCGGCCAGCGGCCGCTAGGCTGCTGGCCTGGCCGGACGTGGCGGCGGCAGCAGCGGACTCGGAAGTGCTGGCCAGCGCGCGGGCCCGCCGACCCAGCGCCACCAGGTCTGCCGGGCCGATGCGCCAGCGGGGCGAGGTCAGCAAGCGCGCAAGCGCGCCAGCGGCCGCCGGATCGTGCAGGACCTGCAAAGTCGCGACGATGTCGGCGACCTCGGGGACGGTCAGCAGACCACCGAGACCGACGACCTCGACTGGGATGCCGCGCGCTTCCAGTGCCGCTCGCAGCGCCGGGAACTGAGCGCGCTTCCGGCACAGCACGGCGATATCGCTCGGCTTGACCTTCACCGGACCGAGATCAGGCCACGGCTGTCCATCCGGCGCCAGGCCAGGCGCGAGCTCAAGCAGCCGTGTCACGTGCTCGGCCACCCAGTCCGCCTCATCCTGGACGGACTCCAGCAGCGCGCATCGCACCAGCCCGCGCTCGGCCCGGCCGGACGGCGCGACGAGCAGCGGCACCTCGGGCGCAGCCTCCCGGAGGTCGCGCTGGATGACACCGGCCGCCATCAGCACGTTGCCGGTGTTGCGGAAGCTGGTGGACAGCACCCGCACCGGAGCCGGCCGCCCGTCCGCAGCCCGGAAGTCGGTGCTGAACCTGCGAAGATTGCCAGCACTCGCGCCGCGCCAGCCGTAGATCGACTGGCACGAGTCACCGACGGCGGTGACCGGATGCCCGCCGCCGAACAGCGACGAGAGCAGGACCAGCTGCGCGTGCGAGGTGTCTTGGTATTCATCGAGCAGGACCACCTGGTAACGCGACCGCTCGGCTTGGCCAACCTGCGGATGCCGGCTTGCGATCCGGGCGGCGATGGCCATCTGGTCCCCGTAGTCGACTACTTCCCTGGCCGCCTTGGCCGCTGCGTATGCGGCTACCAACGGCAGCAACTGCTCTCTGGTCTGCTGGGTCTTGAGCACGTCGGCAACGGATTTCGGCCGCCGGCCGGACAGGCTCGCGGCGCGGTCCTGTAGCCACCGGCCGGTCTGCCGCACGTCCTCCGCACCACGCAGGTGCTCCGACATCTCGCCTGCCAGGGTTAGCACGGCCGCAGTCACGGTGGCGGGCGTCCACTCGAGCGCGTCGGTCGGGCCGTCGTAGGCGGCGACCACCGCTGCCGCGAGTTGCCACGAAACAGCCGGCGTGATCAGCCGTAATGTCGGCTCCAGGCCGTCGCGCAACGCGTGATCGCCGACGAGTCGGCCAGCGTAAGCATGGTAGGTGCAGATGACAGGCTCGCCCGCGAGCAGTTCGGTGTCGGGGGCCAGCGAGCTGGCCGGCATTGACGCAGCGGCGCCCGCTGTGCTGCCGTCACCGACGACGTCGCCCGCGGCAAGCGCATCCCCGGTGCTGGCCCCGGCGGCGCCAGCCAGCGGCAGGCCAGCCCGGCGCAGTCCGGCAAGCCGCGTGCGGACGCGCTCACCAAGTTCGGCGGCGGCTTTCCTGGTAAACGTCAGGCCGAGAACCCGCTCCGGCCGGACGAGCTGATTCGCGACGAGCCACACCAGCCGGGCCGCCATCGTCTCGCTCTTTCCTGACCCCGCACCGGCGATGACCGCGAGCGGCGCGAGCGGCGCCCCGATGACCGCTGCCTGCTCGGGCGTGGGCTCGGCAGCGCCGAGCATCCTGGCCAGCTGCCCTGGGCTATACCTGACCGGTTCCGTCGTCACGGAGTCACCTGACCGCCGCGCTCGTCAACCGGACAGCTCGACGCGACCGGGCAGACCCGGCAGCCAGGGTTGGCCGTCGCGCGGAACACCGGCCCGGTCATCCCGGCAGCGACCGTCTCGACTAGCTCGCGCGCCCACTCCGGGTCGGCGTCGTCACGCAGGCCACGCTGGGACTGCACCCGGACGCTGGCCTTAAGTCCCGCCTTGCCCACCTGGATCAGTTCAGCGCCGCCAGGCTCGGCGAGGCCGAACTGCTCGAATGCGCCCAGCAGCACGGCTAGCTGATAGACGCCTAGCTGCGGGTTGCGGTCCAAGTCTGCGTCGGATGGCCTCCCCGTTCCCGTCTTGAGGTCGACGACGATCGCGGCACCGTTCTCGTCTCGCTCCAGCCGGTCCACCTGACCGGTGATGGTGATCTCGCCCATGGTCACGCGCAGTTGCTGCTCGACCGCTACGAGCTCGCGCGGATTCAGGTGATGCCAGTCAAGGAACTTGCGCACCATCACCTCGGCCTGCGCCCGCTGCTTCGCGCTGTACCAGGAACTCCCGAAGTCGAGATGCTGCCACAGCTGGTCAACGCGCTTGGCGACCTCGCCATCGTCCGCGCCGTCGGCCGCCAGCGCGGCAGCGGCATGAATGACGATGCCCAGATGCTGCGCGGCTGACGGCGAGCGGACTCCGACGGCCGCTTCAAGCAGCCAGCGCAGGCCGCACTTGGTGAAGGTCTCGACTCTGGACGGGGAGATCTGCACGCTGCCAGGGATCGGTTCGCCGGCCGCGGTCGGCTCGGTCAGGGCGTACCAGTGCCGCGGGCTCGCACCGCGCACGCCAGCGGCAGCGAGCCTGGCCAGCTGCTCCGCGGCAGCCGAGCGAACCTGAGCAGGCAGCCCGGTGTCTGCCGCCGCGCGGCGCAAGTCGGCCGTCAGGGCTGGCAACGACAGCCAGCGCCGATCGGAGCCGTCAACGCGCTCGATGTCGATCTCATCGCCGGCCAGTTCGGCAAGGAACCTGGACGGCCGCTCCTCAGTGTCGTCCGCACCGACTGCGGTCACGACCAGCTCGCGTCGCGCTCGGGTCACCGCGACGTAGAACAGCCTGCGCTCCTCGGCGAGCAGTCGCGCGGCGGACGCAGCGGCTGCGGCCGCTGCCCGTGCACCTGATGCGGTGTCGGCAGGCTGCCGCCCGGCTACCACGTCGACGAGCTCGTCCATGCCCAGCAAAGACCCGCGCTGGCGGACATCCGGCCAGCTTCCGTCCTGCACGCCGGCCACGACAACGAGGTCCCACTCCAGGCCTTTCGCCCGGTGGGCGGTCAGTACCGAGACCGCGTCGGCTCGCGGCGCGCGCTCGGCCAGCGTGTCACCGGCGATCTCCTGACCGGACAGGCTGTCTAGAAACAGCCGGGTCGATCCGTGCGGCAACCGCGCGGCGAACCTGGCGGCGGCGTCAAACAGGGCGACAACCGCGTCGAGGTCGGCGTCTGCGACTGCGCCGCGCACCCCGCCGGCAGCACTAACGGCCTGCCATTGACCGGCGAGCCCGGACGCGTCCCAGACCGCCCAGAGCACGTCGTGCGGAGTGCCGTGCTCGGCCGCCTCTCTGGCCACTTGCAGCAGCGACGCCACTCTGGCGGCAGCGGCCAGCTCGGTGCCGGAAGTCAGCTCATGCCGGTCGCCGCGATCGGCCTGCGGCCAGCCTGCCTGCACGAGCTCGCGCGGATCGCGCAACGCGCTGGCGAGAGGCTCCGGGACTGGCGGCTCCCCCGCAGCGCGCGCGGCCGCGGCCAGCCCGCGCCGGAGCCGCCGTAGGCCGAGCGCATCGGTACCGCCAAGCGGGCCGGTGAGGAGCTCGGCCGCCGCCTGCTCGTCCATCGTTTCCGGCCGCAGCGCGCAACCGATCAGCCGCAGCAACGGCCGGGTGCCTGGCTCGAAGCTCAGCGGCAGTTCATCGCCCGCCACGTTCACCGGCACCCCTGCAGCGCTCAGCGCGCGCTGCAGCGCCGCGGCCTGCCGTAGCGCTGACCTGACCAGGACTGCCATCTGCGACCACGCGATGCCATCGATGAGATGCGCGCGACGCAGCGTGTCGGCGATGAGCGCCGATTCCTGGCTCGCACTCGCCGCCGTAATGATCTGGACGCGGCCAGGCTCGGCGCCGGCTAGCGGAGCCAGCTGACGGTGCGCGCGGCTGGTCCTCGCCTCCTGATCACCTGGTGTCGCCGGGAACGACTGTGCTACCGAGAACAACTGCGCAAGCGGCAGCCGGGCGGCGATCCGGCGCGATGCGGCAAGCAGTACCGGGCCGCTCCGGCGGCAGGTCCGCAGCGCGACCACATCGGCAGGCGCGCCGTCAGGCGCGCGGAACCGGTCACGGAACCGCCCGATGGCGTCGACATCGGCGCCGCGGAACGCATAGATCGACTGGTCCGGGTCGCCGACAGCGATCAGCTCCCGCCCGTCGCCCGCAAGCTGAACCAGGAGCTCTTCCTGGGCGGGATCGGTGTCCTGGTACTCGTCTACCAGGACGGCATCGTAGGCGTCGCGCTCGCGGGCCCGGACCGCGCCGCGGCGGAGCAGCGCGCCGGCGATCCTGACGATTTCGGCGTAGTCGTACGCGGGAACTGGCGCCAGGTCGAACCTTGCGGCGTAGGAGTCGAGGAACCGGCCTGCGGACACCCAGTCGTCGCGGCCGTGCTCCCGGCCTAGCGCCGCCAGAGCAGCGCCGTCGAGGCCGCGCTCAGCCGCCCGCAGCAAGAAGTCCCGCAGCTCCGCTGCGAATCCCTGAGTCCCGACGGCCGCCTTGAGCCGCTCCGGCCAGCCGCGGGCCCCGTCGCTCGCTTCGCCACGCAACAGCCTGCGGACCTCGAGCAACTGCTCGGGACCTGACAGCAAGATCGGCGGCTGCTCGCCTGCGAGCGCGAACTCCCGCCGCACGAGCGCGTAGGCGTAGCTATGAAACGTCAGCGCCAGGGGCTGCCGTACCGTTCGGTCGAGCCGGAGCGTGATCTGCTCGCGCAGTTCGGCTGCCGCCTTGCGGCTGAAGGTCAGCACCAGCACGCGACCGGGATCGATGCCGCGCCGCACGACGCGGTCGACCACGGATTCCACAATGGTGGTCGTCTTGCCGGTGCCGGGGCCGGCCAGCACCAGCAATGGTCCGCCCGCGTGCTCGACGACTCGGCGCTGCGCCTCGTCAAGACGCAGCGGTGCGGCGGCCGGGCTTGGCAGCCGGACCAGACGGTATGCAGGCGGCGAGGTAGTTTCCATCTCGCCTTGCATTCCAGCAGACGCTGCCGACAGTCAGCGGTATTGCGCGGCTAGCCGCGCCAGCGTGCCCGCTTCATGTCGACCCGCGGCGGACCGGTCCCCGTGCGTCGCAGCGGTGTGCGCTCGGCCTCGTACCTCGCGAGGGCCAGCTGCTCGTGCCCGGCCAGCAGTGAGCCGTCTGCATGCACGACGCGCCACCAGGCAACGCCGCCTCCCCAGAGAGCCATGACCCGGCCCACCTGCCGGGGCCCGCCTTCGCCGAGATACTCCGCTACGTCTCCGTACGACATGACGCTGCCCGGAGTGATCGAGTCGACCACGTCCAGCACCCGGGACGCGTAGCCGTCCGGTCCGGGGCCGGCTGGTGGCGCGCCGCCGATCGCGACATTTCGCCAGCGGTCAGTAACGTCACCTCGTGCCCGGCCGCTCGGCGCAGCCCCCAGCCGGCCGGTCATGACGGTCCGCCCAGCTGGTTGCCGCGGCCGTGCGGCGCCGCGTGTTTTGCCGGCGGCGCCGCGGCGCCCTGGGATCCCCCCGGCCCCAGCGGATCGCCAGGGCCGTTCAGCGCACTGGGAGTTGCTTCCCGCTGCATCAGCAGCCGGCTGGTCGCGGTCGCGACCGCCGTCAAGCATGCAGCGCCGAGCAGGCAGTACAGAACAAGACTCGCCGGGCCGCGCGGCGGAACCGGCGCGGCCGGGATCGCCGAGAGCCCGCCGCCGAAGTGGTCGGTCAGCGGCACGCCCGCCCGCGGCGGAGCGGCAGAAGCGAGCCTGCCGGCCGCGGTCAGCGCGTCAGCGGCGTTGACCACACCGAACCCGATCTGCTCGTTGTATCCGCCGGGCGGCCGGCTGCTCGGCGTAGTGCTGCTGGTGATGGCAGTGATGACCTGTGAATCGGTCAGCTGCGGGTACTTTGCCTTGATCAGCGCCACCACGCCTGCCGTCAGCGCGCAGGCCGGGCTTGTGCCGCTGACGTACCAGTAATTCCCGTCGCGGCCCTGCGCAGGCACTCGGTCACCCGGTGCCGCCACCTGGACCGACAGGTTCTGGCTGGAGAAACTGGCCACCTGCCCGCTGCTGTTGACAGCCGCCACGCCGAGAACGCCCGGGTAGTTTGCCGGGAAAGAGTAGGGCGCACTCCCGTCGTCTGCTCCCGCCAGATCCTCGGAATTGCCAGCCGACGCGACGACAACGACGTTGTGCTGGTAGGCGTCCTGCAGAGCGGCCCGCACCGGAACGCTCTGCTGGCTGTAGCCGAGTGACATGCTGATGACTTGAGCGTGCTTCGCGACGGCATATCTGATGGCCCTGGCCAGCTCGCGTTGCCCCTGAGCGGCTGGCTCTCGCTCGTACGCTGCGTCATTCGGGTCGTCCGAGTCAGTAATCACCCGGATCGACAGCACCTTGGATTTTGGTGCCATGCCGATGATTCCGCTGCCACCGTCATGCCCGTGCCCGGCGATCAGCGATGCCATCCAGGTCCCGTGTTGTCCCCAGTCCGGGCTGGTTGGCGGGGTGTGAACTCCGCTGTAGTCGGGCCCGGCGATGACGTTGCCGGCCAGGTCGGACACTGACGGGTTCACGCCGCTGTCGATGACAGCCACGAGCACCCCTTGGCCCTCCGTGATATTCCAGGCAGGCTGAACGTTCATCTCCTCGAGCACCCACATCTCGGTGCTGCGGACCATGTCCGCCCTTGCGAAGCCAGCCGGCCCCAGCGTGGCTGCCGAGCACCCGGCTATCGCCGCTGCGGTCAGCGCTGCCGAGCGGCGCCGCCAGGCTCCGCGTGGCCGCCGGGTACGTGCGCGGGTCAGCATCCCGGTGCCCCCGGGCACACGGGCGTCGCGGGCCGCCCGCCGAGCACGGACTTAGCTTTGCTGGCCAGACCGTAAACCAGGCTGGTCAGCTCGCTGTACTGGTAGTCGCTGGCGGTGAGACGAACCCGGTGGCGGTCATCGGTGAACCCGGCAGTCGCCATGATCACATACGACTGGGCGCTGGTGGCATACGAGAGCTGCCGCTGCGCGGCACCGAACCCCGCAGCTGGCGTGCGCGGGACGGACAGCACCCGGAACATCGCAGGGCTGGCCGTCCCGCCCGGCGACGACGACAACTCGCTGCTGACCGCGCGAGCGGCCGCCGAACTGGGCAGGACCGCCACCGCGACCGTAGCCACCAGGCTGCCCGAGGCGTCGACATAGGTCGCCCGCAGCCCGGCTGAGCAGCCGTGCTCGCGCAAGATGCGGATCGCAGGCCCGGAAACCACCCTGGCGCAGCTCGTCTCCGGGCTAATGCTAAGCAGCCGGGCGTGCAGCGTCAGGCCAGACCTCGCATTGAAAGAACTCGGCACCAGGTAGTACTGCACTGAAGCCGGAAAGATCGACCCGGCCGGCACCGCTCGCCAGCGGCGTCCTACTTCCCAGGCTGAAATCGCCCGCTGCTGCGCCGCCGTGAACTGTCGCGGCAGCAGCTGATGAGCTATCCCTACCGCCGAGACAGCCAGCCCGATCAGGCCGGCCATCAGCAACGCGCCAAATGCCGTCAGCCGACCGCGGCGTCGCCACCGGCCGGCCGACAACCCGGCCGACAACCCGGCCGAGCCGCCGCCGGACGGCGCCGGTTCGCGCGTACCGCCGGGCACCGCCAGTCCGTTGCCGCCGGGGAGATCAGGCCAGGTCTGATCTGGCTCCGGCTGCCACGTCACACGGGGAGTTTACGGCCTGGCCGAAGGGCAGTGGCCCGGTCAATAGGTCGGCAGGCTGGGGTCGACCTGGTTAACCCAGGCCAGCACGCCGCCGCCGACATGCACCGCGTCGGAGAAACCTGCGTTCTTCACTACCGCGAGAGCCTCCGCGCTGCGGGCACCGCTTTTGCAGTGCAGCACGATCCGCTTGTCCTGGGGCAGCTTCTCCAGCGCCGCCCCGGTGAGGAACTGGTCCTTGGGGATCAGCGTCGCGCCGGGAATCGAGACGATCTCGTACTCGTTCGGCTCGCGCACGTCCACCAGGAAGATGTTGTCGTCCCGGTCCAGCATGTCCTTGAGCTCGGTGGCGGTGATCGTGGATCCGGAAGCCGCGGCCGCCGCATCGTCTGACACCGCGCCGCAGAACGCGTCGTAGTCGATCAGGCCGGTGATCGTCGGGTTCTTGCCGCAGATCGCGCATTCGGGGTCCTTGCGAACCCGGACCGTGCGGTAGCTCATCTCCAGCGCGTCGTAGATCATCAGGCGCCCGGCCAGGCTCTCGCCCACGCCGGTGAGCAGCTTGATCGCCTCAGTCACCTGGATCGACCCGATCGAGGCGCAGAGAACGCCAAGCACGCCGCCCTCAGCGCAGGACGGCACCATGCCCGGCGGCGGCGGGTCGGGGTACAGGCAGCGGTAGCACGGACCGTACTCAGCCCAGAACACGCTCGCCTGGCCGTCAAACCGGAAGATCGAGCCCCACACGTACGGCTTGCCGAGCAGCACGCAGGCGTCGTTCACCATGTACCTGGTGGCGAAGTTGTCGGTGCCATCGACAATTAGGTCATAACAGGCGAAAATGTCCAAAACGTTGTCGTTGCTCAGCGCCTCGGTGTGGACCTGCACCTGAACGTACGGATTGATCTCCGCGATGCTGTCCCTCGCGGACTCGGCCTTGAGCCGCCCGACGTCGGACTGGCCGTGGATGACCTGGCGCTGCAGGTTCGACTCGTCCACCACGTCGAAGTCGATCACGCCGAGCGTGCCCACGCCCGCGGCGGCCAGGTACAGCAGGGCCGGCGAGCCGAGGCCGCCAGCGCCGACTACCAGGACCCGGGCGTTCTTGAGCCGCTTCTGGCCGGTCATGCCGATCTCCGGGATGATCAGATGCCGTGAGTAACGCTTCACTTCGTCGAAGGTCAGGTCAGCGGCGGGCTCGACCAGCGGAGGCAGTGACGACACGGTGGGTCTCCTGAAGGTTGCTTCGTAACTATCGCAATTGAACCAGTCCGCTGGCCGCCGCATTCCGGGGCCAGAAATGTCACCGGCGGCGAGTAGAACTCGAGCCATGCAGCAGAACCCGCCTCCGCCGCCAGGGCCCGCTTCCGACCTCCCGGCCGGGCCGTCTGTCGTGCCAATTCTCCCCACCCGTGTCCGGCAGCCGGGGCGGCAGGCCCCGCTGCCCGACGCCGTCGCCGTCCGGCGCCTGAGGGTGCCGGATCCGGCACCGCCGTTCGACGACGAGATCCGGGCGTTAAAGACCGGCGATAATGCCGGGAACGGGCTCGGCATCCCCCCAGGCGTCCGAGCGCCCGCGGCCGGCCCGGCTGACTCCAGCCCGGCTGAGCCCGGCCCAGCAGAGCCCGGCTCGGCTGAGTTCGCGCAGGCTGACGGCTCTCCGCGCGGGCCAGCCACCGCAGGCGGCCGGCCAGCCCCTAGCCCGCGACCGGGCCCGGCCGACGACTGGCCGCGCCAGTTCGCCCAGGTCCTGTCCGAGGCGCTGGCAGGCTCCCGGCCTGCTCAGCAGCTCGCGCCGTGGACCACTGAGCAGGCGCGCAGGTGCATCCGCCAGCTTGGCCCCATGCTGGCCACTGACCAGCGGCCCAAGGTTCGCCGGGTGCTGACCTCAGCTCCGGCGGCCGGCGTGCTCGAGCTGACTGCCGTGGTCGGGTTCGGACCCCGGGTCCGGGCGCTCGCGCTCCGGCTGGAACGCGAGCAGTCCAAGCCGTACCGCCCCGGCGGCGGCCGCTGGTGCTGTACCGCCATCGAGTCCGCTTGACGTTAGCCGGAACGACGCCAGCCCGCCCGGCGTGCCCGTTCCCGGCATGAAGGTCTTACTAGCGGTTTCGCGGGTCTCCGTGACACTGCTTGAACTTCTTGCCAGACCCGCAGGGGCATGGTGAGTTCCGGCCGACATTGGCGTAGGAAGCTCCGCCTGTCGAGCCCGACGAGCCGGTGGAGTGCGTCGCGGTGCCGGTCGCGTCCTCGCTCGGGGCGCTGTAGCTGAGACTCCCGGCGCGCTGCGGCCTGGCCAGACCCTTGGCGAGACCGGCCGGCAGGCTCGGCTCGCCATTTGCGGCCGCGGCCTGCGCCACCTGGCGGGCCGGCTGCCGGGCGGCAGGCTTGGCGGCCGGGCGCGGCTGAGCTGCAGCCGGATCGGCAGCCAGGGGCGCGGCAACTAGCGGCGCTGCAGCCGGCGCGGCGGCAACGGCAGGCCCGGCAGCCGACTGCGTCAGGCTGATCGTCGGGCCGGCCATAATTGCGCCATCCGGCCCGTCCTCCGCCATGATCGGGTTCTGCTGCACCTGTACCTGCAGGTTGAACAGGCTGCCGACAGTGTCCTCCTTGATGCCGTCCATCATCGCGGTGAACATGTCGTAGCCCTCGCGCTGGTACTCGATCAGCGGATCGCGCTGACCGTAACCGCGCAGGCTGACGCCTTCGCGCAGGTAGTCCATCTCGTACAGGTGCTCACGCCATCTGCGGTCAAGAACCGACAGCACGACGCGGCGCTCCACTTCGCGCATCACATCCGGCGTCAGCTCCTGCTCACGCTTGGCATAAGCGCCATGCGCGTCCTCCCTGACCGCTTCAGCGATGAAGTCGCTGGACAGATGCGAGCGCTCGCCGCCCGCGTCCTCAATCAGCTCGTCCACGGTGACGCCGACCGGATAGAGCTGCCTGAGTGCACGCCAGAGCTTGTCGAGGTCCCACTCTTCCGGGAAGCCGTCCCCGGTCGCGCCCTTGACGTAGCCGTCGACGACGTCGTCGATCATGCCGCTGATCTGCGGCTCCAGGTCGGCGCCTTCCAGCACGGCGCGCCGCTCGTCGTAGACGACCTTGCGCTGCCGGTTCATGACGTCGTCGTACTTCAGCACGTCCTTGCGGATCTCGAAGTTCAGGGACTCAACGTTGGACTGGGCAGACCTGATCGCCCGGCTGACCGGCTTGGACTCCAGCGGTACGTCCGGCGGCGTCTTCATCAGTTGCATCAGGTGGGCGATCTTGTCGCCGTTGAACCTGACCATCAGCTCGTCCTCGAGCGACAGGTAGAACCTGGACTCACCCGGGTCACCCTGACGGCCCGACCGGCCGCGCAACTGGTTGTCGATGCGCCGTGACTCGTGCCGCTCGGTGCCGAGTACATACAGTCCGCCAGCGGCGACGACCTCTTCGTGCTCCTCGGCCACGGCCTTGCGGCACTTCTCGACCGCTTCAGGCCAGGCAGCCTCATAATCCTCCGGAGTTTCCACCGGCGACAGGCCGCGCTGATGCAGCTGGAGGTCGGCGAGGAACTCAGGGTTCCCGCCCAGCATGATGTCCGTGCCGCGGCCGGCCATGTTGGTGGCCACGGTCACCGCGCCCTTGTGCCCGGCCTTCGCGACGATCGCGGCTTCCTGCTCGTGGTACTTGGCGTTCAGCACCTCGTGGGGCACGCCCCTGCGCTTGAGCTGGCGTGACACCCGCTCGGACTTCTCCACGCTGGTGGTGCCGACGAGGACCGGCTGGCCATTGGAGTGCCGCTCGACGATGTCCTCGACGAGGGCGTCGTACTTGGCCTCCTCGGTCTGGTACACCAGATCCGGCTGGTCGGTCCTGATCATCGGCATGTTTGTCGGGATCGGGACGACGCCAAGGGTGTAGGTCTGGTGGAACTCGTTGGCCTCGGTCAGGGCCGTTCCGGTCATGCCGGAGAGCTTCTCGTAGAGCCGGAAGTAGTTCTGCAGCGTAATCGTCGCGAGCGTCTGGTTCTCGTCCTTGATCTGCACGCCTTCCTTGGCCTCGACGGCCTGGTGCATGCCTTCACTCCAGCGGCGCCCGTGCAGGATCCGGCCGGTGAATTCGTCCACGATCAGGACCTCGCCGTTCATCACGACGTAGTCCTTGTCCCTCGTGTAGAGCTCCTTCGCCTTGATGGAGTTGTTAAGGAAGCTGATCAGCGGGGTGTTGACGCTCTCGTACAGGTTGTCGATGCCGAGCCAGTCCTCGACTTTCTCAACCCCGGATTCCAGGATGCCGACGGTGCGCTTCTTCTCGTCGACTTCATAGTCGCCCTCGCCGTCCTCGCCCCGGCGCAGCCGCGGCGCGATCTTGGCGAACTCCTGGTACCAGATGCTGTTCTGGTCGACCGGGCCGCTGATGATCAGCGGCGTCCGCGCCTCGTCGATCAGGATCGAGTCCACCTCGTCGACGATCGCGAAGTAGTGGCCGCGCTGGACGCACTCCTCGAGACCCCAGGCCATGTTGTCGCGGAGGTAATCGAAGCCGAACTCGTTGTTGGTCCCGTAGGTCACGTCAGCCGCGTACTGCTTGCGCCGCTCGTCCGGATCCATGTTCGCCAGGATCACGCCGACATCCAGGCCCAGGAACCGGTGCACCCGGCCCATCCACTCGGCGTGGTATTTCGCCAGGTAGTCGTTGACGGTGACGACGTGCACGCCCCGGCCTGTCAGCGCATTGAGATAGGACGGCAGGACAGCAGTCAGCGTCTTGCCCTCACCGGTCTTCATCTCGGCGATGTTGCCGAAGTGCAAAGCGCCGCCGCCCATCAGCTGGACGTCGAAGTGCCGCTGGCCAAGCACCCGGGTCGCTGCTTCCCTGACCGTGGCGAATGCCTCCGGCAGGAGATCCTCGAGCGACTCACCGTCGGCATGGCGCTTCCTGAGCTCATCGGTCATCGCCCGCAGCTCGGCATCGGTGAGTGCCGAGAAGTCTTCCTCGATTGAGTTGATCTGGCTGACGATCGCTCTGAGCTTGCGCAGCGTCTTTCCCTCGCCTGCGCGAAGGATGTTGTCAATGATGGCTGGCACTTGTCGTCGCGCTCCCTGCGATCTCCTGGCTGGCGTTACCCTGGCTCACGTGTCCTGGCTGGCCGGTGCCTGCCAGCTGCCGCTAGGCAGCCAGCAGCAGCTCTCGGCCGCTCCGTTCCCGTACCAAATCAACGGTGTAGCAACAGCCACTGTTCCTGCCTCACCGTCATCGTAGGCGAGACAGCGGGCTAAGCCGAGACCGCTGCAGGCAACTAGGTCCGCGCTGTCAGCTATCGGGCATCTATGGGGCCGAGTGCGCACCATAGCGAGCCCTTGACCACAATGATAGGTACAACGACAGACCGTAGGAGAGGAGCAGCGCGCATGGCGAAGCAGGTCGGCCCAGCCACTGCCGGCGGAGCCGTGCCTGGCCCAGGGCCAGGCGTGCCGGGAAGCGGCTCGAGCGCGGGCATCGTCGCTGGTGCCAGCGCCAGCGCCGCCGGTGGCCAGGACATCGTCCCGTTCGTATCTCAGGTGCCGGGCACACCAGTCCACTTCCCCACCTTCCACGGCAGGGCCGTCTCGTGGTTCGCCGTCTCGCTGATCATGGTCGCGTTCCTGATCGGGGGCCTGGCGCTGGTGTTCGGGCCGACCTGGTGGCTGTTCTGGGCCGCCGTTGGCCTGGCCGTGGTAGGCGCGCTGACCGCGCTGTCTATCGGGATTTTTGACGACTGGTACTAAACCGATCGGAAGCAGTCGCCTGGCGAACGCCCCGCCGGCCGGGCATGCCAGGGCGGAGGCGCAGCTAGTAGTCACCCGAGGGTCGGGCTTGAGGATCCGCTGACTGTCAGAGGCTCCCGGTAGCCTCCCTATCGTGGCCGTCCCTGATCTTCTTCCGCCTGAGTTCACCCTGAGCAGGGACGAAGCACGCCTTATCACCCTTTACGCGCAGGGTCTCATCGGGAGCGGGGCGCGACGTAGCGGCGTTCCGGCCATGCTCAGACGGCTCGGCGGTGTGCAACTCGACACGATCAGCGTGCTGGCTCGCTCGCACGAGCTCGTGGCCTATGCCCGGCTCGGTGCTATCGGGCGGGCGAAAGTCGAGCAGGCTTACTGGCACCTGCGGCGGCCAGCAGCATTCGAGTACTGGTCACATGCGGCTTGCGTGCTGCCGATCGAGGAGTGGCCGTATTACGCCTTCCGCCGCCGCGCCTTCCGCGAGCGGGGCCTTCGCTGGCATCAGAGCCATCCGGAGGTATGCGAGCAGGTTCTGGCCCGGATCCGGTCGGAAGGCCCGCTCACCGCTACCGAGCTGGGCGGCGCCAAGAACGGCGGTCCGTGGTGGGACTGGTCGGACACGAAGATCGCGGTGGAGTGGCTGCTCGACACCGGCGACGTGATCTGCGTCCGGCGGACCGGCTGGAAGCGGGTCTACGACCTGCCCGAACGCGTGCTGCCATCGGAACTGCTCAGGACCGAGCTCACCGACTCCGAGTGCGTAACCCGGCTCGCCGCGGTAGCCGGCCGGGCGCTAGGCGTCGTAACTCAGTCCGATCTGGCCGACTATCAGCGGCTTCGGTACGGCGGCGCAGGACTGCGCAAGGACGGCCAGGTGATGACGGCGGCGGACGCTGCGCTTGCCGCCGGGCTGGTGCCGGTGGAGATCGCGGCCGGGCGAGACGGCGGCAGTCGTCGTGACGGACGCGCGGGTCGTGGTGATGGGCGGACCGTGCGCGCCTGGCTCGATCCGAACTTGCCCGATCTCGGGGCCAGGCGCGGCCGGCACCGGACCACTCTGCTGTCACCGTTCGACTCGCTGGTCTGGGATCGGAAACGCACGCTTCGCATGTTCGGGTTCGAGCACAGCCTCGAGGCTTATGTGCCGCAAGCCAAGCGCGTGCACGGCTACTACACGATGCCGCTGCTGGCTGGCGGGCGGCTAGTTGGCCGGGTCGATCCGGCGCGCAGCGGCAACACGCTGATCGCGCGGAAACTCACCATGGACAAGCCCGCTGCGGCCGAACCGATGGCGCAGGCGCTGGTCGAGGCCGCTTCCTGGGTTGGCTGTGACAACGTCAAGCTGCAACAGGTCGAGCCGCCAGGGCTGGAGCAGCGGCTGCAGGCCGCGCTGACCGAGAGCGGCGGCTGAGACCTGCTAGTCCTCGCCAGAGAAGCGCTCCCAGGCCGACTGCCGCGTCATGCCAAGCGACTCGCCGATCCGAGTCCAGGTGATCCCCCGGCCACGTGCCCGACGCACCCAGGCAGTGAGCTGCTGCTCGACCTGTTCAGCTGCGGCGGCGACCCTCGGCAGATGCTGCAGCAGGTCGCCATCTGACATCTTCTGCTCCCAGCTGGCCACTTGCTCCTCCGCAGGCTGCTCCGCTGGCATCGCGATGAGCTCAGTGCACAAAGCCACGCACTCATTGCAGATGAACACGCCAGGCCCGGCGACCATTTTGGCAACGGCATCCGGTGGCTTCCGGCAGAACGAGCACGCGGTAGCGGATTGCAACTCGCTGACGGCCATATCAGAACCCTCTTTGCCTGGGTTTGTCGTCAGGCACGGCTGCCTTGCGGAACACAGCGGCGTCGCCGGACCCGGCTGCGTTGCGGAGCACAGCTGTGCGTTGCGGAACTCAGCTGCGTCGCCGGACCCGGCTGTGTTGCAAGACCCCGCTCGGTTGTCAGGAGCCGCCTGACGACGTTTGTCAGGCGTTACCTTACGCCGTCAGGAACAGCCTGACAAGTCCTGTCTCGGGCAGCCGATTTTGCTTGATCATCGTGACTTAGCATCCGAAACCGCCCTTGGCGACGGATGTTATCTCCCGTTATGACTGATCTAGACGGGCCGTTTCGGATGCTAAGTCGATACTCAGCCGAACTCGATCAGCTTCTCCCGAACGGCCACCATGACGGCCTCCATCCTGGAGTGGATCTGCAGCTTCTCGAGGATGTTGCGGACGTGGTTCTTGACCGTGTTCTCGGAGATGAACAGTTCCTTCGCGATGTCGCGGTTGTTCATCCCCCTGGCCACCAGCCTGAGGACCTGGATCTCGCGATCAGTCAGCCGCGGCGCCGGGACCTGCTGCGGTGGCTCACCGTCATCTCGCCTGGCCAGCGCGGCAAACTCGGTGAGCAGCTTGCCAGCCATCGACGGGTTGATCAGGGATTGCCCGCCGTAAACCGCTCGCACCGTATCGGCGACTTCGTCGAGCGGGATGTCTTTCAGCAGGTACCCGCTCGCCCCGGCCCGGATCGCCTCGAACAGGTCCTCTTCCTCGTCGCTGATGGTCAGCATCACGATCTTGGCGCTCGGAGCCACGTCTTTGAGGGCGCGGCAAGCCTCGATGCCGGTGGTGCGGGGCATGCGGATGTCCATCAGGACGACGTCGGGCAGCGACTCCCCGGCTTTGCTGACGGCTTCCTCGCCGTCGCCAGCCTCGCCGACCAGCTCGATATCAGCCTCGGCTTCGAGAACCATCTCCAGTCCGCGCCGGAACAGAGCATGATCGTCGACGATCATGGTGCGGATCGGATCGGCCGCTGACTGCCGGATGTCACCCGTGCCCGACGCCTCGTTCCCGGCAGAAGTCAGATCCGAAACAGCGCCATGCACGCCGGAATCCGCCTGCTCGTCAGACGCTTGCGAGCTGACCCCGGCACTGCGGCCCATGATCTTTCCTCCTTAGCGACCTGGCCAGCAATGGCGCCCAGCCCACCAGAAGCTACCCGCACGATGCTTGTGCCAGAACTCTCGCCGACTGAGGCGCCGGTTGCAACCCCGCGGAGTCTAGACGCGCGTGGCGCTGGCCTGGTTGCCAGCCCGGCCCGCTGCCGCATGGCGAAGCTGACCGTTGACGAGCCCGCGGCCGGATTCCGGGCCGCCGGGCTCGGCTTCGGCAGCCCCTGGTTCAGCTGCCCTCTCGCGGCCAGGTTCCGGTTCACCGGGCTCGCCAGCCATCGCCGGCGCCTGCTCTTCCATAAGCCTGATCACCCCGTACTGATAACCGCGGCGCCGGTAGACCACGCTGGGGACGCCGGAGACAGCATCCCTGAACAGGAAGAAGTCGTGGCCGACTAGCTCCATCTCGAAGAGCGCCTGCTCGATCCCCATCGGGGTGGCGGTGTGGAATTTCTCTCGCACGACGAGCGGCCCGTCGCCCTGCATGTCGACCGGCACAAGGTCCTCGGCATCGGGGTCCGCCTGCTCTGCCGAGTCGGCTTGGTCTGCGGCGGCTGCCATCGCCGCCATCACGGCCGCGGTGTCGTTGCTGGCCAGGAGCCCGCCACCGGCTCCGAGCCGGATTGCGGGACGTTCAGCGCCGGACGCCAGGTCGGCGGCCGGGAGATCGGAAAGCCGCACGGCGGCATGCGCGCCGTGACGACCCTTACGCCGGTCACAGACGCGCCGGAGCCGGGATTCCAGCTTGCCGAGCGCGACGTCCAGCGCAGCGAACCTGTCCTCAGCGGCCGCCTCCGCGCGGATGGCCGGTCCGCGCGAGACGACAGTGAGCTCGACCCGCTCTCTGGTTCCTGACTGCCGGGGGTTGTGCTCAGCCGATACCTGCACGTCGATCCTGATCGCCTTGCTGTCAAGCTTCTCGATCTTCGCGAGCTTGGCTGTCGCATGCTGCCGGAACCTTTCCTGCATATCGGTATGCAGGGCTTTGAAGATGACTTCCACAGAGGAACTCCCTTCTCGTCCGGGATATAGCGGCACCCGCCCGGCCGACCTGGTCTTCTGCCCCACATCCGCCTGCTGAGGGGTTCGCGGCTGCTTGTGCCACTACTGCCCTTCTCCCTACCCAGGGGATATCTGATCCCCCGGCGGGGCAGGACTTACTTCTAAGCCGCACCGTGATCGGTCGACAACAAGTCGCCTTACGTGGGCCGCTTCGCCTGCGGCTGGCATCGGCTAGCCAGGCCGGGCGCCCTGCTAGCAGGACAACTGACCTGGCGCAACCACGGACCCGGACGGGTGCCATGACATGACGTTAGCCGCACGGCCGATGAATGTCAGGAGGGGTACCACCGTTCGGCAGACCCGGACCCTGCGGTCCGGCCTTCAGCGAGGGTTAGGTGGGATAGGACGGGAACGAGCCGTATGCCACAGTTTTCCAGCTGTTAGCCCCGGTTGACGAGGTCTCGATCGCTCCCTGCTGAGTGCCGACGACCAGCGTCCGGCCGTTGGTTCCGAGTGATATAGCCCCGGGCGGAGCGTTGCCGAGCACCCGGCCAGTACCGCCAGTGAGCGGCACCTGCAAGATCCCGGTGTCAGTCAGGACCGCCAGCGAGTAGGCGCTGTACCAGCTCAGCGCGGTCGGATCCTTAAGCCCGGTCCAGGCGGGGACGGCAGTCCCGAGCGAAACCAATCGCTTACTGGTGTAGTTGAAGACCGAGGCGAGCAAAACCCGGTTACCTACCCGCGTCTTGATCAGCAGCGCCGCCCGGACACCGTCCGGGGCCATCTGCAACGAGATAATGTCTGGTCCAGACCTGCCATCGGCGGGCAGGTTCGGCGGGTTACTCACGCTCACCACCCGGCCTTGCTGCGTCCGCACTAGCCAGATATGCGCGCCAGCCACAGCCCAGAGGTTCCCGTTCCGGTCCCAGCTCAGTGACGTGCACGGCCCGCCAGAGGAGGACAGCGGGTAGCTGCGGAACTGCGCGCCCTGTCCGCTGGGCGCGGTCGCGACAGGCACGTCGACCGTGCACCCCTTGCCATCCGGCCCGGTAACGGCGATGGCCGGCACGGGCGGAGGGCCGCCGCTCTGCCCGGCGGCTGGAGCGGCCGAAGCCGGGCTGTTGTCGGTCGCGGCCAGTGCAGTGACCTGCCCGGGGCTGATCGCGCTGTCGGACATCAACGGCCCGGCTGAATGAAGCTCGTTCACGGTGCCGAGCCCGGATTGATATACCACCGGGCCAGTGCTCACCGGGCTGACGAGGTTCGACGGCCCGAAAGTTCTTTGCGTCCGGCCGTTGAGCTGCAGTACGACGGTATGGGCCAGCGGGGTGGAGTAGGCGTTGCTGGCAAGCGTCGCCAGCAACTGCGCCGCCATCTGGTTCTTTCTCACCTGGCTCACACCGACCGCGGCGCCGATCAGGTTGACGGTCGCGACCTGGCCGCTGATCGTGACCTTCTTCAGCTTGGTTCCCGGCGGGAAAGCGGTGGTCGTCGCGTCGCTGAGCCAGCTGTCCTGATCCTTCAGCAGACCCTCAATCAGGCCCCACGCGACGTCGGTGTTGAGCGCGCTGTCGGCACTCTGCTCCGGCGCGTAGACCGGATCAGGGATCAGCTCGCCGTTTACCACCGACGGCGCCTGGCGAGCAAAAAAGAACAAGTTCCGCGCCTGGTAAACCGCCTGGAAGCTGGCCTCGGTAAGCAGCAGGCTGTGCCCGCCCAGCGGCAGCCCGCTGATGAGCCACACCCCGCTCGGTTGCTGCTTCAACTCGAACGTATAGGTCCGGGTGCCGGACGCGTACTCGTACCGGTCGCCAAGACCCAGCGTCGCCAACCGCTGCGCCTTGAACTGCACCAACGCGTTGACACTGCCGAGGCCAGGCCGGTAAGAATTCCGCAGCGCGTTTTCGACCGAGCTGACAACAGTTACTGGTCCTGGCTGCCAGGACTTGCGGAGGGCGGGCGTCAGGAACTGCATCGCCGCTTCCGGATCGAATGCATAGCTGGCACTGGCGGACAAGAACCCGAACACTATCTCGTTCGGGTTCTTGTAGAGCCCTGACTGCGGGCCCGGCGGTGGCAGTGGCCGGACGTACGCCTGGGCAGCGTTGCCGCCGGTCAGCACTTGGCGAGGCGCATTGTCTGACGGGACTGTGGCACATCCCGCGATGACGCCCGAAACGATTCCCGCCGCGACCGTCGCCGCCAACGCGGGCAATAGCCTGAAACGGCGGGTCCGGCCGTCAGCCACGCGCGCCGACCTCGGTGGATTCAGGCTGATCGGCATCCGGCTCGATGGCACCCGGCCCGCTCGCAGCCCCGGGACCGGCCAGGTCTGCGCTACCAGGAGCAGCCACGTCCGCGGCTGCAGGTCCGACCAGGTCCGCCATGGTAACCACGGCCGCGTCCGCAGCCGGAACCCTGTCGCCCAGCCCGTCCACGACGGGACCCGCCGTCGCGTCGATGCCATCCTCGAGCGTGCCGAGTGGCAGCGGGCTTAGCGGTAGCGGCGATCCGTGCAGCTCCGCGCCAGCCGTGCGCGGCAGCGTCAGCCGGAAGACCGAGCCGCGCCCCGGCTCACCCCAGGCTTCCAGCCACCCGCCGTGCAGTCGCGCGTCCTCCAGCGCGATCGCCAGCCCGAGGCCGGTGCCGCCGGATGTCCGCGCCCTGGCCGGGTCTGCCCGCCAGAACCGGTCGAAGACCAGCTGCGCCTCACCGGGCCGCAAGCCGACGCCGAAATCACGGACCGAGACCGCGACTGCAGCGGAATCCACTGCGACGGTAACGACGGTGTCCTTGTCCTCGCCGTGCTCTACAGCATTCAGCAGCAGGTTGCGCATGATCCGCTCGACCCTGCGCCGGTCGATCTCCGCAATGCAAGGTTCAGCCGGGACCCGGAACTCGATCTTCGTGCCGCGCCGTTCAGCAAGCTGCTGGGCGACGTCAGCCGACTGCAGGACGATGCCGCAGATGTCGACTGGCTCGGCGTCTAGTGTCGCGGCGTTGGCGTCGTACCTGCTGATCTCGAGCAGGTCAGTCAGCAGCACCTCGAAGCGCTCAAGCTGACTCTGCATGAGCTCGGCCGAGCGGGCCGGTGCGGGACCCATCTCGTCTCGCGCGCCGAACAGCACATCCGAAGCAATCTTGATAGTGGTCAGCGGCGTCCGAAGCTCATGCGAAACGTCAGAGACAAACTGCCGCTGGACCTGAGACAGGTCCTCCAGCTCGGCCAGCTTCTCCTGAAGGCTCGCTGCCATCTCGTTGAAGGACGCGGCAAGGGCAGCCACTTCATCCGAGCCGCGCACCTCCATCCGCTGGTCTAGCTCTCCTGCCGACAGCCGCCGGGCGCCCTGGGCCGCGAGCCGGACCGGGACCACCACCCAGCGCGTCACCAGCCAGGCGATCGCAGCAAGCAGGAATACCACCGCGATGCCGGCCACCAGCAGGCTCTGCTGAATGCTCGCGATGGTCTGCTGCTCGGCGGCGAGCGGGAAGAAGTAGTACAACTCGTAGACGCTGCCGAAGGGCGCCCCGATCAGCAGCCCAGGCTCCGGGCGCGCGCTGGAGCCCAGCGGCATGCTGACCCACTCGCTCTGCGGGTACTGCGGCGCGCCGCCTATCCCCCTGTTCTGCCACTCGTTGAGAACGGCCGAGGTGAGCTTGGCCGGCAACACCGGCACCGCGCCGAAGAAGCCGACCGCTTCCCCGCCGCTGTAGACCGGCGGTCCCTGGTCCTGCGGCACCAGCGTCACGTCTACCGCGTACTGAGTGCCCTGCGACGGATTCAGGTCCTGCGCGAGGGCGAGCATCGCTGCCGAGGACTGAGAGCCTGGCGGCTGGCCGAACGTCGTCTCGTTGCCCGCGTACGTCCGGCCATTGTCGAATATCGTCGTGGAGCTCTGCTCCATGTTCGCGTAGATGCCGGCCACCAGATGCTGCATCAGGATGTAACCGAGCACCGACACGACGACTGCGGACAGGATCAGCGTCGCGGTGACGACGCGGAGCTGGAGGGAATGCCGGTACCGGTCCCCCACCCGCCGCAGCCACCGGTGCGACCCACTGAGGATCGGTGACTGGCGCGAGGCAACCGGGCGAGGCCTGGCCAGCCAGCTGCGATAGCTGGCATCCCCGGCGGCGGCTGCTCCTTTCACTGCCCTTCCCCGTCCGATGGTCGGCCCGGCCCAGCAGCCGGGAAAGTGTCAGCGGCGGTCAGCCCGGACCCGCCTTATAGCCAACGCCCCGGACCGTCACCACGATTTCCGGCCGCTCCGGATCTTTTTCGATCTTGGCGCGCAGCCGCTGAACGTGCACGTTCACCAGCCGGGTGTCCGCCGCGTGGCGGTAGCCCCAGACCTGCTCGAGCAGGACCTCCCTGGTGAACACCTGACGCGGCTTGCGGGCCAGCGCGACCAGCAGGTCGAACTCCAGCGGGGTGAGGTTCAGGGGTTCACCGGCGCGCTGCACGGAGTGCCCGGCGACGTCGATCGTGACGTCGCCGATCGTGAGCGTCTCTGGCGCAGGGTCGTCGGTCCGGCGCAGCCGCGCGCGCACCCGGGCGATCAGCACCTTGGACTGGAACGGCTTCACGATGTAGTCGTCAGCGCCCGACTCCAGGCCGAGCACGACGTCGACCGTGTCGCTCTTGGCGGTCAGCATGACGATGGGAACGCCAGATTCTGCCCGGATCTGGCGGCACACGTCGATGCCGTCCATCCCCGGCAGCATCAGGTCCAGCAGCACCAGGTCCGGTTTGGTGTCCCGGAAAACGTCCATCGCCCGGTCTCCGTCGGCAACGAAAGTGGGCTCGAAGCCCTCACCGCGCAACACGATGCCGAGCATCTCAGCCAGAGCGGCGTCGTCATCGACGACCAGCACACGACCCTTCATAGTCCTCATCGTTCCACGTAGAGGGCGGCTTGGGGAGCCGCTACCGCGTCAGCACTCACGCTTAGGACACGCAGATTACCTGCCGTGACCGGCTGGATCACCCCTTGTTCGGTGACGAGCGCCGTCACGAGGTCGGGCGGAGTGACGTCGAATGCCGGGTTATAGGCCTCGGTACCGGCGGGCGCGACCTGGTGCCCGGCCAGCATGGTGACCTCCTCGGCGGGCCGGTGCTCGACTTTGATGCCCGCCCCGTCCGGGGTTTCGAAGTCCACGGTGGACACCGGCGCCACCACCACGAACGGCACGCCATGGTGGCGCGCGAGCACGGCCAGGCCGTAGGTGCCGACCTTGTTGGCCACGCTGCCGTCGGCCGCGATCCGATCGGCTCCGGTCAGAATGAGGTCAACCTGGCCGGCCGCCAGCAGCGACGCCGCGGCGTTGTCGGCCAGCAGCGAATGCGGTATCCCGGCCCGGCCCGCCTCCCAGGCCGTCAGCCGTGCGCCTTGCAGCAGCGGCCGCGTCTCGTCGACCCAGAGTCGTGCGAGCTTGCCCGACCGGTGCGCCGCGAGTATCACCGCGAAGGCGGTGCCGGCCCCGGCCGAGACCAGACCGCCCGTGTTGCAGTGGGTGAGAATCCGGGCACCCGGCGGCACCAGGGTCAGGCCGTGTCCCGCCATCGCGGCACTTGCCGCCGCATCCTCCGCGGCGATTGCCCTGGCCTCCTCAAGTGTCGCCATCGCCGCATTTTCCAGGCCGGAAACGGGGACTTGCCCGCCAGCCACCGACCGATACGACTGCAGTGCCCGGGTAACGCCCCAGCCCAGGTTCACCGCCGTCGGCCTCGCCGCAGCTATCGCCGCCGCAGCCGCAGCCACGTCGTCGCCGCGGCAGGCGGCGAGCGCTACGCCATACGCGCCGGCCACGCCGAGCAGTGGCGCGCCGCGAACCGCCAGGCGGCGGATGGCGTCCACGAGCTGCGGAACGTCTGTGCAGGTCAGGTATGCTTCCTCGGCCGGCAGCCGGGTCTGGTCCAGCAACTCGATTGCCGGGCCATCCGGCGGCTCAAGCCAGCGCAAGGCGGCAAGCCCGCTCTCGGTCCCCTCCGCGATCCCCATCTGCCGAGTCTGCTGCGCGGGCACGGTTTCGCCAAGTCATGGCTGCCAGCCGCCCCTGCATGCCTGGAATATGCTGGTTTACCGCTGGCTGACGTGCGAGCATTAGCGCGCCAGCGTCGGCGGCCCCCCGGACCGTCATGATCGATGTTGATTTAGGGGGGCTATGTGGGCCCCCTAAATCAACATCGATCATGGAGCTTCAGGTGACTGACCAGATGCCGCCCGGCTGGGAGAACCAGGTCCCGCCGAGCCCGGAGAACCAGCCGCCGTATGGCCAGCCTGGCTCCGGGCAGCCCGGCTACGGCCAGCCTGGCTACGGACAGCCCGGCTGGGGTCAGCCCGGCTACGGACCACCGCGCTACGGCCGGCCCGGCGGGTGGACGCAGGCGCCTGCGCCGGGCGGTATCCCGCTACGCCCGCTCGCGCTCGGCGACATCCTGAACGGGGCCGTCACCTCGGCGCGCCGGAACCCTGTCGCGACCTTCGGCCTTGCCGCCATCGTCATGACGATCTACGGCATCATGTCCGCAGTCCTCCAGAACATCGAACGGTCTCAGCTAGGCAAGATCAGCAGCACGCAGCAAGCGCTGCAGAATGGGCAGACGCTCACCCAGCAGCAGCTGAACAACGTGCTGGGAAGCTTTGTCGGCGCGATCCTGCCAGCCGCTGCTGTCACCATCGTGATCAGCTTCGTCCTGACATCCGCGCTGGCCGGAATGCTCAGCGCGATCATCGGGCGCGGCGTGCTCGGGCAGCGAGTGAGCCTGGGCCAGGCGTGGCGCGCCGGTCGCATCGGGCCAGTCATCGGGACGAGCCTGCTGCTGCTACTGATCTCCGTCTGCGTCCCGTTGCCGGTCGTCGTCGTGGTCATCGTTCTTGCGGTGCTCCACCTGACGCCGGTCGCTGTTCTCATCGGCGTCCTCGGCGGGATCGCCAGCGTTGGGCTCGAGATATTTCTGCTGATCCGGCTCAGCGTCGCCCTGCCCGCGCTGGTGCTAGAGCGCATTTCACCCGCCACCGCAATCAAGCGATCCTTCGAGCTGAGCCAGGGCAGCTTCTGGCGGCTGTTCGGCATCCGACTGCTGACCGCGTTCATCGTGAGCATTGCCTCGCTCGTGCTGTCCATCCCGTTCACCATCGCCAGCGGTGCGCTCGGCGGCTCCGGCAGCCTCTTCAGCGTCGGCACCAAGGCCACCCTGGCCAGCGTGATCATCGCCGCTATCGGGGGCATCGTGGCTAGCACGGTCACCGCACCGATCAGCGCCGGAGTCGTCGTGCTGCTCTACGCCGACTTGCGCATGCGCCGCGAAGGCCTGGATCTGGCGCTGCGCACCGCAGCGCAGAGCGACAGCCTGACCGGTGACGAGTTCGATTCGATGTGGCGGCCGCCGACGGCAGCAGGAGCATAGGGCCAGACCTTGGGGGGCAGGGCATGTCATGCTGACCGGGCTGGCCGGGCTCACTGCGCTGCGCGGGCTAACCGGGCTGACGGGTGTGGGCAGATTCTCCGGCCACCACAATGCCGGGCCAGCCGTCAGCCGCTCGCAGGGCCGCCAGCTCGCGGAACATGAACTCGCCAGACCGATCTACCACCCGTCACTGCTGTCGCGCCTCGGCACCCGCATCGCGCACTGGTTTGAGTCGCTGACCTTTCACGGCATGCCGGGCCCGCTGGACTGGCTGCTGGCCGCTCTGCTCGGCCTCGGCATTCTCGCGCTGATCGGCAGTGTCCTGTACTACGCAGGCCCGGCCAGGTTCGACCGGCGGTATCGCGGCGTGATCATCGAAGCGCCGCAGCGGAGCGCGGCCGGGCACCGGTCAGCCGCCGACCATTTCGCCGCCGCGGGCGACTACCGGTCCGCGATTATCGAGCGGGTCCGGGCGATCGCGGTCGACCTGGAAGCCCGGCAGATCCTGCCCGCCCGGCCCGGACGGACGGCGGCGGAACTCAGCGCAGAAGCTGCCCTGGCAATCCCGGCCGAGGCGACGGCACTCGGGCAGGCGACCCGCCTGTTCGACGATGTGCGGTATGGCGGCCGGCCCGGTAGCCAGGACGGTTACCAGCAAGTCCGGGATCTCGATCTGCGAATCCACGCGGTCCCGATCCGCGTCAGTGCCAACCGGTGATCGCGAACTGGTGGCGGCGAGCGCGTGGCGTGCTGCTGATCTGCCTGGTCATCATCATCGCGGGCATCGTCATCGGCGTGCTGAACCGACCGCCAGCGGGCACCTATCTCAGTCCGGGATCTACCGCAGGCACCGGCTCGCACGCGCTAGCCGATGTGCTGACCGTACTCGGCCGCCGGGTCACTCCGGTCACCAGCACGGGTTCCGCGGTAGCCGCAGCATCCGCCGGCGCCACCCTGGTCGTCACCAGCCCGGCCAATCTCTCAGAGTCCGGGCTCACTGCGCTCGCGAGGACGCCCGCTTCGGTGCTCCTGGTCGAACCGGACGCCGCCGCGCTCACGGCATTCGGCACTGGCCTAGGCATCGCAGCCACCGGCGTGCCGGTGACGAACATCCCGGCTGCCTGCCCGCTGTACCCGGCCGTGCTGGCCGGGACCGCGGATATGGGCGGCACCACGCTGGTGGTGCCTAACCGAATGGCGGGCAAGGTCCAGCAGTGTTATCCGGTCGACGGCAGCCCGTCCCTGGCGCAGCTGACCGTACGCGGGCGGCTCGTGACGATACTGGGCAGCGGCGCGCCCCTGACCAACAACGCGCTGGCGAGCCAGGGCAACGCGGCGCTCGCCATCGACTTGCTGGCCAGCCGCCGGATCGTCTGGCTAGTGCCGCCGCCGATCGCAGCAGTTGCTGCCACCGGACCGAGGTCGTTCTTCAGTCTCGTTCCGCTGACCGCCTACCTGGTGGCGATTCAGCTGGTTGTTGCCCTGGTGCTGGCCGTGGCCTGGCGGGCGCGCCGGCTGGGGCCGCTGGTCGCCGAGCCGCTGCCTGTCGTGGTGCGCGCAGCCGAAACGGTCGAAGGACACGCGCGCCTCTATCAGTCCCGGCGGGCCAGGGCACGCGCTGCCGGAGCGCTGCGTGATGGCGTGGTAAGCCGGGTCAGTCCGCGGGCAGGCTTGCCGGCTGGCGCCAGCCGGAACGCGGTCGTTGCCGCGCTCGCGCCGCGATCGCAGTCCGATGTCGCCGGACTGCTGTACGGCCCGCCGCCAGAATCGGACCGCGCCCTGGTCGACCTGGCGCGGAATCTTGACGAGTTGGAACGAGAGGTAGGCACATCGTGAGCAGCGCAGAAACAGTATCTGCGGAGGTTGGGCGCGCTGCGCTGGTCGCCGTCAGGGACGAGGTCGGCAAGGCAGTCGTCGGCCAGGATCAAGTTCTCAGCGGCCTGCTGGTGGCATTGCTCTGCCAAGGGCACGTGCTGCTTGAGGGGGTCCCCGGCGTTGCGAAGACACTGCTGGTCCGGGCACTCGCTGCAGCGCTTGCAATCGACAGCAAGCGCGTGCAGTTCACGCCGGATCTGATGCCCGGCGACGTGACGGGCTCGCTGATCTACGACGCGCGCACGTCGGAGTTCGAATACCGCGAAGGACCGGTCTTCACCAACCTGCTGCTCGCGGACGAAATCAACCGCACTCCGCCGAAGACACAGGCCGCACTACTGGAAGCGATGGAGGAACGGCAAGTGTCGGTGGAGGGAGTTGCCCGGCCGTTGCCCGTTCCCTTCCTAGTCGCGGCGACCCAGAACCCGGTGGAGTACGAGGGCACCTACCCGCTGCCCGAAGCTCAGCTCGATCGCTTCCTCCTCAAGCTGGCTGTCAACGTTCCGGAGCGGGATGCCGAGATCGACATCCTGACCAGGCACGCCGCCGGATTCGACCCACGCGATCTTGGCACTGCCGGGATCAGCCAGGTTGCCAGCGCCGCTGACCTGGCGGTAGCCCGCGCCGCGGTCGGCGGGGTCCAGGTGTCCGCCGAGGTGACCGGGTACATCGTGGACATCTGCCGCGCGACGAGGACCTCCGCGGCCGCACAGCTGGGAGTGTCGCCGCGAGGCGGTACCGCGCTGCTTGCCACCAGCCGCGCCTGGGCCTGGCTGTCAGGCCGTGACTACGTCACGCCGGATGATGTCAAGACGCTCGCACGGCCAACGCTGCGGCACCGGATCCGGCCCAGGCCTGAGGCCGAACTCGAGGGAGTGACGGCTGACGGGGTGCTCGAAAGCGTACTCAGCTCAGTCCCGGTGCCGAGGTAGCGGAACCAGATGGCAGTCACCGGGCGCGCGGCTCTCGTGGCCCTGGCCGGCACGCTGGCGATGCTGTTGTTGCGCACCACAGCCGGCCTGCTCGCAGTCGACGGCGTGATCCTCGCGACCGTTGTCGTCGACCTGATCCTCGCGGCCGGAGTCAGGCAACTGACGCTCACCAGGTCCGGCGACACCTCGATCTTGCTCGGGCAGCAGGGGACGGCGACGCTGACGATCGTCAACCCGGGACGGCGTCCGCTGCGCGCTATCGTGCGGGATGCCTGGCAGCCCAGCCTTCAGGCCGGCGGCCAGGCTCGCGTGCTGATTCAGGCCGGCGGCCAGGTCACGGTGAACACGACGCTCGCACCCACCAGGCGCGGTGACAAGGCTGCCGGACTGGTGACGATCCGCTCGCTAGGCCCGCTCGGCCTTGCCGCCAGACAGCGCAGCCGCGCGGTGCCGTGGACGGTCCGGGTGCTGCCGCCGTTCCTGAGCAGGAAGCACTTGCCGGAGAAGCTGACCGTCTTGCGCCAGCTTCTCGGCCAGCACAGCAGCCTGATCCGGGGTCAGGGTGCCGAATTCGACTCGCTACGGGAGTACGTGATTGGTGACGACGTGCGGTCGATCGACTGGCGGTCCAGTGCGCGGCGCGCCGAGGTCCTGGTGCGGACCTGGCGGCCGGAACGTGACCGCCGCGTCGTCATCGTGCTCGACACCGGCCGCACGTCCGCCGGGCGCGTCGCGGGCGTGCCGCGGCTCGACAGCTATCTGGACGCGGCGCTGCTGCTCACTGCGATTGCCGTACGGGCAGGCGACCGGATCGATCTCCTCGCCGTCGACCGGCAGGTACGAGCCAGAGTCGTCGGCGTGAGCCGGACCCATGTGCTCGCCAGGATGACGGACGCGATGGCGGTGCTGGGGCCCGAGCTTGCCGAGTCTGACGGTGGCCTGATCGCCAGCACGCTACTGGCAACTGCTCGGCAGCGGTGCCTGGTGGTGCTGCTGACCGACCTGAACTCCGCGGCGCTGGAACTGGGGCTGCTGCCGAAGATCGGGTTGCTGGCGGCCCGGCACCGGCTGCTGGTCGCTGCCGTCGCCGATCCGCGGATGGCCGAGATGGCGGCGGGGCGGGGCGATGCTGCCTCGGTCTACCAGGCGGCCGCGGCAGAGCGCGCACTCGCTGATCGGGCCCGGATGGCCGCCAGGCTGAGCCGGGCGGGGGTCGGCGTCGTCGACGCTCCGCCGGACCGGTTGCCCGCCGCGCTCGCGGACGCGTATCTCAGTCTGAAAGGCGCTGGCCAGCTGTGATGATGCGGCTCGTCTCAGCCGCGGACGGGGATCTGCTCAGGTGCTTCATGGATGTCCGCGGACAAGCCGCGGCGCTCAGCCCTCCGGCCCGCGACGATCACGTAGCTCAGGAAGGCGACCTCGGCGATCGCGCCAATGCCGATCCGGGCCCACGTCGGCAGCGGTGACGGCGTCACGAAAGCCTCGATCATGCCGGACACGCCAAGCACGACGATCAATCCCAGCGCAATGGTGATCGTCGCCCGGCCCTCCTCGGCCAGCGCCTGAGACCGCCGCCGCGGCCCTGGGTCGATGATTGCCCAGCCAAGCCGAAGGCCTGCCGCGGCGGCAAGGAACACCGCCGAGAGTTCGAGCATGCCGTGCGGAAGGATCAACGCGAAGAACTCGGCTGCCTTGCCGTGGCCGATCATGAGCCCGGCGTCGACGCCGATGTTCAGTGAGTTTGCCAGCAGGAAGTAGATCGTGCCCACGCCGACGAGGACCCCGGTGATGAGCGTTAGCGCTGCGACGTACACGTTGTTGGTCCACACCTTCAACGCAAACGACGTAGCCGTGTCCTGTGAGTAATAGCTGCGGAACTGGCTGTTAACCAGGTCCTGCACTTGCGAGTGCGAGAGAAGGCTGGCCTGGACGGCGGGCGAGTCCGCTATCCACCACCCGGTGATGAGGGCGAAACCGAGTGAGGCAACCGCAGTGCCCAGCCACCACCACCGGCAGCGGTAGGCCATGGCCGGAAATGCCACGCCGAAGAAGATGCCTACTGATCGCCAGCCAGGCGTGTGCGCGCCTGTCACAGCTGCTCTCGCCTTTCCGAGCAGGCCGGAGAGTCTCGCGGTCAGCGCGGGATCGTGACCGGCGGTTCGCAGTACCGACAGGTGGGTTGCCGTCCGCTGATAGCTGGCAACGAGTTCGTCGACTTCCTCCCCGGACAGCCTGCGGCGGCGCCTGACGAGCTTGTCCAGGCGGTTCCATTCCGCCTCATGCGCGGCAACGAAGGCGTCGACGTCCACGGTTGGAGCGTACTGCCGGTTATGGGTGCTCATCGGTACTGTTAGCGGCGTACCCGCGGTGCGCGGGCGGCCAGGCGAGGAGCGCGAGATGTCCGAGGTCGTTACGGGCGAAGCCGTCGTTCTCGATCTTCCGGTCGCGAGCTTTCCCGGTCGCCTGCTAGCGCTGGTGATCGACCTGATCATCGAGGCCGTCCTCGGCGGCCTGGCCGTGTTCGGCATCTCGCTGCTGGCCGGCCAGCTGAACGGCGACTACATTGCGGCCGCGGTAATCGGGCTGTACGTGGCCATCACGGTCGTCTATTCGACCCTCTGGGAGACGATGACGAGGGGCAAGACACCCGGAAAGATGGCCCTCGGCTTGCGCGTCGTGGGCGACGACGGCAGCCCGGAACGATTCCGCCAAGCCCTGGTCCGCTCTCTGGTGGGCCTGTTCGAGATCTACTCGTTCCCGCCGGCGGCGCTGATCACGTCCATCGTTTCAGCCAAGGGCAAGCGCCTCGGCGATATCTTCGCCGGTACCTACGTGCTGCAGGAGCGGATGCCTGCCCGGGCCGCGTTGCCGCCGGTCTTTGCCGTGGTGCCGCCGCCGCTGACCGTGTGGGCCCAGTCGCTCCAGGTGTCCCAGCTCTCCGATCGGACTGCCGAGGCTGCCGGAAGCTATCTGCGCCGGTACCACGAACTGGCGCCCCAGGCACGCGACTTGCTCGGCGTCCAACTTGCTAACGCGGTCGCGGCAGAAGTCAGCCCGGCGCCACCTTTCGGCACTCCGCCGGCTGCCTACCTAGCCGCCGTGCTCGCCGTGCGGCGGGAACGTGATGCCGCCAGGGCCGGTCTGGCTGTCGCGCCTTTCCCGCGATCGGTCTTGCTGCCGCCCGTACCTCTGTCGCCTGTACCGCAGCCGATCTACCAGCCGCCCGCGGTCCGGCCACTGGCCCAGCCGCAGATGTACCAGCCGCCGGCCCAGCCGCAGAGCCCGCTACCGCCGCTATCGCCGCTACCGCCCTCAGCGACCCAGCCGCAGCCAGACTCCGACGCTCCGGCCGTGCAGCCAGGGAGCGACAGAGTGCCCGGTTTCGCACCGCCCGGCTGAATTGTCCGCCCGGCTCCGACACATCCGGATCAGGCGTCGGCAACTTAGCATCCGAAATTGCCCCTCGCGCTTGACCTTATCTCCGGATATGCGAGATTTCTGAGGGCCGTTTCGGATGCTAAGTCGTCGACTTGGCGGACAAACGGGGCGAATTGTTCGGGGCTTGCAAGCGCAGCAGGATCAAGAACCGAGCCGCCAGGAGTCCAGGTACGTCAACTGCTCCGGCGTCAGCTCGTCAATGCGCGTGCCGAGCGCGGCGAGGGCGAGGCTTGCCACTTCGGCGTCGATTGCGGCCGGCACGTCGAGGACCCGGCCCCGCGCGCCCGCCGCGGGATCGGAGCTGGCCAGCCAGGCAAGCGCAAGTGCCTGCACCGCGAACGAGGTGTCCATGGCAGCCGCCGGATTACCTTCACCGGCCACCAGGTTCACCACCCGTCCTTCGGCCAGCAGGATTAGCCGGCGGCCGTCTGCCAGCACGTACTCATCAGCATGCGGCCGGATGCCGGGATTCACTTCTGTCGCCCGCTCCGCGAGGGCTGGCACGTCGATCTCGACGTCGAAGTGGCCTGCGTTGGCGAGCATCGCACCGTCAGGGAGAACCGCGAGTTCAGCCGCCCCGATGACATCGCGCGAGCCGGTGGCCGTAATGACCAGCTCTGCAACCGGCGCGGCAGCGCGCATTGGCATCACGCGGAAGCCTTGCATGATCGCACCGAGGGCGCGGACCGGGTCGACCTCAGTGACGATGACCTGAGCGCCGAGGCCGCGTGCGCCCTCTGCGATGCCGGAACCGCACGGTCCGAAGCCGGCCACGACTATCGTCTTGCCTGCGACCAGAGTGTTGGTGGCACGCAGGATGCCGTCTAGTACCGCCTGACCGGTGCCGTGCTTGTGGTCGATCATCCGTCTGGTCGCCGACACGTCGGCAGCGACTACCGGGAAGCCAAGTGATCCGGCAGCCGCCATCCGGCGCAGCCTGGCCGCGCCGGTCGACGTAGCCTCGCACCCGCCGCGCACGCCATCGATCAACTCTGAGCGCGCCTCGTGCAGCGTGTTGACCAAGTCGCAGCCATCGTCCATAACGAGGTCCGGCTGACTGTCCAGAACCCGCTGGATGTGCTCGTAGTAGCCGCCGCGATCCACACCGGAGCGCGCCTGCACGGCCACGCCCGGCTCGGCCGCCAGCGCTGCCGCTATGTCATCCTGCGTCGACAGCGGATTAGACGCAGCCAGGTGTACCAGCGCGCCGCCTGCCGTCAGCGCCCGCACCAGAACCGCGGTTTCGGCGGTCAAGTGCAGGCAGCAGGCGACGGTTAGCCCGGCGAACGGCTGCCGGTCAGCAAACGAGGCGCGCAGCATTCCGAGAACAGGCATCGACCGCTCGGCCCACGCGATGCCGGGCTGGCCAGCGAGCGCCAGCCCGGCATCGGCGATGTCCGACGGTATCGGCCCAGCGGGACGACCCCCCGAAGCCCCCCGGAAGGACGGGCCGGACCGGTCAGTACCGGTAGTGATCGGGCTTGTACGGGCCATCGACCGGAACACCGATGTAGGAAGCCTGCTCCTTGGTCAGCACGGTCAGCCTGGCACCGAGCGCGTCCAGGTGCAGTCGCGCAACCTTCTCGTCCAGGTGCTTGGGCAGCACGTGCACACCGAGCGGGTACTGGTCGGTCTTGGTGAACAACTCCACCTGTGCGATGACCTGGTTGGTGAAGCTGTTGGACATCACGAAGCTCGGGTGCCCGGTGGCATTGCCGAGGTTAAGCAGCCGGCCCTCGGACAGGACGATGACCGCATGGCCGTCGGAGAAGGTCCACTCGTCGACTTGCGGCTTGATGTTGGTCCGCCGGACACCAGGCAGGCGGGCGAGACCAGCCATATCGATCTCGTTGTCAAAGTGGCCGATGTTGCCGACAATCGCCTGGTGCTTCATCTGGCTCATGTGCTCGGCGGTAATGATGTGGAAGTTGCCGGTCGCGCTGACGAAGATGTCAGCAGTCGCGACGACGTCCTCAAGCCGCGCCACCTGGTAGCCATCCATCGCGGCCTGCAGCGCGCAGATCGGGTCGATCTCGGTGACGATCACCCGCGCGCCCTGGCCGCGCAGCGATTCGGTGCAGCCCTTGCCCACGTCGCCGTAGCCGCACACCACGGCCACCTTGCCGCCGATCAGCACGTCGGTGGCCCGGTTGATCCCGTCGACCAGCGAGTGACGGCAGCCGTACTTGTTGTCGAACTTCGACTTGGTCACCGAGTCGTTGACGTTGATG
>DATJNX010000066.1:0-80749 GCA_035507615.1 Streptosporangiaceae bacterium
CAGAAACCAGATACTGCATCTCCGATCATCTCCTGTGCTTCGGGGCGCCCCTCGCGGGCGGCCGCTCACCCCTGCTACGAACAGCTCTGCCCCGATCCGACACCGCCTCCCGGACTTCTTTCAAGGACTTTCTGGTACGCCTGCTAAGGCTAGGAGAACGTCGCGGCTCCAGGTCGGGCGGTCGACGCGCAGCTTGCGGGTCTGCGCGCGCCTGGCGCGCAGACGTGCCTTCGGCCGCACCCATCGACACCCCCTTCTTCGAACGGCGCCAGGTCCCTAACCGGCGAGTGCATCCCCAGCCTGTACAGCTTGCCGACAGCGGGATTCGCCTGATCGCCGTCGGAATGCTGGAATAGATGACCGACGGCACCGGCAACCGCGCGGAGTCAGCATGCGTCTGATCGACGTGAGTGGCTTGCGAGCCTGGCCGCGACGCACGGTTAGGTCGAGCTCCGCGACGCTGCTCGGCCTGACTCGACTGATCAGTGCCGCTAGTCTGGTGGCCGCCTGTGGCAGTGCGACTTCCGCGCCGCACGCCACGGCGCGGGCCAAGGCGCCTGCTGCGGCGGCACTGGGGATTCCCGGGAGCGCGATACCGTCGCCGCGGATCCCCGTCTCGCGGCCGCCGCGCGTCACCGGATCTGCGGTACGGCCGCTCTGGCAGGGGTCGCCGTGGGACGTATTCACGGTCACCGACGGGCTCGTTATCGGGCATCGTTATGCCGACGGGCGAAGCTCGGTCATCGCGGCCTCCGCTCTAACTGGCGCCGGCGTGTGGGACGCGCCGATACCGGCGCTGACCGGGGCTGGCCCACTGCCCATCGTGCGCGGTTTCGTTACCGGCACCGGCGCTGGGAGCGACAGCGTGGGCATCATCGAGGCTGCCGGCGAGGTCAGCAGGGCACCGGCCGCCGTCAGGCCATTGGCGACGACCGACATCGCGGTGGACATGGCCACAGGGCGGCGGCTCTGGATGGCGGGCTTCAGCCAGGATCCGCCGATCGCCGTCTCCGGGAACGAAGTGCTGACCGGAAGCCCGGCAGGCGTGATCACTGCTCGGAACGCGGAGACCGGCCGTGTCCTGTGGACCCGGTCCCGGCCAGCTGGGTGCTCGAAACTCGAAGGTGACAGTCCGGTAGACGAGGGCATGGGCCTAGGTGCTGACGGGCCGCTCGTTGCCGCATCGTTTGAGTGCGTCGACGGCAACGTGGTCGTCCAGCGGCTCGATCCGCTCACTGGCGCGGCTGCCTGGACGTGGACCTCGCCGACTGAGATCGGCCTGAACGCCAGGATCTATCTGACCGTGACCGGCGTGGCCGCTGCAGGCGATCTGGTCCTGCTGGCCGGCCAGGACACGCCGAGCGCCACGTCGCTCGCCCGCCTAGTTCCGCGCAGCTACGTTTGGCCGTCCGGATTGGGGCCGCTGCTCAACTCGGAGGTCGTACTCGCGCTGGACGCTGCGAACGGCCGTCCGCGCTGGAGCGAGATCGGCGGCCAGCTGGAGAACTTCACGCTGACCGACGGGGCGGTGTGCGAGGTCGCCAACAGCGGAATGGAGTGCCGAGACGACGTGACCGGTGCGCCCACCAGGCCGGTACTAGTCACCGGGCAGGGCGGCCGCGGAGTCCCGCCGTATATCAACGACGGATGGGCAGGCATCAGCGGTGCGGTGGCGGCCGTCACCGTCGGTCCGTTCCACGCTGGCCGCGTCACCGTTGAACTGGTCCCGGTCCGCGGGCAGCGGCCGCTCGGTCGTGTCGTCGTCGATGTCGGCCCAGCCGCGCAGCACGCCAACTACCAGTGGTATGTGACTGGTGCCGGCTCGCTGCCCGGCGGCGGCACCGTACTGCTTCTCCGGCGCGCGGACCTGGCCGGCTACCCCGTCGCCGCGCTTCAGCTAACGGTAAGGCAGTAAGGGGAAAGCGCCTCGTCCCGTGAGGTCATCGCCGAATGAGTCACGGTCAGCCGGAGACACGTTCTACAGGCCTGCACCACCGACGAGGTGAGTCAGCAGGTCGGTGCGGATCAGTTCGTCTGCGGCCTGCTTCGACGCTCGGCCTGGTACCGGGCTACCCAGGCCGCGTTAAGTGCGGTGCCCTGGCGCGCGGTCTGCGCGGCGACCGGCCGTGCGGATGAAGGATCGATATCCAGGAACGCGAGCACCCGCCTCGTGCCGCCAGCCGGGTCGGCAACGAGATCCTCGTAGGTAACCGTGAACGGTTCGAGGCCGTGCTCGTCGAACCATCGCCGCCACGCAGTGTTGTGCTCCTCGACCTGACGGACGAACCCGTCGATCAGGTCGTAGTCGTAACCAGGATCGGGACCCGGGTCCGCCCCTTCCGGCCGATACCACACCCCCGTCAGGTGAGCCCGCGCGAACGAGACAGCCTGCGCGACCGTATCGACGCGTCGAATGAACACAAGCCGCAGGTCGGGGAACCAACGCCGCAACAGCCGGGCGGCATCCAGCCCAGAGCTGTCCGGCAGGGTGGCCAGCTTGGCAAGGTGAGGTAGAGCTCGCGGCCTGCCTGCTGCTTCGCGACGGCTAGCGAAGCAAAACGGGATGACCGCTTGCCGACAACGCAAGCCCGAGGAGGAAAAGCGCGATCAGAAGAATCGCCACGAGCAGCCTCGTAACTCGGCTTGCATGCCGTCTTTCCTCATGAGGGTGGTGGTGGGGCTTGTTGCTCATCGTGATCCCCTCATGTGGCAGGCGGCGATCAGGCGGACGGGACTAGGGTGCGCTGGAGTTGGAGCGCCTGCTTCGCGTTCTGGGCCGGGATCTCGAACCGGTCGGTGAACGGCACCGTCACATTGGGGAGCCCCCAGGTCTTGCCGGCGACCATGATCGCGATCGGGTCGCTGGAGTGATAGGCCTTTGTGGTGATGGCCAACAGGGCCGCTCCGTCAGCTGCGGGCACGGTGATCCCGAGTCCGTAACTGGCGGGCTGCTGGTTCACCGCGGGCTGCTGAAGATAGCTGACCGCGGCGGATGTGATCGTTAGCGGCTTACCGAGACGCCGGTAGCACTGGCTGCTGCCAGGGAACTGTTCGGCTGCCTTGGGGAGCCTGGCGGAACCGGCCGGGCAGCTGCCGGCCACTGACGAGGGCTGGCTGCGCACGATTTGCAGCACGATCGGCGAGTTCAGATGGTGCTGGGCCGCGGGTGCCGGACCTAGCGGGAGTGCGTGACTGCAGCCCGCCACGGTGAGCGAAGCGGCCGCAAGGACGGCGATACCGGCGCCGGCCGGGCGCTTGCCAGATCGGCGCGGGGTAAGTCCTCGTTTCTGGGTCATCGTGGTCTTCATCCCGGCTGCGGGTGCAGCGGCGCTGCGGGCATGGCTGTCTGGGCTCGGGCGGCGCTCGGGGCAACCAGCGCGACGGCCGCGACCAGGATCAGCAATTCGGCCAGGCCGACATTGATCAGGTGCGGGTCCTGCAGATAGTGGCCTTGCAGATAATCCCCGAACGAGGCGATCCGGTACGCCGCGGCGGCGGCGGCGAGCAGCACCAGGGTCAATGACCACACGCCCGTGCCGGCCCGGCCCGATAGGGCCCTTGGCGTGTGCGCCACGCAGAGGACGGCGACCAGGATGCACGACTGCCCGGGCAGGTCCGGCACCCAGGCCTGGTGGCCCGTCGCCGTCGCCGCCAGCTCCGGCACGGCCACTAGCAGGTAGGTGGCGGGCAATGCCAGTAGCCACGGCCACCTGGCGACCGGCGGGGCGTCCCGGTGAAATGCGGCCATGGCCAGGACCGGGACCAGGTCGTGCAGCATCCAGAAGGCCCACGATCCGTAGGGCGACAGCAGGGCCCCGGTGAGCTGCCCCTGCGCCAGCCAGGCCAGGTCCAGCGCAGCGGCCATGGCCGCGAGGCCCCGTGCGGCGCGGTAATGCCCTAGGACCAGCGCTGCGAAGACCACGATCCAGGCGTAGCCCGCCAGGTACCACGCACCGACCGGCCAGGCGATTCCCGGCACCGGCGCCATGGCTGCGGGCGGCGCCGGGACGATCCCGACCGGGTGGAGTCCCCGGGCCAGGAACACAAGCCGGAGCCCGTCCAGGCCCCGCACCGCGTGGACCATCAGAAGGGCCAGCACCGTGTAGCGCACGGCCTGACCCCAGGCGAAGTAGCGGCGCGGAGCGCCCGCGCCACCCAGGTACAGCCGGCCGGCCAGCAGGATCACGCTGGCGACCTCCTGCCACCCGGGCTTGCAGAACTCCAGGACACGCTCATCTGTATCAGGGTCGCCGGTCAGCCAGCTGTCCAAGAAAGCGGCGACCATGTCCTCTTCCCACTGTTCCCGGTAATAGCCGGGTAGCAGGCATAGCACCCGCCGGTAACGCTGCTCCAGGCCCGGCTCGCCGGTCATCCGGCCACCTGCGGGCCGCGCCGGCCCAGTCTCGCCCGCACCACACTGGCGGTGGCCGCGCGAAGCTCAGCCTCCTCAGCGAGCGCTTTCCGCCCGTCCCTGGTGAGCCGGTAATAGCGGCGCAGCCGCCCGTCGTGTGCTTCCTCGCGGTCTGGCTCAATCAGTCCCGCGCCGGCGAGCCGGCCCAGTACTCCGTACAGGCTGCCGATCTTCAGCTTCACCCGGCCCTGGGACAGCTCAGCAACGTCTCCCACAATGGCGTATCCATGCCGCGGGCCATCAGCCAGAGCGGTGAGCACGAAGAACGCTTGTCCGGTCATCGTCCCGTCCGCCACGTCGACAATATAATGGAAACGAAGATATTAGTCGAGACTCCCACGGCCACCCGACTCACATACCCAGGCGAAAACACCTTGAGTGCGGTGCCGACGGCCCAGCATCATTCCCGGCATGACAGAAAGCCTGAGGTTCCCCGAGCTGTGCGTGCCAGCAGTGAGCCGCCAGCCAGCGCTGATCCTGCGGCCGTGGCGGGCAGCGGACATTCCCGCACTGGCCGCCGAGATGAGCCACGACTACCTGCTTGGCGGCATGTGGTCGGGACCGGGCGAACGCCCGTTCAGGACCGTGCTGCGCGGCGGGGCGGAGCGGACCGGGCCGATGGACGAACGCGACGCTGCCCGGTGGCTCGTGAGCCAGGATCGCGGCTGGCGCGACGGTGACCGGCTGTGCTTCGCGGTACTCGAGGCGGACGATGCCGGCGGCTGTGTCCTGGCGGGGAATGTCGGACTGAAGAATCGCGATGAGGCTGGGCGCATCGGCGAACGCGAGACCGCCGAGATCGGCTACTGGACCGCTCTGGCGGGGCGCGGCCGCGGCGTGGCTCCGGCGGCCGTCCGGACGGTGACCGACTGGGTCTTCAAGACGTTCGGCAGCACAAGCCTGCGGCAGATCATGCTCGTCCATGACCTCGACAACCCGGCGTCCTGCCGCGTAGCACAGAAGGCCGGCTATCCGTTCCGGGAGCTCAGCCCGGCGAATCCGCCGCACTGGTTCACCGACGGGCACATCCATATGCGGCTCGTCCGCCCTGGCAGTGCCCCGGCCGGCGTCAGCGCGGGGTGAGGACGTCGAACTCGTTGCCTTCCGGATCGGCGAGGCAGGTCCACGAGACGTCGTCGCCCTGGCCGACGTCAATGTCGGTAGCGCCGAGCACCCGTAGCCGGGCCACTTCCGCGGCTTGATCGTCACCCGGGTACGGCCGCAGGTCGAGATGGACGCGGTTCTTCACGGTCTTCACGTCGGGTGTGCGGAGGAACTCCAGATACGGGCCGACGCCCTGGCTCGAGCGCAGCGCGGCGTAGTCGTCGGCTACCTCGTGCACGGTCCAGTCCATCGCCTCACCCCAGAACCGGGCCATCGCCCGCGGATCGGAGCAGTCGACCACCACCGCAGCGATCGGCCCGGTGTCCCGGTAGATCGGCCGAGGCTCCAGCACGCAGAACTCGTTGCCCTCCGGGTCGGCCAGGACCGTCCAGGGGACGTCGCCCTGGCCCACGTCGGCGGGCGTCGCACCGAGGTCTTGCAGGCGGGCGACCAGGTCCGCCTGATGGGCCACCGAGGCCGTGGCGAGATCGATGTGCACGCGGTTCTTCACCGTCTTGGGTTCCGGGACGCGAAGGACGTCGATGCAGACGGCGGCAGGGTCGGGATAGACGAAGCCCTCAGGTTCGAGGTTGGTCACGCCGGGTCCCTCGCTGGACATACCCCAGCCGAGTGCCTCCGCCCAGAACCGGCCGAGCCCGGCGTCATCCTGAGCATTCATCGCAATCTGAACAAGCCGCGTCGCCACGCCGCCGATCTTAATCTCACGCAGATCGGCACCGCTCGGCACCTTGGGCCAGCCCGACCCGCGAGAATTCTGCCGGCAGTCTGTCGATCAGGAGCGAGGCGTTCGTAGAACAGGTGAGAGGCGGCCGGCGGAGGCTGCCGGGACCAAGGGAGTCATGCAATGACGCAGTATCTGATCTCGTTCGATAGCGGCGCGATGGACCACATCCCTGACGAGGACTTTTCCGACGTGGCCAAGGCTGCGCTTGCGGTGGTCCGGGAAGCCAGGGAGGCGGGCGTGTTTGTGTTCAGCGGCGGGCTGGATATCCAGCGCGCGAGCGTGGTGGCCACCGACGGGGCAGTCACCGACGGTCCGTTCCCCGAGACCAAGGAGGTCATCGGCGGGCTCACAGTCGTCGACGTGCCCTCACGCGATGAGGCGCTGGAGTGGGCTGCCAAGATCGCCGTCGCCTGCCGCTGCGCTCAAGAGGTCCGCGTGTTCCTGCCCGAACCGACCTTCTGATCGCGTGCCCGCTCTAACCCAGCTGGTCGCGGCGGCGTGTCAGGTGGGCGGTCTCGGCGGTGTTTCCTGCGAGCTCGATGGCCTTGCTGTACGCCGCGCGCGAGTTCTGACTTTGGCCCAGCCGGCGCAGCAGGTCGGCGCGAGTCGCATGGTATGCGTGATAACCGCCCAGCTTGTCCTCGAGACGGTCGACGGCCGCCAGCGCCGCCTCAGGGCCGTCAAGCTCGGCGACCGCGATGGCCCGGTTGAGGGCGACGATCGGCGATGAATCGAGGCGGGCGAGCTGGTCGTAGAGCGCGACGACCTGCGACCAGTCAGTGTCGCGTATGTCGCGGGCGGAGGTGTGCACGGCGTTGATCGCTGCCAGGATCTGGTAACGACCCGGAGCCGCCCCAGTGGCCAGGCGTTCGCGCACGAGCCGGTGACCTTCGGCGATCAGCGCCGCATCCCACGCTCCGCGGTCCTGCTCGTCGAGGGTGACCAGTTCCCCGCTCGCCGAGACGCGGGCGATGCGCCGGGCTTCGATGAGCAGCATCAGCGCAAGCAGCCCGGCCGCTTCACCGTCCTCCGGCATGAGGGCACGGATCAGGCGAGCGAGCCGGATCGCTTCGGCGGTCAGGTCGTGACGTACGGGATCGGTGCCGGGGCCGGTCGCCAGGTAGCCCTCGTTGAAGACGAGGAAGAGAACGGCGAGCACGCCAGAGATGCGTGCCGGGAGATCCTCCGCCGACGGCACTCGATAAGGGATACGAGCCGCCTTGATCTTGGCCTTCGCACGGGTAATCCGCTTCTCCATAGCGGTTTCCTGCACCAGGAAGGCACGGGCGATCTCAGGCAAGGTCAGACCGCCGACCATACGGAGCGTCAGCGCCACGCGGGTCTCCATCGCGAGTGCCGGGTGGCAACAGGTGAAGATCAGCCGGAGCCGCTCGTCACCGACGGGGCCGAGAGGCTCAGGCGGGTCGTCGTCGTACAACAGCTGAGCCGCCTTCTGCTTGTCGCCGCGCTTGTTCTCGCGCCGGATCCGGTCGATGGCCTTGCGGCCCGCGGTAGTGGTTAGCCACGCGCCGGGGTTGGGAGGCACACCGTCGGCCGGCCATCGCTCCACGGCGGTCGCGAACGCCTCGGCCGCCGCCTCCTCGGCAATATCGAGGTCACCGAAGCGTCTGGCCAGGGAGGCGACCACCCGCGCCCACTCGTCGCGGTGCGCCTGGGTGATCGCTTCCCGCACGCCGGCCAGGTTCACAGGAAGGGGCGCACCTCAACCTTCCGATTGCAGGCCTTCGACCCCTCGGCGGCGAGCTTCAGCGCGACGTCGAGGTCAGCGGCCTCGATGATCCAGAAGCCGCCCAGATATTCCTTCGACTCCAGGAACGGCCCATCGGTGAAGATTGCCTCCTCGCCCCGGTTGTCTATCACGGTGGCCGAGTCGGGCCCCGCGAGGCCGCCGGCGAAGACCCAGTGGCCCTCCGCCTCGAGCCGCTCGTTGAACACGTCGATGGCACCGTCCTCCTCCGGAGTGGCGGGGCTCGCCGTGCCGTCGACCACAGAAACCAGGTACTGCATCTCGGATCATCTCCTGTAGTTCGGGGCACCCTCGGCGGGCGGCCCGTTCACCCCGGCTACGAACAGCTCAGCCCCCATCCGACACCGTGTCCCGGATTTCTTTCGAGGACTTTCCGGGCGCTCGCGGCATACGCGCAGGACGCAAACACTCGCGGCCACTGCCGAATCTACCCAAGTGCCGCGCCTCAGCGGAGCCCCGTCAGGGCTCCGCGAACATAAGCCGGCCGTGATCGCTAGGCAGCCAGGAGCCGATCGAAGAAGGAACGGTACCGGCGCAGGCTCTGCCGTAGTTCCTCGGTGGACACGTCGTCGCCGCCGGCCCACTGGGACTCGAGTTGCTCCCGTTCGTTCGCGAACGTCTGGGCCAACCGCTGCATGAGCTCGTTGACAAGGGCGTCGCCGTCCTTGACCGCTTGTCTCGGCTCATCCACGAACTCGGCCTGGATGTCCTTCCACTGCCCGAGGATGCGCTGCTTCTCGTGGTTTCCCAGCAGTTGCGCATACGGCTGATCGAAGAGGGAGCGGTATCGGCGCAGGCTTCGGCGCAGGTCCTCGGTGGACACGTCGTCGCCGCCGGCCCACTGCGACTCGAGTTGCTCCCGTTCGCCGGCAAACGACTGGGCCAGACGGTCCGTGAGCTCGGCGACAAGGGCGTCTCCGTCCCTGACCGCTTTCCTCGGCTCGTCTACGAACTCGGCCTGGATGTCCCTCCACTGGCCGAGGACGCGCTGCTGCTCGTTGTACTCGAGCAACTGCACATACTGCTGACCGCCTGCGCCAGAGTCGCTACCAAGCTCGGAATGCCAGGATCGATCGAGCTGCCCAGTTTCGGTATCTGGCAGCGGCCGCAGGACCCCGCTGCTGGTGCGGTACTCGCTGTCGTCGTCTTCGTCAGCAATATGTTCGGTGCCCTGCGCCGCGCCCTCCGTGCTATCAGGATCTTCCATCCGGTTCCTGGTTCTGTTCACGGCGAGGAAGACGAGGCCGGCGGCGACAAGGATGGCAATCAGGATCCATGTCGACATAATTCCTCCCGTAGTGCTCCGAACCCTCATGGCCTGACGCCGCGTCGCGCCGGGCACCGTCGCCTGGCTGCCCGCTTAACAACAGATACCCATCCCGGGATGAGCTTCGCTCCTGATCACGGCACTGTTTGGGGTAGCCGTCGGCGTAACCCGGCTGCCCGCTCCGTGCCTGATCGACCGGGAACTCGCCGCTACCGACGGTCACTCAGGGCTATTCCACCTGGACGCCCCCATTACCGCCACGGCGGTCGCAGCCTTCCAAAGTGGTCTTTAAGGGTTCGGTTCCCTTCGCCCGAACGCGTGCTCATAGAGCAGATCCTCACCGTAGAGTGAGATACCCCTTTGCGATCAGGTGATCCCAGAGAGCGGCTTGCGGATTGGCCATCGGGGTTTGCAGGCTTTGCCTGCGGGACGTGCCTGCTCGCGCACGAGCTCGGCGCCGCAGCCTATGCGATCAAGGCCGCACGTACGGCCGCGCCGGGAGGCGGCGGCGCGGAATCAGGGCGACTCGAGTGCCAGTGGCAGCGTCAGCAGCTCCCGGACCCGATTCGCGAGTCAAGTCAGGCTCCGTGCGCTCGCCGGTACTCGGCCAGCAGCCGGGTTACCTGCTCACGCGCCGTTTCCACGGTGACGCCAAGGTCCGCCAGAACCTGCGCGGCGGCGCCGTCACCCTCGCGCAAAAGAGCCAGCAAGATGTGCTCAGTGCCGACGTAGTCGTGCCCGAGACCGCGGGATTCCTCCAGCGCCAGCGGGAGCACCTCCCTCGCCTGCGGGGAGAACCGAATGCGCCCGGACGGCGTGTGCTCACCCCGGCCGACGATCTCCTCCACCCGCCGCCGGAGGTCCTGCAAGCCGATCCCCAGCGACTCCAGCGCTTTGCCTGCCACGCCGCCGATCTCGTCATGGACCAGGCCGAGCAGGATGTGCTCCGGGCCGACCTGATCATGGGCCAGCCGCCGCGCCTCTTCCTGCGCTTGCACGACAACCAGCCGTGCCCGGTCGGTGAATCGCTCGAACATCGCAGCCGCCCTTCGCGCCGATGCCGGTCGTGACCAATGCCAAGGGTAGGCGGCTTTGATCCCCCCGCCTTGACATGATGCTGGCGTGACGACTCACGTCGTGCTGCTGCGCGGGGTCAACAACCTCGGCAGCAAGACAGTCGCGATGGCCGAACTCCAGCAGCTAGTGACTGCCATCGGCCACACCGATGTGACAACCTACATTCAGAGCGGGAACGTGCTCTTCACCCCCCGGCCGCCGGATCAGGCAAGCGGCAGGACGGTAACCCAAACCGACACTTCGGCGCTCGCCGCTGAGCTGGAGCGAGCCATCTTCGAGCGCATCGGCGTCCGGGCTCGCGCGGTGGTGCTCTCCGCTGAGGAACTTGCCCGGTGCATACGCGACAACCCGTATCGCGGCGAGACGAATCACCGGCTGCTGCACGCGGTGTTCCTGCCCGATCTCCCCGGGCCGGGCCTGGCGGCATGGGTTGCCGGCGCCGAACGGCAAGTGCAGGCGGAAGGCAGCCGCGATGAGGCGCAGTTGCTCGGGCGTACGGTCTACTTGCACACGCCGGACGGGTACCCGCCCAGCCAGCTACGCCGCGTGCTCGCCAGGGCGGGCGGACCGACCTCGGCCGCACTGGGCGGAACGGCGCGCAACTGGGCCACAGTCAGCAGGCTCGCCGAGCTTTGTCAGCCCTGAACGCTGGCCGCCTTGGCCTGCCGGTAAAGCCGCTCGATCACCGGGCCGATGCGATCGCTGTAGGAGACATACGGCGTCGCCCCGCCCTCCTGGTAGCCGCCGAGAACCCCGATGATCGTTCCGGTGTGCGACTGCTTACTGAACCTGACCACCCACGGGCTGCCGCTCGTGCCCCCGGTGTAGCCGGGGCACGCGAACCGCTGTTGAGTCCCGCTTACCGGGGACGCCCAGTTGACGCATGTGATGGGAGCGTCCGAGCTGGCCGGGTAGCCGGTCACGTGCACCAGCTGCCGGGAGTCCTGGTCAGGGCCAAGCCGGTTGGCTCCGAGAATCTCCTGGATGTTCTCGTGATCGTGCGACTTAAGCACCACGAAGCCCACGTCGTAATCCGGGTCGGATGAATCAGCCCACTGCGGTGCGACGAGCAGCTTTGCCACCGTCCACACGCCGAACGGTTCCACGCCATCGCGGTAGTCGGGGATGAACACGATGTCGCTTCTGTATCCGGCGCCGCCTTTACCGCCATGGATGCAGTGCGCGGCAGTGATCAGCAGGTTCTTTCCGGGGCTGTCGACGACGCTTGCCGTGCAGAAGTGATTGCCGCCAGGAGCTCGCACGAACAGCGCGCCGACCCGCAGGCCAGCCCCCAGCCCGGCGATGTGTGAGTTACCCAGCTGCCGGGGCGCCAGCGCGTGCGGCCCGCGGGCGAACGGCACGGCACCCAGCAGCCTGGACTTGTCCCAGTAAGCTGCGGCGTTCTGCGGACGATGCTGTCCGGGACCCGGCGAGGCGCTGCAGCCGGCGACAGCGAGCACCACAGCGGCAACGAACGCCGCTAGCACCTCCGGGTTGCAGGCCCGCACCCACGCGGCCATGCGATGATCATGCCCGCCTGCCCTGCCGGTAATCCGCGGCGATAATAACGGGAACGGGCTATGTGCGGATCTATCCGTTGAGCACTGCGCTGACGAATTCGGCGTTGGGACGGCATGTCAGTTCGTCGTCACCACGACGAACAGCGTCAGCGATGCGAAGAACGGCCCCTTAGCGAGATGGCCGAGCCACTTCCTGGCCTGCTCGGGGGTAAAGTAGCCGGCCGATGCGGCGCGCTCGGTGACGCGCTGCAGCCCGAGGATCTTGTCCGCCGCCGTGGCGTCACGGGAGACGCTGGTCATCGGGATGATCTTGCGCACGACCAGCCCGGCACGGCTCGCCAGCGCTGGCAGTTGCCGGCCGATGCAGCCGTTCCGTACGACCCGGTCAGCGACAAAGCGGGCGTAGGCGCGCGCCATGGCCAGGTCCGGGTAGTCAATGACGAGCGTGTCCCAGTCCGGTTCGGCGAACACCGCCGTGCCGCCTGGCTGCAGCACGCGTTTGACTTCGCAGAGCACGCCGAGCGGGTCGGCCAGGTGCTGCCCGATCCGGTCGGCATACGCGCGGTCAACGACGGCATCAGCGACGCCGAGCTGGTGAGCATCGCAGCGGGAGAGGATGACCTGCGTGAGGCCATGCGCCCGGCCAGCAGCCATCGCGAGGGCAGCGGCGTCAATGTCCATGCCGATGACACAGCCAGCGTCACCGACCGCAGCCGCCATGCCGGGCAGGTCGGCCCCGGGGCCGCAGCCAAGATCGAGGACGGTGTCGCCGCCCTGTATCCCGAGTTCGGCGATAGCTAGCTTCTTATAGGCCTGCGCTTCGTCCGTGGCAGCCAGCCGCAATAGGTAGTCGTCGGGCCGCACGGTCTCGAACCCGTCCGCTGACGACTCCACTACTTCACCGTACCAACGAGCGAGGTCCGTTACCGCGGATCTGCACCAACCCGCACGAATGCCACGATCTCTGCGAACCTGGGCCGGCAGCGGTAGCCCGTAACCGCGTCAGTGCGAGGCAGCCTCCGGCCGCACCGATCGTGCCGACAGCCGTGCCCGTACGCCGAGGAATGCGATCACAACGATGGCCAGGTAGGCCAGATAGATCAGCAGCTGCAGCGGAGTCGGCGCGTCGCTGTAGCCGAAGAAGCTGTGCAGGACGTCACCGAACGAGCTGCTCTCCGACAGCAGCCGCGCCGAATGCCACATGGGTGCGTCGAGCACCGGCAGCCAGCCGAGCTGCTGAAGGTTCTCGACCGAGTCGGCCAGCAGCCCGGCGGCGAACACCATCAGCAGCACGCCGATCACCGTGAAGAATCTGGCCAGGTTGAGCCTGTGGCCCAGCCGGTAGATCACGAAAGCGATCACCAGCGCTCCGGCCAGGCCGATCACTGCCCCGGTCAGGGCACCGGCTGTCGAGGTCGAGAAGATGATCGCGAGAGTGAAGACGACGGTTTCCAGTCCCTCGCGTCCCACCGCCTGGAAGGCCAGCAGCCCGAGCCCCCACCTGGCCCGGCCGTCTAGCGCAGCCTCGGCCCGCTCGCGCAGCTCCTTCGACAGCGAACGGGCGTGCTTGCGCATCCAGAACGTCATATAGGTCAGTACGGTCGCGGCGACCAGGAACGTGGCCGTCTCGAAGATCGTCTGTACCCGTGATCCGTCGTAGCTGCGGATGGTCTCATAGGCGACCGCACCGCCGGCAGTGGCGAGCAGCAGTGCTGCGCCGACGCCGAGGAACACATCACGGAAGTGATCCCGCCGGCCGATGCGATTGAGGTATGCCAGCAGGATCGCGACGATCATGCTCGCTTCGACGCCTTCGCGCAGGAAGATCACCAGCGTGGCAAGCACCCTGCGGCCTCCGGAGGACTGTTAAATCACCAGAATTTAGGTAAGGCAAGCCTAACTGGTTCGGTCTGCGCGCGGATAGCGTCTGCCCGAGACGCTCCTCACATTCTGGGCGCAGGCCAGACCTGGCCGTCCCCCGGCAGCACCGCAGCACGGCGGCTCGGAATTTCAGTCCAGCCATATTAGGCCAGGTCAGTTCCCTGCCGGCGGCCGGGACCGAATGTCTGCCGCGAAGGGGCGGGAGACACGGAGGGCAGGTCAGTCTTAACCTGGAACATGCAGCCAGCAGATGGCAACCCTGGTGCGCTCGGCACGGCGCGCACCGGAAGGGGGGCGGCGGTGGGGGCGGAAGAGCGCATTGGTGCTGCCGCGAGAGGCCGGGCCGTCCTGAGAGCCTCTGATAGCGATCGCGAGCGCGTGCTCGACATACTCAAGACCGCATTCGTGCAAGGCCGCCTGACCAAGGAAGAGCTTGACCTTCGGGTAGCCCAGACGCTCGGCTCGCGCACCTGGGGCGACCTGAGCGCGGTGACCGCGGACATCCCGGCCTGGCCGCTTCCGCAACCGGTGCGCAAGCCTGCCAGCACATCCTCGAGCCAGCCGATGCACGCGGTGATCAAGGCTGTCGCCTGCGCGGTCATTGCCCTGGCGGCGATCACGATCATGGGAATGCCAGGTATCTGGACGATGCCGCCCCCGCCCAGTGCGACGGCGCGGGCATGCCAGATCTTCAGTACCTGGCAGAACCCCGTCACCCGCAACGTCGCCATGCTCGACGTCGCCGCGGAGACTGCCAGCAACGGATCGGATCCCCTGCTCGCCACCCACCTCGCCGCACTTCAGGCGGCCTGGTTCCGCTCCCAGGATGTCGGCGGCCACCCGCAATCCGCAGCCGTCCAGCAGGCCGAGCAGAATCAGCTCCGCGCCGACATCAGCCAAGTCGGCCGGGACTGCCGGAACGACGGCTACTAGCTACGGCGGCCTAGGTACGCGTTGGCAGTCAGCAGCGCTACGGCCCAGATGATCCGCTAATCGCGGTCCCGGCCTGCCAAGATGGCCATATGGCGGAATCGTGGGAAATGCTGACAGCAGCAGACGTTCAAGCGGGCGACCGGGTCCGGCTCGCATCCGGGGCCGAGATGCTGGTGTCCCGGATCGAGCGCCGCTTCCTGGGCAGGGACGGCCTGATCGCGTTCATCGAGGACACTCCGGAGCGCTGGTACAAGCAGCCGGTCTCCGATGCGGCGGAAGTCGAGGTCGCCCGCGGCTAGCCGCGGGTGTCGCCGCCGAACCTTTCGTCGACCTGCCCGGCGGTGAGCCCGAAATCCGCCAGGGAGTACCGGTGTACTGGCCTGCTCGCGCTGTCGGCTGCCTGCGCGTGCAGGCTGCGAATCGCGGCTGCTGCGGCGTCGCTGTAATCCAGGCCGAAATGCTCGTAGACCGACTCCACGGTGCCGACCGGATCGGCGGTGAAGTCGGCGTAGTCCACGTCCAGGAACTGCGCCGGGCTGTACTTCGCTCTGGCCGCCCTGAACTTCTCTAGCCCGCGGGCCCACAGCTCAAGCTGGTCCGCCCCGATCACCTCGCCGCGGAAGGTGCTGGACCAGCCGTCAGTAGCCTGCGCGGCCAGCGAGCACATGGATCCGACGACCGCGGCTGGGTCTCGGTGAGTCTGGATGACGAGTGCGTCCGGGTAGACGGTCATGATCGCGTCAAGCGCGAACAGGTGGCTCGGGTTCTTCAGCACCCACCGGCGGCCGGGGTCGTTCAGCCCGATCAGTTGCAGGTTCCGCCGGTGCCTGCCGAACGGCCCGGTCCAGTCCTGCTCCGCCAGCCAGGCCGAGTACGTGGGCAAGTGGGCCAGGCACTCATAGGACACCGAGCGCAGCGTCTGCCGCAGCAGCTGCCAGCACTCTTCGACGGTGTCGGCGGCGATGTAGTGCACGCCCATGAACTCGGGATGCTCGATGTGATGCTGCTGGTATCCGGCCTGGATGTGCTGGAAGCCAGGATCGGCGGCCCAGGTGTCCCGCGGCGGGCGCGGCTGGGGAAGCTCGGCCAGCCATAGTTCCAGGCCCTGGTGACCCGGATCTGTCGTGAGCAGCCGGTGCAGTGCCGTGGTCCCGCTCCTCGGCAGCCCGGTGACAAAGACTGGCCGGTCGATGCTCACGTGGGCGTGCTGCGGGTGCGCTGCCCAGGCAGCGTTGGCGATGAGCCGGGCGCTCAGCGCGCTGCGCAGGCCGACGCGGGCAACCTTCTGGCCGAACTGGGTGAGATCCGCGTCGCGCGCGTACGACTCGAGGATCACCGCGAGGCCGTCGGTGTAGTCGTCCTCCCCGAAGTCCGTCAGCCCGGTCAGCCGGGACGCGGACTCATGCAGGTCCGCGACCGTCCCTACGCTGTCTCGGCTGGTACCTCCCCGCCCGGTGGTCGTCGACACTGCGCTGCTTAGTGGTGGTACTCGCCGCAGTTGACGTCAAGGCACTGGCCGGTAATCGCGCGCGCCAGCGGCGAGGCGAGGAAGAGCACGGCATCAGCGATCTCATCCGGCTCGGGCAGGCGGCCGAGGTCGATGTTCGCCGCCGTTTCCTGGTAGATCTCATCGGCATCGACGCCGCGCTTCCTGGCCAGGTAGTTGAAGTACCACTTCAGCGACTCTCCCCAGATGTGGCCGGGCGCGACGGAGTTGACCCGGATGCCTTGCGGGCCGAGCTCGGTGGCCAGGCTCTGCGCCATCGCGAGCAGCGCGGATTTCGCCATCTTGTACGGGCCCATGGTGCGCTGGGAGAACCTGACCACCATCGAGTTGACGATCACGACCGCGCCCTGGCTGGCGGCCAGCGCCGGGATGAACATCCTGGTCATCCGTAGTGGGGAGATCACGTTGTTGCTGAAGCCAGCCTGCACCGCGTCCAGGTCGACTTTGCCGAGATCGGCGATGGGCGGCATCACGAGCGCGTTGTGGACAAGCGCGTCTACCCGGCCGAACTCCTCCACCGCCGTTTCGGCGAGCCGCTGCGCGTCTTCCTCGACGGTCATGTCCGTGGGCACGACAAGCGCCCGGCGGCCGAGTTCCTTGATCTCCGCGGCGACTTCCTCCAGCCGGGACGCGGTCCTCGCGGCGAGCACTACGTCAGCGCCGGCCGCCGCGCCGCGTACCGCGATCTGACGGCCGAGGTCCGGGCCTACCCCGGACACGACAAGCACTTTGTCCTGCAGGTACATCACAGCTCCCGAGCATGATCACGAAGACTTTCAGTCGCCGGCGACAGTTTCTTTACGTCCTGAGCCGTCATCAGCCCACCATGCGGTTCGCGACCGCGGCCTGCCGCGCCGCGATGCGCGCCCGGTACTCCCCCGCGTTGATCTGCGACTCAGCCTGGTAGGGCAACGCCTCGCCGAGCCGGTCGAACTCCACCACCTCGACTTGCGGCCCGTCCGCTTCGGTGAGATCCCTGGTGAGTCGCTGCCAGCGAATCTGCACGTAACCGCGTGTCCGGCCGGTGAGCTCGAGCCAGTTAGCCAGTCCCGGGTCGCGCTCGGTGATCACGAACCGCAGCATCCCGTCCGGGTCGGTGCGCGCCTGGTCAGCGGTGAGGCTGGTCTGGTGGTTGATGTAGTCGAGCGAGATGTACCACTCGCTGCCCAGCTGAATGCCCTGGTACGGGGCCACCTCGCGGCCGGCCGCGGGCACGGTCACGATCATCGCCTGGTCGGGGCTGAGATCGAAGTGACCGGCCGAGGAGAACTGCGTCGCCAGCCCGCCCGGAGTCCGCCGCGGCGGCGTCATCGTGTTGACCGGCTCCTTCAGGTAGAACCATTCAGGGAAGGCCAGAAACGTGCGCAACCGGGACAGCAGGATCTTGCCGGCGACCCGGTAGCGCTTGGCGAGCACGGCCTCGTCTGGCGCATCAGGAGCGACACCGATCTTGTCCGCGCGCTGGATTCGCAGCGTGCCGCGCCGCTCAGTCGCCCAGTCGCTGTAGACCTCGCGGACCGCGAGCATCGCCGATCCTGGTGCCAGTGAGACGTAGTTGGCGGGAGCATGCGGCTTGAGCGGCCCGAAGCGGAGCTCAAACGAGCCGTCGGCGGCGATCTGCAGGCTCCGGTCGTCGAACGCGGTCAGGCTGTCGGGAACCTCGGCGGGCGAGTAGTCGCCGTTGAGCACCTGGAAACTCAGGTCAGTCGTGGTCCCGCGCTGCCCGGTGACGGTGTACTCGGCGTCGTCGCGCAGGTACGCATGCAGGTACAGGGTGTCCGGGTTGTCCAGGCCCATCTTCGTGTACGGCCCGGTCGACTGGACGAAGTACGGGAAGTCGCGCTGATAGGCCCAGGCCAGGTGAAGCGACGCCTGAATGCTGCCGGCCAGGTAGTCGTACCCCTCGGCCAGATCCGCGGCGGTGCGGATGTGCGGTGCCGTCGCGATGATCTTCTCGGCCTCGGCTACCGCCTCAGCGAAGGACTGGGTGAGCACGGCAACCTTTCCCGTATCAGGCGGGCCGGCTGGGTCCGGGGCGGCAACGCTGGCGACCCGGCATCAGAACCGGCCCGACCAAACGTAGAACACGTTCTAGAAGGCGTCAATGACCTGCCCCGACGGGCCTAGGCCTGCGCCCACATGTTGTCGGTGAAGCGCAGCGACGGGCTGTCGTCAAGCGAATTCATCGTCTCGTAGATCCGCTGGTAACCGGTGTGCGATATCCGCCACTTGCCATCGGCGCCGCGCTCGTAGGTGTCTTCGTAGAACGCGGCCCCCTTGATCAGGACACGGTGCTTGGTGGCGATGACGGTGTCCTCGAACGACCACGTTCCCGTTGCCTTGTCGCCTTCGATATTGATCTCTGGCTGACCGCACCGGTGAACTGTGATGATCTCCGGCCCGAGGCTGTCCCGCAGGTACTTGACGATCTCGTCGCGGCCGCGCAGGTTCAGCGGGCGGCCCGCGGCATGCGTCCCGTAGTCGGCACTGGCGTCCGCGGTGAACACATCCTCGATCTCGTCCCACAGCTTCAGGTCCACGCAGCGCAGGTAGCGGTACTTCACCCGGCGGATCTCTTCCAGCGCGACTAGGTCCATGTCGTCCAGCTTTCAGATCTGATTGACTTTCAACTGCAAACAAGAACATGTTCTAGTCCAAGCGGTCAACCCTGCCTGCCCGGAGGTTAAGTGCGCTTCTGCTACGCCGAATCGATGACAGACCCGCTCTTCTACGGACCGCTGGCAAGTGCGGCGGAGGATGCCGGATACGACTCGATGGTGATCCCGGACAGCATCTGCTACCCAGCGCAATCTGACAGCGTGTACCCGTTCAACCCGGACGGCACCCGCGAGTTCCTGGAGGACAAGCCGTTCCTGGAGCCGTTCTCGCTGATCCCGTTCCTCGCTGCGGGCACCAGCCGGCTGCGGTTCATCACGTTCGTGCTCAAGCTTCCGGTCCGCCACCCGGTCCTGGTCGCGAAGCAGGTCACCTCTACCGCGGTGCTGAGCGGCAACCGCCTGGTGCTGGGGGTCGGTTCCAGTCCATGGCGCGAGGACTATGAGGTGCTCGGCGTGCCGTGGCAGCGCCGCGGACAGCGGATGGACGAGTCGCTTGCCATCCTCCGCGGCCTGTCCGAGGGCGGGTATTTCGAGTTCCACGGCGAGGTCTACGACATCCCGTCGATCAAGCTCTCGCCGGTCCCGAGCGCGCCGGTGCCGGTGCTGATCGGCGGCCACGGCGAGGCGGCGCTGCGGCGCGCAGCGGCCTCGGGCGACGGCTGGCTGCATGGCGGCGGCAAGCCCGCTGACCTGCCCAGGCTGCTGGAGCGGCTGGCTGCGCTGCGTGCTGAGTACGGCACCGCGGACCGGCCGTTCGAGGTGCACGTGATCTCGGCAGAGGCCTATTCGCCGGACGGCATCAAGCGGCTGGAGGACCAGGGCGTGACCGAGGTGATCGTCGGTTTCCGCTGGCCGTACCACACCGGCGCGGATACCGAGCCGCTCCAGGCCAAGCTGGACAATTTGCGCCGTTACGCCGACGACGTGATTGCGCGTTCATGATCCGGGAGACTTAAGCACGTCCTGGCGTGCACAAGTCTCCCGGATCATGAAGGATCGGAGGAACTGCGGCCGGGAACTCTAGCCTGCCGGGGAGTCTGGCCAGCCAGTAACCAGCACCGTCACTAGTTCGCGCGGCAGGCCATGGGTCTCGCGCAGAAACTCGTAGTCGCCGTCGGTCAGCTGCCCGGACGGGTAGAGCCGGGTCAGCAGCGTGCGCCCGCGCCGGACGAGGTCGCGGAACTTGCGCTCCTCGGACAGCAGCACGTCCCGTACCTGCGATTCCTGCACCGCGACGCCGAAGCGCTCTCCGGTGTCCGTCACCAGATCGGGCGGCAAGTCACCGAGGGTCAGCGTGTTGTCGCCGTCGCTCCGCAGTCCCCGCCGGTCGCCTCCGCTCCCGCTCCACAGTTCCGTCAGGGAACGTCTGACGAGCCGGCGCAGTACGTAGCCGCGGCCGGTGTTGGACGGCCGGACGCCATCCGCGATCACCACGATCGATGACCGCAGATGGTCGCTCAGGATGCGCAGGGCGCGCTGGCCAGGTCGCCACATTCCGGTCAGCGCGGTTAGCCACGGCGTGAACAGGTCGGTGTCGAATACCGAGCCGACCCGCTGAGAGACCATCAGGAGCCGCTCAAGTCCCATTCCGGTGTCGACCACCTGCTGAGGCAACGGTGCCAGGCTTCCATCCGGGTGCCGGTAGTAGCGCATCGTGACGTGATTCCACAATTCCATCCAGCGCGGGTCGGTGCTGGGCCGCCCGGACGGCGGTCCGTCGCCGGTCCAGACGAAGATCTCCGAGTCCGGCCCGCATGGCCCGGTCGGACCGTTGGACCACCAGTTCTCCCCGGTGCCTGGTTCGCCGCCGGACAGCAGCTCGACCGGGAGCCCGAGCTCACCCCAGGTTTCCAGCGCCTCGGTATCCGGGCCGAGGAGGTCGTCACCGCCGAAGACGGTTGCATGCAGTAGCTCCGGCTTCAGGCCGAAGTGATCGCAGATGAGCTCCATGCCCCAGCACAGGCTCTGCCGGCCGTCATAGTCGCCGAGCGACCAGGAGCCCAGCATCTGGAACACGGTGAGGTGGGTGGTATCGCCGACTTCCTCTAGGTCAGTAGTCCGCAGGCAGCGCTGGATGCCAGTCAGCCGGCGCCCGAGCGGATGCGGCTCGCCCGCCAGGAACGGCGTCAGCGGGTGCATCCCGGCGGAGGTGAACAAAACGGGATCGCCTGGTTGCGGTACCAGCGTGCCGCCCTCCAGCAACCGGTGCCCGCGACTTCGGAAGAACTCGGTGAACTCTGAGACAGTTTCGGTGGTGTTCATGACAAGCGCGCCTCTCGTGTCATGGCGCCGGGAATCGAGCTGCCGGCGAAGCCACTGAGCAGGCGGAGTGATCACGAGCGCCGACGAGCCGTTCGCGGTCGCCAGCGGATGGGAAGAATCAGGCAGCGGCAACCGGCGAGCTGATAGCTCGCGTGGCCGCGAAGGCGCGCACCCGACAGGTGCGCTGACAGCTGATCTTCACGGTTGCAACTGTAGCCGGGACACCGATGCCGAGCACACTGCATTTCCGGATATCTATCTTTTCCGGACATCTCGCACGGCAGGACCGCTCGACCCGAAGGGATCCGCGAAGAATGAAGCCGTTCCTGATCGCCACTCTGGCCGCGATAGGTGCCGCCACCTGCGCGTGCTCCAGCGCCACGCCGGCCGCCCAGCCGGCGCACACGGTGACCGTCACTGCGAAGGCCGCGGCGGGTCCGTCAGTAGCGCCAACGGCGACCCCGTCGCCCGCGACGTCCGCAGCCGCCGCGAGCTGTGCGACCAAGAATCTGAGCGCCTCGGCGGGATCGCCGCAGGGTTATGCCAGCGGGCTGCAGCTCACGATCATGTTGAAAAACACCGGGACGGCTCCGTGCACGCTTGACGGCTATCCCACAGTCACCCAGGCCACTGGAACGGCGGGCGCCAGCGTCGGGCAGCCAGCCAAGCCCGACTCGTCGGCGCCTCGCATGGCTGTCACGGTTCCGCCCAACGGCGTCGCCAGCGCACGGCTGCAGATCGCCGACTCGGCGAACTATCCGGCCACCACCTGCAAGCAAGTCAAAGCGAGTTCGCTGGCCGTCGTGCCGCCCAGCGAAAAGACGGCGTTGCACATCGCTTTCGGCTCGACTGCCTGCGACGGGACCGCCAAGATCATGACAGTGACGCCGGTACAGCAGGGCAGTGGCGGCTGACTCGGGCGAGCTGACTCGGGCGAGCTGACTCGGGCGAGCTGACTCGGGCGAGCTGACCAGGGCGAGCTGATCACAGCAGCGCAAGTAGCCGCTCGGCTTGACGGCGCAGGGTTCCGGCCGGGTTGCGCGCGCTCGCGTCGCCGCCCGGACGGAGGTTCAGGTACCAGAACAACGCGGTCAGGCGGCGGCAGTCGGCCAGCCGGGCGCGCTCAGCGGTACTCAGGTCGAACGCGCGGATAAACGCGCCGCCGTCGAGGGTGCTGTCGCTCCATGCCGACAGGTGCTCGATCAGAGCCGCGATTTCGAATGCCCGGTCGCTCAGGCCGGAGTCCTCGAAGTCGACAACCCGAACCCGTTGGCCGTCCCACAGGAAATTGGCCAGATTGGCGTCGCCCTGGCCAAACACCGGCGACAGGTCTGGCGAGCCGCCCCCGTGGCCCGCCAGCTGTCCGCTCTCGCCAACGGCCCAGGACAGCCAGGTCAGCCCGGCCGAGTGAGCCGCCCGGACGACCGGGTCGTCTCCCAGGTCATGCGCCTGCGCTGCCAACTGCCGGACGACTGTGACGAGCTGAGCCTCGTTTCCTGCCTCGCCCGGCAGCGGGATCACGCGGCTTACCGGCACCGACTGCCACAGCTGCCCAACCGCCCGGACCAGCGCTGACTCCTGCTCTGCTGTCAGCGGCTGACCGCCCAGTGGCTCGCCCGGCAGCAGGGACATCTCGATGACCGGCGGATCAGCCGCGAGGTCGGCCAGGACCGGCTGGGGGGCAAGGCCGGGCGCGTGCTCAGCCAGCAATGTCAGCGCCCGCCATTCACGTTCCGGCTCACTACGTTCAGCCTGGCGGAAACGCTTGATCACGACGCGCCGTGCCGGGTCCACGCTGACCTGGTGCGTCAGCACGCGGACGTCAACCTACCTGCTCCGGCTGAGCCGACTGCGGCGCTCCGGCCGGCGCTGGAGTCCAGGTAGGCCGGGCAGGCCACCGCTGGTCGACTTCCACCGGCAGGCTGTAGTCGATGCCGCTCACTCCGAAGCCGTACAGCCGCCAGAACTGCGTCCTGAACCACTCCGTGTCGGCCAGCCCGCCGATCAGCTCCTGGTGGCTGGCACCCCACCGGTCATGCAGCGCTGCCTGGACATCCGCGGCCATTTCCCAGTCATCGAGCCGGAGCCGGCCGCTGCTGTCGATCTCGGCAGCTGGCCGTCCGGTCAGGTAGTCCCAGAGCCGGACCGACTGGCGCATCGCCGACTCGGCAGCGTCGCCGGCTACCGCTCGAAGCAGGCTCAGGTACAGCGAGATGCCGGGGATCGCCAGCGAGGACATCGTCACGGCAGCGCAGTTGACCGAGGTCAGCGCCGTGCCGCCGACCCCGGCCAGCACGCCGCTGGTCAGCTGGCCTGCGGTGGCTTCGAGGTGATCCTTCGCCTGGCCGATCGTTCCCTGGCGGTAGATCGGCGCAGTCAGCTCTGAGCCTACGTAGGTCAGCGCGACCGTCCGGCATCCCGGTGCCAGCAGCCCGCGTTCGGCCAGGTCGGCCACCCAGTCTGCCCAGTCCTCACCGCCCATGACCTTGACTGTGGCCTCGGCCTCCTCGTCGTTCGCGGGCTCAAGCGTCACCTCGCGCAGGACGGCCCCGTCGGTGAATGCCACGTTCCTCGCCGTGTAGGCGGATCCGATCGGCTTCACCGCGGCGTGATAGACCGTTCCGGTCCGCGGGTCGGTTCGCCGCGGCGCCGCGACGCTGTAGATGACCACGTCGAGCGGCCCGAGAGCGACCGCGACGCGATCGAGTACCTCGGCCCGGAACGCCGGGTCGAAGCAGTCCCCGTTGATTGCCTCGAACTCCAGGCCTGCCGCCGAAGCCAGTCTTGCCAGCGCGGCGGTCCGGTACCAGCCGGCCGATGCCGAGCGGCGCGCCGTCGCAGGGCGCTCGTAGCAGACCCCGATCGTCCGGGCGGCATGGCCGAAAAGCCCGGCTGCCGTGGCGGCCAGCCCGTAACCGCCGCTGCAGCCGATCACCAGCGCAGCCGGGCCGGGCTCGCCCTGGCCGGCCGCGGAAGCGGCAGCGGGTGTGGCTACCTCCGCGACCATCTCCTCGACGATCCGGGCGCAGCCTTCGGGATGCGAGTCAAGGAAAAGGAAGCCTTTGCCTTCCGGGCGGAGCACTCGCGTGACCATGCTGCAATCTAATCCCGGAGCGCCCCTGAATGCGCGCGGAGCCGCCGAGCGCGCGACGACTACTGCGCAGCCGGCGAGGCTCCATCGGGCAGCGCGGCCGGCTCGGACGAGTTCTGCTGTGGGTCGAACAACGTGACCTCGGTGCCAACCGGGCTAGACAAACCCTTCTTCACCGACTCCAGGATCGTCAGGCCCTGACTCACCAGGCCCGCAGCTATCTCGCCGAGCCCGTCGGCTCCGTTCAGCACACTGAGGTTCGCGCCGGCCAGCCCCGCAGCGGCTTCCTTGACGATCAACGGCAGCTGCTCGATCAGCATCCGGTCCAGCGCGATCCGGTTATTGGACGCCGCTGCCGCCGCCTGCAGTCGGATCCTCGCGGCGTCGGCCTCGGCCAGCACCTTGACCTTCTCCGCCTCGGCCTCGGCCGGCTTCAGCACCTCGGCAACAAGCTGGCGCTGGCGGAGCTCAGCCTGCCGGTGAGCTAGCTCGGTCTGCGCGGAAAGCACGCTCATCTGCGCCTTGGCCTGCGCCAGCGGCCCAGCCTGCGCGGCCTCGGCCTGTGCCGTGTCCACTTCGGCTTTGTACTGCGCCTGCACGACCATGGTCTGGCGCCCGTACTCGGCCTGCTTGCGCTGCGACTCCTGCTGCGCCTCGGCGGCCGCCTGGTTGGCCTGGGCCTGGGCGATCTGCGCCTGGCGCTGGATAGCAGCGTTGTGCGGAGCCGCCATCGCGTCGATATAACCGCTGTTCATGTCGTCGATGGACTGGATCTGCAGCGAGTCGACGGTCAGGCCGATCTTGGCCATCTCCGCCTTCGAGCCGTCGAGTACCTCGGTAGCCAGTTTCTGCCGCTCGGTGACAATCTCCTCGACCGTCATCGAGCCGATGATGGACCGCAGGTGACCGGCGAAGATCCGGCCGGTCAGGGTCGACATCTGGTCCTGATCGGACAGGAACCGCTGCCCGGCATTGATGATGCTCTCGTCGTCGTTGCCAACCTTGAACGCGATCACGGCCCGGACGTTCAGCGAGATGCCTTGCTTCGTAACACAGGTCTCGGAGACCTCGGACTCGCACATCGACAGGGTCAGGTAGCGGGCCTTCCGGAAAAACGGCGTCACGAAGGTTCCGTGGCCGACGACGACCTTGAACGGCGCACCGCCCCGTCGAGATCGGCCACCTGAGATCAGCATTGCCTCGTCCGGTGCTGGCACCCGATAACCAAACATTGGTCTCATCTCCAGTTTTAACCCCGTGCCGGACAGTACCGGCTTGTTCCAGTATGTTCCTGTGCCCGGACTACTCGGTCCTGTCTTGCCGGAATTCCTCGAGCGGGTCGGTCCACGGGCTGACGTCGACTGCGCGATGGCCCCGGGATTCGATGACCAGCACCGTGGCACCCCTCGGGAGCGGCTCTGGTGACCAGGCAATAAGCGCTTCCGAGCCGCCCCTGACCGAGACCATCACCTCGCCAGGACCGGCCTGGCCGCGGGTGGCGATGGTGAGCTTTCCGATGCACCCGATGAGCGCTTCGTCACGTGCCATTCAGACCTGCCTGCCAGTACCTGGGGTTTCGCGCGCTGCGCTCATTATCGTCCCGGCAGTGATCGAGCCGGGGAATAGCGCTGCGCCGGGACGGGTTCTAGCTCCCGTCGGTGCGTTGTGTCCCCCGGGCCGCAACTACTGCCATCGCGGAATACCGTCCGGCTGGAGCCGCGATGCGCCACTCGCCGAGAGGCGACCTCGCACCGGCACGGCACGCCCTCGCGAGCATTCGCTCCGGGGGCGCTGTCATTTCTAGCGAAGCACCCCGGACCGCACCCTGGCCGCGGCAAGCTGACGCCGCAGCACAGCGGGGGCCTCGGTGAGCGAGGGCCCGTACCAGGTCAGGTGCCGGCCGCTGACGAGAGCTGTCCGGCTGCCAGGGAACATCTCCGGGCCGTCCGACGCGGTGAACCGGTACGGCTCGTCCGGCAGCACGACCAGGTCGGCTCCCGCGCCGCGCAACTCCGTGATGCCGATCCTCGGATACCGGTCCTGGTGACCGGCGTAGAGGTTCCGGACGCCGAGCCTGGCCAGCAGGTCACCGGCAAAAGTATCCCGGCCCAGGACCATCCACGGGCGCCGCCAGATCGGGACCACCGCGGCCACGCTCTCAGCCATGCCCGTGCCGTCGACCGAGGGCGGACGCTGCCAGGCCTGCTGCGCGGCGTCCAGCCAGGCCGGCTTCGACTGCTTGCACGCCAGCGTGATCATCCGCCGCAGCGACGTGAGCGCCTCAGGCAGGTCGCGAATCCTGGTGACCCAGACGGCCAGGCCTGCCGAGCGCAGCGCGTCGAGGTCTGCCAGCCTGTTCTCCTCCTCGTTGGCGAGCACCACGTCGGGCTGTAGCGCCACGATCCTGGCGATGTCCGGATTCTTCGTGCCGCCGATCCGGGTGACCGCCAGGTCAGCCGGATGCGTGCACCAGTCGGTTGCGCCGACGAGCAGGCCTGGCGCGCATGCTGCGACTGTCTCGGTCAGCGATGGAACCAGCGAGACGACGCGCCGGATCACCGGCCTCAGCGCGACCGGGAGTCCGAGGTCATCGGGGACCCGCGTCAGGGCGCCTGCTGGCTCGCCCATCTTGCCCCCAGACCCACAGTCCCCGTCGATCGCCATCGATCGCCCCCCATTCTGACCTCAATCGAGGGGCGATACCAGACTCAACCGAGCTCAGCTTGCTCGCATACCCTTAACCTCCGGCTCCAGACCGCCAAGGAAGGCTCCTGATCCGATGACCGATGCCGTGCCGCAGACCGTAGTAGCTGGCCTCGAGGACCCGTTCGCCGAACTGACCGGCCCGCTTGCGGAGACGAGAAAACTGCATTTCGAGGTGGCGGCAACGAAGCAGCTCACGCCGCATATGCAGCGCCTTGAACTGACTGCCGCGGAGCTGGACGGGTTCCGCTATGCCGCCGGGCAGGACGTCATGCTGCTGGTGGCGGCTGACGGCCGCCGGCCGGTCCGGCGGCGTTACACGATCCGGTACCTCGACCCGGCGGAGAAGCTGCTGACGCTCGACATCGTCCTGCATGGCGACGGTCCCGGCGAGCGGTGGGTGCGGTCGGCTGAGCCCGGCGACCGTATCGAGGGCATCGGCCCGCGCGGCAAGGTGTTCCCGAATCCCGAAGCCGACTGGCATCTGTTCATGGGGGACGAGGCCGCTATGCCGGCGATCCTGGCGATGACCGAGTCGCTGCCCGGCGATGCCGAGGCAACGCTGGTCATTGAGATTCCGGAGGCAGCTGACGAGCAGGAGTTCGCGGCCGCCGCGCGGACCAGGGTCAGCTGGCTGCACCGGCTCGGCCCGGCGGCCGGCGATCCGGCGATTTCGCTGCTGGCCGGCGAGGCCGGCGACGTCGAGCTACCGCCTGGCCGCGGCCACGCTTACTTGCTGGGCGAGGCGTCGGTCGTGCTGGCAATGCGCGAACGGCTAGCATCCCGCGGACTGCCGCAGGACCAGATGTCTCCGAAGGCTTACTGGGGCCGCGGTCGAGCGAACGCGGGTCATGGCGAACCGGCAAGGGATTCCTGATCGCCATTACGGGGCCAGCTACCGGCCGTTCTTTCGCAATAGGCACGAAGCTGCTCCATAATGGGAAGCTGCTCCATAGTGAGGGCACCAGCCACCCGCTGCTCTGCCGGGAAGGAGCGCTTCGGTGGCATCCGCAGTCGCGGCAGAGGTCTCAGCGGTACTGGCCAACACCTCGACCCGGACTCTCATGCTCGGGATCGACAAGACTGGCCGGATCCGCCAGCATGACCGCGGCGCGGGCGACGTGCTGTCCGGTGAGCCGGGCGCGCTGATCGGCACCGAACTCGGCACTCTGCTTGCACTGCCCGACGGGCCGGCCGCGGGCGTCTTGCAGTCACTGATTGATGGCGCGTGCTCCAACCGGGAAGGCACGACCGTTCTCGCGTTCCGCACCGCCAACGGCGCGACCACCGATGCGGTAATCACGGTCCAGCCGATCAGGTCGACCGACCCTGAGCTCGCTGCCCAGGTGATCATGCGGATCGCGCCGCCAGTACAGGAGCGTTTTCTCGACCCGGCGGTCATGCGGCACCTGATGGTAGACGGCGCGGTGAAGCGGATCGGCGGCGCGCTGGATATTGACCAGATGGCACCGGAGCTCATCAATATCATCGTGCCGCACTTCTGCAACGCGGCCGGCCTCGTGGTTCTGGAGAGCCTCGTCGGCGAGGACGAGTTTCCGTCTGAATCTCTGGACGGCACCCAGATCGTCCGCAGGCTCGCCGTGGCGCATGATGATGGTGACGCTGCCTGGGACGCCGCGTTCCCCACCGGCGAGATCCTGCGCTACCCGCCCGGCACCCCGTACACCAGGTGCATGGATTCCGGCCGGCCGGTCTGCGAGGTCGTCGGCCGCGAAAGCGCCGATGCGATGGCGGCCGCCTGGATCCGGCGCCCGGTGGCCGATCTGCTGTCCGGCGTCTCGATGCTGCTGCTGCCGCTGATCGCCAGAGACGTGATGCTCGGCTTCTTCGTCTGCGTGCGCCGCGTCGGGTTCCGCCGGTTCGATGCCTACGACATCGAGATCGGGATGGAGTTCGCTGCCCGTGCCGCGATCTTCATGGACAACGCACACCGATACAGCAGGGAACGAGCTACGGCTCTGACTCTCCAGCGCAGCATGCTGCCGACCGGGCTGTCAGCGCCGTCGTCAGTCGAGGTCCGGCACCGGTACCTGCCCGGAAGTAAGCTGATCGAAGTCGGCGGCGACTGGTATGAGTCGATCGCGCTGCCAGGAGGGCGAGTAGCGCTGGTAGTCGGCGACGTCGCTGGCCATGGCGTGCGAGCCGCGGTGACCATGGGACGGCTGCGAACGGCGATTCACACACTGGCGATGCTCGAGCTGCCGCCTGCCGAGACACTGCAGCAGCTGAATGAGCTGATGCAGGAACTCGGTGTGCGCGAGCCGCATTTCGCGACATGCGTGTACGCGATCTACGACGCAGTAGCCGGGACATGCGAGGTCGCCTCGGCCGGCCACTTGCCGCCGCTGCTCGTCCAGCCCGACGGCACCAACGAACTACTCGATGTGCTGCCGGCGCCGCCGCTCGGAGTCGGCACCGGCCTGATCCAGAGCCGTGTGCTTGACATCGCCGATGGCAGCCTGCTCGTGCTGTACACCGACGGGCTGGTCGAAAAGCGGACCAGGGACATCGACGAGGGCCTCAAGCGGCTGCGGGATATCTTCGGGCCGGGCTCGGCCGACGAGCCGCTCGAGGACTTGTGCAAGGCCACTCTCGCGGGAGTCTATGCCGACGAGCATCGCGATGACATCGCGCTGCTGGTCGCGCGGCTGCGCCGGATACCATCCGATCACGTCGTGAGCTGGACGCTGCCGTCCGAGCTAACCTCTGCCAGCAAGGCTCGGACGCTCATTCGCCGACCGCTGCGGCGCTGGGGCCTCACCGACCTGGTGCCGACGGCCGAACTGCTCGTCTCTGAACTCGTCACCAACGCCGTCCGGTACGCGCAGGGCAAGATCGGCCTCCGGCTGGTACTCGAGGGCGGCCTGGTCTGCGAAGTGCTTGACGAATCAGCGGCGCTGCCGAGGTTGCGGCACCCGGACGACTCCGACGAACGCGGCCGCGGCCTGCAAGTGGTGAGCCAGCTTGCCCAGCGCTGGGGTGCCAGGCGGGCAGGCGCCGGCAAAGTTGTCTGGTGCGAGCTACCGATTCCGTATTCCTGAGCTGCGAACCGGCCCGCAGCCAGGTCGGGGTCCACTACCTGGCTGCGGGCCGGCCGGTCTGCCGCGCCCCGGCTCGTACCGGCTCGGCAGATCACTTGGCTACCTAGCCAAGTGAGCCTGCCTGCAGGCCGGCGCCAGGCGCGCTCGCGGCCTGGCTCCTGGTGTCCTGCTTGATGGACAGCTTTCCGTTCTTCATAATCCCGAGGCGCTGCGCTCGCCGGGCCACCGTGCTGTCGTGCGTGACGAGAACGAGAGTCAGATGATGGTCCCGCCACATCTTCTCCAGCAGGCCGATGATCTCGTCCCTCGTACCTTCGTCCAGGTTCCCGGTCGGCTCGTCTGCGAGCAGCACCTTGGGCTCCTTGACCAGCGCCCTGGCGATGGCGACTCGCTGCTGCTGACCGCCAGACAACTCTGAGGGCAGGTGCCGGGCCCGGTCGGCCAGGCCCAAGTCAGCCAGCGCAGCCGCTGCCCGCTGACGCCGTTCCGCCGCGGGAACCCGCAACGGCACCAGCGCCACTTCCACGTTCTCCTGCGCCGTCAGCGTCGGGATCAGGTTGAACGTCTGGAAGATGAACCCGATCGACTCGGCGCGCACCTTGGTGACCTGGGTCTCCCGTAGCTGCGCCAGGTCGCCGCCACTGACCGGGTCACCGAACTGAATGCTTCCCGATGTCGGGCGGTCCAGGCCGCCGAGCATCTGCAGCAGCGTCGACTTGCCATGTCCGGTCGGGCCCTGAATGGCGAGCCATTCGCCGTCATCGATAGTCAGGTCCACACCCTGAAGGGCATGCACGACACCACGGCCCTTCTGGTAGTCCTTCTTGACGTTGGTCAGCTTGTACATGACGAGTCTCCCTGGATGGCCACAGATCCACCGGTGCTGAGTTGGGCCAGGCTGGATCGGCCTGGCCGCTGCGAGGCGCTCATTCGACCCTTGCCAGAGCCGCCGCCGGGCGAAGCCGGGCCGCGCGCCAGCCGCCGAAGCCGCCCGCGATCAGCCCGCCGGCAATGGCCAGCACCACCGCGGCGGCGATCGCGCCGCCGCTGATAGTCGGGGTCAGATGCACGTGGATGGTCGGCGAATTGTTCGCAAGAGCCGAGCGGAAGCGATTAACCCCGCTGCCGCCGCCGGGGAAGCCCCCGCCGCCACCACCAGGGAAGCCGCCGCCGCCACCACCGAAGAACCTGGCGCCGCCGGGCGTCGCGCTGCCGGTGTCCGATCCGAGCGATGCGGTCAGCGATGACGAGAAGTGCCCGACCAGAGCCGAGCCGAGGAAGCCGAGACCGACTCCGACGGCGCCACCGATGATGCCGATGGTGATCGCTTCGCCGACCACCTGGCCGACCACTCGGCGGCTGTTCCAGCCGAGCGCCTTCAAGGTGCCGAACTCGCGGACCCGGCGCGAGACCGCCGCCGTCGTCAGCAGGCTGGCCAGCAGGAACGCCGCCGCCAGCACCGCGATCGCGAGCCACTTGCCGAGGTTGTTGGCGAGGCTGGAAGCGCTAGCCACCGACCCGGTGAGCTGCTTGGCCAGGTCATTCTGGTTGGTCACGGTCGTCTTGGGCAGCAGCGCAGACAGTTCCTTGGACACGCCGGTGATGTTCTGCGCGCTGTTTGCCGCCACGTAGATCGTGTTGACGTCGCCCTTCAGGCTCTTCCCGCTCGCGGTGCCGAGAGCCTGCGCACGGGCAAGCGGGATGAAGGCGTCCGGCGGGTTGCTGCTAGCTGCCTGGCTCACCAGGCCGACCACCTTGAAGCTGGTCTTGGCGATCGTGACGGTAGAGCCGACCTTCAGCTTGTTGCTGGTGGCGTAGTTGGAGTCCAGCAGCACCACGTCAGAGTTCGAGTCGCTGGCCGCGAGGGTGCGGCCCGACGCTAGCTTCGCCGAGCTCAACGGGCCGAGCGCAGCTGCGTTGCCGCTCACGTCGACGCCGTCAACGGTCATCGTGGTTGGCGGGTGGAAGTTGCCGAAACCGCCACCGCCGCCACCACCACCGAAGCCGCCTCCGCCGGAGGTGGAGCTCGGGATGGTGATGCTGTCCTTGGTGTCGGTCAGCGTCAGGCCTCCGGCAGCAGCAGCGACGTTCGTCAGCTTGGCCGCCGACGTCACGTCTGCCGCGCTGAGCGAGCTAAGGCCGGTGCTGGTCAAGTTGTCAATGGTGACCTTGGTGCCTGCTTTAGGCCGGGTGCCAGAACCCGTGCCGCCAAAACGGAACCGGGTGCTGCCGCCGGCGGAGAAGCTACCGAACGTCGGGGCCTTAGTCACGGTGATATCGGTGTCCTGGCCGTAGAGCGAGTGAAGGACCTCGCCCTGGGCGTTCTTCACGCCGCTAGACAGCGCGGTCACGGTGATGACAAGCCCGATGCCCAGCGCCAGGCCGATGGCGATGATGCTGGCCTGGCGAGCTCGGCGGCGCAGCTCACGCCCCAGGTAAGTGAAAAACATCCGCACTCCTTGCAGCCGACTGGCTCTCGCGGACCTTCATCGGTTTGCCCGCACACTTAAGCCGCTGAATAGCGGTCCGCAGCAAGCCATTGATCTGCGGCGATAACGATGATGGAGGAGGTTTCTGAGTGGACCCTGAAGGTGTTCTGTGAGGTCGCAGCATGCAGCCGGTCGGTGACCGGGACGTCCGGCTGACGCAGATCACCCGCCGAGCGGCACTCCAGCGCCGACCCCGGCTCCGGTGGTCGTACCTGGGGCGGAATCGGCCACCGGCGGGGAAACCGGGCTGGCACCGAGCTCAGGGCAGTCTCCGGCAGCCGGACTGACGCCAAGATCAGCGCTGCCACCGAGATCATGGCTCGCGCCGATGACTTCCGGACTGGCCGCGTACTGGCCCAGCGCACCCAGCGGGAGCAGGATCCCGGGCAGCAGAGCCCCGCGGCGACGGCCAGTATTCCGGCCCGCCGCGCGGCCGGTGGGCTCGGCGCGCTCGCTCCAGCCTCCGTCCGGCCGCTGCGCACGCATCAGCCAGTCGGCGCCTGCTGCAGCGGCGGCTGCAGCGGCGGCGCCCCCGGTGCCCGTGGCCGTGGTGCCTGTGCCCTGGGCGGCCGTGCCCTGGGCGGCCGTGCCCGGGGCGGCCGCGAGCAAGGCCAGAACGGCGCGCCCTGTTGCGGCGGCCTCTGAGCCATGCTGACGCTGTCGACCTGACCGGAGCTCACCATCCGGGAGCGCGGCGCCGGAGTGCCAGCCGCCATCCGGGTTCTGCCCGGCCAGCAGCCAGTCGACAGCGCTCCTGATCACCGGCTTACCGGGGACCACGCCGGCCACCAGCAATGCGGCCACGGCGTCCGCAGTGGCCTGCAAGTCCGCGGTGCCGTCCCGGCCTGGCCAGGACCCGTCGGCTAGTTGCGCCCGCACCAGCCACACCGCACCGCGCCGGATCACTCTGCTGTCCGGCGCCGAGTGAGTCGCCAGCGCTTGCACGACCAGCGCGGTCGTCCCGGCGGACCGTCCCCAGCTGCCATCACGCCGCTGGAGGCTGTTCAGCCAGCGGGCCGCAGCAGCGATGGCCGGCGTTCCGGCAATGCCGGGCAGGTCGATCCGGCTCAGCGCGAGCAGCACTTCGGCGGTGTCGGCCTCGGCCGGGTACCCGTCCCGGCTGAACGACCAGCCAGATCGAGCCGCCGCTGAATACTGCGCGGCGGCTTCGGCCGGACCGCTGATCCGCTGTGTCAGCAGCCAGTCGCCCGCAGCGATAAGTGCCGGGTGATCGGCCGGAAGTCCGGCGTCGGCGAGTGCCAGCACGGCGAGTGCGGTATCGCGAACCGGCGGCTGCCGCACTGCCGCGAGCCGGACCTGGCCGGCCAAGCCAGCTGCGTCCGCCGGCCCGTCCGCACCGCCAGGCCTCTGCCCGCTGGCAGCGTCCCCGTGGGCACCGTCCCCGTCAGCAGCGCCCCCGTCGGCACCGCCCCCGCTGGCGCTCCTGGCAGCAATAGCCGGCGCGCTCGCCAGGCCGGCCAGCTGCCGCGGCCGCGCCGTGACCGAGTCGAGCCACGCCAGACCACCGGACATCACCGGGTGCCGGAGCGGATAGCCGAGCAACCGCAGCGCGACGAGTGACAGCGCGCAATGAGGCCGTCGGCCCGTTGGCAGGCCGACCCGCTGCTGCCAGCTGATGAGCCAGTGACCGCACCGACGTAGCGCGGCCCGCTGCGCCACGGGCTCGGGCATCATTCGCGACCGGTTCGCCCGCGCACCGTCCGCCGGCCCAGCGTCCGGACCACTCGCCGCCGGGTAGCCGCGAGCGCGCAGTTCGCCGAGGTCAACCCGTAGCGCCCGAACCGGCCGCAGCATCCCGATCACCGTCAGCGACACAACAACCTGCCGGCTCAGGGCAGTCCAGTCACCGTCACCGGGTGCGTACCTGGCTGGCAGGTAAATGAATTCAGGCGCGGGAACGGGCACGTCATCCCACCCGGCAAGCCCGAACACCGCCAGCCAGCTTCTGGTAACCAGGCCAGCCGCCGCCAGCCCGCCCGCGTCCCTGATCCAGCCTGCGGCAACTGCGAGGTGGTAGGCATCCGGCGAGTCACCAGCCAACCGCAGCGCGAGATATGCGAGCACGGAAGCGGCCAGGTCACCAGATCTGCCTGGCTCGGGGCCGCCGATCCAGCTGCCGTCCGGCTGCTGCATCGACCGGATCTGCTGCGCGGCGGCCCTGGTCAGCTCCGGCCTGGCGACCCCGAGAAACTCCCGGACCAGCACGGCTTCGGCGTCCAGGGTCACATCACCTGCGCACCGGCCGGTCCACTTGCCCGCGCTGTCCTGGCGGGCCAGCAGGATCCGGGTGGCCCGCTGCGCCACGATTCCGGCCGCGGCTCGCGATGCGGCGCCCGGCTCCGATCCGGCTCCGGTCATCGGGCTGGCGCCAGACTCGCCGGGCCGCCACCCTGGGCCGCAGCATCATGGCCGGCCAGGCCAGCGGTACTGGCATCGGGCAGGTAACCGGCGGGCCCGTAACCGGTGAGCCCATGACCAGCGAGCCCATGACTAGCGACACCGCCTCCCGCCAGTTCGCTCAGCACCTTCCAGGCTGCGCGCAGACCGCTGCGGACGGCACCCTCCATCGTGTCCGGCCACCCCGTATCGGTCCAGGCGCCTGCCAGCGCCAGCCCTCGTAGCACGGGCTGACTTGCTCGCAACCGCTCCGATCCGGGAATCTGGCGGATCAAAGCGCGCCGTTCCCTGGTCGTAAAGAAATCCTCGACGTCGGCATCGGTCGCGGCCGGGAATAGCCGCTCAAGCTCGGGCAGCAGCTCAGCCCTGAGCCGGGAGGCCGGCAAATCCACGTAGCTCCGAGCGTCCGGCACCGACGCGGCGAGGTACTGGCCGGTGTGCAGGCCGGCCGGGCCGGTCTTGTCCATCACCCAGCGCACCGGGGAGTCGACCACCGCGGCAAACGGCAGCGAAGTAACCGGGCTGCCGTACACCACGTGCACGCTGACCACCGGCGACGGCTCGAACCTGGCCCAGTGTGCCGCCTGCGTTGCCAGTTCGGGCGGGGCGATCACTGCGGCTTCCCAGGCGGGCACGGCCAGCACGAGCGCGGCTGAGCGGATCACGCGTGGCCGCGCGCTGCCGGTGAGTGCGCTGCCGCCCGCCTCGACGGCACCGGCAACGGGTGCGGCCGGAGCGACCACGATGTCGAATCCGCCGTCGCGGCTCAGCTGACAGCCGGCTGCCCGCACGCCGGGCAAAACCCGGCACCCGAGGCGACTGAGCAACGCGACCGCCGGGGCAGCGTGCAGTCTGCTGAGCGGAACCAGCGGCACACCAAGGTCAGTGTTCTGGCGGCTGCTGAGCATTCTTCTCATCGCGGCGGCCGCCACGCCCAGGTCAGCCTCGGCAGACGGCAGACCCAGGGCACCGAACGACAGCAGGTCCCACAGCATCCGCCGGGCGTTCCCGGTCTGCCCGTGCGCGTCCAGCCAGTCCCCGAGACTCAGGTCCTCGTCGCCGGGACCGCGGCGGGCAGTCCACTGCAACCCGATCGCGGCGGCAGCTGCGGTGACCCGTTCGGCCGGCGTCAGCAGCCGGTAACCGGCGAGCGCGCTCGCCAGATGCAGCGGCGCCGGCAAACCCGATCTGCGCACCGTCTGCGGCGCAGCCCCGCCGAGCACGGGGAGCCAGAGCCGCTCCTGACTTTCTACCGCGCCGAGGACGCCGAGCTTGGCCAGCAGGTCCAGGTACGCCTCGAATCCCCGCAGGTAAGCGTGCTGCCCGTTGTCGATGGTCAGGCCGCGCCGGGCGAACGAGCACGTCGCACCGCCCAGCCATGGCCTCGCCTCGAGCAGCGTGACGCGCAGGCCGGCTTCTGCCAGTTCTATGGCGGCGCTAATCCCCGCTAATCCCCCGCCGACTACGACGACATCCGCCCGGTTATCAGCCAGCGTCATGCCCGATCCCCCGTCGTTCCCCGTCGGCAGTTCGGCCCCCGCCGCGCCCGACTTAGCAGCCGTCACCCGCCCCCGAGTGCTGCTGCAAGCACGGGGATTCTAGCGAACCTCAGCGCCCGGCTCACCGGTCGCGCAACTACTGCGTCGGATGGAACGGCAGTAACGCATCGGACGACACAACACTTCCGGGTCCGCTACGGAAAGCGGATAACCAGGATGCTTAGCGCAGCGGTGTGCAGAATTCGAATTGGTCATCCGGTTTCATCTCTGGGCAGAGCATTCGGATGTTACGCTCCGATATCGTCTGCCAGCAGTTTTGCGAGCGGGCACGATCGCGATACTTCTCACACTAGGGCCTCAGCCATGGGATTGCGTCACCGGTCCATCCGACTGAGGGTCGGCGTTCTTATTGCCGTGCCCGTGCTGTGCCTGCTGGCGCTCTACGGGTTCGTCGCCAGCATCACACTCGGCAGCGCAGTGACTCAGCAACACGCGAAGTCACTCAGAAACGAAGTTGCCGACCCGGTCACTGCCTTCCAGATGCAAGTCGCTACCGAGCGCGCTCTCGCCTTGCTCAGCCTGGCGGATCCAACCAACACCGGGGTGGCATCCAAGCTCGGCACGCAGGAGGCCACGACGGCGTCGGCCCTGCGGGCGATGACCATGGCCCTGCAGGCCCCCAGCGTGACCAGCCTGGCGGGTGCACAAGAGCAAGCAGCGATAGCGAACTTGCTCAAGACCAGCAGGAATCTGGCCTACATCCGGGCCGACATCTCCGACGACGCGATCCCGATGCGGGTAGCGCTGGCCGACTACGACGCGGTCATCGACGCCGGTTACCCGGTCATCGACGAGGCCGCGAATCAGCTGACCAGCGTACCGGTGGTCACCCAGGCGCTCGCCGTTATCAGCCTCGACCGGGCATCGCAGGCTACCCAGGAAGAATGGGACCTGCTGTACGCCGACATCGCACAGGGCAAGTTCCCGAACGCCGACCGGCTGACGTTCGCCGCGCTGGCCAACGAGCGGCAGAGCCTGATCAACGCCGCGGTACCGGAACTCGCTCCGCAGTACCGCACCATGCTGGCCAAGAACCTTCCTGCGGCTACCAGCAACGCCATGCTCGCCGTGGAGACCGCGGTCATCAACACGCCCTGGCACCGGGGTGCTGCCCCGGCGCGGCTCGCGGGCTCCAAGATGACCTTCATCGACTATTCCCTCGCGCTCGGGAAGGCGCTGACGGAGTCATCTGTCGTTCTGCAGAACCAGGTCGACCACGACGCCAACACGGTTGTCCTGGAACTCGTGCTTGCTGCAGGCCTCGGCCTGCTCGGCACCATCGCGTCGATCTTGCTGTCCCTGATCATCGGTCGCGGACTGGTCCGCCAGCTCCGCGAGCTGCGCGAGTCGGCGCTGACGCTGGCGCACGAGCAGCTGCCAGCTGTCATCGAGCGGCTGCGATCCGGTGAGCCAGTGGACCCTGCAGAGTATGCGCCGGCCGAGACCTCGACCAGCAACGAGATCGAGCAAGTGCAGAATGCCTTCAGCGTTGTGCAGCAGACAGCGGTGCAGGCCGCTGTCGACGAATCCCGGCTGCGGCGGGGCATCAGCGACGTCTTCAGGAACCTGGCCGGCCGCAGCCAGTCGCTACTGCACCGGCAGCTGACGCTGCTGGACGGCATGGAACGGCGTGCTACCGAGCCGGACGAGCTTGAGGACCTGTTCCGTATCGACCACCTCACGACCCGCATGCGGCGCCACGCCGAAGGTCTGATCATCCTCTCCGGCGAGGCGCCCGCACGAGGCTGGCGGCAGCCAGTTCCGCTCGTCGACGTGCTGCGCGCGGCGGTCGCCGAGGTCGAGGACTACACCAGAATCCGGGTACTGTGCAGGACCAACGCCGCGGTCGCCGGGCACGCAGTGGCCGACGTCATTCACCTGATCGCCGAACTGGCAGAGAACGCCACGGTGTTCTCACCGCCGAACACGCCGGTACGGATCCAGGGAGACATCGTGGGCCGGGGCTTTGCGGTCGAGATCGAGGACCGCGGCCTCGGCATCTCTGCGGCCCGGCTTGAGGAGATTAACGCCAACCTCGCCAACCCGCCGCAGTTCGACCTGTCCGGCAGTGACCGGCTAGGTCTGTTCATCGCCGGCCAGCTTGCGCAGCGGCACGACATCAAGATCACGTTGCGCCCGTCGGTCTACGGCGGCACGACCGCGATCGTGCTGATCCCGACCGCGCTGGTCGTGGACGAGGACGCCTTCGAGCGCGATCCGGCGCTCGCGGCTGCCCAGAACGACATGGCGCTGGCCGAGGGCTTCTCCGGCAGGCACGCGCTGGCGCAGTCTGCCGCGGAGGCCGGCAATGGCTTTGCACTCACCGGCCCGCCTGCCAATGGCCTGCCCGGTATTGAGTACGCCGACAATGGCGTCGGCGGTAATAGCGTCATCGGTAATGGCGCACTTGGTAATGTCGCGGCCGGTAACAGGCTCGGCATAGCCGGTAACGAAGTCGCTGGCACATCGGCCGCTGACAATTCCACGGCCGAGAGATTCGCCGCCAGCAGTTCTCCGTCGGGCAGCTTCGCCAGCGAGACGACGGTCGTCAGGGACCGGTTCGCCGGCGGCGGTCTCGGCAGAACGACCGCCGGGACCGACGCGCCCTGGGGTCGCGGACCCGCTGGCGAGGACGCCGAGGCCGGGCCTGACTATTTCGCCCGCGGCTTCTCGCTCACAGGCCGGGTCACGCCAACCGCGGACCTCCCCGCCGCGGGCGGCTTTGCCGTCGGCGGTCCCGGTGGCGGGCTGACCGGTAGTCCCGTTCCAGGCAGCACTGAGCCGGCCGGACTCGCCCCGGTCAGCGACGACGCCGAGCCCAAGGTCAGCAAGGACGAGGTTGCCAAACTGGGGTTGCCGGTCCGAGTCCGGCAGGCGAACCTCGCCCCGCAGCTGCGCAACTCACCGCCGTCCGACGGATCTGGCGCGCCAGAGACACCGGGCGGCGGTTCGGAAGCCGAGAGCCTTGGCACCACCGGCACAGGCACCATCGGCACAGGCACCATCGGCGCAGGCACCACCGGCGCAGGCACCATCGGCATCGAAGCCACCCGGTTCGGCGCTCGCGGTCCCGGCCGGGTTCCGTTCAACACACCTGCCAGCCCGACGCTTGCCTCGCCAGAGGCGGCCAGGAACACCATGAGCGCACTCCAGCGAGGCTGGCAGCTCGGCAGGTCCGAAGCAGCCGAGACGAACGACTCGGTTTTCACACCACGCAAGTCGCCATCGGGCCAGGCGTTCAATCCGCCGGACCCGGGAGCCGGATCGGCCAACCCTGAGCCACTTGACAGCGCAGACGAGCAGAGCAGCGAATAGGCAATAAGCACAACCACGGCAAAAGGGGAGGCGACATGAGCCGTACCGGGGCGCTGGACTGGCTACTGGACGATCTGGTGTCACGGGTCGCGCAAATCGACAAAGCTGTCATCTTGTCCAGAGACGGGCTGGCGATCGGTGCATCGGCTGGGTTGAGCCGTGAGGACGCCGAGCATCTGTCGGCCGTCGCCTCGGGGTTCCAGAGCCTGGCAAGGGGCGTCGGCCAGCACTTCGGCGGCGGGCAGCCGCGCCAGACCATCGTCGAGATGGAGTCAGCGTTCCTGTTCGTCACCGCAGCAGGTGAGGGCAGCTGCCTGGCCGTGCTGGCGGCGGCCGATGCGGACGCAGCCGGTCACATCGCCTACGAGATGGCGGTGCTGGTCCGGCGGGTTGGCGAGCACATGGCGGTGAACGCACGCCCGCCTGCGAGCACTGCCGAAGCGGTGTGACCAGCGGTGCGCGACAATCAGTGGCTAGACCGTGACGCGGGACCCGTCGTCCGGCCGTATGCGCTGACTGGCGGCCGCACCCGTCCGACCGGCGAGAGCTTCGATCTGCTCGCTCTAGTGGCGTCGAACGACCTCAACTCGATCGACGACGTGCTGCTCGAGCCCGAATACCTTGAGGTGATGCGGCAGTGCCGCCAGCCAAAGCCGGTCGCCGACCTGGCCTCGGACCTCGATTTGCCGCTTGGCGTTGTCCGTATCCTGCTGTCGGATATGCGAGAGCGCGGCCTGGTAACCATTCGTCCGCCGGCGCGTACGCGCCTGACCGACCCGCAAGTTCTCAAGGATGTCGCTGATGCCCTCCGCAGGCTCTGACCCGGACCTCGATGCCGCAACTCCGGTATCGATCAAGATCCTCATCGCCGGCGGTTTCGGCGCGGGCAAGACCACGCTGGTCAGCTCCGTAAGTGAGATCAAGCCCCTCCGGACCGAGGAGGTCCTGAGCGAGCCCAGCGTGCTGGTCGACGCGCTCGACGGTGTCGAGCAGAAGACCACTACGACGGTTGCCATGGACTTCGGCCGCATCACGGTCCGTGACGATCTCGTGGTTTACCTGTTCGGCACGCCAGGCCAGCACCGGTTCTGGTTCATGTGGGATGAGCTCGCGCTGGGCGCGCTCGGTGCCGTGGTGATGGCGGATACCCGCCGCCTCGCCGATAGCTTCCCGTCGGTCGATTACTTCGAGCGCCGCGGCCTCCCGTTCGTCGTCGCGGTGAACTGCTTTGACGGCGCGAAGCGCTTTCAGCCCGAGGCGGTGCGAACGGCACTCGACCTGAACCCGGACGTTCCCATCGTCTTGTGCGACGCCAGGCAGCGATCGTCCAGCCGTGATGTGCTCGTGACGCTGGTCGAATACGCGATCAGGCTGATCAGCGACAGTGAAGTGATGGCCCCGCGTTAGCTGTCACGCTCCGCGGAGTCAGGACCGCCAGATCAGCGCGAGCGCGCAGTCGTCAGTATTAGGGCCGCCGCCCTGCATCGTCTGCACCAGCCGGGCAGCGCCCTCACCGAATCCATTGGCGACAAGCCGGTCGGCCTCACCCAGGAGACGGTCGATGCCGGCATCGATGTCCCGGCCGGGCGCGTCGACTAGCCCATCGGAGTAAAGCATCAGCGCATCGCCAGGTCGCAGATTGCCGCGATCAGGCACGCAGCGCAGATCAGGTACGACGCCGAGGACGATGCCGCGAGCGTGAGTCAGCCGCCAGCGGCCGTTGCCGGACTCGAAATGCGCAGCCGGCGGATGCCCGGCGGACGAGATCTGGAAGTCACCGGTGACGAGGTCAAGGGTCAGGTGGACGGCTGTCACGAACCCCTCGGGCGGCCCGCCGCGTTGCAGATAGGCATTGCAAGCCGGCAGGTAATCCGCATGCGGCACCGATCCGAGCAGGCCGCCGAACGCGCCGGACAGCATAAGTGCCCTGGTGCCAGCGTCGAGGCCCTTGCCAGCGACGTCGACCAGCGCCAGGTCGAGGACCTTGCCGTCGCAGGCGGACACGAGGAAGTCACCGCCGAACGAGGAGCCACCTGCCGGCCGCAGCACAGAGACCGCTCGCCAGCTATCGGGAAGCTGCGGCATCCTGCTCTGAGCTCGCAGCCGGTCGCGCAACTCGATCAGCATCTGGTCACCGCGCAGGCCCTGCATACCGAGCTTGGCCCTAGTTCGGGCCAGTACGGCGGCGAACGCGGCGGTGAGGACAATTGTGGCGATAATCCCGAGGCCGGCCTTCTTGCCGTACAGCCAGTCGTACGCGAGCATCGCCGCCACGATCACGAACAGGACCCGGAGCGCGCGGGGCCACAGCAGCAAACCGCCGGCCAGGATAGGCAGGATCATCACGCCGGGCGACAGCCAGTCGCCGGGAGCGCGGACTACGCCGATGCCGATCCCGATGACCACGATCGCAAGGCCGAGCGCCATCCGCCGGTTGCGCGTGATGAACTGGCGCCTGATCATTGCGCGCTGCCGTGCCGCAGCCAACCTGAGCGCGGCCCAGAACTGGCGGCGGACCTTCTCAACCATCTTGCGGGCACACTACCGGTCCGCAGCCGGGCGCGGAAATGCGCCCGCAGGCCGCACACTAGGTAGGTAAACAAGGAGCAAGTGCAGGGGCGAGTGTGCCTGATGGCAGGAATGAAGATTTCACTCGATTCGGCAATGCGCGCGCGCGATGTCTCGCAGCCTCACCTGGCCGACGAGGAGGCAGCTGAGCTGGCAGAGGCGGCAATCGCCGGCAGCCGGCCAGTCAAGACCGAAGCGGCGAACGGCAAAAGACCGGCCGGCGCTGCTGATCTCGGCACGGAGAGCGGCCGATCAGGCCAGCAACCGCCAGGCCAGCAACCGCCAGGCCAGAGCGCGCTGGCCGAGGAACCGCCAGCCCGCAGTCAGCCAGTACAGCTCGACACCGGCAGTCCGGACTACCGGGGTGGCGGCAAGCGCGGCCGTAGCCGACGACGCGCCACCCCGCGCCGACGGGGCGAGCGCTAAGCGACAAGCTCGCAGGCCTCCGGCCATACCCACCGGCGGGGCGGCAAACGCTAGCGACCAACTCGCTGGCCATCGGCCACCCCCGCCGGCCCAGCGCCCGCCCAATACGGTCAGGGTTCGGCCGGAAGCTCGCCCGTCTGCTCGTACGCGGCGATCATGTTCAGCCTCCGGACGTGCCGTGGCTCCTCCGAGAACGCGGTCTGCACGAAGATCTGCGCGAACCTGAGCGCATCCTCTATCGCGTATTCCCTGGCACCAAGGCTCAGCACGTTGGCGTTGTTGTGCAGCCGGGCCAGCCGCGCAGTCTCGTCGCTCCAGGCGAGTGCGGCCCGGACGCCGCGGATCTTGTTCGAGGCGATCTGCTCGCCATTTCCCGATCCGCCGATCACGATGCCGAGGCTGCCGGGGTCGCCGACGGCAGAGCCTGCCGCCCGCATGACGTAAACCGGATAGTCGTCGTCGGGCTGGTAACTCGACGGCCCGCAGTCGACCGGCTCGTGACCGGCCTGCCTGAGCCATTCCACCAGGCGGCTCTTGAGCTCGAACCCGGCGTGATCCGATCCTAGGTATACGCGCACAGCGCCAGTCTGGCACGGCGCCGGACCGGGGCCGCCGGCCAGGCCGGGAACACACCGATCAAGGTCGCGAACCCGCCCGGATCGCCTGGCATCACTCACAGCGCCGGCGGCTCAGCCGGCGAACTCGCCCCGGTGCGCGGCCTTACCAGCCAAAACATCTATATGAGTCGGCTGCCACTTCATTTCGTGATACAACGCTCTCTGGCTGTAACCGAAAAACTCAATCACCTTCAGTGACGCTGAAGCCCTGCCACACACTCGGGACCCCCTCCGATGACGTATCGCGACTCAGACGCATTGTGCTTACCGGCACGCCCGCCACAGCATGCCGCACCAGTCAACTTCCTCAGGCGGCGGCCGGCTGACCACTTAGGGGTGTTCAGCAGGCTCCGCCGGCTGACCCGCCAGGCACTGCAGCTGTTCGTCACGGTCATTGCCTGGGCCACCGGACTTGGCCTGGTCATCGGCTCGATCGTGCTGGTGGCAACAGTCACCGCGCCGAGGCAATCACCGGCAATCGGCGCGCACCAGGACGCCAACTCCGCGATCCAGCGCAAGATTCAAGACGGCGAACACCAAGCTGGCGTCGGACATCGCACCGGGAGCTCGCGGTCCGGTCCGGTCAGAGGTCGCTATCAGGTCGTCGCTGCCTTCTCAGGCCGCGGTAATCAGATAACGAGGCATTTCACCGTCAGGGCGAGGCAACGCTGGCAGGTGCGGTGGACCTACCGGTGCGCTGAGCCATCCGACGCCGGGCCAGCCGACACCGAGTTCATGCTGCTGCGGGCCGACATCGCAGCAGCCGACGAGGCCGCGGTCAGTACGGCGGCTGAGCTATTCGCGGCCAGCGGCCACGGTTCGGTGTGGCTCAGCCCAGGTAGTCACCAGCTCTACCTGGTCGTGATATCGGCCTGCTCCTGGCACATCCGCGTGATGCAAGCCGCCTGACCGGACGCGGCTAGTCGAAGATCGGTTCCCTGGTCCGGGAACGCTTGAGCTCAAAGAAGCCGTCGAACTCGGTCGCCATCAGGACGCCGTCCCACAGCCGCGCAGCGTCATCGCCACGGGGAATCGGCGTGATGACCGGACCGAAGAACGAGTTACCGTTGACCGAGATAACCGGGGTACCCACCTCGTAGCCGACGCGGTCCATGCCATCCTTGTGCGACGCGCGAAGCGCCTCGTCGTACTCGGTCGACTCAGCCGCGTCCGCAAGCTCGGCTGGCAGCCCGGCGTCGGCCAGCGCGGCCTCGATCGTTGCCCGGCTGCGCTCCTGCTTCTCGTTGTGGAACCGCGTACCGAGCGCGGTGTACAGCGGCAGCAGCACCTCCGCCCCGAACTTCTGCTCAGCGGCCATGCAAACCCGCACCGGGCCCCATGCTGTCGAAAGGAAGCCCCGGTACCGCTCCGACAGGTCCTCCTTGTCCTCGTTGAGAACAGCCAGGCTCATCACGTGCCAGCGCGCCCGCACCGGACGAACCTTCTCGACCTCGAGGACCCACCGGCTGGTGATCCAGGCCCATGGACACAGCGGGTCAAACCAGAAATCCAGCTGGGTAAGCTCCTGCTCGGTCATCGATGCTCCTTGGTGCGGGATCAGCTTTCCTGGGGCAACCGAGAAACCGCGTTGCACATTCCGGCCGCAGGCATCAGCATCCATGTGGTCTGCGGCACTAGAGCAAACCACCACGCAACCGAGGGGAACGAGCAGTGGCGAGCAACCTCACGCGCGACGAAGCGCGGGACAGGGCGGAACTGATCGCGGTCGAGTCCTACCAGGTGCAACTGGACCTCAGCGGCGAAGCGACCTTCGAGTCGATCGCCGCGATCAGTTTCCGCTGCGCTCGCCCGGGCGCGGCGACCTTCGTGGAGCTCACCGCCCCTGCCGTGACCCAGATCACTCTCAACGGCGAGGAGGTAGACCTCGCCGCGTTCGCCGACGACCGCATCACCCTGACTGGCCTGGCCGAACGCAACGAACTCCGCGTGGTAGCGGACTGCGCCTTCTCGCGCACCGGCGAGGGACTGCACCGCTTCACCGACCCGGCCGACGGCAGTGTCTACCTGTATACCGATTTCGAGACTTTCGACGCCCACCGCGTCTACGCCTGCTTCGATCAGCCCGATCTGAAGGCCAGCTTCGAGTTCACGGTGATCGCGCCGGGCGGCTGGAAAGTGATCTCCAATGCCGCACCGGACGTGGTTGCCGAGCCGGCCGGCCGGGGCATCATGCGCTGGCACTTCCCCGCTGGCCCGGTCATGTCCACCTACATCACCGCGATCGCGGCCGGCCCGTACGCCGAGGTCAGAGCTGAGCACGACGGCATCCCGCTGGGCGTCTACTGCCGGCAGTCGCTAGCTGAGTACCTGGACGCGGACGAGATCCTGGACATCACCAGGCGCGGTTTCGACTACTTCCAGAACGCCTTCGGCGTGCGCTACCCGTTCGGCAAGTACGACCAGCTCTTCGTGCCCGAATACAAGGCCGGCGCGATGGAGAACGCCGGGTGCGTCACCTTCCTGGACGATTACGTGTTCCGGTCGAGGGTCACTGATACCCGCCGCGAGGACAGAGCTGACACGATTTTGCACGAGATGGCGCACATGTGGTTCGGCGACCTGGTGACCATGAAGTGGTGGGACGACCTGTGGCTGAACGAGTCGTTCGCGTCGTGGGCGTCTGCGGTCGCGCTGACCGACGCGACCCGGTGGTCTGACGCGTGGACCACCTTCGCGGGAGTCTGGAAAGTCTGGGCGTACCGGCAGGACCAGTTGCCGTCCACGCATCCGGTCGCTGCCAATATCCCGGACATCGAAGCGGTCGAGGTGAACTTCGACGGCATTACTTATGCCAAGGGCGCCGCGGTACTGAAGCAACTCGTCGCCTTTGTCGGCAGGGACAACTTCCTGGCCGGAGTGCGTGCCTACTTCGGCGAGCACGCCTGGTCTAACGCCACTCTCGCCGACCTGCTCGGCGCACTGGAACTGTCCTCCGGCCGGGACCTGAGCCAGTGGTCGAAGTCCTGGCTCGAGACCGCTGGAGTGAACACGCTGCGGCCGTCTTACCAGCTGGACTCGGACGGCCGGTTCACCGCGTTCAGCGTGCTGCAGGACGCACCCGCCCTGCACCCGGAGCTGCGCCAGCACCGGCTAGCCATCGGGCTCTACGACCTGACGGGCGAGGATCAGCGAGTACTTGTCCGGCGGCACCGCGTCGAGCTGGACATCGCCGGAGCCGTTACCGACGTCCCTGAGCTCATCGGCCACAGCCGGCCGGACCTGATCCTGATCAACGACGACGACCTCACTTACGCCAAGATCCGGCTCGACGAGCATTCGCTGCATACCCTCATCGCCAGCATCGGCGCACTGACCGACCAGCTCGCTGCGGCGCTGTGCTGGTCGGCGGCCTGGGATATGACCAGGGACGCCGAGATGCGCGCGCGTGACTTCCTCGCGCTCGTGCTGTCCGGCGCGCCGTCGATCAAGCAGGCTGCGGTGCTGGAACGGGTACTGGGTCAGGCCAGCATGGCGATCAGGCGGTACGGCGACCCGGCCTGGCGCGAGGAGGGTCTGGCGCAATTCGACACAGCGCTGCGAGCCTGGCTGCTCGCCGCGTCGCCCGGCTCCGACCACCAGCTCGCTTATATCAAGGCGCTTGCCGACGTGGCCATTACCCCGGCCGGCCTTGACCTGCTCGCCGGGCTGCTGGCTGGCTCCGCCTCGCTGGACGACCTGGCCGTCGACACCGACCTGCGCTGGCGCCTGCTGCACCGGCTGGTCAGCCGCGGGCTGGCCGGCCGGGCCGTGGTCGAGGCCGAGCTCGACCGTGACCGGACCGACGCAGGTGACCGGCACGCCGAACGCTGCCTTGCCGCGATCCCGACCCCGACGGCAAAGGACGAAGCGTGGGCCAGGGTCACCGATGGCAGCCTGACCAACGCCATGTTCCGTGCCGTGCTCCGCGGCTTTGCCGATCCTGACGCCGACGAGCTGCTGGCGCCGTACGCGGAGAAGTACTACGCCGCGCTGGCCGGGATGTGGCGCGACGGCGCCAGCGACATGGCGCAGTTCTTCGCCGAGGTCGGTTACCCGGAAAGCATCGTCAGTGAGCAGGGCATCGCGGCCACCGACGACTACATTGCCAGCGCGAACCCGGCGCCGGCGTTGCGACGGCTGCTCGTCGAGCGCAGAGACGATGTGGCCAGAGCCCTGAAGTGCCGGCGGCGCGACGCCCAGCTGGGCTAACACAGCCAGGCTAGGCGCGATCCGGCGCGGCCGGTTCAGCTGCACCAACTGCCGCGCACACCTCACGCAGCAGCCTGATGCCCGGAAGTTCCTCCAGGAGCACCGGCTTGCCCTGGTCGTCACAGAGCGGGATCTGCCAGTTCGGGTACTGCTTGCTGGTGCCAGGGATGTTCTGCGTGCGGCGGTCGCCGACCGCGTCAGCCAGGGAAACGCCGAGCAGCAGGGCTGGTGTCTTCCGCAGGTAGCCGTAGAGCGCCACGGTGAACTGCGCAGGGTCGGACGCCTGCCCATGGGTCAGGAGCCCTTCGGCCTCGAGTGCCGCCTGCCAGCGGGCAAGCATTGCCGCCGACTCAGCCCGTTCCCGCTCTGGTGGTGCTTTTAGCAAACCGAGCTCAGCCCTGACACTCACTTGCTCGCCAGTGACGAACCCCGATACCGGTGGCACATCATGCGTGCCGACTGTGGCCATGCAGGTCCGGCGCCAGCGGGCGGGAGGCAGCGGAGTGCCGTCGTCGTCCGCGAACCAGAGCATCATCGTGCCCAGGATGCCGCGGCTGGCCAGGTAGTCGCTGACCCACTCCTCGATCGTGCCGAGATCCTCGCCGATCGCGACCGCCTGCGCGCGGCGGGCGGAGCCGACCAGCGCGCCAACCGAAGCCTCGTGGTCGTAGCGGACGTACGCGCCGCGATCGGGCGACTGGCCGGCCGGTATCCACCACAGCCGCATCAGGCCCATCACGTGGTCGACCCGGATGCCGCCGGCGTTGCGCAGGGTCGCGTCGAACAACTCGGCAAGCGGCTGGTAGCGCGCGGCGGCAAGCCGGCCAGGATGCCACGGCGGCTGGGCCCAGTCCTGACCGAGCTGGTTGAACCCGTCCGGCGGGGCGCCGACGCTGAAGCCCGGCACCAGCAGGTCCTGCATGGCCCAGGCGTCGGCGCCGCCAGGATGCACGCCCACGGCCAGGTCATGAATGATCCCGTGTGCCATGCCCGCTGCCTTCGCCGCCTGCTCAGTAGCGGCAAGTTGCTGGTCGGCATGCCATTGCAGCCAGGCGTGGAACTCGGCCGCTACCGCGAGCTCCGGGTCGGTGGCGACAACGTCCGCTGCCCGGTGCGGGCTGGCGAGTTCGGACGGCCAGTCGCGCCAGTCGGTCCCGTGGCGCTCGGCCAGGGCGCACCAGGCGGACCATAGCTGGAGACTGCGGCCGCGCTGCGCCCGGAACGTGGCGTAAGCGGCTTGCCGGGACCCGGTTAGCGGCACCTTGCTGATCAGCTCGAGAGCGTGCCGTTTCGCCGACCAGACGGCGTCGCGGTCGATGAGATCGGGCGTGTTGTTGGCCGATCGCAGCGGTGCGGCGAGTCTGTCGATCGCGGACTTGTCCGCCGCGGTCAGCGCTGCGTACTCGGGGATGTCCTCCACGCGCAGGTACAGCGGGCTGGTGAACAGCCGCGTCATCGGCAGGTACGGGGACGCGCTGACCGGCGGCACCGGCTCGGCCGCGTGCAGCGGATTCACCAGTACGAATCCGGCGCCGAGCACGGTCGCGCTCCAGCGGGCGAGTTCCGCCAGATCGTGCAGGTCGCCGTGACCCCAGGAGTCGCGCGACCGGACGGAGTACAGCTGGACGGTGAATCCCCACTGGCGGGCGGCCGGCTCACTGGCGGCCGGCTCGCGGGCGGCCGGCTCGCGGGCTGCGGGTCCGGTTTCCGGCGCGGACTTATCGAGCACGTCGAGTATCGCCGCCAGAGTCTCAGCCGGTACCTCGACCCGGTTGCCCCGCCAATCGCAATAGTCAGTAACAATCCCGGCATTCCGCGCGCGCTGCACCAGCTCTGGGTCGGTCACACCTCCATGATTCGCGCCCGGCGTGCTGCCAAACCGGGGACGGGTCATGATCCTTGAGAGTTATGCACGTCGGAGCGTGCATAACTCTCAAGGATCATGTGATGCGCCCGATTTGTCGGTGCCGTGCGCCACACTGAGCGGCGTGTCGAAGCCTCTTCCGCCCGAGCTACGCGAGCTCGCAGAGCTTCAGAACGGGATCCTGACCACGGAACAAGCGATCCGGGGCGGGCTCACCAGGTCGGCTATTGCCGCGCGCCTTCGCGCTGGTCGATGGCAGCGCATGTACCGGGGGGTATACGCCACCTTCTCAGGCGATCCCAGCCGAGCCGCCGTGCTGTGGGCAGCGGTACTCAGCGCTGGGCCGGGCGCGATGCTGAGCCATCAGACTGCGGCGGAGCTGGCTGGGCTGACGGACAAGGTCAGTGACCTCATTCACGTAACGGTGCCAGCGCAGCGACGGGCCTCGAAGGCGGCCGGGCTCGTCATTCACTATTCAGCGCGAGCGCCCCGATCTCGTCATCCTGCCCGCCTGCCACCGCAGGCACGGGTCGAGGAGACAATTCTTGATCTCGCCGATGCGGCTGAATCTGTCGATGACGCGTGCGCGTGGGTATTCCGCGGCTTGCAGCGCGGACGAACGACTCAGGTCAAGTTAGCTCGCGCGCTCGAACGCCGGGCAAAGATTCGCTGGCGGTCGGAGCTCAGCGAACTACTGACAACCGACGCCGCCGGCTTGCACTCGGTCCTGGAGCGGAGATACCACAACGCCGTTGAGCGACGACACGGGCTGCCTGCCGGGGAGCGGCAGTGCCGATATCGGCGAGGCGACCACAACGAGTATCGCGATCTGTTCTATGCCGGCTACCTGACTGCCGTGGAGCTCGACGGCCGGCTTGCGCACCCGGCCGAGGGCAGGTGGAAGGACATCGGACGAGACAACGCCGCATCCGCCGAAGGCATTGTTACCCTTCGCTACGGCTATCTGGATCTCGCGGTCACCCCGTGCCAGGTTGCCGCGCAGGTGCTCACGGTCCTGGGCCGACGTGGTTTCGCCGGCGGAAGACCCTGCTCGCCCGGCTGTCCGGTCACGCCCGCCGGCGCTCCAGTTGCCCGCCGTCAGCCAGCGGGGCGGACGGGCGGAAACAGGGTTGCTCTTTCAAGGGCGGGTAGGTCACGATCCCCGAGTGGGAGCGACGTTCATAACCGGCCTGGAGCTAGCGAAGCTGTTCTACACCGAGGCCGTCCGGCCGGTGCTCGACGCGGAGTGTCCAGGACTCGCGCACTCGGCGGCGCTCATCGGCTGGGGCTCTGAAGTGCTGGGGTTCGACTCGCCGCGGTCCACTGACCACAACTGGGGGCCTCGGCTCCAGATCTTCCTCACCGACGAGGCGGCCCCGGAGGCAGGGCGGGTGAGTGAGCTGCTTGCGGCAAGGCTGCCGGACGAGTTTCGCGGCTACCCGGTGTCCTTTCCCGCGTCGACGGATGACGGGATGCAGGCACGCACGCACTGGGTCACCGTCGCGGGGCTGCGCTCCTGGCTGACCGAGGTTGTCGGCTTCGACCCCGCAGCGCAGATCAGTTTGCTCGACTGGCTCTCCGTTCCGACGCAAGTGCTGGCAGAGGTCACCGGCGGTGCGGTGTTCCACGACGGCCTGACGGTGTCCGACAACGGCTTGACGGTCTCACGCGACGACCTGGCCGGCGACGGAAGCTGGCCGGCCGGAGGCGGCGCGCTCACCGCTGCGCGCGCCGCACTCGCCTGGTACCCGCACGACATCTGGCTGTACATCATGGCGTGTCAGTGGCAGCGCATCAGCCAGGAGGAAGCGTTCCCGGGCCGGTGCGCTGAGGCTGGCGATGAACTGGGCTCCGCGCTGATCGCCGCGCGGCTGGTACGGGATCTGATCCGGCTCGTCCTGATAGTGCAGCGGCGCTATCCACCGTACAGCAAATGGCTCGGCAGCGCGTTCGCCCGGACCGCCGCGGCCGGCGACCTATCGCCGCTGCTGATCGCTGCCTTGACAGCGACGACCTGGCCAGACCGGGAGCGCAGCCTGGCTGCCGCATACGAGGCCGTCGGCCGGCTGCACAACGCCGTCGCCGTCACTCCGCATGTCGATCCGGCAGTCCGCCCGACTTACTATGACCGGCCGTACCGGGTAATGGAGGCTGGCCGGTTTGTCCATGCGCTGCGAGAGCAGATCAGCGACGAACGCATTCGTGCACTTCCGCTCATCGGTGCCGCCGATCAGTTCGTCGACAGCACCGACGCCATCGGCAGCAAGGCCCTGCTGCGCGCGGCAGTGGCCACCGAACTTGCTGGAGATTGACCATGTCCGAGCTGAAAGAAGAGCTGCACCGTAATCTCAAGGCTAGCCGCGCAGTGCTGGTGTCAAAGCTCGACGGCCTAAGCGAATACGACCGTCGCCGCCCGATGACGCCGACCGGCACGAACCTGCTCGGCCTGATGAAGCACTTGGCCGGGCTTGAGTATGCGTACCTGGGTGAATCGTTCGGCCACCCGGCCGGGGAAAGCATGTCCTGGGTCGAGGACGGCTCGATCTGGCAGGGCGCAGACATGTGGGCTACGCCCGATGAATCCAGCGAGTACATCACCGGCCTTTACTCGCGCGCCTGCGCCCATGCCGACCGCGTCATCGGGGCACTCGACCTGGACGCACCAGGCTCAGTACCACACTGGCCGCAGGACCGCCGGGATACGACGCTGGGCGAACTGCTTATCCGCATGGTGGCTGAGACAGCCCAGCACGCTGGCCACGCCGACATCGTCCGGGAGCTTATCGACGGAACGGGCGGCCCCGATCAGGGGGACGTCGACGAACAAACCTGGCGGGACTACCTCGGCCAGATTCAGACCGCCGCCGACGCCTTCTCGGCCAGCCGCGAAACGTAAGCGCACGACTTCTTGTTGCCCGGCGGCGCGCGTAACTGGCCAGCCCGCCAGCAGGCCCGCTGTTAACCGCACGAACCACAAGCCGGCTGCGGCGCCACCGGTGATCAGCATGAGGCCGGCCACCAGGCCGAGCAGCCGGGCCCAGCGCAGCCGGGCCCAGCGTGGTCGCCGACCGTAATGCCGGGCGAACCTCGGCCTGAACGGGACAGGCTCTTGCTGGCCCGGGATGCCCTGCGTTTGCAACTGCCCGAACCGGTATGCGCCGCGCTTTCCCAGGCGCCTGAATTCTGTAGTCATGGCTGCATCCCCAGGTCGACAGCAGCGGGTGCCTCCGCACGTTCTACCCAGAACTACTGACCGTGATGTTCAGTGACGGAATGTTAGAGGACGGCTCGGTCAGGGAAGCGACCGCCGTAGCAGGTTCAGGAACCTGGCGACAATCGGCCCGTCAGTAGGGCCGCCCTCGCCGCCGTCGACCGTGACCATTGCGAAGGCCACGTCGCAGCCGTACACGTGGTTATTGAATCCGATCAGCCACGCGTCAGTAGGTAGCGGGTTGCCATGGCCGTACTGCGCCGTGCCGGTCTTCGCGTAGGTGCCGGCCGGCAGTCCCTTGCCGGAGGCGGTTCCGGTAGCGACGACCTGCGCCATCATCTCGTGCAGATCGGCAATGACCGGAGCCGGCAACGGCTTCGGCGGGACGCTGTCATCAGCTGCGCCGACGACCAGCCGCGCGGCGCGTACCTGGCCACTGTCGACTGCCGCCGCGACCATGGCCATATCCAGCGGCGACACCAGGACCCGGCCCTGCCCGATCGTGGTCGCGGCCAGGTCGGCTTCGTTCGCCGGCGCCGGGACGGAACCGCCGAAGGCCGGCAAGCCGAGCCGGGGCGTGATGCCGAGCCGGTACAGGGTGGCCGTCCTGGTGAAATCCGCAGCCCTGAGGTGCGACGTCGCAAGACCGATGAACGCGGTGTTACACGACTCGGCGAAGGCGTGCAGGAGATTGCTGACCGGCGCGGTGCCTTCCGCGTTGTGGAATACCTCGCCGTCGACCGTCAGCTGGGACGGGCAGGTTGCCGGCGACGACGGCCGGAGCCCGTGCTCGATCAGCGCCGTCGAGGTGAGTACCTTGAACGACGATCCAGGCGGGAACGAGCCGTCGAGGGCGAGGTTGAATCCACTAGATCCCGGTACGCTCACCGACGCCAGGACCTGTCCGGTGCCAGCGTTGACAGCGACAAGCGCGGCATCCTTGCCTACCCCGGCCAGCGCCGTCTGTGCGGCGCGCTGGACAACCGGGTCGATGCTGGTCCGCACCGGCGTGCCGGGCTTGGCCGGGATTCTGGCCACCGTCGCCAGGACGTCGCCGGCCGCGTTGACCGCGGTAACTGTTGCCCCCGGCTGACCCGCCAGCTGCTTCTGGTCAGCAAGCTCGAGGCCGGTCTGACCGACGACGCTCTGCGCCGTGTACGGAGCACCGAGCTGCTGCAGCTGCTGAGCGGTCACTGGCCCCACGGAGCCGACGACGTAGCCCAGGCCGGGCGTTAGCGGTGTCCGCACGTGGCTGGTCTGGAACACAGTTCCAGGAATCGGATAGATGGTCGGCTCGAGCTGCTGGTACCGCCTCCAGCTGATGGTGAACACCGGCTCGAACCAGGTTGGCTCCGACTTCGCGCCGGTCAGGGCCGAGTCGACGGCCTGTTTAGTGGCACCGGCCGCCAGCAGGGCTGCCCGCACAGTAGCCGGTTTCTTGATCCGCTGGCCCTCGACGCCAACCGTGACCATCGGAGTCTGAATGGTCAGCGGCGCTCCGCCAGCGCCCAGTATCTGCGCTCGAGGCGGCCACGTCAGCTGCAGCGACAGCTTGTCGCCTTGCTTGCTCAGCCCGGGCGCGATGGTCCCTCGCGACCAGTCCACCAGCCAGCGTCCCGATGCGTCAGTGAAGCGCAGGCTGGTCTTGATCGCTATTGTCCCGACGCCCGCGATCTGAATGCGCTCGGTCACTGGCTCACGTGCAGTGCTGCCGGTCACTGTGAGCCGGCCGGCCAGGTAGTTCGCCTGCCTGGCGCCTAGGTCGGTGAGCGCCGCAGCGTTTGCTGCCGCGAAGCCGGCCGGCGGATTTGCGACCAGGCCGCGCATGCCTGCCCAGTCCCGGCGTGCCCAGTCGGTCAGATAGCTCTGGGCCACGCCCTGCGGGCTGGCGGTACTCGAGCACGCCGCCAGCATCGCGGACGGGAACAGCAGCGCGCTCAGCACCGCCAGCATCCGTGCGGCCAGCGCCCGCACGCCTATCCTCCGAGCGGCCGTCCCCCGAACGGTCAGTCCCGTCACGACATGACGAGCGCATGTCATGACCCCGACCTTACGCACTACCGCAGGCCCCGGTGGGGGTTACCCGTCGCGCCGATGCGATGGGGTAAGCCGCGGATGCGATGGGATTACCGGCCAACCGCCGACCGGGAGGCCGCGATCAAGGCGCAACGCCCTCGCGGCTGGCCTGAGCTGGCGCGCCTGTTGCTCCGGTGAGCTCCCTGCCGATCTGCAGCGCCCAGGTTCGCACCTGAGCTGCATCTCGCCAGTCGCCCGCATGTTTCTTCGCCATCGCGCTCGCCGGCATGCCCCTGGCAGCCGGCGACAGCCTGCCGCCGAATGTCATGTGGCCGCGCGCGCCGACGCGCGCCATCAGCGCCGTGACGACAGGGATCGGCGGTATGTCGTTGCTCGCGGCAGAGTCGTCGAGCGGACCGCTGGAGAAGAAGTACGTCGGCCGCTCCATGAGCGCCGTCGCGTGCTTGCGTACGAAACCGCGGGCAGCCCGGTGCCAGCGGAAGGCGTACAGCGCGCCACCGACGACCACGGCGTCGTAACCGGAAATGTCACGGGCCCGCTTCGGCGGCAGCACCTCGACGTCCAGGCCGCACTCGCGCAGGCCGCCGGCCACCATGCGGGCAAGACCCTCCGTCCCGCCGCGACTGGACCCATAGGTAACGAGAACTCGCATCGGTCACCTCCTAACCTCAGTTCCAGCCTGCCGCTGGCCCTGCTAGGTCAAAGAGGCGAAGGTCACCAGATTGGCGGATGCTTGTCCCGCCACGGCCGGGCGGCCTCGAGCTGAGCAGACAGCGAGATCAGCGTGGCCTCGTCACCCATCCGGCCGGCCAGCATGACGCCAATCGGCAACCCCTCAGCGTTCCAGTGCAGCGGGACGTTCACCGCGGGCTGGCCGGACAAGTTGTACAGCGCGGTCCACGGCGTGAACACGGTCTGCCGGGTGAAGTTCTCAGCCGGCTCGACCTCGTCGAACCAGCCGACCGGCCGCGGCGGCAGCGCCAGCGTCGGGGTCAGGATCGCGTCATAGGCATTCAGCGCCGTCATCGCCGGACGGACCGCGCCCTGCAGGATCGCCTGGTGCGTCAGCAGGTCGGCTGCGGACAGTTCCATGCCCTTGCCGCGAAGATAACGAGTCAGCGGCAGCAGTGCGCTCTCGTGCTCAGGCGGGATCGGGGCCAGCGTCGCCATCGCGAACCACAGCGCGAGGAACGAGGGCACAGCCTCCTCGCTGAAGGGCAGGTCTGCCTCCTCGACCTCGTGCCCGAGCGAAGACAGCAGGGCACTGGCGTCCTCGTAAGCAGCCACGCAGTCCGGGTGCACCTCGGCACCCGGCACGACCGTCCGCAGCGACCGCGCGATCCGGAGCTTGCCGGGCTCGCGGCCGGCGTAGCCGAGGAACGACTCACCGGCAGGCAACGGCGGCAGCGTGTACATGTCGCCGGGATGATTGCCTGTCATCGCGTCGAGCAGCAGGGCGGCATCGGCCACGGTCCTGGCGAGCGGACCGTCCGTCGACAACCCGGTCAGGTCGGGCATCAGCGGCCCCTGCGAGATCCGGCCGCGAGTGGGCTTGATCCCGAACAGGCCGCACACGCTTGCCGGGATCCTGATCGAGCCGCCGCCGTCGCTGCCCTGTGCAGCGGGAGCCAGGCCCGATGCCACAGCGGCCGCGGCGCCGCCGCTGGACCCGCCGGCCGACCTGCTCAGGTCCCACGGCGTGCGCGCGGGCGGACCGATCTTGGTCTCGGTGTAGCACGGCAGGCCGAACTCGGGCGTAGCTGTCTTACCGGTGATCACGATGCCGGCCGAGCGCAGGTGCTCGACCACGTAGTCGTCCTCGGTCGCAACGTTGTCCGCAAGCAGCGCGCTGCCGTAGGTCAGCCTGACCCCGGCGACCATGTTCAGGTCCTTGATCGGGATCGGCACCCCCGTCAGCGGCGGAAGCTCCGCTCCGTCCTTGCGGCTCGCGGACACTGCCTTGTCCGCCACGGCAGCTTGCTCGCGGGCAAGTTCGCCGGTCACCGTGTAGAAGGCACCGACTTGCTCGTTGAGCCGCTCGATGCGGTCGAGGTAATGCTCGGTGATCTCGGTCGAGGAGACCTCCCCGGCCTGGATGGCGGCAGCTTGCTCGGTCACTGTGAGGTCGTGAAGTTGGGTCACGGTATCGAACAGTAGCGGACCGCACTGACTGGGCCAACGCCTGGCATAGCCCCACTGAACTGGCACTTCGCGCATCTGGCCGGGACGCCAGAGGCGCGGCAGCCCGGCGTGCCGGGCTGTCGTGGCCGGACTGTAAGCGCTCCGTTACTCTGTGACACATGGACCGGGAGACCGGGCCTGAGCCGACTCCGACCGGGCCAGCGGCCCCGGTCGATGGACCACAGAACTTTTCCGTTCCTTCGCGTGCTCTGATGGCCGGGCTTGCCGCTGATCCGCGCCTGCCCTACTGGATCCGCAGGGCCGTCATCTCAGTTGTCGTCTTCCTGCTAGTGATGTTCTGGCAGGGCTGGCGGCTTGGCGTGACGTTCGCCGCGATCGTGGCGATCATCGACACGATCTACCAGTCCAAGACCATGTCGCTGATCCCGGCAGCGGTACGGGTCTCGTCCGCGCAGCGGCGCACGAAGCGGCGGTTGTTCCTGGTCCGGGTTTCCGGTTACCTGGCGGTCCACGCGCGCGGCATCCCTGGCACCGACTCGGTCATCGACCACCTGGTCATCGGACCTGGCGGCGTGTTCGCGCTCGACTCGGAGCGCTGGGACCGCCGCCTGCCGGTGCGAACGGTCGCCAGCGACTCGGCGGCCGGGCCGGTGCTGTATCACGGCCCGTTCAGCCAGAAGGAACGCCTCTCGCACGCGCGGTGGGAAGCCGCCCAGGCTGCCCGGCTGCTCTCTCGCGAGCTCGGCCGGGAGATCACCGTACGTCCGGCCATGGTCATTTACGGTCCGATGGTGCCGTGGGCGGTGGCGACCCTCCGCGGCGTCGACGTCTTCGCCGGAAGATCAGTCGGCCGGTACTTCCGCAGCCGGAAAAGGGCTTCGGCCGTCGGCCCGCTCAGCTGGGAAGAAGCCGGCGACATCTACGCCGCGGCGCAGCGCGCGCTCCCGTTAGCGTAAGCCGCCCGCCTCCCGCCCGGACATTTCACGGCCGCGGTACGCCCCGGCGCCTGGTTCGGCCCGATACCGGTGTTCCGCAACCGTGATATGCGGTCCGGTAACGGCGAACGACCGGTCACGGGCTGGCCTGGCGGGACGGCGGGCTACCCTATGTCATCCCCGAGACATGGCAAAGGACTGATTAGGACAGTGGCCGATCTGCGCACCTGGGTTGCCGGCGCCCGACCGCGGACCCTGCCCGCTGCCGTGGTGCCGGTCGTCGTCGGGTCCGGCGTCGCCTTCGGCTACGGCAAGTTCTCCCCTTGGCGGGCTGCGCTCGCCCTGCTCGTGGCCCTCGCCCTGCAGGTCGGCGTTAACTACGCCAACGACTACAGCGACGGCATCCGCGGCACCGACGAAGCGCGCGTTGGCCCGGTCCGGCTGGTCGGCTCCGGCCTGGTCAAGCCGAGGCACGTGCTAGCGGCCGCGATCGCCTGCTTCGCGCTGGCCTGCGCGGCCGGCCTGGTACTGGCTGCGGTCAGTTCCTGGTGGCTGCTGCTCCTCGGTGCGGCCGCGGTGGCGGCGGCGTGGTTCTACACCGGCGGAAGGCGGCCGTACGGGTACCGCGCGCTCGGCGAACTGTCGGTCTTCGTGTTCTTCGGCCTCGCCGCCGTGGCGGGCACAGCCTATGTTCAGATGCGTTCTGTCAGCTGGCTGCCCTGGGCCGCCGCGGCCGCGATCGGCTTGCTCGCCTGCGCCCTGCTGGTGATCAACAACCTTCGGGACATTCCTACCGACAAGGAAACGGGCAAGCGCACCCTCGCCGTCGTCCTCGGCGATCAGCGGACCAGGGTGCTGTACACAGGATGCATCCTCGCGCCGTTCTGCGTCGCGCTCGCGCTGGCGCCGGCCCGCCCGCTCAGCCTGCTGGCGCTGGCAGCGCTCCCGCTGGCACTCACGCCGGTCCGGCAAGTCCGCGATGGTGCCACCGGCCGCAGCCTGATCGTCGCCCTCGGGCAGACGGGACGCCTGGAACTCGCCTACGGCTTGCTGCTCACGCTCGGACTGGCGATCCGGCTCTAGCCGGGTCATCCGCGGCTCGGAGCGGCGGCACTGCGGGCGAGCCGCAGCCGAGCAGTTTAACTCGCCGGACCCGCCGACCCGTTAGCCGCGCCGCCGTCCGGGCCATCCGCCGTACCCAGCGGCTCAAGCCCCAGCGTCTGGGCCGCGGCGGCCAGGCCAGCAGCCGCGGTGGGCTCGTCCGCTTCAGCGTCCGCCAGCACCGCTTCGACCGTCGGAACCTGAGCGAGCACGGCCGCTACCGGCAATGCGCCCGGCAAGTCGGGCTCGGCATCAGCTGCGACTTCGTGCCCGGATTCGACTTCGGCGGCCGCGTTCTGGCTGACGCCTGCGTGGTGAGACCCAGCCCGTTTCCCTTCTGAACGTTCCTCGCCGCCGCCGAACGCGCCGCTCAGCGCTTTCAGCGCGCTGGTCAGCTCGCTCGGCACCATCCAGACCGTGTTGCCGGGCCCTTGCGCGATCTGCGGCAGCGTCTGCAGGTACTGGTAGGCGAGCAACTTGGGGTCGGGATCGTTGGCGTGAATCGACTGGAACACCGTCTGAATTGCCTGTGCCTGGCCCTCCGCCCGGAGGATCGCGCTCTGCTTGTCGCCCTCGGCCCGTAGGACGGTGCCCTGCTTGTCACCCTCGGCCGTCAGGATTTGCGACTGCCGGACGCCCTCCGCCGTCAGGATCGCGGCACGCTTCTCCCGTTCGGCCCGCATCTGCTTCTCCATCGCGTCCTTGACGCTCTGCGGCGGGTCGATTGCCCGGATCTCCACCCGGGTCACCCGGATGCCCCACTTCCCTGATGCGTCATCGAGCACCCCGCGCAGCAGCGTGTTGATCTTGTCGCGGGACGTGAGGGTCTGCTCCAGGTCCATGGAGCCGATGACACTGCGCAGCATTGTCGCAGTGAGCTGCTCGATCGCCTGGATGTAGTTGACGATCTCGTAGTCCGCCGCGCGGGGGTCTGTCACCTGGAAGAACAGCACGGTGTCGATGCTCACGACGAGGTTGTCCTCGGTGATGACGCGCTGGCCGGTGAACGAAACCACCTGCTCGCGCAAGTCGATCAGCGGCTTCACCCGGTCGATGAACGGCATGATCACGTTCAGGCCAGGCTGCAGCGTCTTGGTGTAGCGGCCCAGTCGTTCCACGTTCCGCGCCTTTGCCTGCGGCACGATCCGTACTGACCGGAGTGTCACCAGTGCGATCAGGACCACGACGACCGCTGCGATGATGCCGGCGATATCACCCATTGCTACTCCCGCGGGTATACCAGGGCGGTTGCGCCCTCGATATGCATGACGTCGACGGTTGACCCGGCCGGAATGACCGTGGTCTCGTCGTAGGAACGCGCCGACCAGATCTCGCCGCCGATCCGCACCCGGCCGCTGTGCGGGCCGACCTCTTCCAAGACGAAGGCAGACCGCCCGACGAGCGCGGCCGTGCCGGTGCGCAGCATCGGCGGCTGCCGGATATGCCGCAGCGCGAACGGGCGGGCAACGCCGAGCCCGACTGCGGACGCGGCCACGAAAGCGCCGAATTGCAGAGCCGCGGGCGCACCGAGGAAGCCGGTGCCAGCCGCGATAAGGGCTGCGATGCCTACCAGCCCGAAAGCCAGAGTTGTGGTCATGACCTCGACGGTGCCAAGCACAGCCGCGACGATCAGCCAGATGACCCAGGTACTCATCGCGACGCTCCGAAAGCCAATTGACCCTCACTCCTGACAGTAGACCTGTCCCGCCCTGCGCGCATCTCGGCAAGCGCCGCAGTTGCTGCACCGCTTCACACAGCCGGCCGGAGCGTGGAGTATTGACCTACTCGCCGTCTGAAGGGTCAGTCATGTCCGAGGTAACTACGCAAGCACAGCCGTCGTACTCGCATGGCGCATCGGCCCGGCCACTGCTCGGCGAGACCATCGGCGACAACCTGCGCCGGACAGCGGTCAGCTATCCGGCCAGCGAAGCGCTCGTGGACGTGCCGACCGGCCGCCGGTGGACTTACCCGCAACTGGACTCCGACACCGACACGGTCGGGATCGGGCTGCTAGCGCTGGGCATCAATAAGGGCGACCGGGTCGGCATCTGGGCACCGAACTGTGCCGAATGGGTGGTGCTCCAGTACGCGACCGCGAAGGTCGGCGCGATCCTGGTCAACATCAATCCCGCGTACCGCAGTCATGAGCTGGCCTACGTGCTCCGGCAGTCTGGCGTCAAGCTGCTGGTCAGCGCGGAGAGCTTCAAGACCAGCGACTATCGGGCCATGATCGACGAGGTTCGCGGCGGCTTGCCTGCGCTGGAGCGAGTGATCTATCTCGGCAGCGCGGACTGGGACAAGCTGCTGGATTCGGGCGCCAACGCGAACCGGGATGCGCTGTCAGCCCGGTCGGCGACGCTCGCCTTCGACGACCCGATCAACATCCAGTACACCAGCGGGACCACCGGGTTCCCCAAGGGCGCCACGCTCTCGCACCACAACATCCTGAACAACGCGTACTTCGTCGGAGCGGGCTGCGGCTACACCGAGAAGGACCGGGTCTGCGTGCCGGTGCCGTTCTACCACTGCTTCGGCATGGTGATGGGCAACCTTGGCAGCACCACGCACGGCTCCTGCATCGTCATCCCGGCCCCTGGATTCGATCCGTCCGCGACTCTCGGCGCCGTACAGGCGGAGCGGTGCACGTCGCTGTACGGCGTGCCGACCATGTTCATCGCCGAACTGGCACTGCCGGACTTCACTAGCTATGACCTCTCCAGCCTGCGGACCGGGATCATGGCTGGCTCGCCCTGTCCGGTCGAGGTGATGAAACGCGTCCTGTCTGAGATGCACATGACCGAGGTCACGATCTGCTACGGGATGACGGAGACGTCGCCGGTGTCTACCCAGACCACGGCCGATGACGAGACCGACCGGCGGGTGTCCACCGTCGGCAGGGTCCATCCGCACCTGGAGGTCAAGGTCATCGACCCGGAAACCGGCGTCGTGCTGCCCCGCGGCAGTCACGGCGAGCTGTGCACTCGCGGCTATTCGGTCATGCTCGGTTACTGGGACGAGCCGGAGCGGACGGCCGAGGCCATCGACGCCGGGCGCTGGATGCATACCGGGGACCTGGCAGTGATGGACGGTGCCGGCTACCTGAACATCGTCGGCCGCATCAAGGACATGGTGATCCGCGGCGGCGAGAACATCTACCCGCGCGAAGTCGAGGAGTTCCTCTACACCCACCCGGCGATCGAGGACGTGCAGGTCGTGGGCGTGCCGGATGTGAAGTACGGCGAGGAGCTCTGCGCCTGGGTGAAGCTGCGGCCGGGCGCCGACCTGACCGCTGACGAGGTCCGCGAGTTCTGCACCGGCAAGATCGCGCATTACAAGATCCCGCGCTACGTCCGGGTGACCGACGCTTTTCCGATGACAGTGACCGGCAAGGTGCAGAAGTTCAAGATGCGCGAGACGTCGGTGACGGAACTCGGCCTCGAGGCGGCCAGCCAGAGTCAGACCGCCTGACGGCAGGCGGGTCTCCGAGCAAGGCTCACGCCGTGGGCAACCCGAACCACTCGCGTGACTGGCCGCGTCGTGAAGCAGCCCGGCTGGCTCGGCTGGCAGCGCGCGAGCACGTCCTCTCCCCCACGTTTCATGGCTTCTCCCCCACGTTTCATGGCTTCGGCGACCACATATCGCCACATAGCGGGCACCAGAACAGCCCGAAGCCATGAAACGTGAAACCGATCCCATGAAACGTGGGAGCCGGCGGCATGGAACGCGGCGGCGTCCCATGAGGCGCATGGCCGACGAAGTTCGGCAGCGGCTGCCCGCAGCTGGTAGTGCGGCTTGCATGAACCGTCAGCGCAGGCCCGCCAGCGCGGCCTGGGTGCCCGGTATGTCGTCCACGCACACCGCGTCTACCCCGGCTTGCGCTAGCGACAGGGCCACCGCCGGTTCAGGTGACCAGGCCATCACCTCCAGGCCCGCCCGGTGAGCGACCTGCACGACTCGCTCTGGCTCGGTTCGCAGGCTGTCGACGTGCAGGCAGATTGCGTCCATGCCCAGATTGGCCGCCGCGGAGATCGCCGGGCCGCTGGCGAACCGCACCTCGGTAAGCAGGCCAAGCGCCACGTCCGCGGCCGCGGCGCCGCGGTCCTTCAGGTAGACCGGCAGCGACGGGTCGAATGACGACACGAGAAAGCGCCGGGTCCCCCGGTAACGCCGCAGCGCCCGGGCAATCAGTGCGTGCGTTCGCTGGTTCTCCGGATCTCTGGCGTCCTCGATCACGGTTTTGACGTCGACATCGACACCGACGTTGGCAGGCAGGATCGCGAGCACCTCGTCCAGGGATGCGAGCCCTGCGGCCGCGAGTTTCTCGGCCGTTTGCGTCTGGATGAGGTCCCCGGCCGGGCTGACCGGGTCATGCCAGAGCATTAGCTCGCCGTCGCTGCTACGGCGCGCATCCATCTCGACCCAGGGAACGCCGCGAACGGCGGCCGCCAGGAACGCCTCGAGCGAGTTTTCCTGGTAGCCGTCAGCCTGATCCGCTCCGGAACCGCGATGACCGACAATCGACGGCTTGTATTCGAAGATCATCCAAGCTCCTCTGGGCCGTCTTGGAGATCGCGGCCGGGCCAGCTAGCCCGGTTAGCTAGCACGGCCGCCGCCGGGGCGGGACAGCTAACCGATCCCGCCTAGCGGGTGGTGCCGCGACGCCCGGGAGCGCCGCAGCCGGGCTAGGTCAGCCTGCCACAGCCGGGGTGCGTAAGGTGTCTGGGGCCGGGAAAGCCGGTTCGATTATCCGATCCGAGGTGGGTGAGATGGACCAGGGCGTGGCACGCGAGCGGCTCACCGCCGAGCGCGCCGAGGTAGTGCAACTGCTCAGGGACGCGATGTCGGCCGGCGAGCAGGACCGTGAGGTGGAGGTCGACGAGACTGGCGACTACGCGGACTCCGCCCAGCCGCTGACCGCGCAGGGCATGGACGACGCGATCGCCGAGGGTTTCCGGGCCCGGATCGCCACGATCGACCGGGCGCTGCAGCGGCTCGACAACGGCACCTACGGCAAGTCCGTTCTCAGCGGCGATCCGATCCCGGACGGTCGGCTGGACGCCGATCCGGCCGCGGAGCTTACCGTCGAAGAGGCACGGGCCAGGTCGGAGAGCTAGCCCGGCGTCGCGCCGCAAACCGCCGTCGATCTCACGGCGGCGCTGCCGACGCTGCACGCACATGGCAAAAGGACGGGAACGAGGTAGCCAATCCCCGCCAGTCCGCGGAAGGTCGGCCTGTCAATCGCCGTGCAGGCGGCCTCAGCCGCCGGCTACCTGCAGAGTGATCGTCGTGCCCGCGAGTGCCTTGCTGACCGGGCACGCGGCCTTGGCATCTGCGGCGATCTTGGCGAAGTCCGCTGCGCTGACTCCGTGCGCTGAGCCGCCGACCGTTAGCTTGATGCCGCTGATCCGGAAGCCGCCCGCCGGGTCCGGGCCGAGCGTCACGTCCGCGCTAATGTCCAGCGACTGATCGCTGCCGCCCGCTGCGCCGAGCAGCGCCGAGAACTGCATCGCGAAGCACCCGGCATGCGCCGCGGCGATGAGCTCTTCCGGGCTCGTGGTCCCGCCCGCGTCGTCGGCAGCGCGCTTAGGGAAGCTGATCTCGTAGCTGCCGAGTCCGGAACTGACAAGCGTGACCGTTCCGGTGCCGTCCTCCAGGCCGCCAGTCCAGGTGGTGTGCGCGCTGCGGGTGGGCATCCTGATCTCCTTCGACTCGACCTCGCCGGGTCTGCCCGGCACAAGGAAGCGGAACAACTCCAAGCTCAGATTTGCTCTGGCCGGAAACCGGCCCTGACCGAACGCTACTCGCCAGACGGCTTGCGCGCCTCGATCAGGAAACGCTGCGCGTAGCAGACGAATGCGCCATTCGCCTGAATGTACTGGTGCATCCTGGCCAGCTGCTCGCTATATCCCGCCACGGTGAAACCAGGCACGGTCCACACCACCTTCTTGAGGAAATGCACGACAGCGGCGACGTCGAAGAACTCCACTCGCAGCGCCTGCTCTTGCAGACCGACGACGTCGAGCCCGGCGGCAGTGGCTTCCGTGACCGCGACCTGCGGGCTCCGGCTCGGGCTCACCGGCTGCGGACCCATCATGAAATCGGTCAGCTCCCGGTTGGACCCAGAGCCCACCTGCTGAGAGAAGTACGTTCCGCCCGGCCGAAGTACGCGCGCAATCTCTGTCCAGAGCACTTCAGTCGGGTGCCGGCTCACGACTAGGCCGAAGCTGTCAGCCCCGAACGGAAAGTCGGCGTCGTCTTCGGCATGCGCCACGGTCCCGCCGAACGGCGCGAGGTTGCGCCTGGCAATCTCGAGATTAGGCGGCCACGACTCGGTGGCGGCCAGCACCGCCGGCCCTCGCTCGTCTGCGCCCTGCCCGCCCGCGCCCTGCCCGCCCGCGCGATGCGCGGCAGAGCGCAACGCGTCCGCCAGCACTTCGCCGCCACCAGTCTGAATGTCGAGCACCGCGTCGGCCCGCCCGATCCGCTCAGCCAGCTGGCGGGCGTAGCCCCAGCGCGGCCGTTCCTCGGTCGCCCGGCCGTCGAACCAGGAGAAATCCCAGCCAGCGGTCGGAACGGCGTCGCCTTCGGCGATCAGTCCGGCAAAGCTCCGGTCGTCCGTCACGAGAGATTATGACCGGGAACGGGCACGCGCCGGCAACTCAATTGAGACCCGCACGGGATGGACCCGGCGGAGCGCCGGCTGGACGGGGTCGGCTAAGTGGACCCGGTCAGCTGGGAGCCGGTCAGCCGGGGCGGTCAGCCGGGCGGCCAGATACAGCCGGCGAGCCGGAGCCGGTCAGAAAGAGGCCAAGTCAGGCGATTCCGAGCAGGCCGTCGAGGCCCACCGTCAGGCCGGGCGGCAGCGTGCCGATCGCGCGCACGGCCAGCAGCACGCCCGGCATGAACGAGGCGCGGTCAAGCGAGTCGTGCCTGATCGTGAGCACCTCGCCGTGGCCGCCGAGCAGCACTTCCTGATGCGCCACGAGACCCGCCAGCCGGACCGAGTGGACATGGACGTCGTCGACTTCGGCACCGCGCGCGCCCTGGGCCGCCGTTGCGGTGGCATCCGGCATCGGCCCGGTGCCAGCCGCAGCCCTGGCGGCGCTGATCATCGTCGCGGTGCGGGTGGCCGTGCCAGACGGCGCGTCGGCCTTGCCCGCGTGGTGCAGTTCGATGACCTCTGCTGATTCGAAGAACGGCGCCGCTATGGCCGCAAATCGCATCATCAGCACCGCGCCGACCGAGAAGTTGGGCACTACCAGCACCCGCGCATCCGGCTGCTCGTCGAGCCAGCCGCTTACTTCGGCGAGCCGCTCGTCACCGAAACCTGAGGTACCGACGACGGCAGCAAGCCCGTGACCGACACACCAGCGCAGGTTGTCCATCACCACGCCGGGATGAGTGAAGTCCACGACAACGTCAGCGCCGGACAGCAGGTCTAGCGAGTCGCCGGCGTCGACCTGGCCAGCGAGCTCAAGGTCAGTCTCCGATTCAACGGTGGCGCACACCTGTGAGCCCATGCGCCCTTTGGCGCCTAGTACACCCACCCTGATCATCGTGCCCCCTCGGTTCCAGCCCCCCGCGGTTTGGGAGCAGCCTAGCTACCAGCCGCTGACGGGCCGCGCGGGTCCATGCGATAAGAAGGTCTGCGGGATACAGATTCGCGAGATCCACACCGTTACGCAAAGGGGCGATTGGCAATGGCTGAATGGAACTCGTTCTCGACTGACTCCAGCCAGGGCATCAGCACTGAAGTAATCACCTACCCAGCCGGCAACGGCGACGAGATCCACGCGTACGTCGCCAGGCCAACCGGCGACGCGACCCGGCCGGGCGTGGTGGCGGTGCACCACATGCCGGGCTGGGACGAGTTCTACCGTGAGTTCAGCGATCGGCTGGCCCGCCACGGTTACACCGTGATCTGCCCGGACCTGTACTGCCGGTACGGACACGGCACTCCGGACGACATAGCGGCAAAGGTCAGGGCTGATGGCGGCGTGCACGACGAAAGCGTGGTCGCCGACTGCGCGGCCGCACGGGACTGGCTGCTGGCTCAGCCGACCAGCAATGGCAAGACCGGCATCCTCGGCACCTGCTCCGGCGGACGGCATTCGCTTCTGACCGCCTGCCGGACCAGCGGCTGGAATGCGGTCGGCGACCTTTGGGGCGGCGGCGTCATCATGAGCGAGGAAGAGCTCAGCCCGGCTCGCCCGGTCGCGCCCCTCGACTACATCGGGGACCTGTCAGCGCCGTTGCTCGGGCTATTCGGCAACGACGACAGGTACCCGACGCCCGAGCAGGTCAACAAGCTCGAGGAAGCTGTGAAGCAGCACGGCAAGGAATACGAGTTCCACCGGTACGACGGTGCCTCGCACGGTTTCTTCTACTACTTCGCCGGGATGTACCGGCCCGAGGCGACGATGGACGGCTGGGAGAAGATCTTCGCGTTCTTCGGCGCCAACCTGCACTGACCCGTCCGGCGACAGCAGTCGTACAACCGATGTCGTACTACTAGCGACAGCAGTTGTACGACTGCTGTCGTAAGCGACGGATGGCTACCAGTCGCGGGGGCCGGAGCCGGTGCCGGAGCCTGACAATCCGCCGCGACGCCGTCGAGGGCCGTGCTGCCGGCGCCAGATGCGGTGGCCGATGAAAGCCGCAATTACCGCGAAAACGATAAACGGCCCGAATATGTGAATGTGCCACACGCTAAACAACAGGCGCCAGACTAGGTGCCAGATGATCAGGTGGATGATCAGGCCGCCGATCCCGGCGCCGCCCAGAGCCAGGTGAGAAGTCGCGAGCTTTGCCGCGGCTGCACTGCCGTAGGTGTTCATAGCCCTTACAGGATGCCCTTCGCGGAGGCCTGTTCTGACCATAACGTCGTTAGGGGTCCGTTAGCGTCACGCACCGCTGATCGGAATCCGGCGCTGATGCACCCGGGCAGTCAAACCTCCTGGTCCGGCCACCACGAGCAGCCTGGCACGATAGAGGGATCATGACTCTCACCGATCGGCTCCCGGACGGGCCAGCGTCGGCCGAAGCGGGGCCAGATGAGGTTTTCGCCGCTTTTGCTGACTGGACCGCAGAGCAGGGCTTCACGCTGTACCCGCACCAGGAAGAGGCGCTGATCGAGATCGTGTCCGGCGCGAACGTGATCCTCTCCGCGCCAACCGGTTCCGGCAAGAGCCTCGTCGCGGCGGGCGCGCATTTCGCCGCCCTGGCCCGCGACGACCGGACCTTCTATACCGCGCCGATCAAAGCGCTGGTGTCTGAGAAGTTCTTTGCGCTCTGCGACATCTTCGGACCCGACGAAGTCGGCATGATGACCGGCGACGGAAGCGTGAACCCTGGTGCCCAGATCATCTGCTGCACGGCTGAGGTGCTGGCCAACATAGCGCTCCGGGACGGCGCGGGAGCCGACGCAGGCCAGGTGGTGATGGACGAGTTCCACTTCTACGCCGACCCGGACCGGGGCTGGGCCTGGCAGGTGCCGCTGATCGAACTGCCGCAGGCACAGTTCATCCTGATGTCCGCGACGCTCGGTGATGTCAGCCGGTTCGAGCGCGACCTGACCCGCCGCACAGGGCGACCGACGGCCGTGGTGAGTTCGGCGGAACGGCCCGTTCCGCTGTCGTTCTCGTTTGCCATGTCGCCCTTGCACGAGACGGTGGCCGAACTGCTCGGCACGCACGAGGCACCGATCTACATCGTGCACTTCACCCAGGCGGCGGCGATAGAGCAGGCCCAGGCGCTGATGAGCGTCAACGTCTGCAGCCGGGCCGAGAAGGTCGCGATCGCCGAACTTATCGGGAACTTCCGGTTCGCGCCGGGTTTCGGCAAGACGCTGTCCCGGCTGGTCAGGCACGGCATCGGCGTGCATCATGCCGGGATGCTGCCTAAGTACCGGCGCCTGGTGGAGACCCTCGCGCAAGCCGGCCTGCTCAAGGTCATTTGCGGCACGGACACCCTCGGCGTGGGCATCAACGTACCGATCAGAACCGTGCTGTTCACCGGGCTCTCGAAGTACGACGGCAGCAAGACCCGGCTGCTGATGGCGCGCGAGTTCCACCAGATCGCCGGCCGGGCCGGACGGGCCGGATTCGACACCATGGGCCGGGTTGTGGTGCAGGCGCCCGAGCACGTGATCGATAACGAGCGGGCACTGGCCAAGGCCGGAGACGACCCGAAGAAACGGCGCAAGGTCGTGCGGCGCAAGCCACCGGAGGGCATGGTCTCCTGGGGCCAGCCAACTTTCGACCGGCTCGTCGCGGCCGAACCCGAGCCGCTCAAGTCCAGCTTCGCGGTCACCCACGCGATGCTGCTCAACGTGATCAGCCGGCCGGGCAACGCATTCGCCGCGATGAAGCACTTGCTCACCGACAACCACGAGGACCGGCCTGCGCAGCGCAAGCACATCAACCGCGCGATTGCCATCTACCGCGCGCTCCTGGCTGGCGGTGTTGTGGAGCGGCTGGAGTCCCCGGACGCCGACGGCCGCTGGGCCCGGCTGACCGTCGACTTGCAGGAGGATTTCGCGCTCAACCAGCCGCTCTCCCCGCTGGCGCTGGCGGCGATCGAACTGCTCGATCGCTCCTCGCCGGACTATCCCCTCGACGTGCTGTCGGTGATCGAGTCGACGCTCGACAACCCGCGGCAGGTGCTTGCTGCGCAGCTGTTCAAAGCACGCGGCGAGGCAGTCGCGGCCATGAAGGCCGACGGGATTGAGTACGAGGAGCGGATGGACCTGCTGGAAGCGGTGACCTATCCGAGGCCACAGGCCGACCTGCTGGAAGCCGCGTACGACATCTACAAGCGAGGCCATCCGTGGGTCGCTGACCACGAGCTGGCGCCTAAGTCGGTGGCGCGCGATTTGTATGAGCGGGCGATGACCTTCGCTGAGTTCATCAGCTTCTACGGGCTGGCGCGGTCGGAAGGCCTGGTACTGCGTTACCTTGCCGACGCCTACAAGGCGATGCGGCAGACCGTGCCGGAAGAAGCCAGGACCGAGGAGCTCACGGACCTGATCGAGTGGCTTGGCGAGCTTGTCCGGCAGATCGACTCCAGCCTCATCGACGAGTGGGAGCGGCTGCGCAACCCGGTGGAGGAGGTCCAGCATCTGGCTGCCGACCGGCCGCCTGCGGTGACCGGCAACAAACGGGCATTCCGCGTGCTGGTCCGCAACGCGCTGTTCCGCCGGGTCGAACTCGCCGCGCTGCGGCGCTTCGACGAGCTCGGCGAACTTGACGGCGATGACGGCTGGGACGCCCGCTCCTGGGCTGAGGCGCTGGAGCCGTATTTTGCCGAGCACGAGGAGATCGGCACCGGACCCGATGCGCGCGGCCCGGCAATGCTGATCATCGAGGAGCTGCCGGGGATCTGGTCAGCCCGGCAGATCTTCGACGACCCGGCAGGAGATCACGACTGGGGCTTCTCTGCCACAGTTGATCTCGCTGCCTCTGACGAGGCTGGAGTCGCCGTCATTACGGTCACCGAGGTCGGCCAGCTCTGAGCGCCTGACAACGCTCAGAGACCGCGCTACGGTGACCTTCAGCTTTCGTTCAGGATCGTGGCCGAGCATCCTGACGTGACGCCCAACGCACCAGCGAGTCAGCTCCGTTCCAGGGCGGCAATGGAAGAATCACGCGGGCGACAGCGCTCGGGGCCGCCGGGAGAGCTGCCCGCACCGGACACCGGAACGCGCCGGCCAGCGCCCACGCCCCGGCCGGGGTTCGTCGACGCCTGCGCGGCCGTGGCGGGCATCGGCTTCGGCGCCGTCCTTGCCTCGGTCATCACGAACGAGTCACGGGGTTCGCTGGCCGCGCCGGGCGGCCTGCTGACCGCGGCAGGAAGGCTGGCCGCGCTAGCCGGCACTTACCTCATCCTGATCATGGTCGTGCTGATCGCACGGCTGCCCTGGCTGGAGCGCTCGGTGGGGCAGGATCAGCTCGTCCGCTGGCACCGGCGGGTAAGTCCGTGGGCGATAGGCCTCATCATCGCCCACGTCTTGCTGATAACGCTGGGGTATGCCGAGGCCGCCAGGTCAACGGTTGTTAGCGAAATCTGGCTCCTGATCCGCTCCTATCGCGACATGCTGGCGGCTGTCGTTGGCTTCGGCTTGCTCTTGCTTGCCTCGGTCACGTCTTATCGGGCCATCAGGCGGCGGATGCGGTACGAGACCTGGTGGGTCGTTCACCTTTACCTGTACCTCGGGCTTGCGCTCGCCTTCGCCCACCAGATCGTGACTGGCGTGAGCTTCATCGGTCATCCGCTGGTCCGCGCCCTGTGGATCGCGATCTGGATAAGCACGGCCGGCCTGGTGCTGGGATGCCGCGTCCTCCTGCCCGCCTGGCGGAGCGTGCGGTACGGGCTCCGCGTCGTCGAAGTCCGCACGGAGACTCCGGGCGTGGTGTCAGTGATCTGCCTCGGGCGAGGACTCGACAAGCTCGCGGTGTCCGGCGGACAGTTCTTCCTGTGGCGGTTCCTGACCAGGGACTTGTGGTGGCAGGCCCACCCTTACTCACTGTCGGCGATGCCGCAGCCACCGTACCTGCGGATCACAGTGAAGGACCTCGGCGATGCCAGCAGTACCGTGGCACGGCTACGGCCCGGCACCAGGGTTGCCTTCGAGGGCCCCTACGGCGTGTTCACTGACCATGCCCGGCTGTCCGACGGCGTGCTCCTGGTGGCCGCTGGCGTGGGCATCACTCCGCTGCGCGCGCTGCTGGAGGACTTGCCCGCTGGCGCCGACGTCGTCGTCATCGTCCGCGCGTCGACACCCGCTGACCTCGTGCACCGCACCGAGATCGCCGCGCTGGTCCAGCATCGGCGCGGACGCCTGCACGAGCTCATCGGGTCACGCCATAAAGTGCGGATCAATGCCCGCACGCTGCATCACCTGGTCCCTGACATCGCCGAGCGGGACGTCTACGTATGCGGCCCGGCCGGATTCGACGACGAGGTCGTCGCGGCGGCCGCCAGGCTGGGCGTCCAGGATGACCAGATCCATATCGAATCATTCGGTTTCTAGTCAGGGCCGGAGGCAGCACCATGACGGACCGGGAGCGCTGAGCATCGTGAAGCGCGCGCCGATCGTGATCGCCGGGACCGTCGCCGGCCTGGTCGCGGTGCTGGAGTTTCACACCACGCCCGCGAAGCTGACGCTGGCTGGCGGGTCGTCGCTGGCCGCTGGATCGTCGGCGGCGCCTGCCACCGCCGGCGGTGCCGGAACGACCACGCAGCCGGCCTCCGGCGCAACCACGTCGCCGGGTGCGGCGAGCGGCCAGGCTAACGCGCGCACCGCGACCGGGCCACAAATCAACTACAACTTCGGCGTGCTCTCGGTCAAGGTCACGGTGTCCGGCGGCAAGATCCGCAAAGTCGGTATCGCATACCTGGACGACGGCGGGAACCCCCGCTCCCAGTTCATCGACCAGCAGTCCATCCCGATCCTTGAGCAAGAGGCACTGGCGGCGCAGAGCGCTAACATCCAGGGCGTGTCCGGCGCCAGCTTCACCAGCGCCGGGTTCACTCAGTCGCTCCAGTCCGCGCTGCATTCCCTGGGCATGTAATGCCTCCGGCGCCGATCCGCCAGCTCGAGCACGTCATGGGAACTGTCGTCACGATCGACGTGTTCCCGGCGCGTCCGGCCGACGACGCCTGGACAGCAGACCTGCGTCAGCGCCTCGACCAGGCAAGCGCCGTGCTCCACCGTGCCGACGAGGTGTTCAGCACCTGGCGGCCTGACAGCCCGGTAAGTCGCTTCCGCCGGGGAGAAATCCTGCTAAATGATGCCCCGCCCGAAGTGGCCACGGTGATGAGCGCGTGCGAGGTGGCGCGGCAGCTGTCTGGCGGCTGGTTCGACCCGTGGGCCATGCCGGGCGGATTCGACCCGACCGGATATGTCAAAGGGTGGGCGGCTCAGCACGCGCTGGCCGCACTGGACGATCTGGCGATGCACGGCGCCCTGGTGAACGCGGCCGGCGATATCGCCAGTACCGGCCGGCAGCCATCCGGCGACGCGTTCCGCATCGGGATAGCCGATCCAGACCATCCACGCCGGCTGGCGGAGATCGTGGAACTGACCGGGTGCATCGCGACGTCGGGAACCTACGAGCGCGGCAGCCATCTGATCGATCCGCACTCCGGCCTGCCCGCCGCCAGGGCCGCGTCAGCGAGCGTCGTCGGCCCCGATCTCGGGCTGGCAGACGCCCTGGCGACGGCCATCGCGGTCGCGGGTGCCGACGGGCTCGAAGTCGTCGAGCGGCTAGCCGGCTACGAGGCGCTTGTCGTCGGCTCAGACGGCCGGCGGCATCCGACGAGCCAGTTCCCGTTCGCCCGGGCAAGCGGCGGCTAGGCGACCCGCCACGTCCCTCAGGTGTGCTGCAGCCCTGCGACCAGGTAGCTGACGACCTGCCTGGCGAACTGGTCGGTCAGCGGCTGGTGCCCTTGCAGAAGCCGGTGGTAGGCGGCGCCGAACAGCAGGTCGAGCACTACCTCGTAGTCGGTCTCGGCCGGGATCTCGCCGCGGGCGACAGCCCGGTCCAGCATGATCTTGTGCTGGTCACGCAGCCGCTCGACCACCCGCTCGCGCCAGCTCACGGCAAGGCCAGGGTCTCGCTGGGCTTCCGCGATGAGGCCGGCCAGGATCGAGCCGGTGCTCGTGCCCGTGACCGAGCGCATCCAGGCCCGCAGCGCAGCCAGCAAGTCCTCGCGAAGCGATCCGGTGTCCGGCAATGGCTGCTGGCCCTGAAACTCGGCAAGGAAGGCGTCCAGCGCCAGTGTGCCGCGGGAGGGCCAGCGGCGGTAGATGGTGGTCTTGCCGACCCCTGCCCTCGCCGCGACCTCCTCGATCGACATCCCGGCCAGGCCGCGCTCGGCCAGGACCTCGGAGGCAGCTGCGAGGATGGCCCGGTCAGCCTCCTCGCTGCGCGGCCGCCCGCGTCTGGGCGCTGCCGGGCCAGGCTCTGGCCCTACATGCCCGCTGGCTGGAATACGCGCGTCCGCCATGACGCTGTAGCGTACACCTGATAAACGAAACGCATCGTAGCGTATCTGTGTGACTGCACTTGGTGGCCAGACCGGGACGAGCGCGCAGATTAATAAAATACGGTCCGTTGCGGATTGAAATTTGGAAACACGGCGAAATGAGGCAGTGAGCGTCATGTCATCGGCTTCGGTCTCTGGTTACCGGTCATCTCCGCGCCAGGTCAGCGATACCGGTGACACCGCGCACCAGGGCCTCCGCCTGGCTCTCATCCTGATCGCGGCCTTCATGGTCGTGCTCGACTTCAGCATCGTGAACGTAGCGCTGCCGTCCATCCAGCGCGAACTCGGCATGACGGCGGCCGCGGTGCAGTGGGTGATCACCGGTTACGCGATCGCGTTCGGCGGCCTGCTTATTCTCGGGGGCCGGGCCGCCGACCTGTTCGGACGCCGTCGCATGTTCATCGCCGGGCTGCTGGCATTCACGGCAGCGTCGCTATCGGGCGGGCTGGCACATGATCCCGCGCTGCTCATTGCCTCCCGGCTGGTGCAAGGGGCCGGTGCTGCGATTGTCGCCCCGGCCGCGCTGTCGCTGATCACCACCAGCTTCCCGGACGGCCACCGCCGCAACCGCGCGCTCGGAATGTACGGTGCGACCGCGTCGATCGGCTTCGTGGCCGGTCAGGTACTGGGCGGCGTCCTCGTGCAGTTCACCAGCTGGCGGGCGGTGTTCCTGGTGAACGTGCCGGTCGGCCTGATCGCCGCGGTCCTCGCACCGCGACTGCTGGCCGATTCGCGTGGCCCAGCGGCCGGCCGGAAACTGGACATCCGGGGTGCCGGGCTGATCACCATCGCGATGGCTGCTCTCGTCTTCGCGGTGTCGCAGGCCAATATCGCGGGCTGGCTGTCACCGCTGATCCTCGGGGCGATCATCATTTCTGCCGCGGGAACGGGCGCCTTCGTCATCGCCGAGCGACGCCACGCTGATCCCTTGCTGCCAGCGGACCTGATCCGCCGGCCCGCGCTGCGGACAGCCGGGTCGCTGAATCTGCTGCTTGGCCTGTGGAACGGCGGCGAGATGCTCGTGCTCTCGCTCTATCTCCAGCAGGTCCTGAGAGACTCGCCGCTCGTGACCGGGCTGGTGATTGCGCCGCAGGGTGTGATCGGCTTCACCGCTGGCGCATTCGGGGCCCGGCTAGCCGGCCGGATCGGCATCCGCCGCGTCCTGATCCTTACCGGCGCGCTCGCAGCCGCTGGTTTCGCCGTCCTGACCCAGCTCCCCGCTAGCGGTCACTACAGCGCCGTGTTCGCGGCCGTCATGCTGGTCGGCTTCGGCACGGCCGGGACAGCATTCGGCACGATGGTGATCGCCACTTCCGGGGTTGCTGGCGCCGAACAAGGCATCGTCGGCGGTGTGATCAACACCAGCCGCCAGATCGGCGCCGCACTGGGCGCCGCGCTGCTGCCGGCTATCTCGGCCGGAGTGAGCGGCGATGCGGTAACCGCGACCGCGCGCGGCACGAGGGCGGCCATGCTCGCCGCAGCGATCGCGGCGGCAGCCGCCGCGATCATCGCCTGGCGAGGGGCGAAGACAACACAGGTCGGGCCAGTTCAGGTAACGGTCCACCAGGGCGCGGCACAGGACGGGCCAGCGCGCCGCTCGGAGTTGGTAGCCTGACGCCATCACGAGCTCCCCAGACCCGAAGGGTGTGCCACCGGTTCATGGATCAGGTTCCCGCTGGTCAGCAGGCGCGGCCGGGTCCGCTGGCCGGATTGCTGGTCGCCGACTTCTCCAGGGTTCTGGCCGGCCCGTATTGCACGATGATCCTCGGCGATCTCGGCGCCGACGTCATCAAGGTCGAAGGCCCGGGCGGCGATGACACGCGGCACTGGATGCCACCGGTCCGGGCCGGCATCTCGACCTATTACCTGTCGATCAACCGGAACAAGCGCTCCATCCAGCTCAATCTGCGGGACGCCGGCGACCGCGACGCGGCGGCCGAGCTCGCCCGGCGCGCCGACATCCTGGTTGAGAACTTCAAGCCCGGCGGCCTTCGCCAGTTCGGGCTCGACTACGAGACCGTGCGCGCGACAAACCCGGCGGTAATCTACGCATCCATTACCGGATTCGGCGCCGGCGGTGGCGCCCACCTGCCTGGTTACGACCTGATCGTCGAGGCGATGTCCGGGCTGATGAGCCTCCAGGGCGACACTGGTGGCCCGCCATACCGGGCCGGTGTCGCGGTATTCGACGTCATCTCGGGCCTGCAAACCGCGATCGGGGTGCTCGCCGCCCTCGATCACCGGCACCGTACCGGCGAAGGACAGCGCATCGAGGCCAACCTGATGTCCACCGCCCTCGCCGGAATGGTCAATCAGACGGGCGCCTACGCTTCGGCCGGCGTTGTGCCGCACCGGATGGGCAACTCGCACCCGAGCCTGTTTCCGTACGAGCCGCTGCCGACCGCCGACGGTGACCTGGTCATCGCCGCCGGGAACGACACCCAGTTCCGGAACCTGTGCTCAGTGCTCGGGGTACCGGAGCTCAGCACCGACGACCGGTTCGCCGTGAACACCGGCCGGACGGCTAACCGCGACGAGCTGCGGCCGCTGCTGGTCGAACGGCTGAAGACGCAGACGGCTGCGGAATGGTTTGACAAGCTCATCGCCGCCGGGGTCCCGTGCGGGCCGATCAACAGCGTGGCGGGCGGCGTGGCCTTCGCGGAGCAGATCGGCCTCGATCCGGTCGTGCTGGCCGGTCACGGGGACGCCGCTGTCCCCGGCATCCGCAATCCGCTGACTTTCTCCGCCACCGCCCCGCGCTACGATCTGCCGCCGCCGGCGCTGGACGAGCACGGCGAGGCCATCCGGGCCTGGCTTGCCGACCCGGACACGGCCCCCCACCGCGACTAGCTGGCCGTAGCCGCCCGCTCGGCCTCGGCGGCTTTCCGCCCAAGCCACTCTGCCTCGGCAGGCCGGACGTTCCGGTCGGTCATGCGGTGCCGGGCGACCGTCGCGATATGCGGCGCCGGATCGTCATCGGCTGCGATCAGGAACTGCCGGATGAAGGCTCCGCGAAGGGCGCCCACCGAAGCGCGGACCGGCAGTGGCAAGTCGCTGACCTCGGAACTGGCCATGATGAGATACGCCATCGCGACGTCCGCTCCGGCCGGGCCTGAGCGAACGTTGCTCCAGTCGATGACTACCGGGCCGCGGCTCGTCAGCATGACGTTGCCGGGGTGAAGGTCCAGGTGCAGCACCGCGCCGCCGGGTCCGACAACCTGCGGCCAGCCCGGCGGAGCCGCGATCTGGTGCAGGCGGTTGTGCAGCTCAGCGAGGGTGCGGGCATGCCGCCAGACGAGCCACGGGCGGCGGCTGACCTCGGCCAGCATGTCGCGCCCGTCCAGCCGCTCCATCACCAGATCGGATCCGTCCGCGTCGTAGACCGCCGGGACCGGAAAGCCGGCCTTACCGAGGTAGCGCATCATCTCGGCTTCCGCCCGCACGTCAAACGGGGTGCGATAGCGGCGCAGCACACGGCCCGCGCCGATCGCGTAGACGTCCGCAGCCCGGCCCGCCCCGATCAGCGGACCCGGCGGTTCAGAAGCCGACATGCCAGGAAGCTACCGGATCGTGAGCAGGCTCGCTTCAGGCTAGCCAGCCAGCGCGCCGGCGAACGCGTCTTCGTCGAACGGCCCGACGATCGCGAGCGCCTTCGGCTGGCCCAGCACTGCCGCGGCCACTTCCCGAACCTGGTCGTGGGTAACTGCTTCTATCTCGGCCAGGATGTCGTCGACCGGCTCGAGGTACGGGTAGACGAGCTCCGATTTGCCGAGCCTGCTCATGCGGGAGGACGGGTCCTCCAGGCCGAGCACGATCGAACCGCGCAGCTGGCCCTTGCCGCGGTCGAGTTCCTCGTCTGTCAGCCCGGACTCGATCACCTTGGCGATCTCGTCCTGGCAGATAGCGAGCACTTCCTCGGTTTTAGCAGGCAGGCAGCCTGCGTAGACGCCCCACTGACCGCAGTCAGCGTGCTGGGAGCTGAAGCTGTAAACCGAGTACGCCAGGCCGCGCTTCTCCCTGATCTCCTGGAACAGCCGGGATGACATACCGCCGCCCAGAGCAGCGTTCAGCACGCCTAGCGCGAACCGTCGGCTGTCGGTTCGCGCCAGGCCAGCACAGCCGAGGACCAGGTTGGCCTGCTCCACTGGCCGGGACACCAGCCGCACGCCGGTCCCGGTAGCCGCATCCGGTCGCGTGCCGCCGAGTCGTGGCACCATCGGCACGGCGTCGCCCGTCAGCACATCGCCGAAGGCGGCTGCCGTGAGCTCGACTACCTGGGCATGCTCGAGGCTGCCGGACGCAGCGACGACTAGGTTCGCCGGGGAGTACCGGGCGCGGTAGTGCTCGGTGATCCGCTCGGCAGAGATCGAGTTGATCGAGTCGACTGTGCCGAGGATCGGCCGCCCGAGCGGAGTGTCCCCGAACAACAGCCCAGCGAATGCCTCGTGCACCAGGTCGGAAGGGTCGTCCTCGTTCATGGCGATCTCTTCGAGGATGACGCCGCGCTCGGCGTCGACCTCCTTCGGCTCGATGAGCGAGTCCGTCACCATGTCCGACAGGATGTCGATGGCGAGCGGCAGGTCGGCGTCGAGCACCCGTGCGTAGTAGCAGGTGTACTCCTTGGCGGTGAATGCGTTCAGCTCGCCGCCAACGGCGTCCATCTCCGCGGAGATGTCCAGGGCCGAACGCCGGCTGGTGCCCTTGAACAGCAAGTGCTCCAGGTAATGAGTCGCACCGGCGTGGTCGGGATCCTCGTCCCGGGAGCCGACTCCGGCCCAGATGCCGAAGGCCGCGGACCGGACAGCCGGCAGCGACTCGGTGACCACCCGCAGGCCGCCTGGCAGGACGGTGCGCAGAGCACCCTCGCTGCCAGGCAGCCGCTGAGCTTCAGCTGTCATGATCGCGGACCGAGCGTCAGGAGTTGCCAGGATCGGAATCGGCCGAGCCGCCTGCGACCGCCCCGCCCCGGCTGCGCTGCCTGCTGCGGTGGTGATCGCCGCGCTCGCCCCGGTCCCGGTCACCCCGGTCGCGGTCACCGCGGTGCCCGCCCCGGTCGCCGCGATCGCCGCGGTCACCACGGCCGTCGCGCGAGCGCGGCTCGTCGTGGCCGCCGAGGTCCTCGCCCGCCGCCTCGCGCTCGACGACTTCCACCGGCACCAGGGAGAGCTTGCCGCGGTCGTCTACCTCGCGGATTTCCACCTGGATCTTGTCGCCGACCTTCAGGACGTCATCGATGTTCTCGATGCGGGCTCCGCCGTGCAGCTTCCGGATCTGGGTGATGTGCAGCAGGCCATCCCGGCCCGGCAGCAGCGAGATGAACGCGCCGAACGTGGTCGTCTTCACGACCGTGCCGAGGAACCGCTCCCCCACCTCCGGGACGTGCGGGTTGGCGATCGAGTTGATGGTTGCGCGAGCCGCCTCGGCGGAAGCGCCGTCGGTGGCACCGATGTAGATCGTGCCGTCGTCCTCGATCGTGATGTCGGCGCCGGTCTCTTCCTGGATCGAGTTGATCATCTTGCCCTTGGGACCGATGACCTCGCCGATCTTGTCCACCGGCACCCTGATCGTGATGATCCGCGGCGCGAACTCGCTCATCTCGGCCGGGGTGTCGATAGCCTCGCGCATCACGCCGAGGATGGTCAGCCGTGCGCCGCGGGCCTGCCTGAGCGCGGCCGCCAGCACCGAAGCCGGGATGCCATCGAGCTTGGTGTCGAGCTGCAGCGCGGTGATGATGTCCTTGGTGCCTGCGACCTTGAAGTCCATGTCACCGAACGCATCCTCGGCGCCGAGGATGTCAGTCAGCGTGACATAGTCGCCGCCCTCATGGATAAGGCCCATCGCGATGCCGGCCACCATGTCCATCAGCGGGACGCCTGCATCGAGCAGCGACATCGTCGAGGCGCAGACCGAGCCCATCGACGTCGAGCCGTTCGAGCCGATCGCCTCGGACACCTGCCGGATCGCGTACGGGAACTCCTCCCGCGTCGGCAGCACTGGCACCAGCGCCCGCTCGGCGAGCGCGCCGTGCCCGATCTCGCGGCGCTTGGGCGACCCGACACGGCCGGTCTCGCCGGTCGAGTACGGCGGCATGTTGTAGTTGTGCATGTAGCGCTTGGTGCGCTCCGGGTTCAGCGTGTCGATCATCTGCTCCATCCGGAGCATGTTCAGGGTCGTTATCCCGAGCACCTGCGTTTCGCCACGCTCGAACAGCGCCGAGCCGTGCACCCTCGGCACCACGCCGGCCTCGGCTGACAGCTGGCGGATGTCGGCGAGCCCGCGGCCGTCGATGCGCCGCCCTTCAGCCATGATCCGCTTGCGAACCAGTTTCTTGTTCAGCGCGCGGAATGCCTCGCTGATCTCCTTCTCGCGGCCCTCGAACTGAGCGGATAGCTTCTCAGTCGCGAGCGCCTTGATCCGGTCCGTCTCCGCACCGCGCTCGTTCTTTCCCGCGATCGTGAGGGCGTTCGCCAGGTCGGAGCCGACCTCGGCCTCGAGCGCTACGAGCACATCCTGACCGTAGTCGACGAAGATCGGGAACTCAGCTACCTCCTTGGCAGCCTGCCGCGCTACCTGCTGCTGGCCCGCGCAAAGCGCTGCTATGAACGGCTTGGCCGCCTCCAGGCCGGCCGCCACCGTTTCCTCGGTCGGCGGGACCGCGCCGCTGCTGGTGTCAGCAAGCAGCCGCAGCGTGCTCGGCGTCGACTCGGCCTCGACCATCATGATCGCGACGTCACCATCCACGACCCGCCCGGCCACCACCATGTCGAAGGTGGCGTCCTCAAGCTGAGAATAGGTCGGGAACGCCACCCACCGGCCCTTGATCAGCGCGACCCGGACGCCGCCGATCGGGCCGGAGAACGG
>DATJNX010000067.1:0-41359 GCA_035507615.1 Streptosporangiaceae bacterium
CCACGTGGCTGCGACTGACGTCAGGCCCAAGATCACTCTGGCCTGCCAGGAATGCAAGCACCGCAACTACATCACGCGGAAGAACCGGCGCAACGACCCCGACCGGCTCGAGCTGAGCAAGTACTGCCCGTTCTGCCGTAAGCACCAGCCGCATCGCGAGACCCGCTAGCGGCCGCCGGCCAGCAGGCATGGCGATCAACCGCGAGTATGCCGGCCGGGTATTCCCGGCCTCGGCGCCTTACGAGGTATCCAGGGTCAAGATCGCTGAGTTTGCTGACGCGATCGGTGATGCCAACCCGGTCTACCGGGACGCGGCAGCAGCCAGGGCAGCCGGGCACGCCGGCATCATCGCCCCGCCTACCTTCCCGATCGTGATCAGCATGGCCGGGTCCGGCGCCGCGCTGGCCGATCCTGGCCTAGGCCTTAACTACGCCATGGTCGTGCACGGTGAAGAGCGCTTCGAGTACGCCAGGCCGATCATGGCTGGTGATGTCGTGACCGCCCAGGTCACCGTTACTGATATCCGCGACGTCGGGCGCAACGTCATGCTCACCACGAGCACCGAGATCAAGACGGTGACCGGCGAGTACGTCTGCACGGCGGTCTCCACCATCGTGGAGCGGGGTGCGTAGGGCGTGAGCGACCAGATCAGCTATGACAGCGTCGAGGTCGGCGCGCAGCTCCCGGCTGTCACCTACCCGGTCACCAGGCTCAGCCTGATCAAGTACTGCGGCGCGTCCGGCGATTTCAACGTGATCCACTGGAACGAGCGGATCGCCAGGGCCGTCGGGTTGCCCGACGTCATCGCGCACGGGATGGTCACGATGGCGCAGGCCGGCCGGTTCGTTACGGACTGGGCCGGGCCGGCTGCGGTGGTGACCGAGTTCGGTGTCCGGTTCTCTTCGATGGTCGTGGTCCCGGACGACGACACGGGCGCCTCCATCGAGGTCAGCGGTCAGGTAGACGAGAAGCTCGATGACAACAGGGTGGCCATCGGGCTGACGGCACGCGCGGCGGGTACCAAGGTGCTGACTCGAGCGCGGGCCGTCGTCAAACTTCGCTGAGCGATCGTCAGGTTTGAATCAGTCGGGCGCGGAGAGTTACCGGCTGGCCGCTGTGTGGCGGCCGGAAGGCAGGTAACCCAGATGACCACCGCGCCGATGCCGCCCGAGCCGAGCGGCGGCGGATACCGGACCCAGGCCGGCGTGCCGGACGAGTACTACCGGGCCGGCGAGACCCCGCCAAGCCCGCCGCGTCCGTCCCGGCCGCAGGTCGACGCCGGGAAGCTGTGGCCTGGCGGAATCGCGACGGCGATCGTTGCCGGCCTGGTGGCGCTCGTCGGCGTGCTGGTCTGCCGGTGGCTGTTCGGCATCCCGCTGCTTGCCCCCAAGTCGGATGGCGCATACGGCGACGTGCACACCACTGCCCTGGTGCTGCTCGCGGCGGCCGCCGCGCTGGTTGCCACCGCGCTGGTGCACCTGCTCCTGCTGAGCACGCCGCGCCCGCTCACGTTCTTCGCCTGGATCATCGGCCTGGCGACCGTGCTGGCCGTGCTGCTGCCATTCAGCACCGCGGCGCCGCTGACCGCTAAGGTCGCTACCGCGGTCGTGGATCTGGCCCTCGGGATCGCGATCGGCTCGCTGATCAGCGGGGTTGCGGCCCGGTCGGCCCGGGTGCCTGCTGGTGCCGTCAGCTGGCCGGATTAGGCAGCTTGACGAGCGTCAGGAAGAAATCATCGATCTGGCCGATCACCCCGACGAACTTCTCGAAGTCGACCGGCTTGCTGATGTAGGCGTTCGCGTGCAGCGAGTAGCTGCGCACTATGTCCTCTTGCGCCTGCGAGGTGGTCAGCACGACGACCGGGATAGTCAGCAGGTCGTCGTCTGCCTTCAGTTCGGCTAGCACCTCAAGCCCGTTGCGGCGGGGCAGGTTCAGGTCGAGCAGGATCAGGCCGGGCCTCGGGACCTCGGCGTAGTCACCCGTCTTCCGCAGGAAGTGCAGGGCTTGCTCACCGTCACCGACGACGTACAGGTTGTTGCGGATCTGATAGTGCTCGAATGCTTCCCTGGTCATGAGCACGTCACCGGGGTCGTCCTCGACCAGCAGCACGTCGACAACCTCAAGCCCGCCACGCTCACTCACCAGATGTCTCCTCGTCGTCAGCTTGCGCGACCGGCAGCGTGAAGTTGAATTTTGCCCCAGCTTGGTAGTTAGTGTCCAGCCAGATGCGCCCGCCGTAGTGCTCGACGATCTTGCGGCACATTGCGAGCCCGATGCCCGTCCCGGCGTACGCGGTCCGGTCGTGCAGTCGCTGGAAGATCACGAAGATGCGGTCGGCGAACTCGGGCTCGATGCCAATTCCGTTGTCGGCCACCGAGAACAGCCAGTCGTTGCCCTGCCGGACGGCCGATACGTCGACAACGGGCGGGTGGTCAGCCCGGAACTTGATTGCGTTGCCGATCAGATTCTGAAACAGCGACGTCAGCAACGAGAACTCGGCTCGGACTGCGGGCAGCTCAGTGGTCTGGATCACCGCCCCCGACTTCCTGATCTCGGTCGTCAAGTTGACCCGCGCCTGGGACAGCGCGGTGGCGGCCGATACCAGGTCGGCCTCTCGATCGACCCGTCCGACGCGGCTGAAGGTCAGCAAGTCGTCGATCAGGGCCTGCATCCGCTTGGCGCCGTCGACTGCGAATTCGATGTACTGGTCGGCCCTGGCATCGAGCTGGCCGATATAGCGCCGCTGCAGCAACTGACAGAAGCTCGCGACCTTGCGCAGCGGTTCCTGCAGGTCGTGTGAGGCTACGTAAGCGAATTGCTCAAGCTCGGCGTTAGACCGCTCGAGGTCATGGGCCCTGGCTTCGAGCGCCACGTTGGCAACGCGGACCGCCGACAACTCACGCAGGATGCGCTCGCGCATCCGGTTAACGTCGACCGCCAGGGTATGCACTTCCCGCGGTCCGCTCGGGTCGACCTCGTGGTCGAAATCGCCGCGCGCCACTTGCCGGGCGTCGGCAGCAAGCCTGGTGAGTGGCCTGATGGCTGCGGCGCGGATACTCACTCCGAGCCCGATGACAACGAGGAGCAGTATTACAGCGCTCGTGATGCCGACAACGTCGAGGACAACTGCCGCACTGTGCAGCTCGGCAACGGCATGCTTGCGCTGTGCAGACAGGTAGGTCTGGAACGCGGCCATCGGCCCCCGGATCAGGTCGAATTCTTTCTTGCCGATGCCGATGGCTGGCGCGGGCTTACCGGAGGACACCTGACTGATGGCTGGCGCCGCGTAAGTCGACCGCCAGTGCCCGATGCCGTGCAGCGTGCTGGCGAGCTCGGTCCGGGCGACGGGCAGGCCCGCGAGCAGCGGACCGAGCGCCTTAACTTGCTGCCGCTGGGCCGTAAGGCCCAGGTAGTACGGATCGAGGTACTGCTTTTGCTTGCTGATCAGGAAGCCGCGCAGGCCCGTCTCCTGGTTCAGCAGGGCCGCGTACAGCTGCGAGCCGTGGAGGGCCGCCGGGTCCAGTGTGTTCACCACCCGGCTGCGATCGCTGCTCAGGGCGTTTAGGGCGAGCGAGCCAACCACGATCGCGGCGATCAGTACCACGCCAAGCGCCAGCATGGCTGCCGCAATGATGCGGCCGAGCGGCCAGCGGCTAGCGGCGTCCTCGGCAACGGTAGCGATCCGGCTGCGGGGCTGGGCCGCCGGAGTGCTCATGAACCCGCTTGGGCCACTGAACCTGCTGGCGCCGCGCAGCTGAGCACCAGGACCGCCAGGTCATCGTCAAGGTCGCCGCCGTTCAGCTCACGCGCCCTGGTGATGACCGCGTCGATGAGCCGCTCGTTCGCATCCCGGTCCGGTATTTGGTCTGCGGCGCTCTGAGCCCGCTCCTTCTCGATGAGCCGCATCAGGCCCTCGCTGCCCAGCCGCTCGGGCCCGGAGCCGATCTTGCCTTCGATGAGCCCGTCGGTGTACATCAGCACAGACCAGCTCGGCCCCAGCTCCACCGTGGCGCTCGGCCATTCGGAGCCCGCGGCGATGCCGGGCGGCAAGCTGACCGGAGCCTGTAGTTCCTGGGCCGACTCGGCGGTAATCAGCAGAGGCTGCGGATGCCCGGCCAGGTGCAGGCGGCCGGAGGCTCGATCGGGTGCGACCGACAGCATGCAGATGGTCGCGAACAGCCGGTCATGGTGCCGCTCGTGCTCGAGGACTTGCTGGACCGCGGACAACGTCTCGTCGACTGGCCGGCCGGCCAGGATCATGGTCCGCCAGGCTACCCGCAGGCAGACTCCGAGCGCTGCCTCGTCCGGACCGCGCCCGCAGACGTCCCCGACCATCGCGTAGACCCAGCCGTCCGGAGCTTCCACCACGTCGTAGAAGTCGCCGCCGAGCAGCATCTGCTGTCCGCCGGAGCGGTACCGGGCGGCCACCGACAGCCGCCGGTCGGCAACGAGTGGCGACGGCAGCAGGCCGCGCTCCAGGCGTGCGTTCTCCGCCGCGTAGAGCCGGGCTTCGCGGAGCTGGCGCTGTGTCTCCTCGGCCCGCTGCCGCTCGACTGCGTAGCGGACGACCCGGTGCAGCAAGAAGCCGTCAACCTGTCCCTTGACCAGGTAATCCTGCGCCCCGGCGCCGACGGCTTCCTCGCCCAGGTGCTCGTCGGCGAGGCCGGTGAGAACGACGACTGCCAGGTCTGGCGCGATCTCGCGGAGCAGGCGGACGCCCTGAAGCTCCCGGGAGTCCGGCAGTTCCAGGTCCAGCAGCACGCAGGCAGCCTCGGCGAGCGAGCGGCGGGCGTCGGCGAGCGAGCGGGCCCTGCGGAGGATGAACGGTACGCCCGCGTCCAGTAGCAGTTCTTCGACCAGCAGCGCGTCGCCGTCGTCGTCCTCGATGAGGAGGACGGTCATCCGCTCCGGCAGCGCGGTACCGGCAGCCCCGCCTGAGCTAATGTCCTCTGCCACCATTTAGACCTGCTCATTAACTTTCGTACTTGTTGCCGGTAACGATCGAATGCGAGTCAGCATAAGGCTGTTCGAGGCGGAGCCTGCGCCTCACTTCAAAAGTACTCAAGGGCTGGCCCGGTACCCGGCTGGTTGGCCACTTGGCAGGCCTGAATGCAGACAACACCGCTCGCAACGCCCGTCACTCCCTGGTCGGCTCCGGGAAGGTGTAACAGAGCCGATCGACGCCAACGGGCCGCAGCGGTGAGGTTCCGGCCCCGGTGTTTCCAGGCCGGCCCGCTCGGTCCGGACGCCACGTTACCTGACGATGTGCGATGCAAGCGATTCTGGGTAGCTGCCGGGGTCATGGTTACTGTCACACGTGAGTTCGCGGAGCGCATAGCCGCGATGTCTGAGCTACTGCTGGCCGAGGGGGACTCGGGAGGACCGCTGAGTCAGCTGGCCGAGTTCTCGCTGCAGCTCATCCCTGGCAGCGCCGCCGCGGGGGTGGTGGTGGCCGGGGAGCATGCCTGGACCTACGCCACCTCGGACGCGAGCATCGCTGACTTGCATCAGCTGCAGCTGGACTCGGGAACCGGGCCGGTGGCAGAAGCGCTGCGGTTCGGCGAGGCGAGGCGGATCGACGACACAGGGCAGGACGATCGCTGGCCGGAGGTCTGCTCAGCGATGGCCGACGGCGGTTTGCGCAGTTGCCTGATCCTGCCATTGCGAACCGACCGCGAGCCCGGTGGCGCGCTGGCCATTTACGGCAAGGAGCCCGGCTGCTTCACCGGGGCCGGGCACGACGTCGCATTGTTGTTCGCCGCTCAGGGCGGGGTCGCCATGCGCAATGCAGCGCTGTACCGAAACTGCTGCCGCCTCGTTCAGAACCTGCGGATCGCGCTCGAGTCGCGGGCGGTCATCGAGCAGGCGAAAGGGATCCTCGTCGCCGAATACGGCTATTCGCCGGACGTAGCGTTCAGCCGGCTCAGCGCGCTGTCGCAGAACACCAACAGGAAGGTCAAGGACATTGCCGCTGACTTGGTTGACGGGCGGATTCAGCGGCGTCAGCTTGCGGACGGGAACTGAGCAGATCGTCGAGTGAGCACCTGGTGTCATCGGGCGACGCGGGATCCCAGTCGAGATAGGTCATTAGCTGGCCAAACCGCCGTCGCAACCGGGCCCGTTTAGCTGGTACCGGGATCCAGAGCCACAACAGCCCAGTCAGCAGCAGGATCAGTCCGGCCGGTCCAGTCGCTATGAAGGCGATCCGGACATGCACGGCGAGCCAGAGGATCGCTCCCGCCACGACCAGCACGATGCCGGTGCCGCGGCGCAGGGCGGGCGGCTGATCACGGGGGGATTGCTGTGTCGTGCGCATGGGAACCGTTGCCATCTGCTCGGCCTGGATTGTCCGCAGTATCTGGATGTCCGGAAGCTTCGAGGCGAAACATCGCCGGACCCGCCGCGACGCGGCCCGACGCGGCCCCACGCGGCCCCACGCTGGCTCAGGGCGAGACTGACGAGCTCGTCTTCGCGCCAGGGGTGCTGCTCGCCGGCGCCGGGGTGCTGCTGGCCGGCGCAGGGGCACTGGTTGATGGTGCGGCGGAGCTGCTTGATGGTGCCGGCGAGCTGCTAGCGGGCGCCGGCGTGCTGCTCGGCGCCCCCGTCGGTGACGGCGAGCTTGAGCTCGGTGTCGGGCTTGGCGACGGGCTGTGCGGCTGGGTCGCGTGGTTCGGCGCGGTCACCAGCTGCGGTGGTTGCACGGAATGCGTGCCGGGCGCGAGCAACAGCGCGACTGCCGCGGCGGCGACGGCGCCGACGGCGACGAAGCCGCCAACTGCGGCCCCGCGCACCACCGCGCGCCGGTTCCGAGCACGTTTCCACTCCATGGTGCGCCATGCGGTGAGATCGGCGGGCAGGGCGGCCCGCTGGGCAGCCCAGCTATTGAACGGCGCAGCGGCCATCCCGAGCGTCGGGAACACCAGCAGCCCGGCCAGCAGAATCCCGGCGAGCTCGGTTGCCTTGCTCAGCGCGAAACCGATGCCGACGAAACCGAGCAGCGCGAGCGAGGACTCGGCCCAGTTGGCCCGCAGCGCCTCCCACCACCGTTGCTTCTCGCTTGTCTTCGGCGTGCGCAGGAAAGCGGCTTTCCGGGCGAATAGCGCCAGCACTGACGCGCGTGCCACCACCAGCGAGGTCGATTGCCAGATGAAGAACGCCCCGAGGGCGTCCCGCCAGGAGGCGCCCGTGCCGCGGCGCAGCAAGGCGACCGCGCGTACCAGCCCGAGCAGGACCAGCACCGGGACGGTCGCGACCAGGAACGCCGTGAGCTTCCGGAACAACTCACCACCACCGGTGGCCAGGTTCGCCGCCCCGACCAGCAGGAAGACCAGGAACAACAGGCCGAGCAGGTCGCCGTACCACTGCACCGCACCGGCCAGGTAGGACCAGCGCTGGCCGGTGCTCATCCGGTTAGCCGCCGTTTCCCGGCCCGGCAGCATGGAGCGCCAGTGCATGCGGAGGATCTGGATGCCGCCGAAGCACCACCGGTACCGCTGGCCCTTCAGCGCCTCGAAGGTGAGGGGCATGATCCCCTTGCCCCAGGACTCGTCTACGTGCAGCCCGGACCAGCCTGCGCGCAGCAGTCGCAGGGACAATTCGGCATCTTCAGTGATGCACCACTCGTCCCAGCCGCCAAGCTGCTCCAGCGCCACCCGGCGGATCAGGCCCATCGTGCCGGCGAAGATTGCCCCGTCGCGCTCGTTCCTCGACGGCTGCGAGACGGCGAAAAAGTACTGATATGAGTAGTACAGCCGACGGTAGTACCGCGACCGGTGCCAGCCCCGGTAGTCCTGCGGGGCCTGGGTGAAACCGACCCACGAGTCGGCGAACAGCGGCGCGCACCGGCGGAGGAAGCCGGGCTCTAGCTGGTAATCGGAGTCGACCACGCCGATGATCTCGGCGCGGGGGTCGGTCATCTCGCGCAGCGCGTAGTTCAGCGCCCCGGACTTGTAGCCGGGCCAGTTCTCGAGGTGCTTGAACTTCGCGCTGTGCCGCGCGCACCAGGCTTCGACAGGCCGCCAGAGCGCTTCCTCGTCGGTGTTGTCGTCGATGACGATTACCTCGAAGCTGGGGTAATCAAGCCGCAGCAGCGAGCGAAGCGTGTCGAGCACCATGTCGGGCGGCTCGTTGTGGCACGGCACGTGCAGGCTGATGAACGGCAGGTCGCTATCGCGCACGGTACCTGGCTCGGCCCTGATCAGGCGCCTGCGCCAGTGTTCCGAGCCCAGCGCGTCGCAGATTTCCCAGAGGTAGGCGCAGGCCAGGAACGCGGCGAACAACTCGAACACCCAGAGCAGCAGACCGCCGGCTGTACTGGCGGCGCCGAGGTGGCTGTCAAACGTCCATTCCAGCACGAATGCCAGGTACACCACGAACAGGAAGATTGATGACGACCAGCACAAGTGACCACGGGCATTCCACCGCCTCGTGACCGGCAGCCAGACCAGGCTCGCCACCGCAAGCCCGGCCGCGCCGTCGATAGCGAGCCGCTGGGAGTCACCGAGCAGGCGGAGCACGATCACGACCACGACTGCGAGGACGACGGTGCCGAAGATGGCGAAGCTGAACCGCCGGATAGCTGGCCACGCGCCCGAAGTCCGGGCTTTGCGACGGGCCTGGACGAGTAGTCCGGCCGTGCCGATCGGTGCGGCGATGATCCCGGCCAGAACAAGTGCAGCGAGCACTGCATCCTCTCCGTCGGTTATGAAGCGACCCGGCTGCCCCACGCTGCCGCGCGCCTCCGCGATGCCCTCGCCGGACTGACCCGGCCCTGGCGCCCCCTCTTCCCAGTTAACCCGCCGCTATGTGCACTTTCGCCAGAGCAAGCCGCTGACGTGCATGGTCAGGGTTGACGACTTGGGTAGCGCGACATCCTGTGATAAACGAGACGCAAGCTGCCAAGCCAGCCGATTGCCTGGCCGGGGGGACGGACTACCGGCCGAATGTAAGCCGGAGGGGAGCGGAGAGCGTGATGCGAGATCAACGATGACTGACGGACCGGTGTTCACTGCGAGGCTCACCGGCCGCCGGCTGCTCGGCAGCGACGGCTTGTCTATCGGCAGGGTGCGCGACGTGGTGATCTTGCAGTCGATGCCGGGTGAGCCGCCTCGCGCGCTAGGCCTGGTCGCGACGGTGCAGCGGCGCCGCATCTTCATCAGCCTCGGCCGGGTCGCGGAGCTCTCCGGCGACGGCGTCACCGTCGACGGCAGCAGCGTGGACCTTGGCAGATTCAGCCGGCGGGCAGGCGAGATCCTGGCTTCGGAGCTCTACGACAAGCCGGCGGGCGACGGAGTTGTCCTGGACATAGGCATCGCCCAGTCCGGCGAGGGCCGGGTCGGCTGGGAGGTGAGCGTTCTGGCCGTCGGGCGACGTCACGGGTTGCTGCGGCACTCTGGCGGCCTGGTGCCATGGGATAAATACCCGGACCTGTTCAACTCTGGTGCTGTCGGATCGCAGCTCGCGGAGCTCCGCGATCTGCACCCCACCGATCTGGCCGGCGTGGTGGACAGGCTGCCGGCCGCGCGCCGCCGCCAGGTCGCCGACGCGCTGCATGACGATGAACTGGCGGACGTTCTGCAGGAGATGCCTGAGCAGGACCAGATCGGGTTCCTGACGGGTCTGGGAGCAGAGCGCATCGCCGACGTGATCAAGGCGATGGAGCCCGACGACGCAGCCGACCTGCTTGCCGAGATGCCGGCCGCCGAGCGCGGCCAGTTGCTCGCGGCGATGCCCAGAGAGCGTGCGGCCGACCTGCGCCGGCTGCTCAGCTACGACGCCACCACCGCCGGCGGGCTGATGACGTCCAGGCCGGTGATCGTGACGCCGGAGGCGCCGGTAGCAGAGGTGCTGGCACGCATCCGCCAGCCCGCGAAGGGGGTCACCGAAGCCGCCCAGGTCTACGTTTGCGAGCCTCCGACGCTCACGCCGACCGGGCGATACCTAGGCACCGTCGGGTTCCAGCGCCTGCTGCGGGAGTCGCCGTCGACCGCTGCAGGCCAGTGCATCGAGGATCGCAGCTTTGTGCGGCCGGACCTGCCAGAGCACGAGGTCGCCACCAAGATGGCCGCCTACAACCTGGTCGGTGTCGCAGTGTGCGACGACGCCGGCCGGCTCGTCGGCGCCGTTACCGTCGATGACGTGCTTGACCGCCTGCTGCCAGCCGACTGGCGGAAGCGAGGGGAGTGACAGCGATGCAACCGGCCAGGCGAATCATTGAGCGGGGCGAACTCGAAGTTCCGCGAGGCATCGGACCCCGGATGGGGTCGCGCTACGACGCGGACGCGTTCGGGCGCATCTCGGAGGCGATCGCGAGGTTCCTCGGCACCGGACGTTTCCTGGTGGGCCAGACAGTACTCGTGGTGGTGTGGATCGCTCTCAACAGCCTGGCTTTCTTGGGCCACTGGGACCCCTATCCGTACATCCTGCTGAACCTCGCGTTCTCCACGCAGGCCGCCTACGCTGCTCCGCTGATCCTGCTGGCACAGAACCGGCAGGACGACCGGGACCGGGCTAGCGTCGAGCGCGACCGTCTGGTGGCTGCCCGCATCCAGAACGACACCGAGTACCTGGCTCGTGAGCTGGCGGCGGTGCGGCTGGCCCTGGCAGACCTCGTCACCACTGCCGACCTCGCCGATCGCCTCGATCACCTGGAAAAGGTCATCACCGATAGCTGACACTCCGCGCGCCAGGTTCGCGCCAGCGCGCACGCGCCGCGGTGGCGGACTGCATTACACCCGGCGCCAGCGTGCTTCGCAGCAGGAGAAGACTCCGAATAGCACCAGGCCCACGGCCACGGCGCCGAGCAGCCAGGGACCGAGCGGCGCATGGTCCAGCGTGACCAGTGCCGAATCGATGCCCTTGGCCTGGCCGGGCTTAGCGTCCACGGCAGCCACCACGAGAAAGATCCCGACGGTGACGAACACCGCACCGCGGGCAATGCCGCCGGCCCGCCCGAGCCAGGTGACGACCTTGCTGGTCCTGACGGAAGCCGAGCCCATGTTCATGTCGCGCAGGAACCTCGCACCGTACGCCTGGTAGGCCAGGTACAGGCCGGCGCCGATGATGATGATGCCGGCAGCGGCAACTGCATACCGGCCGCCCGGGTACTTGAACGCAGTCGCTGTCAGGTCGCGCGACTGCTTGTTGCTCGAGGCAGGTGCGCCGAGCCCGAGCGCGAACTTGAGGATGCCCCAGGTGATAGCGCCGTAGATCACGGCTTTGCACAGATTGACGAAGCGCCGCGACGTCTTATGCCCGTCGGCGCCCGCTGCACCCCACGCGGCTTCGGATAGCCGCCACAGCGTGAGACCGGCGAACCCGATGACGAGCAGCCAGAGAATGACCGAGCCGAATGGCGTAGCCGCGACCAGCCGGAGTGCACCGCTCCGGTCGGCCTGGCGGTGCGTGCTGCCTAGTGCGATCTGCACCGCAATGATGCCGATGAGTCCGTACATCATGCCGCGCGCCGCGAGGCCGGTTCTGGCGAGCACGGACATCGCGCCGCCATGCGCCGGTCGCCGTCCGGCCGGGCGGACGCCGGCCGGCCGTCTGCGCGCCGATCGAGCAACCATCGAAACCTCCTGTGCGCCGGCCGCCTGCCTGAGCTGCTGCGGGCGGCCCGGAACTGCCCGGCGGCTCTCTGCGCAAACGCTCCGGCCGCAACGGCGTCAGGTTCCGATGGCGTCAGGTGCCGGCGGCCTCGGTACGCCGGCGGAACGTGCTGGCAGCGGCGATTACGGTGCCAAGCGGCAGCAGCGTCGCGGCCGGCAGCCAGTCGGGTACCGTGCGGGTCAGCGCCGCCCCGGCGCAGGCCCCGGCCACGACCGCGACCAGCACGCTCAGGTCCCGCCACCGTCCGGCCTTGCTGGTGCCGGTGATCAGCCCCGACAGCACTCCGGTCAGCGTTCCGGTCAGGTAGGTGGCCGACATGTCACCCAGCCGCCTGACGGCTGCGCTCTGCACTCCCATCGCTGCAGCGAGGAGCAGGAGCATGGCGATCTGCCAGCCCGTCCGCTGGCGCGCAACCTCCCACGCGATGGTGAAGGCCGCCAGCAAGCACAGCTCGGCGCACAGCGCGGCCGTCACGCCCGGAGCCCAGACCCGATCGTGGCGCCCGCGCGCCGCGATCGGGACGCCGATGAGCACTCCGGCCGAGTAGCCGGCCACGGCAAGCCCGCTATGCAACGCGAGACGAGGCTGTGCGCTGGCCAGCGCCAGGCCGAACAGCACCAGGTTTCCGGTGATCACGCTGCTGAAAACCTTTCCCAGGACCAGAAACGTGGTGACATCGGCTACTCCGGATCCGACCGCTAGCAGCACCACGAGGCTGTCCCTGAAGGGCTCGCCCGCCTGCCCGGCTCCGGCCGCGGACGCGGTATGACCGGCGCTCATCCGCCGCCTTTCGTGGTTCTGCTCGTCAGCTGCCCGCGGTTGGCCCGGCCAGAGGTTCAGCCTGGTCGGTGCCAGGACTGACGGCGGCAGGCTGACCGGCCCTGGCCGCTTTCCTGGCGTCGATCCAGGAGTCCACGATGGCCCAGTGCAGCCGCAGCCACTCCCGCCGGTCGCCATCGGCGTCGGGCACCGTCCCGGCGGGCTCGTACCACCATCTGATCGTCATCGGCCGGCTGGTCACAGGCAGCGCGCGCCACACCGTGGCGGGACTGACCAGGTCTTCCAGACCCGTGTGGGCCACGATGAGGACGCCCAGGTCCGGCCGGCCAGCCAGGCATGCAAGCACACCCGACGGCCGCGGCGGCAGCACGTTCGGATTGCTTTCGGCGTCGGCCGCCGCCTGTCGCCGGCCGGCTCGCCTGAGGCGGGCGATGGCGCGCCGGTGCCGGACCGGCGTCCAGTTGCCGCCTTCAGGAAACAGCAGGATCGCGTCCTGGCCGTCGAGGCGGCCGGCCAGCGCCGTCAGCCGACTGGCCATCCTCGCCCCGTCACCTTGCCTGATGAAGCAGGACGGCAGCCGGCTGAGCATGAGATCCAGCCCCGGATCCCAGCACAACTCCTCCCTCGCCACGATGGCCGGGCGGCGCTGGTAGCGCGACATCAGCAGGTGGACCAGCGCGAACGAGTCGCCCGGCCCGCCGTGCCTGGCTAGCACTAGCAGCGGACGCCCGGCGATGAGATCTCGGTCAGGTGGCTCCTGCACCGAGACGGAGAATCCCAGCAACAGCCTCGCCGCGGCGACTAGGGCCGACAGGCCCCGGTCCAGCAGCCTCTGATGCGACCGTGACCATCGGGCCTGGTCGCGCTGGCTGGCCACCGGGTAACGGAGCCAGAGCGCTGCGCAGCCGACCACCAAGCTCACGTCGACGGCCAGGTAGAGCGCCCCGAACAGGGCCAGCCGCAGCAGCCTCCGGCGGCGCGTCAGCGGTGCGGCCAGCGCGGCCAGCGCGGCGGTCGCCAGCAACAGCAGGGACGCCGCGATCCCGAGCGGAAGCCAGGCCGGATCGATCACCGTCCGGCGGATTACGGTCGGCGGCGGCCTCACGCTAGTTCCGGCAAGCTGGTCAGGTATTCCGAGGCAGCCTGATAGCCGCGCTGGATACGGCTGGCCACGGCCTTGGCATTCCGGTAACGCATGGACATCAGCGGGAGCTTCTCCTCGCCACTCGGCAGCACGTGGACGCGCACGTCCGCTGGCAGGTTCGCCATCTCCTCGACGAACCGGTGCCGTCTGGCCAGTTCGAAGGAGGTGAGGCAGACATCCCACAGCGAGCGGGGCGGCTTCAGCGGTTGCTCGATCCGGCCGACGTGAAGCACGTAGATCTCAGTCGCGCCGAGCGCGAGCGCCCGCCCCACCGGGATGGAGTGGACCAGGCCCCCGTCCAGGAAATGCTCACCGTCGATCTCGGCCGGCGGAAGCAGCCCCGGCACCGCAGCGGACGCCATGACCGCATCCCCTAGATTGCCCTGGCTGAACCAGTGCGCGCCGGCCTTCTCGATGCTGGCTGCCACGCACTGGAACTCCAGGACGAGCTCCTCGAAAGTAGCGGGCAGATGAGTTCCGAGCAGCTTGCGCAGCGGAGCCGCCGAGTACAGGTGAGTCCGGTACTTGGCCAGCGTCCCGGCTCTGGCAAGCACGTTGTCAGTGAACATCCCGGCCTCGGCTAGTGAACCCCACAGATCAGCCAGAATCGCGACACCGTCCGGTGTGGGATTGGCGGCGATCGCCGCGCCGTTGATCGCACCGACGCTGGTTCCGACGACAAGACGCGGCTGAACGCTGGATTCGACCAGCGCGCGCAGCATCCCGACTTGGGTAGCACCCAGTACCCCACCGCCGCCGAGCACGATCGCCGTGCGGCTAGCCGGCGGCGCCGCGTCAGCGTGCATCTGCCTCACCATCGAGTCCGGGCCGCCCATAGCTTTCCCGGCCCGCTGAGGGATAAACGGGCGCGCTGCGGGCAGCTAACGGCATCTGCCCAGGGAAGGCATGGCGAATGTAATGACGGTAGCGATCAGCCCTTGGTGGGAGCAGGCCGCATGTCAGTCGGCCGATCCCGACCTCTTCTTCCCGCTTTCCGGGGGTGGTGCCGGCCATTCCGACATAGCCAGCGCGAAAGCCATCTGCGCGTCCTGCGGTATTCAGCGCCGGTGCCTGCAATACGCGCTCGACACCAGCCAGGAGCACGGCGTCTGGGGCGGTGCCAGCGAGGACGAGCGGCGAGTGCTGGCGGCTGGCCGGGTGCGCGAGCAACTCGGCCGGGTGAGCTGAGCAGGCTCGGTGGTCAGCCCGCGGGCGGGACGCCGACTCGGAGCACGAGCATCGTCAGGTCGTCGACGAGGACGCCGTGACAGAAGTCAAGGACAGCCGCGCGAATAGCGGAGACGATGTCAGCCGGGCGCTGGCCGGGTAGCTGAGCCAGGCAGTCGGCGAGACTGTCCTCGAAATATGTTGCCTGCGTGCTGCGTGCGTCGGCTAGGCCGTCGGTGAAGAAGAACAGCAGGTCTCCGTCAGACAGTTCGAGGCTCAGCGTGGCCGGCTCAGGATCTGGAAAGATCCCGAGCGGAACGCCGCCGCCCGGCAGGATCTGCACGCTGCCGTCAGGCTTCAGCAGGATTGGCGGCGGATGGCCGGCCGTCGCAAGCACGACGCGCAGGGTGTCCTGCTGCCAGCTCAGGTGGGCGGCGCTCGCGGTGACGAACCGTCCGCCGAATTCCTCGGCGAGCATGATGTCGTTAGCACGGCGCAGTACGTCGGCCGGATCGCCGTTCCAGTGCGCGAGCACCCGGATGGCGTGCCGGGCCGCCGCGGTGGCAGCCGCCGCGTCTTCGCCCTTCCCGCAGACATCTCCGATGGCAACGCCCCAGCCGCCCGGCGTCGGATACGCGTCATAAAAGTCGCCGCCAACCTCCCGGCCCCGGGTGGGCGGCAAATGTGCTGAAGCGATCTCGACGCCTGGCACCGGCTTCAGAACCGGGGGCAGCAGGCTCGCTCGCAGCGCGTCGGCCGCCTCAGTCCGCCGTCTTAGCACCCGGCGTCCGGAGATAGCCCGCCCAAGCAAGGCGCCGACCTCCTCCGCGAGCGCGGCGTCGGACAGGCCGAATTGGCCGTCATCAGCGCGCCTGAGCATCGTCAGCACGCCGTAGCGGCGAGCACCATCGGTGATCGGTACGCAGACCAGTGACGTCACGCCGAGAACGGTCAGGAATGGCGAGCCGTCCTCGCTGGCGCCAAGCGCCAGCTCATCAGTGACATGGCTCAGCAGCAGCGTCTGCCCGGATTCGATTACCTGATCGGGTACCGAGCCCGGCAGCGGGTCGGCCGTTGCCATCGCGTGTGCCAGACCGGACGACGTCGGATCGTCCGGACCTGCGACGTAGTGCCGCCGGAGTTGCCCGCGGCGACGCAAGTCGACGATCGCCCAGGTGGCCACGCTGGCGGACAGCAGCCGGGCGCATCGCTGGAGCAGTACCGATTCACTGACGGTGGCGCCCTCCAGCAGCAGCCTGGCGGCAGCGGCGAGCAGTTCTAGCCGGCGGGCTGCGGTGACGACGGCTGTGTCTGCATCTTGTGTATCTGCATTCTCTGTGTTCGCATTCTCGGGGCGCTCGTCCGCCGCGGCCCGGGCCGGCTTCCGCGAGTGCTGCGGACTGAGGGCAACAAGCAGCCTGTCGGCGTCGCCCCGGACTTTGACCGGGCCGATAGCGAGGTCGCTGCGGACTATGCCCGTGGTGCTCGCCAACCCGCACGTCAGCCTGGCCGGCTTGCCGGTCCGGCGGACAGCGGCCAGCTGAGATCGCAGTGCCGCCCGGCTGGCTGGCTCGACCAGGTCTGCCAGTGCCTTCCCGGTCGCATAACCCGGACCCACCCCGAGTACCTCGCAGGCGGCCGAGTTAGCGCGCAGCACGGTACCCTCGCCGTCCACGACATACATCGCTAGCGGGGCAGCGGTAAACAGGGCGTGCAGCAGCCGGCGTTCGGAATGCAGGCCACTCAGCGCCCGGCCGTTGCCACCGGCACCGGCCTCAGTGCCGTCCAGCTCGGCGAAAGCCTCGAGTGCTCCGTCCAGCTCGGCGAGCGCGGCATCCAGCAGCGTCCCTGCATCGGCTTGCGGCAGCCTGGCCGCCTTCCGCAGTGCGGCTGCCCGGCCCTTGAACTCGGCAACCTCGCCGGACGCTGCTCGGTCAGGTCCCGGCATTGAGCCACCAATCGTCGCGGTCAGGCCCATCGTATCGGCCGGGCCTGCCGTGGCCGGCTGGCCGCCGCGACCGCCTGGCGGCCACCAGCGGTTCAGCCTGCGGTGCGGCGGCTCCGGCCAGCCAGGTCGGCGAGCTGGTTAAGCCCACCCTGGCCGCCGGGGCGGGCGTGGGCGTCGATGACCCGCCTCGCGACCTCGGTGGCACGCAAGTTGCTTCGCTGGGATACCTCGCGCATCCGCTCAAGCGCCTGGTCGGCGGTGCAGCCAAGCGCATGCATCAAGATGCCCTTGGCCTGGTCCACGACTGCCCTGGCGTCTGCAGCGTCCCGCAACTGCACGGCTACCCGGCGAGAGTCGTCATAGTCGGAGACAGCGCCGACTAGCGCCCCGCCGTAGGCCACTAGCAACTCGGCTAGCTGCAGCTGGTCAGTCTCGAAGGCACGTGGCCGCAAGCCGAAGAGCGACAGCGTGATCACCACGGCGCCGTTATGGCTCAGCGTCACGGCGCTGCGCACGCCCAGGCGCAGCGCCGCGGCGGCGAACTCCGGCCAGCGTGTCTCGGTCAGGGTGTCCGGACAGCTAGCCGGGCCGCCGCCGGTGATTGCGTCGATCAGCGGCCCGCGTCCGCTGCTGACCTGAACTGCGACCAGGCGCGATGGCTCCGGATGGCTGGACGCCTGGCTGGCGAGTTCGCCGTCGCGCCAGATCGTGACGGTGGCGGCAGCGCAGCCGGGTACCTGACTGGCGGCGAGCGCTGTCAGCTGGCTGAGAGATCGCTCCTGCGTGGCAGCAGCGAGGCTGAGGAGCGCTGCCGCACGATCGGCGAGATCAGAGCCGGGCACCCGCAGCACCTCCGGTCAATTGCCAGACCGGGCGGCCGCCTTCGCCTGGTCGAGTACGCCCTCGTCAGCCGTTTCGTACAGAGTGAGCTTGTCGGCCAGCCCAGTGATCCACAACGTCTTGGTGTAGCGGTAGCGCGCCCCTGCCAGTGCCAGCGCACCCCCTGCCGCTTCAGCTTTCTTCCAGTGCCCGACGATCACCGCCAGAGCGCTGGTGTCCAGGAAGTCGACAGCCGCCAAGTCGAGAATAATCCGCGTGTGGGTAGCTTCAGCCGTGGTCAGGAAGTCGTCGAGTTGCGGGCTGGTGACGATATCCAGATCGCCGCGAACCGTGATGACCATGCAGTCACCGCGGTTCTGCGAGGAGAGCCAGGCCTCTTCCACACATCACTCCAGCGGGAAATTAGTCTCGCATTGACGGTATACCGGCTCATAGTAAAAGCGCGCGGCCGCTATGGCGTGCTGCATACACCGTAATTCGGCGGGAACGTAGCCTTCGGTGGGCCGCCGGTTGTGCGGCGGCCAGGCGGGCGAGGGGCAGGGAGAGCAGGTGTTGGGCGACCAGGCCAGGCGTGGCGCGGGATTCCGCCACGTGGCCTGGTTCTACCGGACGCAGCGGGATTACCTCGCTGGCATCGAGGAATTCGTGGCGGCTGGGCTGGCTTCCGGCGAGCCGGTCCTGGTGGCAGTTCCGCAGGCTCAGCTGCCTCCCGGCTGGGTGCCGCCGCAGGGGCCGCATCTGACGATTGCCGACATGACCGCGATGGGCAGCAACCCGGCGCGGATAATCCCGGCGCTGCACGCCTTCTGCGCCCACTTCGAGGGGCAGCGGCTCAGGTACGTCGGCGAGTCGGCGTGGCCCGGCCGGTCGGACGCGGAGCAGCGGGAGGCGGCACGGCACGAGGCGCTGCTGAATCTGGCATTCGCTAGCACGGAAATCAGCATTTTCTGCCCGTACAGCGCGTTGCTGCCGCAATCGGTAATCGCAGATGCCTGCAGTACGCACCCGTTCGTGCGCAGCGACAGGACGGATTCCGAGAGCCCGGGTTATCTCGGCCCGTCCGATTATCTGGCCAAACTGGACAGGCCGCTGCGGGGTCCGGAAACCGCGCAAGTGCTGGATTACCGGCGGGATCTGCGGCCAGTGCGCGACCTTGTCGCCGTCGTCGCGCAACGCGCTGGCCTGTCGCCGGCCCGTTGCACGGACCTGGTCATCGCCGCAAGCGAAGTGGCGGCCAATACGCTCCGGCACACTCACGGTGCCGGTACGGTCCGGCTGTGGTGGACTGACAGCGAGGTACTCTGCCAGTTCGAGGACTCCGGCTTCATCCCCGATCCGCTTGCCGGGCACTGGCGACCTGCCGGTGACCTTCCCGGCGGCCAGGGCCTGTGGCTCGTCAACCAGCTCTGCGATCTAGCCGAGATCTGGACTAGCGAGCTCGGCACGACTGTCCGGCTGCACATGTACCTGCGACCGTAGCGGCGCACATCGATGGGCCAGCGATAGCGTGCCACCCCGTTTGCCGCCCGCAGCCTGGGTAGCTGTGCACCAGCACAGGCGAAGGGCGTGGAATCCAGATGAGTTTGCCGGCCGGTCAGCAGCGAGCGCTTGATGGCATTGCCGAAACGTTGCGGCTGACCGAACCGCGGCTCACCGCCATGTTCGCAATGTTCACCCGGCTGACCAGGAACGAGCCAAGGCCAGGACGCGAGGAGGTTACCTCGTTGCGCCGACGCGGCTGGCTGGGGAGTTGCGTCAGGCGGCTCTCCCCGCGGCCCGGCAAACGTGGCGGCCCGGGCTGGCGACGGCTTGCGATCATCGGCCAGCTAGCCCTCGCGTTCGTGGTGTTCGGCGTGCTCGTCGGACTCGGCGCCCGCGCCACGGCAACCTGCGGCGCAGCCCAGCGGCCGCCCGCGGACCCAGTACGCGCGACCGCAGTCGTGGTCTCGCGGCATCAAGCCTGTCCTGCGACCCGCGGCTCAAGCGCTCTGCCGGCCGGGAAATAGTCGACTTGGCCGGGAACTGACCGGCCGCCAGGCGGTAACCGAATGAGGGCCGGGAGTGAACTCCCGGCCCTCAGATTCTCGCGGCTTTCAGCCGATAGCAAGGTCAGCGGTTCAACGGCAGTTGGTCGCCGATCTCGGTCAGGCTCCGGCAGAAGATTCGGTAACTGCGCAATGACTCGCGCAGTCGCTCGGTGTCATTCGCGTTGCCGCTTGCCGACGCGAATGTCGCCTGCCGCTCGCGCAGCAACTCCGCGAGCGCGCTAACTGCCGTGTCCGCTTCAGCCGCGGCCTGCTGGACTGATCCGAGCGGGTCGTCGACGAACATCGCCTGAATGTCATGCCACTGGTGGCCCAGGTCGTCGGCCGCCGGAGCGTGGTCGTCGGCCGCCGGAGCGTGGTCGTCGTCCGCCTCGCTGACGTCCTCCGCCACGACATCTGCTGCCACGACGATGACGTCTGGGTCGGTCGCTGGATCAGCTGGGCCTTGATCGCCTGCAACTCGGTCCGGGCCGAACGCGGGGATTTCACGGGGCTCGCTTGGTTGCCCGGTCCCGGTGTCATCCTCGTCGACGTCGCGCGGGTCAGTGGCCGGCTGGTAGGGCTGTGTGGTCACGGTGTTCCTCCGTAGCTGCTGGCGGGATCTGGCTGGTTCGAAGCGGGTGTTCCGATGGCGGCACCGTCAGGCTCACCGAGCAGGTCAGCGAAAAGCACCCGGTAGTGAATGAGGGCCTGTCGCAGGTCCTCGGTGGCCGCGTTGCCCGCCGCCGCGTTCCTCGTGATCTCCCGGGCCGCGCGGAAGTGGCCAACCGTCTGCGCGTGCTCCACCGACAAGTCGCCGAGCACCTGCTCGTCGTCGTCGATCGGGTAGCCCCGCTCCGTCATCACGGTCGTGACGAGCGAGTACGCATCTGTCACGGCCGCATCGGGCGCGTCGACGAACCGCTCCTGGATAGCGACCCAGGCGGCGGCGTACTTGGTCCTGGCCGCGTCACTCAGCGGCTTGATGTCGAGTTTGCGCACGCGCCGCTGCCGGTCGGTCAGCTCGGCCTCGGCGCGGAGCCTGCTCTGCTGCTCATCGACTGCGCGGTCGTACTCGGGGCCGAATTGCCGCCGGAGCCTGCGACTGCGGGTCATCATGGCGATCGCCGTGACCACTGCGATGATGATCACCAGTGCCACGATGACGACTGCGATAGTTCCGCTGGACATGGAACCTCCTGATTTCGGATGCCGTCCCGCTTTCCTGATCAGGAGGGTTCAAACAGTGGCGTGCTGAGAACGCGCGAAGTCAGCACCGATCAGGACGGCGCCGGATCAGGTCAGCACCACCGCGAACGAAGATGGCGGCAACACGGCGGCATCGCCGTTGGTCGCGGCCCCCGTCGCAGACGCGGCCAGTAGCTCTCTGGCGGGGGCGCCGAGCGGCAAGGAGGCCGCCGACTGCCCGAAGTTCGCAAGTACCCGGATACGGCCGCGGCTGATTGCCAGCCAGCGCGCGGTGTCATCCCAGCTGGCAACGACCCGGTGCAGGCGCGGATCAGTCAGCTCGGGCCACCGCCGCCGCAGCGCGATCAGCTCGCGATACCAGGCCAGCAAGTCCCGGTGCGGCTCGGCATCGAGTTCCGACCAGTCCAGTCTGGAGCGCGTATAGCTGGCTTCGTCTTGCGGGCAGGGCACCTCTTCGGCGGCCCAGCCGTGCCGGGCAAACTCGGCCCGGCGCCCGTCGGCCACAGCCTGGCCCAGCACGGGGTCAGGGTGGTCAGTGAAGTATTGCCACGGCGTCGTCGCTCCCCATTCTTCGCCCATGAACAGCATCGGCGTGAACGGCGCAGTCAGCACCAGGCCCGCGCCCACTTTCAGCAGGCCGGAAGGCAGCGTGGCCGAGATCCGGTCTCCGGTCGCGCGGTTCCCGACCTGGTCGTGGTCTTGCAGGTAGCAGACGAACCGGTCGGCGGGCAAGCGCGCCACGTCAACCGGACGGCCGTGCGTCTGGCCGCGAAACGACGACCAGCTACCGTCGTAAAAGAAGACCCGGGTCATCGTCTTGGCCAGGGCGCCGACTGAGCCGAAATCCTGGTAATAGCCCTGGCTTTCGCCAGTGAGCAGAGCGTGTAGCGCGTGGTGGAAGTCGTCGTTCCATTGCGCGGTCAGTCCGTAGCCACCAGCTTCGACGGAAGTCACCAGCCGCGGGTCGTTCGCATCCGACTCGGCGATCAGCAGAAGGTCGCGATTCAGCGAGGCCGAGAGTGCACGCACGTCGGCCGCGAGTTGCTCGAGCAGAGGCAGCGCCCGGTTATCTGCCAGCGCGTGCACCGCGTCCAGCCGCAGCCCGTCCAGGTGATAATCACTCAGCCACATCAGCGCGTTGGCCACGATGAACGCTCGTACCTCGTCCGATCCTGCCTGGTCGAGGTTGACCGCGGGACCCCATGGCGTGGTGTTCGCGCCGGTGAAGTAAGGGCCGAATTCGCCGAGCCGGTTGCCGACGCCGACATGGTTGTAGACGACATCCAGTACCACGGCCAGCCCTCGCGCGTGACAAGCGTCGACGAAGCGCTTGAGGCCGTCCGGGCCGCCGTAAGGCTCGTGCACAGCCCACAGGCTGACGCCGTCATAGCCCCAGCCGTGCCTGCCAGGGAATGCGGCGACGGGCATCAACTCGATCGCGTCGATGCCCAGCCGGGTCAGATGATCCAGTCGCTCGATCGCAGCATCGAACGTGCCCTCGGCGGTAAACGTGCCGACATGCAGTTCGTACAGCACAGCACCAGTGAGCGGCCGGCCGCGCCAGGTCGTGTCGGTCCACTTGAACGCAGCGTGGTCATAACACTGGCTGAGACCGGCCGGGCCGTCCGGCTGCCGGGGCGAACGCGGGTCAGCGAGGCGGTCTCCGCCGCCCAGCCGGAACCCGTACCGAGCACCGGACGTCCGGCCCGCTAGCGTCACCCTCCACCAGCCACTGGCTGCGCTATCCGGCGCCTCGGCGGACATCGCCAGGGGCTGACCGTCTACTTCAACGCTGACCCGGTTCGCGGCTGGAGCCCAGACCCGAAACTCTGTCATGCTGTCTCTGCCCGGACCAGCAGCGCCACTGGCAGTCGGCCCCTCCGGTCAGACTCCATGAGGTCGGCCAGCATCATCCGGCCGCTGGTTACCGGGCAGTGAGTGCCGGCGAGCACGTCGCGCCAGCGGCCGGCTGGCATCGCGAGGGAGGAATCGCGCCATCCGCCGGATCGGCGAAGGCCGCGCGGAAGCCTGGTAGCCACAGTGATAACTTGCCCGCTCCGGCAGAATGCCACCAGGTGCTGCGCCGCCTGGCCGCGGGCTGAGATTGGCTGGTAGTCACCGGTGAACCAGTCCGGGTGTTCCCTGCGCAGCCGCAGCGCGCGCGAGGTGATCAGCAGTTTCGCCGCGTCCAGCGAGACGACTCCGGCCGGTTCGCTGCCTGGCGGGCCGTCCAGGCCGGCTTCACCTCCGGCTGCTCCAGAGAGCGGTACGGCTCCAGGAACCAGTACGGCACCAGAGGGCGGCAATGGTCCGGAGAGCATTGACTGACGGCGCTCATAGTCGACCGGTCGTCGGTTGTCCGGGTCCACTAGTGCCAGCCCGGTGAGCTCGCAACCCTGGTATACGTCAGGCACACCGGGCATGGTGAGCTGCACCAGCTTGGCGGAGAGTGAGTTCACCGCGGCATCCGGCGCGATCCAGGCGACGAACGCGGCGATGCGGCCGGCGACTTCGCTGTCAGCAGTAGCGCGCCTGGCGAAGCTGATGACCGACGCCTCGTACCCGGAGTCGGGGTCGGTCCACGAAGTGGACAGCTTCGCCTCGCGCATCGCCTTACGCAGGTAACTGACCAGCCGATCGTCGTCGATCGGCCATGTGCCGACGAGGGTCTGCCACATCAGGTACTCGGTGGGCGGATCGGGCGGCCGTGCACCTGGCAGGCCGGCTATCCGGGCGTGCCAGGTGGTTACCTCGCGGGCCCAGGTTTCCGGCGACTCGGCCAGGGCAGCCAGCCGGGCCCGCACGTCCTCCTGGCGCTTGGTGTCATGCGTCGACAGCGTCGTCATCGTCGCTGGCCAGTCTTCGCTCAGCCGCCTGGCGAAGTCGTGGAAGCTGGTCACGCTGCGAGCGAGCCGGTCCGGGTCGGCGCCCACTTCGTTGGCGCTCACCAGCCGGGTCCATCGGTAGGCTGCGGTGTCCTCCACGCCCTTGGCCTGAACGGCCGCGCAGGTTTGCTGGAACCGGACAATGAGTTCGTCCCGGACGGGTCGCGCGCTGACGTCGATGCCGCGGCCTAGCAGCAGAGCCGCGACCAGATCGGTTGCAGCGCGCAGCCGGATCGGAAGCAGGCGCCTGGCCGCGGCTGTGGCCGCCGCGACTACGCGGACGCTGGCTGGTGACGGCGGCTCGCCGGGTACGACGTACGCGCGGTAGACCTCGAAGGCGGCGAGCAGCTCGGCCACTATCGTCCGCAGGTCGTCGGCGGGCATGCGAGCAACAAGTGAGTCATCCAGCCTGCGAAGCAGCCGGACCAGCCTGGTGACTTCCGCGCTGAGCTGCTGGGCGGCGACCTCACGGCGGGCCGCCCGAGCCGTGGTCGCGAAGTCATTGCTACTGCCGCAGAACCCGGCATACAGAGCTGCAAGCGGCTGCGCGCCAGCGCCGTCGGTGAACAGCTCTCCCACGGCCGACAGCGAGTCGTAACCGGTGGTGCCAGCGCACGGCCAGTCGGCCGGGAGTTCCTCGTCAGCCCCGAGGATCTTCTCAGCCACGATCCAGCCGCCGCTCGCCGCAGTGGCCAGCTGCCTGAGATAACCGCGCGGATCCGCCAGGCCGTCAGGATGGTCGATCCGCAGGCCGTCGATCAGGCCTTCGGCCACCAGGCCGAGCAGCAGGCCATGCGTGGCTGCGAACACGTCGGGTTCGGAGACCCTGATCGCGATTAGTGAGCTGATGTCGAAGAATCGCCGCCAGTTCAGCTCGGTCGCGGCAGCACGCCAATGGTCGAGGCGGTAATACTGAGCAGCCAGCAGTTCTGGCATCGGCAGCCGCTCCGTGCCGGGCCGGACTGGCAGCACGTGCCCTTGGTAGCGCAGCACGGGCACGTCGCCGTCGGCCCTTTCGTCGCCCGCGCTGCTTTCGTGGCTGGGGCCGTACTCGTCGTCGCCGGCGTCGGTGAGCCAGGACACGTGCAGCTCATCCAGGCAGTGGTCCAGCGGCCTGGACAGGATCGGCAGTAGCATCCGGCCGTCCTGCGCATCCCAGTCGACGTCAAACCAGTGTGCGAGGCCGGAGCTCGCGCCGTCGGCGAGCACCGACCAGAGCGGGCGGTTGAGGTATTCGGGCGCCGGAATGCCCATGTGGTTTGGCACCACGTCGACGACGAGGCCGATGCCACTGCGCGCGTACCTGCCGGCGAGATAACGGAAGCCGTCCTCGCCGCCGAGCTCGGCCGAGATCCTGGAGTGATCGACGACGTCATAGCCATGCCTCGAGCCGGGCGCCGCTTGCAGTATCGGCGACAGGTAGGCGTGCGTGACCCCCAGCTCCGACAGGTAGCCGGCGAGGTCCGCCGCATCCGCGAAGCCGAACTCGGGCGTGAGCTGAAGGCGGTACGTCGAGCCAGGCACTTTGCCTGCACTGCGGGTTTCGTGATGGACCGCCGCGGCAGCTTGCGGCATCACTGGCTGGTCAGGCACGACGCAGCAGGCGCAGGGACCGGCTGGTCAGCGTGACGGCGTCGCCGGACTTGACCACCTCGGGGTCGCCTGGAGGTGCCAGCGGGGCAGCGGTGTCAAGTTCGACCAGCCACTTCTCGCCGTAGGTCGCTGGCGGGATGGTGAATTCGACGCCGTGCTCTGCCGCGTTGAAGAGCAGCAGGAACTCATCGTCGGTGATCCGCTCGCCGCGCGTGTCCGGCTCGCTGATAGCCGCTCCGTTCAAGAAGACCGCCACTGACTTGGCGAAACCGGCTGCCCAGTCTGCCTCGCTCATCGGCGTTCCGCCGGGGGTCAGCCAGGCGATGTCGCCGTGATTATCTGGGGCGGCGGCTCCGCCGGTGAAGAACCGCCGCCGCCGGAAGACCGGATGACCGGCCCGGAGCTGGATGAGCCTGCGGACGACCGAGTAGGGCAACCAGCCCGTTTCCGCTAGCTCGTGATTTGTATCGGCGCCATAGACGGCCGCGGCCTGCCTATCCGGCCAGTGCACCCATGACAGTTCGCTGTCCTGGCAGTAACCGTTGTTGTTGCCGTGCTGGGTGCGGCCGAACTCGTCGCCGGCCAGAAGCATCGGCACGCCCTGCGACAGCAGCAGCGTGGCCATGAAATTGCGCTGCTGGCGCGAGCGCAGCGCCAGCACGTCGGGGTCGTCGGTAGGACCCTCGGCGCCGCAGTTCCAGGACCGGTTGTCGTCGGTGCCGTCGGTTCCGCCCTCGCCGTTGGCCTCGTTGTGCTTACGGTCGTAGCTGACCAGGTCGGCGAGGGTGAATCCGTCATGACAGGTGACGAAGTTGATCGAGGCGATCGGGCGCCGGTTGTCGCTGGCGTAGAGGTCCGCTGAGCCGGTCAGCCTCGAGGCGAATTCGCCCAGCGTGCCTGGCTCGCCGCGCCAGAAGTCCCGCACGCTGTCCCGGTACTTGCCGTTCCACTCGGTCCACAGCGGCGGGAAGTTCCCGACCTGGTAGCCACCGTCGCCCACATCCCATGGTTCGGCGACGAGCTTGACCTGCGACACTACCGGATCCTGCTGGACCATCTCGAAGAATGCCGAGAGCCGGTCCACGTCGTGGAACTGCCGGGCCAGAGCCGCGGCAAGATCGAACCGGAAGCCGTCGACATGCATCTCCAGCACCCAGTAACGGAGCGAGTCCATGATCAGTTGCAGTACGTGCGGACTGCTCATCAGCAGGCTGTTGCCGGTGCCGGTGGTGTCGAAATAGTGGCTGCGGTCAGGCGGGTCGGTCAGCCGGTAGTAAGCGGCGTTGTCGATACCCCGGAAGGACAGCGTCGGACCCAGCTGGTTGCCCTCGGCAGTGTGGTTGTAGACCACGTCGAGGATCACTTCCAGGCCAGCCTCGTGCAACGCGCGCACCATCGACTTGAACTCGGGCACCTGCTCGCCTAGCTGGCCCGACGCTGAGTAGGCGTGGTGCGGGGCGAAGAAGCCGATCGTGTTGTAGCCCCAGTAGTTGGACAGGCCGCGTTCGGTCAGGAACCCGTCGCTGACGAACTGGTGAACCGGCATCAGCTCGACGGCAGTCACGCCGAGGTCCAGCAGATGCTCGATGACGGCCGGGTGCGCGAGACCCGCGTAGGTTCCGCGCAGCTCTTCCGGCACAGCGGGGTGCAGCTTTGTCAGCCCCTTCACGTGCGCCTCGTAGATCACGCTCTGGTGGTAGGGGATCCGCGGCGACCGGTCGTTACCCCAGTCGAAGTAGGGATTCGCGACAACGCTGCGCGGCACAAACGGCGCAGAGTCTGCGCGGCCGGGAGCGTCATCGGAGCCGAACTCGTAGCCGAACACCGCCGGGTCGAACCGGACTGTGCCGTCAATCGCCTTCGCGTACGGGTCAAGAAGCAGTTTCGCCGGGTTGCACCGGTGCCCTGCCCGGGGCTGGTACGGGCCATGTACCCGGTACCCGTAACGCTGACCAGGGCCGACACCGTGCAGGTAGCCGTGCCAGATGAAACCATCGACCTCGGTAATGGCTACCCGTTCCTCGTTGCCTCCGGCGAACAGGCTTAGCTCGACGTGGTCGGCCACTTCCGAATACAGTGCGAAGTTAGTTCCTATCCCGTCGTAGGTCGCGCCAAGCGGGTAACTGTGCCCTGGCCAGGCAGTCCGGTCTGTCCGGCGCTGCTCGCTCGGCGCGTTTTCCGCCGGGTTCATGCCACCTCCGCCTCGCAGGGTCCGCCCCTTCCAGGGTCGCAGAGACCGGCAAGGGCAGCTCGTCGGAGAACAGAGCTTCCCCGCCCAGATGCTGGCAAACGGGAATTTGGGACGGGTTAAGTCGCCGTGTGTGGGTTATTCATGCCCGTCCGGGCGATCTGCGACTGGAATGCTTCCGGGAGCGGCAACGCCGTGAGTAATCGGGGCTGCTGGCCCGTCGGCGTCGTCGGCCGGGCCACCATCCTGGTCACCATCGAGCCCGGCAGCCTGGGCCGCGGGGCCGCTCCTGTCGTGCTTCGAGTGGTGGACCGCCGGGAGGTGCGGTGCGGGGAGGTGCGGTGCCGGAATGTGCGGGGCCGGAAGGTGCGGTGCCGGAATGTGCGGTGTCGGGAGGTAGGCCGCCGGATGCTGGAGACGTTCGAGAGCCGCGTGCGGAAGCTGCGCCAGATCCCTGAAGACCGGCGCCCTGGCCACCAGGATCACGCCGCCGACCATCGCAGCAATGCCAGCCAGCTGAACCGCCAGGAGCAGCGAGGTCACGTGCACGACATCGCCGAAAACCACGACGCCAAGCACGATGCCTGCGGCCGGCTCGGCTGCGGTTACGGCCGGCAATGACGCGTGCAGCTGCGCCGCGTTGAACGCGTTCTGCATCAGCCAGAGCCCGATGATGCTGGCCAGGATCGTCGCGTAGCCGGGCCAGTGGACCAGCAGGCCCAGCGGGTGCTTGCCGTCGATCTCCTGGACGCTGAGCCGGGTGAAGGCGTCCGCGATGCCGAGGAACAGCCCGGCTGCCGTGCCGGTGAGGGTTGCCCTTGCGGTGCCCGACCGGCGGCGGCCGAGCTGGACCAGCGCCACGGCGACCACGGCGATGAGGCCAGCCGCCGGCCAGTGCGAGAAGGAGCCGAACGACTCCCCCGGCGCGCGCACCGAGCGAGACAGCGACAGCGCCGTCACGCCCGCGGTCAGCAGGATCGCTCCCACTACCTCGGTCCGGCGCAGCGCCTGCCCGGAGAGCGGGACAGCGAGGACCAGGGCGAAGATCAGGCTGGTCGTGAGCAGCGGCTCGCTAACGGACAAGTCGAGATGGCCGAGCGTCCAGGCCGACAGCAGGTCGCCGACGATCAGTATCGCCAGCCCTGCCAGCCACCTGCGATTATGAACCAGCCGGGCGATCAGCCCGAGCCGGAGGAACTGGCTACTGCGCACCTGCTCGGCCGCGTGCTGCTGGAGCACGAAGCCGAACCCTGACAGCATGGCTGCCACGAGGGTGACCGCAATGTACACCGAGTTCCTCTCATCTCGACGGTACGGACATGTCCTGTCCAACGAGCCAGGTGCCGCCGAGGTTCTCTGGGGTACTTGTAGCTACCAAAACTCTGCCGGGTCTTGATAGAGCACGATGGCACAGCGGAAGCGGATCTTCCGCTTAATCTGCAATAAACAGAACAGATAGTGCGCGCAGTGCGACGGCATACAGTAGATAGCGCGGTGCCGGGTGACGGGAGTCCCGGGTTTGAGGCCGCGCTATCAGGCAATGTGCTGGTCATGGGCCGGTCAATTGTCAGCGTGGCCAGATTTCGTCAAACGCAGTCGAATCACCGGCGCGGACAGTGAACCGCGACCGGGCTTATTTCGCGCTCATGGGCGGCTGCATCACGGCCGTCATCCTGGCCTGGACGGTAGTGCGACTGTTCTCGGTGACGGCAGCCATCGTCATATCGGTCTGCGCCGGGCTGATCCCGCCGGTGGCGGCAATTGTCGCTAACGCTGGCGACGAAAGCTCCCGGCGCCGGTAGAGCCGCCGCGGCCGTACTAGGCCAGCCGCGGCGGCGGCTGGCCTACCTGCTCGGTTGCGGAACCGTGCAGTTCACCTTCGGATTGGCTCCGACGTAGTTGAGCGGGCCTGCGGCGATGGTCGCCGCCACCGTGCCAGCCTTCGCGCAGCTCACGTTGCCGCTGTAGTAGTGCCTCTGCAATCCGGCGAACAGCCCGATGACGACCCAGACGACGAGCAATATTCCGATGATCCGCATTGAAGCCTCCGGTTACCGGGGCGATCGCGGTGATCGCCCGTGGCCGGCTGTGCCGCCTTCTGGCGGGCGCTGCCTGGCCGGACCCGCAGCTACCGTGACAGGCCCGAATTAAACGGCGAGCTGGTGGCAGGCAGGTGGCGGCCAGTGAACCGGGTCACAGGCGGGAGCAGAGCCGGTTGCCGCTAATGTCCCGGCTTCGGATGGTGGCCCTTGGCGGTGGGGCTCTTCGACGCGTCCGCCTCGGCCAGCCGCTTGGCGGCAGCTACCCGCCTGGCGTGCCTGGCCAGGTTGGCGTTGCGGGTAGTCGTTGCGTTGTCGACCGCGCCGACGAGGGTGTTGGTGATCCAGGCGAGCATCGGCGGCACTTCTGCATGCCACGTAGCCATGGTGTGGCCGCTACCCGGGGTAAGGATCAGCGGCACACTCGCCTGGTGCAACTGGAGTTCCTGCCAGAAGTACTCAGCGTTCGCCACGTCAAGGTTATTGGCCTTGCCCGCGCCGAGCCAGAACTCTGGTAGCACCGCGCCGGGTGCCAGCGCTCGAACCTCATCGACAGGGGTGTTCTCTGCCCGAAGCTTGGGGTTATTCCCGAACGGGCTGACCACCCGGGCCGGATTCGCGAGCTTATTGGCGTACGGGCTGAAATAACCGCTGAGCGAGGCGGCTGCGCCGAACCGGTATCTGAACCGCAAGGCCATGTTGGCGGCGCAGAAACCGCCTTCGGAATAGCCGGCCACACCCCAGCCCGGGCCTGGCGGCTGGACCCGCAGCAGGTGCGAGACGAACTGCGGGACATCCTCGGCTAGGTAGGTCAGGTCTTGCGGGCCGCCGACCTGATTCAGGCACTGAAGCGAGATGGTGTTACCGCCGTTGGCGTTCGGCATGACGAGCACGACCGGCTTGGCGCGTCCGCTACTGACCAGGTTGTCGAGAGTGACCTGGACACCTACGACGTTGATCCAGTCCTGCGGTTCGCCCGGCTGGCCATGGATCAGCTCGACCACCGGGAACCGGTAGTCCTTGTACTGGGGCTCGAAGTACTGCGGCGGCAGATAGATGTAGGCATCGCGAGAAATGTGGCTCAGCTTCCCGGAAATGTTGAGGTGCAGGGTGTAGCCCTGCTGCAGCGCCAGCTTCAGGTAGACGGAGTTTGCGTCGAATACCGGGCTGCGATCGCCGACCAGCAGACTGCCGACCGTTACCTTCGGACCGGAGTTCGGGCTTGAGTTGGAGAAGTCGGCGATTGCCGCGCCCCAGGTTTCGTAATAGCTGAAGTACCTGTTCACCGCCAGGATGCCGAATTGCGCGGCCACGATGAAGGCCAGGCAGCCAGCGAGGATACGGATGGCGACCCGCTTCGCGATGACCAGCCACCACACTAGGACGCCGAAGATCAGGATCAGCAGTACGAAGAGGAAGGTGCTCTGCGGCTCTAGCACTCAAGCTCCCACGGCCACCTAGGCCCGTTCGGGTAAGGCGCTGCCACTTTACCGGCGCTTCCGAGCTTGGCGGTCACACGCGGACTCTACCTGGGCGGCCGAAGGTCCCCTGTCGGCGCGGCAGAACCTTTTGCCGCTCAAGACCGTAGCAAGGCATTCCGCGGCGGCGCCAAATCCAGGCCGGATGTTTGAGGCCTGTACAGCGGGCACAACGAAGCGCGGGCGGATCCCCCATCTGCCCGTTGGCGGGACCCCGCCCGCCGCAAGGGAGTGGACATGAAGACGGTAGCGACGCCAATGACGGCAACGAGCCTCCGTGATCTCGACGAACTGCGCGACGCGGAGTTGCTCACCATGATCCAGTCGGCTGCTCGCGGCAGCGCGCTGCGCGACGCCGCCTGCGAGGTGCTGGTAACCAGGTACCGGCCGCTGGTCAGGTCGTGTGTGCTGCGGTACAAGAACAGCACCGAGCCGCACGAAGAACTTATGCAGGTCGGCTACGTTGGCCTGCTGAAGGCCATCAACAACTTTGACCCGGCCGTCGGCACCAGCCTTGCTGGATATGCCCAGCCGTGTGTCAGTGGCGAGATCAAGCGGCACTTCCGTGACAAGCGCTGGCAGGTGCATGTCAAGCGGTCACTTCAGGAGCTGCGCCTCGAGCTGCGGAACGCGTCCGCAGAGCTGACCGGCGAGCTGGGCCGGATACCGACTGACGCCGAGCTGGCCCGGCATCTCAATGTCAGCGACGACGACGTGCGCGCGGCAAGGCAAGCTGACCTGGCCTTCCAGGCAGCTTCGCTGGACTCGCCGGTCACCACTCAGGACGGCTCGGCGAGCCTGAGCGACCTGCTCGGCGACGAAGACCCCGAGCTTGAGCATGTGATCGACATGCAGGCGGTCTGGACCCACTGGAGCGAGCTTCCCGATCGGGAGCAGCAGCTGCTGCTCATGCGCTTCTACGGGAACATGACTCAGTCTGAAATCGGTGAGCAGCTCGGCATCTCCCAGATGCATGTGTCCAGGCTGCTCGCTGAGGCGCTGTCCTACCTGCGAGCGCACCTAGTCGAGGCGGTGCCCGCATGAACGCATCCGCCCGTAGGGACACCTTAGCGAAGGGAAGGCGCCGGTGAAGACCGCGACGGCCCTCACGGTAGCGGCGATCGGCGCCATCTTTGCCTTCGCCGTGACCGCCGAACCATCTTTCTTTAACTTCCATGCGGCCGGATGGGTGCTGATGGTGACCGGCATCGCCGGCTCGGTCGCCCCCCGCCGCAGCTACGGCTGGCTCCGCCGCCGGCTGGTACTGAACACCGGCGGCAGCCAGCGCAAGGAGATAGACGTCAGACAGCAGCATTTCTCCAGGTTGCTGGTCCCCGGCGGCCTCATTACGCAGGGCCGCGACGAGAGCATGAGCAGCGAGAACGCGCCGGTGGAGAGCGACACCATCGAGCAGTTCATCGAAGAATGACACGATCTTGCCGGTAGCGGCGCACGCGCCGGGGTTTGTGCGCGGGCGCCGCTGGGCATATTGTGAGACAGCGGTGTCTACGAAGCAGGCACGCCTTTACGCCAGCAATGGCGTCTGCACTTCACGGTGCAGCACGAGGGCGTGCCTTTTCTATGTCTGGCCCCTGGTGCTCGCTGTGATCCAAGCGACATTTTCCAGGAGGCCCTTCAATGCGGATCGCAATGATTACCGCGCACAGCCCCATTACCGGCGCTGCCTGCGGTGGCCAGGGACAACTGCTTAGGCCAGCTGTGCTCGCCCGCGCGCTAGCTCAGCACGGGCACCGCGTCACTTTGTACGCGCGGCGGCAGGATCCGGCCGTGCCGGGTACTGCGATCCTCGGCGCCGGGGTATCCGTCGAGCACATCAAGGCCGGGCCCGCCAGAGCGCTTAGCCCTGAGGCGGCTGCCAGGTACATGCCCGAGGTAGCCGCAGGTCTGGCCGATCGCTGGCGGATCAAGCCGCCGGATGTAGTGCACGCCTTCTCCTGGAGCGCTGGCCTGGCTGCTCTCGGCGCCGTCCGGGGCAGCAGCATCCCGGTCGTGCAGACCTTCGAGTCACTAGGCTCGATCGAGCGGCGGCAGACGGGCGCAGAGGTGTCCGGCGCGCGGGTGCGGCTCGAGGCTTCGCTCGGCCGCACGGTAGCCGCTGTGCTAGCCACATCGGAGGAAGAGGCAACCGAGCTGGCCAGGCTCGGCGTGCCGAAGTCGGCTATCCGGGTGATTCCGGCTGGTGTCGACACCGCGCAGTTCAAGCCGGATGACGTGCGGGCCAAGGCCAACGGCAAGCCCAGGCTGCTGGCCTTCGCCGATGACCAGGCACGCGGCCTGGGCGCCGTGATCCGGGCACTCACCCAGCTGCCAGGTGCTGAGCTGACGATCATCGGCGGCCCGGACGCTAAGCACCTGCCGAGATCCGGGCCGTTCCGCGAGGTTGCTCAGCTTGCCACCGAACTTCGCGTCCGGAGCCGGGTCACGTTTGCCGGCGAGGTGGCCGATGCTGATCTTCCGGCCCGGCTGTGCTCGGCCGATGTGATGGTCAGCGCGACAAGCTACGACCCTGCGGGTCTTGCCGCTATCCGGGCGATGTCCTGCGGTCTGCCGGCCGTCGCCTCAGCTGTCGGCGGGCAGCGGGACGCAGTGATCGACCGGATTACTGGCCTGCTGATCGCCCCGGACCACCCCGCCATGCTGGTGCAGCGACTGCGCTCGTTGCTGGCACAGCCGGCCATGCTGCAGGCCTACGGCATCGCCGCGGGTGACCGGGCCCGGTCGCGGTATTCCATCGACCGGATCGGCAGCGAGACGGCAGCGGCTTACGAGCGCTGCCTGCCGCGGACTGCCCCTGCGCAGAGTGCCCTTCGGCAGACTGCGCTGCCGGAGGACGATCTCGCCGAAGTACTGGATTCCGAAGACCTGCGCGGGGTCGCGGCTTTCGCCTAGACCGCAGGCTGCGGGGTTACCGAGTAGCGGCCGGGCGCCGCACGTAGCGAGGCTGCCCGGCCGCTGCCCGTGCTTCCCTGACGGCTGTGCTTCCCTGACGGCTGTGCTTCCCTCACGGCCGTGTGCGGCATGCTTGACTAGCACCCGCAAGGTCCGGCCAGCCCCCGATCCCGGGCTGCTGGGTCAGCACACCGGGCCGCCAGAGCCCCGTTTCCGTCGTGGAGATTGCCGTCGTGATAACTACCGAGCAAGTCCGGCTAGCCGACTACACGACTCTCCGGCTCGGTGGCCCGGCTGAGCGGTTCGTCGATGCGGGCAGCGAGGACGAGCTCATCGCCGCGGTCCGGGCGGCGGACGCCGAAACTGAGCCGGTGCTCGTCCTCGGCGGCGGCAGCAATCTGGTCGTCGCCGACGAGGGCTTCCCTGGCCTGGTCGTGCTCGCGGGTGAGCGGGGTGCCCGGTTCGCCCGCGACGGCGACGGCGACGCGGTCGACGTGACGGTGGCGGCCGGGCATGACTGGGATGAGTTCGTGCAGGGCTGCCTCGCTGAGGGCCTGTCCGGCGTGGAGTGCCTGTCCGGCATTCCGGGCCGGGCCGGCGCCACGCCGATCCAGAACGTCAATGCCTATGGCCAGGACGTCGCCGACACGATCAGCCGGGTGCGGGTCTACGACCGCCTCAGTGACCAGGTCGTCCAGATCGCCGCTGCCGACTGCGCCTTCGGCTACCGGACCAGCATGTTCAAGCGGCAGGCGGCGTCGGCGGGGCGCGGCGGGGCGCTGAACGCGGCAGCGGCGACGGGCCGGTTCGTGATACTCGCGGTGACGTTCCGGCTGCCGTCCAGTTCGTTGTCGGCGCCGGTCCGCTACGGCGAGCTGAGCCGGGTGCTCGGGGTTAGCGAAGGCGACCGGGTACCGGCTATCGCTGCCCGCGAGGCCGTGCTGGAGCTGCGCCGGGGCAAGGGGATGGTGCTCAGCCAGGCCGACCCCGATACCCGGAGTGCCGGCTCGTTCTTTACCAACCCTGTCGTCAGCGCGGCGGAGTACGAGGAGCTGGTTGCGCGACTGGCAGCTGGCAATGGACGAAACAGCCTTGGACCGGGCGCCGGCGGACCGGGCAGCAGCGGAGCGGTCCCGGGACCAGCTGTGCCGCACTGGCCGGCTGCTGACGGAGAGGTCAAGCTGTCGGCGGCGTGGCTCATCGAGCAAGCCGGATTCAGCAAGGGCTGGCAGCTGCCCGGTGATCCGGGCGGCGCCCGGATCTCGACCAAGCACGCGCTGGCGCTGACCAATCCGGGTCACGCCAGCACAGCGAGCCTGATCAGGCTCGCGAGGGAGATCAAGGCTGGCGTACTCGCTCGCTTCGGCGTGGTGCTGGCGAACGAGCCGGTCCTGGTGGGCGTCGAGCTCTGATCGGGCGGAGTGCGGCACGGGCGTCGGCCGTTCAGGAAGAACCTGCTAGCCGGCAGGTGACCTGTCAGTCGCGAGCAAGCCACGGTCCGGCTCTGCGGAATCCGGCGAGCTGGCCAGCCAGTCGGCGATGCCGGCAAGTAGCCGGGTCTTGAGGACCTGCGGGGCAGCCGAGCCGAGCACGGACATCCGCGCGAGCCTGGCCAGGTCGTCGTCGGACAGCTCGTGCACGGTGCGCGCCAGTTCATACTGCGCGGCCAGGCGCGGACCGAACAGCAGCGGGTCGTCGGCGGCCAGCGCTACCTGGACCTCGGCCTCGAGCAGCCGCAGCAACGGCACGTCGCGTGCGGTGGCGGCCACGCCGAGAGCCACGTTCGAGGTGGGGCACACCTCCAGCGTGGTCTGGCTGGCGGCGAGCTTGCGCAGCAGTTCCGGATCGCCGGCCGCCGACACTCCGTGCCCGATGCGATCAGCGTGCAGCTCCTCCAGGCAGGCACGCACGCTTGCCGGTCCGGCTAGCTCGCCGCCGTGCGGCACCGAACGCAGGCCGGCCCGCGCCGCGATCCGGAAGGCCGGAGCGAAGTCGGCGACCGTGCCGCGACGCTCGTCGTTACTGAGGCCGAATCCGATCACCCCGCGGCCGGCGTAGCTGGCCGCGAGCCGGGCCAGGGTTCGCGCGTCCAGCGGGTGCCTGGTGCGGTTGGCTGCGACGATGATCCCGATGCCGACGCCCGCGTGCCGGGCCGCTTCCGCCGCTGCGTCGAGGACGAGTTCCAGCATCGGGGTCAGGCCGCCGAACCTGGCGGCGTAACCCGACGGGTCTATCTGCAGCTCGAGCCAGCCCGAACCGTCGGCGCGCTCGTCCGCCGCAGCCTCAGATATCAGCCGCCGGACGTCAGCCTCGGTCCTGACGACCGACCTGGCGATGTCATAGAGCCGCTGGAACCGGAACCAGCCGCGCTCGTCGGCCGCGCTGAGCCGCGGCGGCCATTCCTCGACGAGGGCGTCGGGCAGGTGCACGCCGTGTTCTGCGGCCAGCTCGACGAGGGTGGCATGCCGCATCGATCCGGTGAAGTGCAGGTGCAGGTGCGCCTTCGGCAGCGCAGCAATCGGCCGGGGCATCTGGCAAGTCTGCCAGCCGCGCGCCTGGCGCCGGCTTCGCCAACCAACCTCAGTGCTCAGCGCGCGCGGAACTCAGCCCGCGTGCTCAGCTAGTGGGCGGTGCTCAGCAGTTTCGCCAGCCGGGAAACGCCTTCCTCCAGGTCCTCGTCGCCGAGGGCGCAGGACAGCCGGAAGTAGCCGTCGGTGCCGAAGGCCTCGCCCGGCACGACCGCGACGTCTGCCTCGTCGAGCAGCAGCTCCGCGAGCTGGCCGGAGGTCGTGGGCCGCTGGCCGGCGATCTGCTTGCCGAGGACGCCCTTGACGGACGGATAGCAGTAGAACGCGCCCTCGGGCAGCGGGCAGACAACGCCAGGCACGTCGTTGAGCATCGCGGTCATGACCTGCCGCCGCCGGTCGAATGCCGAGCGCATCATCGCCACCGCGGACAGGTCGCCGGACACAGCAGTCAGAGCCGCCGCCTGCGCGACGTTGCAGACGTTCGAGGTGGCATGCGACTGCAGGTTGATCGCGGCCTTGATGACGTCGGCCGGGCCGGCCATCCAGCCCACTCGCCACCCGGTCATCGCGTACGTCTTGGCGACGCCGTTCAGCACGACGCAGCGGTCAGCGATTTCCGGAGCCATCACGGGCATCGACACGAAGCGCGCATCGCCGTAAACGAGATGCTCGTAGATCTCATCGGTCACAACCCAGATCCCGCGCTCGGCCGCCCACCTGCCGATCTCGGCTATCTGCTCGGGCGGGTAGACCGCACCGGTCGGGTTTGAGGGTGACACGAACAGCAGCAGCTTGGTGCGGTCTGTCAGGTGAGCTTCGAGCTGCTCGAGGCTGACCAGGTAACCGCTCGTCTCGTCGGTATGCACGAGGACCGGAACGCCCCCTGCGAGGGCAATTGACTCCGGATAGCTGGTCCAGTACGGGGTTGGCAGCAGGACTTCGTCACCCGGGTCGAGCAAGGTGGCGAACGTCTGGTACACCGCGTGCTTGCCGCCGTTGGTCACGAGCACCTGGCTGGCGGACACCACGAGACCGGAGTCACGAGCTGTCTTGGCCGCGATCGCCTCACGGAGCTCGGGCAGTCCCGCTGCGGGCGTGTACTTGTGGAACTTCGGCTCGGCGCAGGCACGCTGCGCTGCCTCGACGATGTAATCGGGAGTCGGGAAGTCAGGTTCTCCCGCGCCGAAACCGATGACCGGGCGGCCAGCAGCCTTCAGCGCCTTCGCCTTGGCGTCCACGGCGAGCGTGGCGGATTCGGAGATTGCGGCGATGCGGGCGGAGATTCTTGCCGATGCGTGAGCCATGTGATCTATGCTCCCACCCCGGCTGAGCCGGCCGGTGCTCGACCGGCGGGTTCCGCTCGGAGCGTTCGCTCCCTGTGACGGCACGTGAGCGTGCTCCGGCGCGGCAGGCAGCGGCCGGGAGCAGCAGGCCGCTGCTCAACTGCGCGGTTCGACTGTAGGCCGCTGGCCACGTACACTTCAGGATCTGGTGGTGGTCCGCCAGTGGCGCGTGCATGCCCGCGCGAGCCGTCACAGGGCAGTAGCTCAATTGGCTAGAGTTCCGGTCTCCAAAACCGGCGGTTGGGGGTTCGAGTCCCTCCTGCCCTGCGAGTACGGTCCGTGCATGCTGCGGACAAATGGCGGCGTCAGCCGACAGGAATCGTTGCTCAGGTGAGGACATGGCGACTCAGACACGTGGCCCGGCCCCGGAAAGGGCCGCGAAGCCGAACCGCCCGGCGAAACAAGACCGGACCAGCCCGGCCGAGTTCGTCTCGGAGGTGCGGGACGAGCTTCGCAAGGTGGTCTGGCCGACGCGTAAGGAGCTGGTGACCTACACGACGGTCGCCCTGATCTTCATCCTGATCATGGTCGGGATCGTGAGCGGCCTGGACTATGCCTTCACCAGGCTGGTACTCGCCCTCTTCACCTGAGGTTCCGGCGGCTGGGTACCGGGCCGCGTACTGAGCGTGGCAGCATGATCATAGTGGTCCGGCATGCGTCGCGGCAGTGGAGCCAGGTGGCGCAGAGGTTCAGCCAGGAGCGCAGCGAGAGCGCAGGGGAGATAGAGAATCGTGTCCGAGTCCGAATGGCCGCTCGGCGGCTCGCCGGCAGACGAGCCGGCGGCAGATGAACCGACGGCCAGTGAACTGACGGCTGACGAGCAGGCCGGCAGTGCACCTGAATTCAGCATCGCCGACGTGCTGCCGTCCGCGGGAGCGGATGAGGCTGGCGAGGTAAGCGAGGCAGGCAGCGCCAACGGGGCTGCCGCCCCGGACGGGGACGACCCTGTTCAGCTGTTCAAGGCTGAGCTGCGCACACTGCCGGGAGACTGGTACGTCGTGCACTCCTACGCGGGGTACGAGAACCGGGTGCGAACCAACCTGGAGAGCCGGACGCAGTCCCTCAACATGGAGGACTACATCTTCCAGATCGAGGTGCCCACGCACGAGGTCGTGGAGATCAAGTCCGGCAAGCGCCAGCAGGTCCAGGAGAAGGTGCTGCCCGGCTACATCCTGGTGCGCATGGACCTGACCGACGAGTCGTGGGCAGCCGTCCGCAACACGCCGGGCGTGACTGGCTTCGTCGGCCTGTCGAGCCGCCCGTCGCCGCTGAGCCTGGACGAGGTTGCCAACTTGCTGGCGCCAGTGCCGGAGGAGAAGGTCGCGAAGAAGGCCGAGGCGATTCGCGCGGCGGCGGTGGACTTCGAAATCGGCCAGTCGGTTACCGTGATGGACGGGCCGTTCGCGACGCTGCCGGCCACCGTGAACGAGATCAACCCGGACACTCAGAAGCTGAAGGTACTCGTGTCGATCTTCGGCCGGGAGACGCCGGTCGAGCTTTCCTTCGACCAGGTCACCAAGATCTAGACCACGACACCGCCAGCCTCAAGACCAAGCATCAAGACCCAGCCCGGCACGCCAGGATTTACGACAACAGTGAGGTAAGGACCGCAGATGGCCCCGAGGAAGAAGAAGATCGCTGCGATCGTCAAGGTGCAGCTGAACGCGGGTGCCGCGACGCCGGCGCCGCCGGTCGGTACCGCGCTGGGCCCGCACGGCGTCAACATCATGGACTTCGTCAAGCAGTACAACGCTGCGACGGAGAGCCAGCGAGGCAACGTCATTCCGGTCGAGATCACGATCTACGAGGACCGGTCGTTCAGCTTCGTCACCAAGACGCCTCCGGCACCCGAGCTGATCAAGAAGGCAGCTGGCGTGCAGAAGGGCAGCGGCGAGCCGCACAAGACCAAGGTCGGCTCTGTGACCCAGGCGCAGGTCAGGGAGATTGCCCAGGTCAAGATGCCAGACCTGAACGCGAGGTCAGTCGAGGCAGCTGAGAAGATCATCGCTGGCACGGCGCGATCGATGGGCATCAAGGTCGAGGGTTAAGTCCCTGGGCTGCGCGCTGACGGGCCGCTGCGGACTGAGGCGGCCCCGTTTCCGTGCTAGTTGATAATTTAGTGATGACGTCCGTGCCGAGAAGGCACGGATTGTGGCAGGGCCAGGCGCTGGCCCGCTGACCACGACCTCCGCAAGATTCAGGAGAAGCTATGAAGCGCAGCAAGGCATACCGCGCGGCAGAGGAGCGCGTCGACCCGAGCCGGCTCTACACGCCGGCCGAGGCAGTCGCTCTCGCCAAGGAAACTTCCACGACTAAGTTCGACGCCACCGTCGAGGCCGCGTTCCGGCTTGGCGTCGACCCCCGCAAGGCCGACCAGATGGTCCGCGGCACGGTAAACCTGCCGCACGGCACCGGCAAGACGGCCCGGGTCCTGGTCTTCGCCACCGGCGATCGCGCCGAGGAGGCCAAGGCCGCTGGGGCTGACTATGTCGGCTCGGACGAGCTGATCGAGCGGGTTCAGGGCGGTTTCCTGGACTTCGACGCCGTCGTCGCGACGCCGGACCTGATGGGAAAGGTCGGCCGCCTCGGCCGGATTCTCGGACCGCGCAGCCTGATGCCGAACCCGAAGACCGGCACCGTGACGATGGACGTCGGCAAGGCCGTGACCGACATCAAGGGCGGCAAGATCGAGTTCCGCGTCGACAAGAACAGCAACCTGCACCTGATCATCGGGAAGACGTCGTTCCCGGATCGCGCGCTGGTCGAGAACTACGCTGCCGCGCTTGACGAGGTCATCCGGCTCAAGCCGGCCGCGGCCAAGGGCAAGTACGTCAAGAAGGTTGCGATCACCACAACGATGGGCCCCGGCGTTCAGGTCGACCCCGCAATGACCAGGGGCCTGGCGGCCGAGTTCGACGAGCCAGCATCGGTCTGACGTCGTCGCTCTCGGGTGCCGGCGCCGGTGCTGATTTGGCCGGCAAGGTCGGGGCCGCGTAACCTGTATTCCTGCCAAAGACCGTCGGCTGTTGCCGTGCGCCAAGCGCGGTGACCGAAGGCCCGCTTGCGGGCGGCCCGCGCAGGCGACCGAGCTGGACCAGAGGACAGATTTGACGTCCGTTGCTGGTCACGCCCCGTGCGCCCTGCGTACGGGGCGTTCGTGTTTCCCGGGCTTCGCCGACACCGGACTGAGCCGGGCCCGCCGCACTGCGGCCGGGCGCGGACGAGAAGGGAGGCCCGTGGCGAGGGCGGAAAAGGTGACCGCGGTCGCCGAGCTGACCGAGCGGTTCCAGAGCTCGTCCGGCGCGGTGCTGACCGAGTACCGCGGTCTGACTGTGGCGCAGCTGAGCGAACTGCGTCAGACGCTGGGCGAGAACGCGACGTTCTCGATCGTCAAGAACACGCTCACCAAGATCGCAGCAACCGAAGCTGGCGTCACCACTGAGCTGACGGATCTGCTTAGCGGCCCGTCGGCTATCGCATTCGTGCAGGGCGACGTTGTCGAGGCGGCAAGGGGCCTGCGCGACTTCTCCAAGGCGAACCCGCTGCTGGTGATCAAGGGCGGCGTGCTGGACGGCAAGCCACTGCGGCCGGACGAGATCGTCAAGCTTGCTGATCTCGAGTCGCGCGAGGTGCTGCTGGCCAAGCTGGCGGGCGCGATGAAGGCGTCGCTGGC
>DATJNX010000068.1:0-38077 GCA_035507615.1 Streptosporangiaceae bacterium
CGGGCCTGCTCAGCCCGGCCCAGAACAGCCGGACCCCTGGCACTGCCTGATACCGCCGCGATTCCGGCTTGCCGCGATCGCCACGGCTGTGGCGTGCGTCATTACGCTCGGCGTGCTCAGCGCGGTTTTCTACCACGGCAGCACTCCCGACGCACTCGACAAAGCAGTGTTCCGCCTGGTGTGGCCGCACCGGGTCGGGCTCGACCCGCTGGTCGTCCTGGGCGACACCGTCCCGATAACACTGCTCACAGCCGTGCTGTGCTACTGCTGCCTGGCTTTGCGCCGGTACGCCGGCGCGATCATGGTGGTGCTCGCCGTCCCGGTAGCAGCAGGCTTCACGGAATTGCTCAAGCATGTCGTCCACCGGATTTATATCGACTTCCTGAGCTTCCCGAGCGGGCACGCGACAGCGACGTTCGCGCTGATCACGTGTGTCGCGGTGCTGTTGATCGACCCGCGGGCCACCAGAGCCCCGGCCTCGATGCGCATCGTCCTCGCGGCAGCGTCAGCGGGCCTCGGCGTGATCGTGGCTCTCGGCCTCGTCGCGGCCAGGTTCCACTACGTCACTGACACGATCGCCGGCGCAGCGGTCGGCATCGGCGTCACGCTCACGATCGCGCTCGTGCTGGACGCGGCGGTCGCGCGCCTGGGTCTCGGCCGGCCGGCCTCAGTGCCTGCTGAGCCCGTCCGTGGCTAGTAGCTCTGGCGGTAGGTAGCGAGGCATGGCTGACCACGCCAGGCAGGATCGGGACCGGCTCAAGGCCACCTTCGACACGGTCGCAGATCGCTACCACCAGGCGAGGCCCGCTTACCCCGACGAGCTCTATGCCGAGCTGATCGCGGCTACCGGGCTGCAGTCCGGTGACCGGCTGCTCGAGGTGGGCTGCGCCACGGGCAAGGCGACTGTCCCCCTTGCCGACCGCGGCTTCGCCATCACCTGCCTGGAACCCGGGCCGCGGCTGGCCGCGACCGCACGCAGCAACCTGGCTCGCTACCCGCACGTGCAGGTCGTCGAGCGCGCATTCGAGGACTGGCAGCCATTCCCGTCCGAGCGCTTCGACCTCGTCTTCGCGGCGACTGCCTGGCACTGGATCGATCCCGCCGTCGGATACCAGCTCGCCTGGTGCTTGCTGCGGCCCGGCGGCCACCTGGCCATCTGGCGGACCGATCACGTCTTTCCGGCCGGTGGCGACAGGTTCTTCCACGACCTCCAGGAGGTCTACGACGAGATCGGCGAAGGCATGCCGGCCGGCACCTGGTACTTCGCGCCCGGCGAGCAGCCCGATGACCGGGCCGCGATCGAGGGCAGCGGTCTGTTCGCGGTCACCTTGATCCGCCATTTCGACTGGGAGATCAGCTACACCGCCGAGGAGTACATCAGCCTGCTTGAGACGTTCTCGAGCCACATTGACATGGCTGGCTGGCAGCGCGACCGCCTCTACGGCGAGGTGCGCCGCCGCCTGGCGGCGCGGCCGGACGGTAAGGTCCGTCGCCACTGGGGCGCGATCCTGCAGATCGCCGACCGGCGCGACGAGCCGGGCCCGGTCGGCCCGTGACACGCGAATAAGCTGCTGACACTGTCTGCCGGGTCACTGCGCGGTTTACTGTGTGGCAACGGACGTGCGCCGTCAGTCAGCAGCGGCCGGACCTAGGGGTCCAGCACCGGCCACCGACCGCGCTGCCCGAGAGAAAGGCCGACCCGAATGACCTCAAGCTCGTTAGTCCCGCTGGCCGGAAGCCATCGTGAACCACTCCCCGGTGCCGTTCCGGCTGGCCCTGTAGACCCGCAAGAGCGCATTGAGCTGACCGTGGTGACGCGGCGCGCCGCGAACCTGCCCCGCGATGCCGACGGGGCGCCAGTCCGGCTGTCCCGCACCGAGTTGCGCAGCCGCTACGGTTCTGATCCCGCCGATCATGAGCTGATCGCCAGCGTCCTCACCAGCCACGAGCCCGCCATTCAGGTGACTGCGCGGGATCCGGGATCTCGCAGGCTCACCGTCAGCGGGCCGGCCGGAGCATTGGCTCAGGCCTTCGGCACCGAGCTCAGCATGGTGTCCAGCCCTGGCCCGCACGGGGAACTCGTCACCCACCGCTACCGCAGCGGCAGCCTGCAGATCCCCGCGGATCTGGACGGCGTCATCGTCGCAGTGCTCGGTTTCGACACCCGGCCCCAGGCCAGCCCGCATTTCCGGCTCGCGAAACCCGAAGCCGCCCAGGTGTCTTACACGCCGCCGCAAGTCGCTGGTATCTACCAGTTCCCGGCCGGCACCGACGGAAGCGGGCAGAACATCGGGATCATCGAGCTTGGCGGCGGCTTCTCCACGGCCGACCTGGACAGCTACTTCGGCAGCCTGGGCATCCCGGTGCCGTCCGTCACTGCCGTCGGCGTAGACGGCGCCAGCAACGTCCCGGATCAGGCGCCGAACGGCGCCGACGGCGAAGTCCTGCTCGACATCGAGGTCGTGGGCTCCGTCGCTCCGGGGGCTAAGCAGCTTGTCTACTTCGCCCCGAACACCGATCAGGGCTTCGTGGACGCGGTCACCAACGCGGTGCAGGCCGAGCCCACTCCGGCCGCAGTGAGCATCAGCTGGGGCGGGCCGGAGAGCTCCTGGACAGCCCAGTCGATGACGGCTCTGGACGAGGCCATCGCGGACGGCGTGTCGCTCGGCGTCACGGTGACCGCAGCAGCCGGTGACAACGGAAGCGGCGACGGGGCGAGCGACGGTCAGCCGCATACCGACTTCCCCGCCTCCAGCCCGCACGCGCTGGCCTGCGGGGGCACGAGCCTGCAAGCGGACCCGGCGACCGGCGCCATAACCTCGGAAACCGTCTGGAACGACGGCAGCCAGGGCGGTGCGACAGGCGGCGGCGTCAGTCAGACGTTCGGTCTGCCGACCTGGCAGGCGACCGCTGGCGTGCCGGCCAGCCCGGCTGGCAAGCCAGGCCGCGGCGTGCCGGACGTGGCCGGCAACGCCGACCCGGCAACCGGCTACCAGGTGCTGGTTGACGGGCAGCAGACCGTGATCGGCGGCACCAGCGCAGTAGCTCCGCTGTGGGCTGCGCTGACGGCCCGGCTGGTGCAGTCGCTCGGAAAGACTCTCGGTCTGATGCAGCCGGCTCTGTACGCCGGCATCGAGCCGGGCCAGCCGGTGGCCGGGCTGCGTGACATCACCAGCGGCAATAACGGCGCCTATTCAGCAGGGCCAGGCTGGGATGCGTGCTCCGGACTCGGCGTGCCGATCGGTTCGGCGCTGCTGACCAGGTTGTCCGGCAGCGCAACGGGCGGTTCAGGCGGCACCGGCGGCTCGGGCGGCTCAGGAGGTTCCGGAGGAGCTGGCGGCACCGGCGGATCAGGTGGCACCGGCGGATCAGGTGGCACCGGCGGATCAGGTGGCACCGGCGGATCAGGTGGCACCGGCGGCTCGGGCGGTTCCGGTGGAACTGGCGGTTCCGGCTGCAGCCCCGGCAGCAACATGGCCGCGCGCCTTCAGGCTGGCTGGCGACGCCGGAGCGGACCGCGAGGCTGACCTAGTCGTCCGCGCTAAGCCGCGGCGCGCCCGATCGGACGACTCAAGACCAGCACCCTAGTGGTTTCCTCGTTTCTAGCGCCCGAAATAAGAGCTTTGCGGCCAGGAAACCGCTAGGGTGTCGCCGCCTGGATCGGCGCCGGTCCCGCCGACGCGGTTCCGGCAACGTTGACAGCCTTAGCCGACCGGCGGCGCGCCAATCGTCGGTGGCGCGCCGAACCGGTTCAGCACCCCGGGCACCGTCACCGTGCCGTTCTCGTCCTGGAAGTTCTCCATGATCGACAGCAGCGCGCGCGCGGTCGCGCCGGTGCCGTTGAGCGTGTGCACATATTCCAGCTTGCCGTCCCGGCGGAAGCGGATGTTAAGTCGCCGGGCCTGGTAGTCGGTCGTGTTCGAGCACGACGTGATCTCGCGGTATCGCTGCTGGACCGGGAACCACGCCTCGATGTCGTACTTCTTCGCCGCGGGCGCACCGAGATCGCCGACGGCGATGTTCATCACCCGGTACGGCAGGCTCAGCTCCTGTGCGATCTCCTCTTCAGTCGCGAGTAGCTCGTCGTGGATCTCGCGCGATGCCTCAGGGCGGCTGTAAACGAACATCTCCACCTTGTCGAACTGGTGCACCCGGAACATGCCCTTGGTGTCCTTGCCCGCGGCGCCTGCTTCCCGGCGGAAGTTCGTGGTGAACGCGGTGTACTTGGCCGGCAGATCCGCTTCCTCGAGCCGCTCGTCGGCGTGAATGCCGGCCAGCGCGACCTCTGAGGTGCCGGTCAGGTAGAGATCGTCGTGCTCCAGGTGATAGAGGTTCGACTCCTCGGTGGGCAGGAACCCGGTGCCGTACATCGCCCGCTCGTTCACCAGGATCGGCGGCAGCACGAGCAGGAAGCCGCGGCTGGTCAGCTTGTCAATGACATACCGGTACAGCGCCATCTCGGTGAGCGCGACATCCCCGATCCGGTAGGCGAACCGGGACCCGCTCAGCCGCGCACCGCGGGCCATGTCAATCCAGCCCCTAGCCGAGGCGAGCTCAGTGGAATCCTTCGGCTCGAACTTGAAGTCCGGCAGCTCGCCCCAGGTCCTGACGAGCTGCGCGTCTTCTTCGTCCATGCCGTCAGCGGCGGTCGGATCAGGCAGGTTCGGGATCTGGGCTAGCAGCTGGTCGCGCCGCGAGGCGGCAGCGGACAGCTCCTCCTGGGCAGCGTCGAGTTCCTCCTTGAGTGCCCGGAGTTGCTCGATCTGCTCGGGTGTCGGCTTGCCCCTGGACGAGCTTCGCTGCGCCGCACGCAGCGCTTCGGCCCGCTCGGTAAGCGACCGCCAGCTGGCGTCTGCGGCGAGCAGCGCGTCAAAGTCAGTGGCCGCGCCGCGCCTGGCCAGGGCGGCACGGTAAGCATCCGGATCTTGCCTGGCGGCCTTGAGGTCGATCACCCGCGCGAGTCTAGTCGGGTGGCTACCGGCGCGCGCTTCGATAACCCGCCGGCGGGCACCTGTTCGGGGCTAGCCTCACTCTCCCCGGCTGTACCGGCGGCCTCCGCGGCCGGCCGGCTGGTCCTGGTTGCCAGCACCGACCCGCCAAGGATGGCCACGAACGCGACGCCCATGGTGACGGTCAGCCGCTCGCCCAGAACCAGCACGCCGAGCGCTACCGCGACCGCCGGGTTGACGTAGGTGATGACCGTGGCGCGGGCTGGGCCGGCCTCGGCGATCAGCGCGAAGAAACCCAGGAACGCCAGCGCAGTGCAGACCACCGCGAGGCCAGCCAGCGCCGCGAGCACCTTGGCAGCGGGCACAGCTGACGGCCAGGTGAACGCCGCGATAGGTGCGTAGACGACGGTGGCGAAGCCAAGGCTGGCCGCAGTCACGCCGAGCGACGGCAGGTCGCTGAGCTTGCGAGCGACGATCAACGGCCCGATCGCGTAGCACACCGCGACGAGCAGCACTTCCGCGACCTGGGTCAGGTGCCCGTGCGTACCGCCGCCGGCTACGAGCAACCCGACACCGGCCAGGCCAACCAGCAGGCCGGCCCATCTGACTGCGGTCAGCCGGTCCTGGCCGCCAGTAGCCCGCCCGATCACCGCGACCAGGATCGGCACCGACGCAATCAGCAGTCCGCTGAGCGAGCTGGATAGCCGCGTCTCCGCTTCGGATAGCAGCAACCAAGGCGTGATGATCTCCACCACCGCGAACAGCGCCACCCAGCGCCAGCGCGACAGCAGCGGCGCGAGTTCCCGCCGCCGGATCGCGATCGGCAGCAGGAGCGCGGCACCGATCGAGACCCGGGCAAGAACTAGCACCGGCGGCGACACTCCGCCGACGGCAACCTTGATCAGCAGATAGGGAATGCCCCAGATCACGCTCATCGCTGCGAACAACCACCAGCCGCGGCGGCTCACCAAGCCCTCCTTCATCTGGACCGCTTAGCCTGCGCGAGACATCTGCCGCTACGCGGCCGTGCTGGCTCGTCCGGTTCGGTCGTGTTCTCAGGATGCCGTCCAGTCGCGCCGGACGTCTTGAACGCAATTGCGGGCCGAGCCTAACCGTTCATCGCCCAGGTAGCGAGGCCAAAGCGGGCTAGCCAGGCCATCTCGGCAGCTGGCGGCAGCGCCCTGCCGGCTGCCTCCGCCGGTGCTGTGACGCGCGCTGCCCGGCTACGCTCGCAGGCACCGGAACAACCGTGCTGGTCCAGACACGGTGCTAGTTCAGACACGGTGCTAGTCCAAAGACAGCGCTGGCCGGCGGAGGAACTGTGCGGCTGCTGAGCTCAGGCCCGGCCGTCTCGACGGCTGTGGCTGCCGCGCGGCCGGGACCAGGCTCGCACCTGAGGGCATCGCTCGCGCTGCTGACCGGGCTGGCTGGCGGCCTCACGCTCGCCGCCGCGTTCCCGCCAGCCGGGATCTGGCCGCTGGCGGCTGTCGGCCCTGCCTTGCTCACCGTGGCGCTGTGGCAGCAGCGGGCCAGGGTTGCGCTGGCCGCCAGCCTGGTATTCGGCCTGGCCTTCTTCTTCCCGCTGCTGTCCTGGCTGGTGAACGTCGCCTGGTATGTCTGGACTGCGCTGGCCGTCGCCGAAGCGGTGATCTTCGCGGTCCTTGCTGCGGGGCTCTGGCTCCTCCTGCGGCTGCGAGCCTGGCCAGTGGCGGTGGCTGGCTGGTGGGTAGCAGCAGAGGCCGTCCGCGACCGGTGGCCCTGGGGCGGATTCCCGTGGGGACGGCTGGTGATGAGCCAGGCGACCGCGCCCACCGTGCGCTGGGTCGCCATCGCCGGACCGCCGTTCCTGAGCTTCCTGGTAGCGCTCACCGGCGGGTGCCTGGCCTGGCTGCTGATCGGCGCCTCGTCAGCCAGGCTGCCCGGCCGGTCCTGGGCCAGGGTCAGGCTCTGGCCAGCCGTGGCGCTCGCAGCCAGCGCGGCGCTGGCCTGCTCGGGTGCCCTGCTGCCGGCGGACCAGGCAACTCCGGGTGAGCCGACTGCGACGGTCGCAGCCATCCAGGGAAATGTTCCGCACGCCCAGAACCTCCCGGACCTGTGGCGGGCCGCGACCGTCACCCAGAACCACGCCGCCGCGACCGAACAACTGGCGGCGAGGGTGCGCAGCGGCGCCGCGCGAGCGCCCGATGTCGTGATCTGGCCGGAGAACTCCACCGACCTGGATCCCGACCTCGACCCGTTCATCTTCAACACGATCGCCACGGCGGTGGCGGCCATCGACCGGCCTGTCCTGGTCGGTGCCGTGCTGCAGGATCCCGTCAGGAACGCTGGCCAGCTCTGGCTGCCCGGCAAGGGACCGGTGGCCGCCTACCTCAAGCGCCGCCTGGTCCCGTTCGGCGAAGTGATGCCGTTCCGCAGCCTGATCAGCAAGATCACGTCACTGCCAGACACGCTGGAGCCGGTCAACTTCACCCCTGGCCACCGCGCGGTGGTGTTCCGTCTTGGCAAAGTCCGGCTAGGCGACGTCATCTGCTACGAGGTCGGGTTCGACGGCCTGGTCTCGTCGGAGATCGCGGCCGGGGCGAACCTGCTGGCGGTCCAGACCAACGACGCCGACTTCGAGATCGACGGCCAGACCGGCGAGACGCTGCAGCAACTGGCCATGGCGCGGATCCGCGCGATTGAGCACAACCGCGCCGTCGTCGTTGCCTCGACCACCGGCATCAGCGCCATCATCGCGCCGGATGGTCAGCTGCTGACCAGCACCCGCACCTGGACCAGAGCGGAAATCGAGGCGACAGTACCGCTGCGGAGCTCGACCACGCTGGCGGACCACCTGGGCGGCTGGCCCGAGGCACTGATCGCATGGGCGACGGTCGCGACGCTCGGCTGGGTCATCGGTCAGCAGATAGAAAGCCGTCGTAAGCGCAGGAAGCCTGCCCGACCAGCAGAATAGGGAAACGTGGGTATCTGGCGCAGCTTGCGACAGCCTGGCCGGTATGCCGCGCTGCTGACCGGAGCTATGCCGGTGCTTGCCTTCCCGGCCGCGAACCTGGAATTCCTGGCCTGGGCCGGGCTCGTGCCAGGTCTTGCGCTGATGCGCGCGGCGCCGACGCGGCGCGAGGCAGCGGTCCGCGGCTGGTGGTATGGAGCCGGGTATCTGCTGGCGGCCATGTACTGGCTCGCCCCCAATCTCGGCCCCGGCTTGCTGCTGGTCGCCATCGTCATCGGGTGCCTGTGGAGCATCGTCGGGCTGGCCACCTGGTCATTCCTGCACCCGCCGGTCACAGCGACGCGCGCAGCGGCCGCGTTTGTCGTCGTGCCGAGCGCCTGGCTTACCACCGAGTGGATCAGGTCCTGGCAGGGCATCGGCGGCCCCTGGGCGGTGCTCGGCACCAGCCAGTGGCAGCACCCGGCCATTCTCGCACTGGCCGCGGTCGGCGGGGTCTGGCTGATCACTTTCGCCCTGGTGGCAGCCAATACCGGCGTCCTGATAGCCCTGGTTGCACGGCGGCCGGTCATCCGGATGGCTGGTCTTGCCGGGACGCTAGCCGCGATCGCCGCAGGACCGCTAGCGCTCGCGCTGTCCGCGCCGGTGCCAGCCGGCCAGCCGCTGACGATCGCGCTGGTGCAGCCCGGCCTGACCAGCAACGCCGCGGTCAGGGTGCAGCGAGACGAACAGCTGACAGCGGCCCGGGCCGGCCAGGCCGACCTGTTCGTCTGGGGCGAGAGCAGCGTCGGCTACGACCTGGCCACCCACCCGGCCATACTGACATCCATCGAGCACCTGTCGGCCAGGGCCAGAGCCGAGATCCTGGTCGACCAGGACGCGACGAACGCGGCCGGAGCTCAGTCGAAGCAAGCCACGCTGATCAGCCGCAGCGGTATCCAGGGCCGCTATGTCAAGACCCGGCTGGTGCCGTTCGGCGAGTACATCCCGTTCCGTTCGGCACTCGGCTGGCTCACCAAGATCAGCCGCGCCGCGCCTACGAACGTGGTGCCAGGCACCGGCGCGCATGTGCTGCACGTCACGCTGCCCGACAGCCAGCCGCTGACTATCGGCGTTCTCATCTGCTTCGAATCGGCCTTCCCCGACATGTCCAGGGTGGACGCTGATCACGGTGCGCGGGTGATCATCTACCAGACCTCCGACACGACCTTCCAGACGAGCTGGGAGCCAGCCCAGCACGCCGCGCTCAGCGCGCTGCGGGCCGCTGAGACCGGCAGGCCGGTCGTGCAGGCGGCGCTGACTGGCGACTCAGCCGCCTTCGACGCCCGCGGCCGGACGCTGGCCTGGGCCGGGACGGCGTTCCGCGGCGTGCTGCTCGTTCACCTCGACCTGCCGCCAGCGGGATACAAGACACCGTTCGATTCCGTTGGCGACCTCGTCCCGTGGACAGCGGTCGCGATCGCGGCGCTGGCAGCGCTGGCTGGCCTGCTGCGGGCGGCGGCTCGCCGCCGCGCTCAGGGCCGTGGCGTCCCGCTCACCACCTCCGATGCTGTAGAAACTGTGCCATGACGTCCTTCCTAACGTCCTACGGCTACCTGGCGCTGATTGTCTTTGCCTTCGTTCAGGCATGCTGCATCCCGATCTCGTCCGAGATCACGTTCGGATACGCCGGGGTGCTGGCTTATCAGGGACACCTCAGCCTTGCGCTGGTGATCGTCATTGGCACGCTTGCCGAAGTTGCGGGGTCATCCGCGGCCTACGGTCTGGGCCGGCTGGGCGGGCGCGACACCGTCGACCGCTACCGCAGATACCTGCTTATGACCAGGAAGGATGTCGAGCGAGCCGAGCGGTTCTTCGCCGGGCGCGGCGCATGGTCGGTCGCTGTCGGCAGGGTCATCCCGCTCGTGCGCGCCTTTACCGGGCTGGTAGCAGGATTCATGGAAGTGCCTGCGGTCCCGTTCGAGGTGTTCAACCTGCTCGGCACCCTGGCCTGGGCAGCCGCCTTGTCCGTGATCGGCTACGAGTTCGGCAGCGACTGGGGCAAGGTGTCGAAGAACTTCTCCCACGCGAGCGACGCGCTTGCGGTGCTGGTAGTGCTGATGCTGATCGGCCTCATCGTGCACAAGGCGCGCGAGGTGCGCAAGGAGCGGCGGGCCGACGAGTCAGCCAGTGGCGCTGCCGCAGTGCCGCGCCTCGCCGGCGAGGCGCGGCCAGGTGGCCTGACCGGGGACTCGCAGCCCGGATCCGCAGCCGCGGCGCCGGGCAAGCCGCACAGCCACCGCCGGAACGGCGGGTCCTGAGCTGAGCTCAGCCGGCCCGCGGGAACCGGCCTGGCACCACACGGCTGTGGTGTACCAGGTCTACCTGCGCAGCTTCGCTGACGGCACCGGGGACGGCATCGGCGACCTGGCTGGCCTGGCGGCTCGCCTGCCGTACTTGCGTGACCTGGGCGTCGACGCGATCTGGATCAATCCCTGGTACCGCTCGCCGATGGCCGACGGTGGCTACGACGTGGCTGACTACCGGGATATCGACCCGGTCTTCGGCACGTTGCGGCAAGCGGAGGCGCTCATCGCGGCCGCTCACGCCGAGCACCTGAGGGTCATCCTCGACATGGTGCCGAATCACTGCTCGCAGCAGCACCCCTGGTTCACCGCGGCCCTCGCGGCCAGCCGCGGCTCGGCTGAGCGGGCCAGGTTCTGGTTCCGCCCCGGCCGGGGTGCCTCGGGCGAGCTGCCGCCCAACGACTGGACGTCGATGTTCGGCGGTGGCGCCTGGACGCGGATCACGGAGCCGGACGGCAGGCCCGGCGAGTGGTACATGCACCTGTACGCGCCCGAGCAGCCGGACCTCAACTGGGAAAATCCTGACGTCCGGGCCGAGTTCGAGGATGTGCTGCGATTCTGGCTGGACCGCGGCGCGGACGGGTTCCGCATCGATGTGGCCGACTTCCTGGTCAAGGATCCGGAGCTGCCGAACGTTGCCGGGCTTCCGGCCGGTGCCCGCAAGCCGTGGGAAGACCAGGACGGGCTGCACGACATTTACCGCTCCTGGCGGCAGCTGATCGAGTCCTACCCCGGGGACCGCGTTCTCGTTGGCGAGATGTGGCTCAAGCCGCTGACCCGGCTCCGCCCCTACCTGGCCGGGGATCAGCTGCACACGGCGTTCAACTTCGACTTCCTCGGCGCGCCATGGGACGCGGCCGCCCTGCGTCAGGTCATCGACAACACGCTGGGCAGCATCGGCGCCGCCGCACCGTGGGTGCTGTCTAACCACGATGTGACCAGGCACCTGACCAGGTACGGGCGCGCCCGCACGGGAACGGACTGGCAGCCCGATCCCGGAACCGCGGACCTGGCTCTCGGTACCCGGCGGGCCAGGGCCGCGGTCATGCTGTCGCTGGCACTGCCCGGAACCTCGTACCTGTATCAGGGCGAGGAGCTAGGCCTGTGGGAGGTCGAAGATCTCCCCGATGAGCTCATTGCCGATCCGATCTTCAAGCGCACCGGGTACCGGATTCGCGGCAGGGACGGCTGCCGGGTACCGCTGCCCTGGCAGGGCGACGCGCCCGGCTTCGGATTCGGCCCGGTCGGCGGAGCGGCGCCATGGCTGCCGCAGCCGCCGGCCTGGCAACAGCTAGCCGAAGCCCGGCAGGCCCGCGACCCCGCCTCCGTGCTGACCCTGTACCGCACCGCGCTGCAGTTGCGAGCGGCGCGCGAGAACCTCGACGACGACAGGCTGACGTGGATGACCGCGCCAGAGGGCGTGCTGGCGTTCAGCCGCCCGGGCCGGTTCGCCTGCCTGGTCAACATCTCGCCCGCGCCGGTGCCGCTTCCGCCCGATGCCAGCGTGCTGCTCGCCAGCGGACCGCTCGACGACGGCAAACTGCCGTCGGACACCGCAGCCTGGCTGCGGACTCCGGTCGACTACGCCTCGGGCGATCAGCTGACCAGCGCCTGGTAGACCATCTGCCGAAGCTGCGGCCGGATCGGGTAAGCGCTGGACGGCAGCAACTGAGTGAAGAAGGTCGCCGTCACTTGCTCGGCCGGGTCAACCCAGAACGTGGTCGAAGCTGCCCCGCCCCAGTTGAATTCGCCAGCTGAGCCGAGCGACTTGGTCGCCAGCGGGTCGATGACGACGGCGAAACCAAGGCCGAAACCGACGCCGGCGAACACGGTCTCGGCGTACAGCGGCCGCCCGAACGTCTCCAGGTCCGCGCCGCCGGGCAGATGATTGCTCGCCATGTAAGCGACGGTGCGGGGGCTGAGCAGCCGGATGCCGTCAAGTTCGCCGGCCGGGCTGTCCGGGCGGTGCAGCAGCATCTGAGTGAACCGGTTGTAGTCGCCTGCCGAGGACACCAGCCCGCCGCCACCGCTCAGGTAGGCCGGCTGCTTCAGGGCCGCGTTGCCCATCGCATCCATCCGGGTCGCAGTCCCGTCCTCCGGGTTTCGGGTGTACAGCGCGGCCAGCCGGGGCTGATCGTCCGGGCCGGCGAAGAAGGCGGAGTCGGTCATGCCGAGCGGACCGAAGATCCGGCTGGCGAAGAACTCGTCCAGTTGCTGGCCGGACACGACCTCGACGACCCGGCCGAGAACGTCGGTCGCAACCGAGTAGCTCCACTCGCTGCCAGGCTGGAAGAGCAACGGCATCGAGGCGAACTCGTCACAGATGGCGGCCAGGTCGGCGCCGCGCGGCGAACCCCACTCGAATCCGCGCGCCCGGTAGATCGCGTCTACCGGGTGATTGCGCATGAAACCGTAGGTCAGGCCTGAGGTGTGGCTCAGCAGGTGCCAGATGCGGATCGGCTCGGTCGCGGGCACTGTCTTGTAGCTGAGGTCGCTGCCGCCAGTGAACACCCGCACGTCCCGGAACGACGGGATGTAGCGGTAGACCGGGTCGGTCAGCTCGAAGCCGCCTTCTTCGTACAGCATCATCGCCGCGACCGAGGTGATCGGCTTGGTCATCGAGTAGATCCGCCACAAGGTGTCCGGCTCGACCGGCAGTCCCGCTTCGATATCCCGCTGCCCGTAGCTGGAGACGTGCGCGAGCTTGCCGTGCCGGGCCACCGTGATCAGCCAGCCGGCCAGCTTGCGTTCATCAACGTAGCGGGCGAAGTGCTTGTCGATCCGGTCCAGCCGCTTTGAGTCGAATCCGACTTCAGCCGCCTCGACTTCGACCTGCAGTCCGCCCATCTATCGCTCCGCTCCGGTTACTTCGCGCTCAGAAAGTTCAACCCGATCCTGCCAATCAGAACCGGGCTCGGTCTAGTCCGCAGGCCGATGGTTATCGTCGGGGCGTTGGAGCGGAAGGAGCGATGCCATGAGCTTGACGCCGACACCCGCAGGATTTACCGCCAACTGGCTCGGCCAGCGGATCGTCTTCGCCGACGGCGGGCTAAGCCAGCTCGCCGCTGAGGCGGAGCTGGCCGGAGCTACCCGCATACTCCTCATCGCGGGGCGGTCGGGCGAGGTAACCGACCGCGCAGCCGGATTGCTGGCCGGCCGTCTGGCGGGCCGGTTCGGTAGCGTGCGGCAGCACGTGCCAGGTGAGCTCGCCGCCGCGGTGGCCACCGAGGCGTGGCGAGTCCGGGCCGACTGGATCGTCAGCATCGGCGGAGGCAGCGCGACCGGGCTAGCCAAAATCTGCGCGCTGGAAACAGGGCTGCCGGTACTGGCTGTTCCCACGACGTATGCAGGCTCGGAGATGACGCCGGTCTGGGGTCGCACCGATGGCACCGTGAAGCGAACCGGCCGGGACATCCGCGTGTTGCCGCGCACTGTCATTTACGATCCGCTGCTACTCGCCGGGATGCCGCCCGAGATTGCCGGGCCGAGCGGCATGAACGCGCTCGCGCACTGCGTCGAGGCGCTCTACGCACCGGCCGCGGATCCGCTGACCAGCATGTCTGCCTGCGGCGCCGCACGACTGATCGCCACGGCGCTGCCCGCCGTATGCGCGGCACCGGACGCGGATTCGGTGCGCGCGCTGCTCTGGGCGTCGTGCCTGGCTGGCCGCGCGTTCGGCACCGTCGGCGGCTCGCTGCACCATAGCCTCTGCCACCTGCTCGGCGGGTTCGCCGCGCTGCCGCATGCGCCGACGCACGCGGTCGTACTGCCGCAGGTGGTGGCGTTCCTGGCACCGGCGCTCGGGCCTGAGCTGGGCTGGCTGGCGGATGCACTAGGCACTTCGGCTGACGACGTCGCCGGGGCGATCTGGGATCTCGGCACGACTGCGAGGACTCCGGCCGGTCTCCGCGCCCTCGGACTGCCTGAGGACAGTCTGCCGGTGATCGCGGACGCACTGGCCGAGCGCAACCCAGGCAGCCCGCGTCCGCTCGACCGCGCCGATGCGCTTGCGCTGGTGACCGCCGCATGGCTCGGCAACCGGCCAGCCCCGACCAGATCGGGCCCAGGCGCATCCGCCGGTGCCGCCGCATCCCCGAGCACGACTCCGGCTTCGAGCCCGGCCGCCGCCGACCCGATGACAGCGGAAGCCCTGACCCGGACAGTTCTCGACCGGCTGCAGGCGACGCCCGACGCCCGGCTACGGCGGATTATGACGTCGCTCATCCGCTCGCTGCACGGCTTCGTGACCGACGTGACGCTCAGCCGGGACGAATGGCTGTCAGCGATCCAGTTCCTCACCGCGACCGGCCAGATTTCTGATGAGCGGCGGCAGGAGTTCATCCTGTTGTCGGACACTCTCGGCGTCTCGATGCTGGTCGACCTGCTCGCCGGGCCGTCCAGCGCGGGCACGGCCGGCGCAGCCACCGAATCCACCGTGCTCGGCCCGTTCTACGTGCCGGGCAGCCCGGAACGCGGCTACGGCTCGTCGATCGCCGAGCGCCCGTCCGGCGAGCCTGCGTGGGTCACCGGCCGGGTGACCGACGTCGATGGCAACCCGATTGCGGGCGCCACGCTCGATGTCTGGCAGAACGCCGACGACATGCTCTACGCGGCGCAGAACCCGGACTCGCCACCAGCCAACCTGCGCGGGGTGTTCCGCACCCGCCCCGACGGCAGCTACGCCTTTCTCGGCGTCCGGCCCACCGACTACCCCATTCCTGCCGACGGCCCGGTCGGCCGGCTGCTGGCCAGCACCGGACGGCACCCGTGGCGGCCGGCGCACATCCACGTCATCGTCAGCGCGCCCGGCTACCACAGCGTCGCAACGCACATCTTCGACTCGGGCAGCGAGTACCTGGCGACCGATGCGGTCTTCGCGGTCAAGTCCAGCCTGGTGCGCGACTTCGAACGCCATGAGCCAGGCCCTGCCGGCGCAGCCGTGCCGGAGGGCATCCCGCCCGGTCAGGCGTGGTACTCCCTCCGGCACGACTTCCGGCTCAGCCGGGCCGCCGGACCGGCCGACGCGCCACCCATCGGCGCGGCTGACGCGCCGCCGGCTACTCGGCCCTGAGCGCAGTAGCGGTCTTCGAACGCGCCGCCCAGCTTGCGGGCAGGAACGCGCCTGCCGCCGCGATGACCAGCCCAGACAGGGCCAGCAGGACGATCCCGGCGGGCCGGTAGACGGCCAGGAAGCTCGCCGGGAGCCCGGTATACGCAGCCCGCGCCATCGCGTTCGCTATCGCGGTGTGCAACGCCATGCCCACCGGGATCGCGATCACCGCAGCCACCACGGCCGGCGCGACCATCCAGCACAGCACCATCGCGATCGTCTGCCGCGGCGTCATCCCGACCGCCTTGAACACCCCGAGGTCGTGCACCCGCTCCCTGGTGGCGAGCAGCACGGTGTTCAGGACGCCGAGGCCGGCCACCACCGCCATCATCAGCGTCAGCATCGCGATGAGCGAGTCCGCGATCAGGTAGAACTGCCCCTGGCCAGGGCCGGACACCCAGTAATTCGCGCCGAGGGCGCTATTCAGCTGACCGACGTAGGAATCAATGCTGACTCCTGGCTTCAAGCCGACGTCGTACTGGTCGAGAGCGAGATTCGCCGACGTGCCGCCGAGCGTCTGCACGCTGGTCATCAACGCCGGCTGATTGCCCGGCACGAACACCTCACCGACGATCCGCGCAGTGACCGACCTGGTGCCGGTGCTGACCGTGGTGGTGTCCCCAACTGCCAGGCCGGTCTGGTCGAGGTAGGCGGTGTTGACGACCGCCTGACCAGTTCCCCGGTACCAGTGCCCGCTGATCAAGCCATAGCCGAGCCAGCCCGCGTTTCCATCGAATGCCTGTGCGTTCACCTTCAGGGCCAGGCCGCCACCCGCGCCGAGCTCGGTCTGCGCCACGGCCACGTATCGCAGCGTGCCCGGCTGAGAGCGCAGCGCGGCTGTGATCGCCCGGCCCGGCCTGCTGCCCGGCTGCCAGGCGTTGTCGCTGGCGAGCCCCACTTGCACCGGTGCAGTGGTGGCCAGCCGCTGGCCTTCCTCGGCTCGGGACAGGGTGGAGTCCAGGCCCACAGCGAAGATCACCGCGGTAACGCCGAACATGATGGCTGCCAGCGTCCCCGCCGTCCGCGCCGGGCGCGCAAACGGCGCGGCAAGCCCGATACTGACCGGGCGAGGCAGCCGGAACCGGCTCGCAATCCGGTGCGCGGCATACCCCCGGCCCTGCCTCGGCGCGTGCCCGAGCGCGATGGCCTGCACTGCCGACAGGCGCCCGGCTCTCAGGGCCGGAACGAACGCGGTCAGCGCTACCAGCGCGCACATCACCACCGGCGCGAGGACATTCACCCACAGCGGCACCTGCTGCTGACCTACGCCGAACGAGGCGGCCGACTTGTGCAGCACCGGGATGGCAAGCAGGTTGCCGGCGGCCAGGCCGACGAGGCAGCCAGCGAGCGCGGGTGCGCCGACCCGCGCCACGTAGGCCACGACCACCTGCGCCGGGCTGAAGCCGATGCTCTTGAGCACGCCGATCCGCCGGTAGCTTGCTACCACGGCGCCGCTGACCACGTTGGCCACGATGAGCACCGACATGAACAGCCCGATCAGCGCGAACGCCTCGACGAACGGCGCGAGGATGGTGCTGTTGCCGGTCGCCTGCTGCCGCGCGTTCAGCCAGGACGTGAACCCGCCGACTGCACCGGCCGGCAGCGCTGCGGCCACGGCCGCTACGTCGCCGCGGATCTGGGCGGCCGTTCCCGCACTGGCGAAGCGGTAAAGCATCTCCGCCCGGACCGGCGCACCGGCGGGGCGCAGCGCGCTGATCTCGCCGGGCAGTACCCAGGCGTCAGCCGTGTTCGTGATGGAGTTGGCGATACCGACCACGGTCAGCACCGGTGTGCCGGGCGCAGTCGGCACGGTCATCTTCGTGCCGAGACCAGGGAAGAAGCCCATGCCCTCGGATAGCACGATCTGATCCGGCTTCTGCGCCCAGTGACCGGTAACGAGGGTCAGCTCATCAAGCCGGCCACCCGGCGACGACCGGCCGACCACTGCAGACGACGGCAGCGTGACTCCCTGGCTGCTGAGGGTCGCGGTGGTGGCGCTGAACGGCCCCGCTGCCGCCGTCACGCCTGACACCCGGCTGGTCGCAGCGAGCTGGGCAGTGGTGAGGTGAGCCGAGCTGACGGCCACCGCCGCGTCCGCGCCACGCTGCGCGGCGAACGCGTGGTCGAACGGCCCGTCGGCGGCTGCCAGCAGCGCCAGGCCGAGCGTAGCTGACGCGGTCGAGACCAGCAGCACCATGAAGATGACGAAAGTCTGCGCGCGGTGCCTGGTCACCCCGCCGGAGGCTGCGCGCAGTACCGGCCGCGCGCTCATGACTGCCACCCGGTACCTGCCCCCGAACTCACCTCGTCGCCGACCAGCCTGCCGTCGACGATCTGGATGGTCCGGCTGGCGTAGCGAACTGCCAGGTCGGCGTTGTGCGTGACCATGATCATGCTCTGCCCGGCCTGATTCAGCTCCAGCAGCAACTCGCCTATCTCCTCGCCGGTCACGCTGTCCAGCGCTCCGGTCGGCTCGTCGGCGAGCAGCAGCTCCGGCGAGTTGACCAGGGCCCTGGCAATCGCGACCCGCTGGCGCTCGCCACCGGACAGCCGCGCGGGGTACGCCTGCCTGTGCTGGCTGATCTTGAGCCGGTCGAGCAGCTCACCAGCGCGACGGCGGGCAGCGGCCCTGGACAGTCCTGCCAGCTGCGCGGGCAGCAGCACGTTGTCGGCCACGGTCAGGTCGTCGAGCAGATTGAAGAACTGGAAGATCATTCCCACGCGCTGCCGCCGGTACTTCGCCAGGCTTGTCTCGCTCAGCGAGTCGATCCGCTGGCCTGCCACTGTCACGGTTCCCGCCGTCGGCCGGTCAAGCCCGGCGATCAGGTTGAGCAGCGTGGACTTCCCGCTTCCGGACGGGCCCATGACTGCCACGGACTCGCCGGGCGCGACCTGGAGGCTGACATCCTCCACCGCGAACGCCCCGTCCTTGTCGTACTGCTTGCTGACGTCGCTGAGCTGTATAAGCGCATCCATCGGGTTCAGTCCCTTTCCAGGTAGCGCAAAACCCCGTAGGTAACTCCTCGGTCAGCAAGTCTGCGGTCCGGGCACCAGCAACGACATCGGGGACGTCCCCGCACCTGACCCCGATAACTGACCCCGCGTCTCAGGGCCGGGGTATCAGGGTGCCGGAAACGGGCACTGAACGCGTCAGTCAGTCAGGCCCGTGCGCCGCCGTACCTCGTAGAGCAAGATGCCGGCGGCGACCGACAGATTGAGCGACTCAGCCGTGCCTGTCATCGGGATCGCTACCCGCAAGTCCGCGGCATCCAGCACATCCTGCGGCAGTCCCGCCCCCTCGCTGCCGAGCAGCACAGCCAGCGGCGGCCGGAGGTCGGCATCCCAGCAGGTCACGCTCCCCCGCGCTGAGGTCGCTGCGACCCGGACTCCGCGGCGGTGCGCCCAGGCCATGAGTTCCGCAGCGGACACCGCGGCCGCCAGCGGCACGGTGAACAGCGCGCCCATGCTGGCCTTGACTGCCGACGGGTCGTAAGGATCTGCGGACGGGCCGGCCAGGATTACCCCGCCCGCGCCAGCCGCGCTCGCAGTGCGGATGATCGTGCCGATGTTGCCCGGATTGCCCGGCGACAGCAGTGCCACGAACAGTGAGCCAGGGCCAACGGGCATGTCGGCAAGCGCGAGCGGCGACGCGCGCACGATCGCGGCAAGCCCGGACGGAGCATCGCGGTCCGAGATCCGCCCGAACAACTCCCCCGACAGCCTGGCCACCCGGACCCCGGCTGCCTCCTGCTGCGCAACCATCGCAGCCGCGCCGGGATGGCGGAGCAAGTCCGGCGCGACGATGAGCACGTCCAGGTCGGACCCGGCCTCAACGGCCTGCCACACCGGCTGGATGCCTTCCACGACGAACGCCGACTCGCGCCGCCTGTGCTTCCGGTCGCCGAGCAACCGAACGCGCTTGACCAGCGGGTTCGCTGCGCTGCTGATCACGTCGGCCATCGCCTTGCGAGCCTACGCCCGCCCGGCAAGCCAGCGGACCCTATAGTGGCCAGCGCGATAGTGGAGAGGCGGCAGATGGGCGCGGAAAGCGATCGGGTAGCCGGGTTCGGCCGACTGGAAGACGGTCTGCGGCAGGCCGGCGACTGGTACCGCTGGGGCCCGTACGTCAGCGAGCGCCAGTGGGGCACAGTTCGCGAGGACTACTCTCCCGACGGCGAGGCATGGGATTACCTGCCGCACGATCACGCCCGGTCGCGCGCGTACCGCTGGGGCGAGGACGGCCTGGCCGGCTTCTGCGACGTCGAGCAGCGCCTGTGCCTCGGCCTCGCGCTGTGGAACGGGCAGGACCCGATTCTCAAGGAACGCCCGTTCGGGCTGACCAGCAGTCAGGGCAACCACGGCGAGGACGTCAAGGAGTACTGGTGGTATCTCGACGCGGTGCCAAGCCACGTATGGAACAGGTGGCGCTACCACTACCCGCAACGGCCGTTCCCGTATGAAGAGCTTATTAATGGAAACGAGGCAAGGAACCGGCAGCAGCCCGAATACGAGCTGATCGATACCGGGGTGTTTGACGACGGCCGGTACTGGATCACCGAAGTCCACTATGCCAAGGCAGGTCCGGACGACATCCTCATGACGGTCGAGGTCACAAACGCCGGCCCGGACGAAGCCGAGCTGCACGTGCTGCCGACCGCATGGTTCCGCAACACCTGGTCCTGGGACTCAAGCGTTCAGAAGCCGGAACTCGCCGTGGCGCCCGCGCCCGCAGGCGCCGCACGGGTGACCCTCACTCATCCGCTCGCCGGCGCCATGGAACTCCTGGCAGCAGCGGCGCCGGACGGTACCGTTCCGCCGGTGCTCTGCTGCGAGAACGAGACCAACGTCGCCCGGCTATTCGGTTCCGAGCCAGAGACCGCGTATCCGAAGGACGGCATCAACGACCATGTGATCAGCGGCGCTGCCACGGTGAACCCGGCCGGGCTCGGCACCAAGTGCGCCTTCTGGTACCGGCTGACCGTGGCCGGCGGCGCGACCGCGCAGCTGCGCATCCGGCTGCGGCCGGTGCAGCCGGCGGGCAGCGGCCAGACCGGTCCGGCAGACGACGGCCCCCTCGGCACCGAGTTCGCGGCCGTGGTCAGCCGCCGGCGGGCCGAGGCGGACGAGTTCTACTCCGAGCTGACCCCGTCAACCGCGACGGCTGACGAGACGCAGGTGATGCGTCAGGCGTTTGCCGGGATGCTCTGGGGCAAGCAGCTCTACTACTACGACGTGACCCGCTGGCTTGACGGAGATCCGGCCCAGCCTCCGCCGCCAGCGCACCGCCTCGTCGGGCGGAACTGCCGCTGGCGGACCTTCGACGCGTTCGACATCATGTCGATGCCGGACAAGTGGGAGTACCCGTGGTTCGCCGCGTGGGACCTCTCGTTCCACTGCGTGGCACTGGCACACGTCGATCCCGCGTTCGCCAAGTACCAGCTGATCCTGCTGTGCCGGGAATGGTTCCAGCATCCCGGCGGTGCCCTGCCGGCCTATGAGTGGGACTTCGGCGATGTCAACCCTCCGGTGCAAGCGTGGGCCGCGCTCGAGGTGTTCGCCGTCGACGGCGGTCGTGATCTGCACTTCCTCAGCCGGGTCTTCGACAAGCTGCTGGTGAACTTCACCTGGTGGGTGAACCGGGAGGACGCCGAGGGCAACAACCTGTTCGAGGGCGGATTCCTCGGCCTGGACAACATCGGCCCGATCGACCGCTCGCACTTGCCGGTCGGCGGACTCCTGGAGCAGGCGGACGCCACCGGCTGGATGGCGTTCTACGCACTCGCGATGGCGACGATGGCCGAGATCCTGCACCGGACCGGCCAGCGGCCGGGCACCGATGTGATCCTGAAGTTCGTCGAGCACTTCGCCGCGATCAAACAGGCACTCGATGACCGCGGCCTGTGGGATGAGACGGACGGCCTGTACTACGACCGGCTCATCACCTCCTCAGGCGAGCAGGTGCCGCTGAAGGTCCGGTCCATCGTCGCGCTCCTGCCCACGCTCGCGATGAGCGTCGTGGACCAGCAGACCCTCGATCTCGCGCTGGTCGTGGGCAAGCGGTTCGCTGCCCTGCTCGCCGGGCAGAAGATGACCGACCTGGCGTCAATGGCCGACAAGGGCCTGTTGCGGGGCGAGCCCGGCAACCAGCGGTTGCTGCTGAGCCTCGCCGGGCCGGACCGGCTACGCCGGCTACTGGCTGTCCTGCTCGACGAAGCAGAGTTTCTGTCCCCGCACGGGCTGCGCGCACTGTCGGCGTGGCACCGCGAGCACCCTTACACCATTGATGTGGAGGGCTACCAGGCCAGCATCGATTACGAGCCTGCCGAGTCCACCACGCCGCTGTTTGGCGGCAACTCGAACTGGCGCGGCCCGGTCTGGTTCCCGGTGAACTACCTGCTGATCAGCGTGCTCGAGCGGTATCACTTCTTCTTCGGCGACGAGTTCACGGTCGAGTACCCGACCGGCTCGGGACGCCAGCGGACGCTGGGCGAGGTGGCGGCTGACATCCAGGACCGCCTCATCTCTACTTTCATCCCGGATGGCCAGGGCCGGCGGCCTTGCTTCGGCGGGACGACGCTGCTGCGCGACGACCCTGCCTGGCGGGACAACGTGATCTTCAGCGAGTACTTCAACGGCGATAACGGAGCAGGTCTCGGTGCCTCACATCAGACCGGCTGGACTGGCCTGGTCGCGGATATGATCCGGCGCCGTCACGGAGTAGTGCCGTCGCTCGGTCCCACCATGATCGCGCTGTTCGAGCGGGCATAGGGTGCTGGTTATGAGTCTTGACGGGGAATACGAGCCGAGCCCGGCTAAGTGGGTGCGCGACCAGGTTGCCGAGTACGAAGCCTCCGGCGGCCAGCGGGCGAACACGCTGCTTGATACCGGGATGCCGGTGGTGATCGTCACCACGCGCGGGAACAAGACCGGGAAGATCCGCAAGATGGCGCTGATGCGCGTCGAGCACGATGGTGAGTACGCGCTAGTCGCCTCGATGGGCGGAGCGCCGAAGAACCCGGTCTGGTACTACAACCTCACGGCAGACCCAGGCTCGGTCATGCTGCAGGACGGCCCGGCGCCGTTCGAGGTTGGGGTGCGTGAACTCGACGGTGACGAGCGGGCGCAGTGGTGGGACCGCGCTGTCGCCGCTTATCCGCCGTACGCGGAGTACCAGGAAAAGACATCACGCAGGATCCCGGTCCTTCTCGCTACGCGCCGCGGCTAGCCGGTACTCAGCACTGGCTCGCTGCTACTTACCGCGCGAGCCGCCAGAAATCTCGAACGACCAGAGTTCGCTGCTGACCGCAACGGGCTTGGGCGACTCGCCGCCCGCCTCAGCGGCACGCCCGTGCCCATGGCCCTCGCCGTGCCCATGGCCCTCGCCGTGCGCTTGCCCGTGGCCGTGCGCGAACGCGGGTGAGGTTCGCCAAGCTTCGAATGCCGCCTCGTCTCGCCACCGGGTGACGACCAGCCAGGTCAGTCGCCCGTCCGTCGGCTGCAGCAGTTCGAACCCCTCGAATCCGTCCTGGTTATCGACGGCGCCCGCGCGGGCAGCGAATCGGCGGGCCAGTTCGTCGCCGCTGTCAGCCGGGACCGTTATCGCGTTGATCTTCACAACGGTCATGCCTCGATCATGCCACCGCGGCTCTTCGGTGCCGGTCCCGGCCCTTGCTGCCCGGGAAGCCGGCCTCGGCCCTCGCGAAACCCGGCTAAGCCCTCGTTAGAACGGACTAACTGGACGATCTGCTACCACCTTGGAACTAAAACCGGAGGGGGGCCTCCGATATTGCGCCGGGCGGGGTTACGGTGGACTAGTGCGGGTGCCGTGGTGGGGAATCGCGTCGTCGGTCCTTGCGCCCGTGATTCTGGTCGGTGGCTGGACAGTAGCGGCTGACTTGCAGCCAATGCCCTTCGATGCGGTATCGCGGTCGATCAGTGCGCTCGCAGCGCAGGGGATGCCGTACCGCTGGGTGATCACGTCCGCCTTGCTCGGCGTAGGCATCTGCAACTTCGTCACCGGGCTGGCGCTCCGGCCGGCCGCTGAGGCGGGCCGGATCCTGCTCATCCTGGGCGGAGTTTGCAGCATGCTCATCGCCGCGTACCCGCAGCACCAGCACAGCGGATCACCGGAGCACGAGGCGTTTTCGTTCGTGGGCGTCGTGCTGATGACGATCTGGCCGATCGCCGCGACCCGCGAGGATGCCGACACGCCGTTGTGCCTCCAGCGGCGGGTCGCTTTCGGTGCGGTGGCGCTGAACCTGGGATTGCTGGTCTGGTTCACGGCCGAGTTGTTCAATGGCCCGCTGCTCGGCCTGGCCGAGCGGCTAGTGACCGTCGACGAGTCGCTCTGGCCGCTCTTCGTCGTGGTGAGCGTGATCGTGGCCGGGGCTGGCGCCGCGCAACCAGAGGAACTGGAAGCGGCGGTCAGGAGCCGGTGAGGCCGGCGAAGATACCGGCAATCTCCTCGGGCGCGAACCCAAGTGTGCCGTCGCCGACTGACAACTCCACCCGCTGCACGCCCGGATCGGCAGTGGCCATCGGCTCCGGCGACGTCCAGATGCCGGCGTCCTCAGCGAGCCGGCGGGCCGCCTTGGCATAGTCGTCACGGCCCGCCCGGAGCAGCAGGTGCATCATCGGCACCTGCGGCGGATCCGGGATCACCGTGACGCCGGGCACGGCTGCCAGCGCGGCTGCGATCGCCCTGGCGTGCTCCAGGTAAGCGGGAAACTTTGGCAGCCGCTCGGCGAGACAGTTCAGGGCCGATGCCGCGCCCGGCCATAGCCCGTAGAGCGTTCCGCCCATCCGCCGCCGCCATTCCCTGACCTCGGCGATGACGTCGTCCGGCCCGGCGGCACAACAGCCGGCAAGTGCGCCGATGCCTTTGTAAAACGACACGTACACGGTGTCGAACAGCGCGCTGATCTCGGCCGGGGTTTTCCCGTACCCGGCAGCGGACTCCCATAGCCGTGCGCCGTCCAGGTGCGCGGCGCTGCCGCGCTCGCGAGCCCAGCCGACCTGAGCGACCAGGTCGTCCCACTCGGGCTGCTGCCCTCCGATGTCGCGCTGCGGCAGCTCGAGCAGCAGGGCGGCCGGAGCCTCGGCGATCGCGCTCAGGTCGGCCAGAGTGATCAGCCGGTCCCGTCCGCCGGCCGGACGGCCGATCAGCCCGTGCAGTCGTTCATGGGCCTGTCCCTCGTGCTGCTCCAGATGGCACATCGGGTGGAACACGACGGTACGCCTGGAGCGGGTATCAGCATGCACGCGCAGGACGGCTTGCTGCGCCATCACCCCGGAGGGCACGTAGACCGCGGCGGGCTTGCCCAGCAGCCGGCTGATCTCGGCCTCCAGCTCGGCCACCACCCCGCCCTCGCCGTAGGTGTCCAGCGCGGTCTCGGGCGGAATCGTGGCCAGCATCGACGCGGCCGTCTGCCTGCCGTGCCCGTGGAAAAACCGGGTGCACTTGTCCCGCAACGCGGCAAGCTCTGCCTGCTCAGTCATCCGCCGTTTCCTTCGTTATCGCGTTACTGGCTGCCAGGCGCGGTCACGAAGTCGATCAGTTCCTCGACCCGCCCGAGGAAGGATGGCTCCAAGTCCGCGTAGGACCGGACGCCTGCCAGTATCCGCCGCCAGGCCGCCGCGGTGTCCGGCGGCCAGCCGATCGCGGCGAGCACGCCTTCCTTCCACGGCGTGCCGCGCGGCACGTCCGGCCAGCGACCGATGCCGAGCGCTGACGGCTTCACCGCAGCCCAGACGTCAATGTACGGGTGACCAACTATGAGGACGTGCGGTGAGCTCGCCTGCGCGGCGACGCGGCTTTCCTTCGAGCCATCGACGAGGTGATCGACGAGCACGCCGAGGCGCCGGGCGTCTTCAGGCCCGAACTCCGAGACAATCGCCGGCAGGTCGTCGATGCCGTTCAGGAACTCGACCACGACGCCGACATCGCGGAGGTCGTCGCCCCAGATTTTCTCGACCAGTTCCGCGTCGTGCTTTCCCTCGACATAGATCCGGCTGGCCCGTGCCACCCTCGCCCGGCTGACCGGGGCGGCGACGGAGCCCGATGCCGTACGCGCGGGCCGACTGCCACTGCCCTGGCCGGGGGCCGGCCGGACCAGTGTCACCCTCCTGCCTTCCAGCAGGAACGTGCCGGTCAGCGGGAAGACCCGGCGCTTGCCCCAGCGGTCCTCGAGAGTGACTGCGTCCTTCTCGCACGCGACGACCGCGCCGCAGAAGTCACCTGCGCTGTCCTCGACAACCAGCCCGTTCTCGGCGGCAACCCGCGAAGGCGTGGCCGGCCTGCGTGCCGGAGGCGCGAGCACGTCCTCGCTGTACTGCCTGCTGCGCATCAGATCCGTCCTGACTAGTTCGCCCCGGTCAGTATCGGCTACAACGGGCCGGCCGCCGAGACGGCGCGCGTCAGGATCTCAGATAGATCAAGATCTGGCTAACCGCCCTCTAGTGAAGAATTACGACGCTAGGGTCGCGTCAGCCACCTTTTCGCCCGCATCTCGCCAGGAGGCCCCGAGTTGCGCCGCCGCCCCGCCGTCCCTGACTTGGCGCCTGCCCTGCGACCGCGGGCGCGTCAACGCCGCTACTGGTTCGGCTCGGCGATCACTCTGGTCGCCGTGGCCAGCGCGGTGGCCATCGTCACCCCGGCAATGGCAGCTTCCGCGGCGGTCAACATCACGATCCTGTCGGCCGGCCCGGACAGCAGCGGGGACCCGTATGACCTCACCGTCGCCGCTAACGACGGGAACGGCGTCCAGATCCAGACCATGACCGCGCATGTCTACAGCGCCAGTATGCAGAACGTAGCCAATCCGACCATGGCCTACAGCTCGGCGCTGTCCAACGGGACCAGCGACCAGGTCTGGGTTGCTTCACCGCCGATCGCCGAGTCGGCGCTGCCGGCCGGTACCTACACCGTCACGGTGGACGTTGCAGACGGCGTCGAGACCGATGCAGGGCTGGCGGCACCGGGGTCGTTCACCTTCAGCTACACGACCTCCAACCTGAGCGTGACGCCGGCTCCCCCTGCCGTCACCCAGGGCTCGCAGACCGTTACCTTCACCGGATCGCTGACCGGGACAGCGCCTGGCGGATCGGCCGTGGGCATTGCCAACGTGCCGGTGAACCTGACCGGTGCCGCGAGCAACCCGGTGGCAACGACCAACTCGACCGGCAACTTCAGCTATCAGGCCACCGGAGTGGCACCCGGTACGTATACCTTCAGCGTCGCCGGTACCAGCGCCTACCCGGCGGCGACTGCGAGCGCATCCGTCACTGCGCAGCAGGCGGCTACATCGATAACTGTCGCCGCTAGTCCGGCCTCGGTTACCGAAGGCGAGCAGAGCGTCACGTTCAGCGGTTCCGTCAGCGTGACCCCGCCGCCGCCTGCGACTCAGACCGCGACGGGCATCGGCAGCGGCATCCCCATTTACCTCAACGGGTCAAGCACCCCGGTGACCCAGACAACCGACGCGAACGGTGACTTCAGCTATACCGCCAGTAACGTTCAGCCAGGGACCTACACCTTCAGCGTGACCGCGAGCACGGAGGGTCTCTACGGCAGCGCGTCCGCGACGGCGTCGGTCGGTGCGCAGGTCGCGCCGACAACGATTGCAGTCACGCCGAGTCCGGTGGTCCTCACCTTTGGCTCGCAGGACGCTTCCTTCACTGGCACTGTCACGGCGCTGCCGCAGGGCGCCACGACTCCGGTGCCAATACCGGGAGCGCAGGTTTACGTCAGCATCGGCGGCGCGACTCCTGTCCCGATCGGCAGCCAGACCGACGCCAGCGGCCACTTCAGCTACTCGGCCAGCGGGATCACCAGTAGCACCGACTACGACTTCACGGTGTCGGCCAGCAGCATCTACTCAGCCGCATCGGACGACGTCCCGGTCGACGTCGATCCCGGCATGACGTCGGTCACCGTGACGGCCAACCCGCCCGACATCAACCTGGCATCCTCGACGGTCGTCTTCACCGGCACAGTGAGCGTCACTCCGTTCGGCAGCACCACCGCAGCCGGCGTCGGCGCTGGCATCCCGGTCTACCTCAACGGTTCCACGAGCCCGGTCGCGGACACCACCGATGCGAACGGCGACTTCAGCTATACCGCGCACGGTGTCAAGGCGGCCGCCGACTACGACTTCACCGTCAACAGCGCGACCTGGTACACCGCCGGATCGGACTCGGTCCCGATCGGGCAGGACCAGGTGCAGTCCGCGCTGACCGTCACCGCGAGCCCGGAGAGCGTCACCGAGGGTGCCCAGGCCGTGACCTTCACGGGCACGCTGACCGGGGTGTCCCCTGGCGGCTCAACGTCGGTGGCCATCCAGAATGCACCGGTCGACGTTAGCGTGGACGGCGGCACACCCGCGCAGATCGAGACAACAGACGTCAACGGCGATTTCACCTACGCAGTCAGCGGCATCTCCAAGGAGACCGCCTACGCCTTCAGCGTCGGCAGCACGACGACCTACACCCTGGCAACTGACAACGTAACGGTCGGCGTCAGTCAGGCACAGACCCGGATAACCGGCATCACGATAACGCCCGCTCATCTGAAGTACGGCCAGACCGCGACGCTCAAGGGCACTGTTCAGTATCTGAGCGGTACGACCTGGACGGCGCTGCCAGGTACCCCGGTGGCCCTGGCCGAGGGCACGGTAAACCTGGCTCAGGCAACGTCCGGAAGCGGCGGCGCGTTCACGGCCAGTCTGCCATCGACGCACGGCCCCGCCTGGACCGCGACCGTCAGCCCAGCCACCTTGACGCTAGGGACGTCGGCGATGGGGAACCTGAGCATCGCCCTGCCACTGGTGATGAAATCGTTCTCCGCGCGCCTGGGAACTGACGACAAAGTCACCGCCTCCGGATGCGTCGAGATGACGGCGCCGATCGGATCCGCACCGCTGACGTCGGTCAACATCCAGTACTCGGCCCGCGCGCACGGCCCATGGAAGTGGCTGGGAACTCTTCAGCTGCACAGCGAGTCGCGCAGGTTCCGGTCCTGCCCCGGTACGGATGAGTCCTACTTCAGCGGCGCCCTGCAGGCCAAGCTAGCCAACGCCTACTACCGGGCAGTCTTCGTGGCCACCTACAGCTTCGCCGGGACCAAGAGCAACCCCGTGCACGCGTGGAAGTACGAGACCAGGATCGTCTCGTTCAAGATCACTCCGCGCAAGGTTTCCCCCACCAGCGCCGCGACAATGAAGGGCCGACTCGAGGTGCTCGGCAAGTCATGGCGCGGATTTGGCCGCCAGCGGGTTATCTTCGTGGCCAACCAACAAGGCACATCATTCTGGTACACCCTCGCGGGCCCACCGGCGCGCACGAACTCCAAGGGTTATTTCACGCAAGAAGTCGAAGGCTGTACAAGCTGCAACTACGTCGCTATCACTTATGCGGTGTACCGCGGTGACGCGACGCACCTGGCTGCCCGGAGCACTGGCATCGCGGTGACGCTCAGCAGCCATAACTCGAGCTCGGCGGCGCCGCTGCCTCCCCCGCCCAGCATCGGCACGCTGCTGAAGCTCACCGATGCCCCGGGACTGCCAGCGCCGGTGCTCCCACCGCTGGTACCGACGTTCATGCCAGCTGTGATGGCTGTCAGCGACCTGGTAAGCCGCTAGCGGCGCGCGGCTACGCGCTCGCCCGCTTGAACAGGTTCTCGACGTTGCGCTGGAACATGGCCGAGTAAGAGACGCTGGACGTGTCCCCGCCCTGCTGGTAGCCGCCGATGACGCCGATGATGTCACCCCGGCCGGTCTTCCGGCTGACGTGCGTCAGGAACGGACCGCCGCTGGTGCCGTTCGGGAAGCCACCGCAGTCGAAGACCATCTGCCGGTATCCCTTGAGATGCAGCCTGGTAACCGGGCCATCGCACTTGACCGGCAGGTTAGTGGTGTCCGGGTATCCGATAACCTCCGCCTGCTGCGGCAGCGGCGCGTTGACTTCCAGCGTCTCGCCGCCGGTGTGCTTCTGGATCCGGTGCCCGGGCCTGCCGACCAGCAGGAAAGCGAAGTCATCGTTCGCATCCTGATACTTCTGCCAGTTGCTGTCCACGAACTCTTCCCTGACCAGCCATTGCCCGTAGGGAAACTTGCCGTCGTGGTAACCGGGCGCGAACGTCACCGTGCTGTCCGAGCCAAGGCGCCTGCCCTGCATGCAGTGTGCCGCGGTCATGACCAGGTTCTCGTGCGGGCTGCCGACAACCGCCGCTGTGCAGAAATGCTCCAGCTTTCCGTGCTTCTCGGTGAAGAGCGCGCCGACGGCGGCGGTCCCGTCGAACGCGACGGCAACGGGCGGTGAAGGAGACGGCGACGGGGATGGAGAGGGCGAGCTTGACTGCCCGGTGGCTCCGGGCAGTGGCGATCCCGGCAGTGGCGATCCCGGCAGTGGCGATCCCGGCAGTGGCGATCCCGGCAGTGGCAGCCCGGACGCGGACGGCGCCGGCCCTGATGACGCGGATACGCCAGCCGCTGCGAGCGCGGCCGGCTCCGCCATCGCGATCGCGGCTATGAGCAATCCTCCTGCGGCAACCGCCGCGATCAGGACACCGTTACGCCGCAGGGCTAGCGGCGAGCGCGGCACTACAATGCTCTGCGCCTCGCTGCCGGACTCTGAGATCTCGGGCAAGTTCCCGCCGGGGACGGGCGTGCCGGGTTCTGGCATGCCGGCATCCTACGGATCACCACTGCGGATTGCCGGGAATCGCAACCGCCCGGCGCGGTTCGATTAGCGCCTGATAGCGGCGTCCAGCATCGTCGCCCACTGGGCAACGATGCCGTCCCGGCGCCGGGAATCGTCGGCTAGCGTATCCGCCAGGCCCAGCCCGCGAGCGAGGTCCAGCGTTGCCTGTACCGCCTCGTGGACGCCAGGCACGGAGTCGTCGGCCTGGAGCAATTCAATCGCCGCCTTGTGGGCCTCCCGGCCGAGCCGCGCTTCAAGCGGCAGGACGAGTTCGCGCAGCAGGTCGCTGGCAGCCGCAGCCGCCCAGATCTGCAAGGCGGCGCGGAACAGCGGCCCGGTGTAGAGCCGGACCAGCAACCCGACGACGTCCCTGGTGCGCTGCTCCCCGGCTGGCAGCAGGGCTGCCTCACGCCGGATCTCGGCGAGCCGGACGTCGGCCATGTGCTCCAGCGCCGCGGTCAGCAGATCCTCCCTGGTCCGGAAATAGTGCTGCGTGGCACCCCGGGAAACCCCGGCCCTCGCGGCAATGACAGCCACGGTGGCACCACTCCAGCCAAGATCGGCCACGCAGCTGACTGCCGACTCAAGCAGCCGGGCGCGAGTAGCCCAGCCCCGGTCCTGCCGCGGCTCGCGGGAGCCTGGGCTGCCCGTGCTTGGGCTACCGGTCATCAGAGTTACTCAGCGGCGAAGGACGGCCGTCTTTTCTCCAGAAACGCGGCCATCCCTTCCGCAGCCTCCGCCGTGCCGAACAGCCGTGCCGACAACTCAGCGAGCGCTTCGGCCTTGGTGCCGAAACCGTCGAGCACGGTCGTTGTCAGCAGCGGCTTCGTTTCCCGCAAACCCTGCGGCGAGGCAGCCCGCAGCAAGTCCAGCACGGCGAGCGTGCTGGCGTCGATGTCGTCGACTGCCTCAGTGATCAGCCCGATCCGGGCCGCGGTCACCGCGTCGAACGTCTCGCCCGTCAGGTAGTAGCGGCTCGCGGCCCGCGGTTCCATCTTCGGCAGCGTGGTGAGGGAGATCATCGCGGCCGCCAGGCCAAGCTTCACCTCAGTGAACGCGAAGGTGGTCTTGGGCCCGGCCAGTACGATGTCGCAGGCTCCGACGAGACCGATACCGCCAGCCCGGACGTGTCCGTCGATGCTGCCGACGACAGGCTTGGGCAAGGTCACGATCAGCTTCAGCAGCGCCATGACCCGCTCAGCGCCAGTCCGCATGCCGCCCTGGCTGGCCTCACTCAGATCTGCCCCCGCGCAGAACGTCGACCCGGTATGCGTCAGCTCGACGGCGCGCACGTTGTCTTCCCCGGCCGCCGTGGCAAGCGCCGCGGCGAGCTGCTCGACCAGCGCGGCGGACAGCGCGTTCCGGTTGCGCGGCGAGTCCAGGGCGATCCGAGCGATCCCGCGGTCGACCGAGTACTGCACGAGCCCTGTCGAATCAGTCACTGCGCGCCCTCCTTAGTACGACTTCGGCAGGCCGAGCGAATGCTGTGCCACGAAGTTAAGGATCATCTCGCGGCTGACCGGCGCGATCCGGGTGGTCCGGACGTTAGCCAGCATTGCGGCCAGCCCGAACTCACTGGTCATCGAACTGCCGCCGAGCGACTGGATGGCCTGGTCCACCGTCCGGACGCTGGCCTCGGCTGCCGCGTACTTGGCCATGTTCGCGGCCTCGCCCGCGGCCATGTCATCACCGGCGTCGTACAGCACGGCCGCCTTCTGCATCATCAGCCGGGCCAGTTCCATCTCGATCTTTACCTGCGCGAGCGGATGAGCCAGCCCCTGGTGCGCACCGATCGGCACGCTCCACACCGTGCGTTCCTTCGCGTACGAGACGGCCCTGTCCAGCGCGTACCTCGCTGACCCGACTGCCATCGCCGAAGCCATGATCCGTTCCGGGTTGAGCCCGGCGAACAACTGCAGCAGCGCGGCACCTTCCTCGCCGACAAGCGCGTCGGCGGGCAGCCTGACGTCGTCGAGGAACAACAGGTACTGCTTCTCCGGCATGAGGATGTCCATGTCGATCGGCTGGTAGCTGAAGCCCGGAGCGTCAGTCGGCACCGCGAACAAAGCCGGGCGCAGCTTGCCGGTCTTCGTGTCCGCGGTCCGGCCGACGATCAGCACCGCCTCGGCCTCGTCGACGCCGGAGATGAAGATCTTGCGCCCGGACAGTACCCAGGTATCGCCGTCGCGGGTCGCGACCGTGGTCAGCTTGTGCGAGTTAGAGCCGGCATCCGGCTCAGTGATGCCGAAGGCCATGATCGACGATCCGCTGGCGATCTTCGGCAGCCACTGCTGCTTCTGCTCAGGTGTGCCGAAGCGGGCGAGTATCGTCCCGCAGATGGCCGGCGACACGACCATCATCAGCAGCCCGCAACCTGCGGCCGCAAGCTCTTCGAGCACGATCGACAGCTCGTACATGCCGGCGCCGCCGCCGCCGTACTCCTCCGGCAGGTTCACCCCGATGAAGCCCAGCTTCCCGGCCTCCTGCCACAACTCGGTGAGCCGGCCGCCACTGCGAGCCTGCCGGGTGAAGTAGGCGTATCCGTACTTGCGCCCGAGGTCCGCCACAGCGGCCCTGAGCGCGACCTGCTCGTCGGTCTCGGTGAAGTTCACTGTGCCTCTTCAATCTTCACGGGCTTCCTCAGCCTTCGCGGGAATCCTCTTGCGGCTTGACGACGGCGAGCACGGTGCCCACGTCGACTTGCTGGCCCGCCGACACCGGCAGTTCAGCGACGATCCCCGGCACCGGGGCGGAGATCACGTGCTCCATCTTCATGGCCTCCAGCCAGAGCAGCGGCTGCCCGGCTGTGACCTGGTCGCCGGCTTCCACGCCGGTCCTGGCCACAACCCCTGGCATCGGCGCGAGCAGCGAGCCGGCGGCCGCCTGGCTGGCCGGATCGGCGAACCGGCTGAGCGGCTGCAGCGCGACCGGGCCGAGAGCCGAGTCAACGCAAGTCAGCCCCGGATAGGCGGCGACCTCGAACCGGTACAGCAGACCACCGATATCCAGCTCGACCAGTTCCGGGGCCATCGAGACCAGACGGACGTCGTCGCGACCGTCGACGATCAGCCCGCCGCGTCCCAGCCGGTAGCCGACCTCGTGCCGGCTTGCCTGCTGACCCTGGCCGCCCGCCCGCAGGTACTCCTTGCGCTGGTAGGCCGACGGCACGTTGCGCCAGCCGGACGGCAGGCCGCTCAGTACCCTGGCGCCCGCTTGCCGGGCCGCGGCATCTGCGAGCGCTGCCGCGAGCGCCGACAGCGACATGGCCCCTTCGCCGGCCAGCGGTTCGGTCAGGCCATCGGGACGGTGCCGGTCCAGGAATCCGGTGTCGGTCTGGCCGGCCAGGAACTCCGGATGCCGCAGCACGCGCACGAGCAGGTCGCGGTTGGTCGTCAGGCCGTGAATGCGGGACCTCTCCAGCGCTCCGGCAAGCGCCGCGGCCGCCTGGTCCCGGTCCGGCCCCCAGCAGATCACCTTGGCGAGCATCGGGTCGTATCGCGTCCCGACCTCGCTGCCGTCCGCAACCCCGGAATCCAGGCGTAGCCCGGGCTGTGGCATCCCGGAAGCCGGCGGCACAGCGAACTCGGCGCGCACTCCGGGCACTTCGAACCGGTGCAGCGTCCCGCTGTGCGGCTGCCAGTCCGCCGCCGGATCTTCGGCGTACAAGCGGACCTCGATCGCATGACCGGTGACATCCGGCGGCCCGGCCGGCAGCTGCTGGCCGGCCGCTATCCGCAGCTGGAGCGCGACCAGGTCCAGCCCGGTCGTGCATTCGGTGACCGGGTGCTCCACCTGGAGACGGGTGTTCATCTCCAGGAAGTAGATGTGGCCGGCGTCATCGGCCAGAAACTCTGCCGTTCCCGCATTGATATAGCTGACGGCGCCAGCGGCCGCGCGCGCTGCGTCCATGAGCTTCTGTCGCATGCCCGGAATGCGCTGTGCCAGCGGCGACGGCGCCTCTTCGATGATCTTCTGGTGCCGCCGCTGGATCGAGCACTCGCGCTCCCCGATGGTCCAGACGGTGCCTGCCGCATCGGCCAGGATCTGAACCTCAAGGTGCCGGCCCGTTTCCAGGTACGGCTCGCAGAACACCGTCGGGTCGCCGAACGCCGCTGCCGCCTCCGACCGGGCGGCCGCAAGCTCGGCGGGCAACTCGTCCATCCTGCGCACCACGCGCATGCCCCGGCCGCCCCCGCCCGCCGATGCCTTGATCAGCACTGGCAGGTCCGTCTCGGTGAGTGCCTCCGGGGACAGTTCCGGCAGGACAGGGACACCTGCCGCCGCCATCAGGCGCTTGGACTCGATCTTGCTGCCCATCGCCTCGATCGCGGCTGGCGGCGGTCCGACCCAGGTCAGCCCGGCCTGCTGGACCGCGCGGGCGAAGGCCGCGTTCTCCGACAAGAACCCGTAGCCGGGATGGACCGCGTCGGCGCCGGACTGCAGCGCTGCGTCGACCAGCAGGTCGGCACGAAGGTAAGTGCCGGCGGCAGCCTCGCCGGGTAGCCGCACGGCCAGGTCGGCTTCGGTCACATGCGGCGACCGGCGGTCCGCGTCGGAGTAGACCGCGACCGTCGTCAGGCCGAGGTCGCGGCAAGTCCGGAAGACCCGGCGGGCGATCTCGCCCCGGTTCGCCACCAGCACGCGCGTGATCATGGCCGTCACATCCGGAAGACGCCGTAGCCGGCAGTGCCGCGGACCGGCGCGCCGTGAATGACCGACAGGCACAGGCCGAGCACGGTCCGGGTGTCACGCGGATCGATGATGCCGTCGTCGTAGATCCGGCCGGACAGGAACATCGGCAGCGATTCGGCCTCGATCTGCGCTTCCACCATCGCCTTCATGGCCGCGTCGGCGTCCTCGTCGAACGGGCGCCCTGCTGCCTGCGCGGCAGCCCTGGACACGATCGACAGCACCCCGGCGAGCTGAGCGGGGCCCATCACCGCGGACTTGGCACTCGGCCAGGCGAACAGGAACCGCGGGTCGTAGGCACGGCCGCACATCCCGTAATGCCCGGCACCGTAAGAGGCACCTAGCAGTATCGAGATGTGCGGCACCGCGGAGTTCGACACCGCGTTGATCATCATCGCGCCGTGCTTGATGATGCCGGCCTGTTCGTACTGGCTGCCGACCATGTAGCCGGTGGTGTTGTGCAAGAAGATCAGCGGCGTATCGACCTGGTTGGCCAGCTGGATGAACTGGGCTGCCTTCTGTGATTCGGCGCTGAATAGCACGCCCTGCGCATTGGCCAGGATCCCGACCGGGTAACCATGCACCCTGGCCCAGCCGGTGACGAGGCTCGCGCCATAGGCAGGCTTGAACTCGTCGAAATCCGAACCGTCGGCGACGCGCGCGATAACCTCGCGGGGATCGAACGGGATCCGCAGGTCCGGCGGGACGATGCCGACGAGTTGCTCCTCGTTGTACAGCGGCGGCACCGGCGCGGCAGCCGGCCCTGGTCCCTGCTTGCGCCAGTTCAGCCTGGCGACGATGCGCCGGCCGATCCTGATCGCGTCCTCCTCGTCGGCAGCCAGGTAATCGGCCAGGCCGGAGGTCCTGGCGTGCATGTCCGCCCCGCCTAGCGACTCGTCGTCGGACTCTTCGCCGGTCGCCATCTTGACCAGCGGGGGCCCGCCGAGGAAGACCTTCGAGCGTTCCTTGATCATCACTACGTGGTCGGACATGCCGGGAAGGTAGGCGCCGCCTGCGGTGGAGTTGCCGAAGACGATCGCGATCGTCGGGATGCCGGCGGCCGACAGCCGGGTCAGGTCACGGAACGTCCGGCCGCCGGGGATGAAGATCTCCTTCTGTGTCGGCAGGTCGGCGCCGCCAGACTCGACCAGCGATATCACCGGCAGCCGGTTCGCCAGCGCGATGTCGTGCGCCCGGAAGCTCTTGCGCACCGTCCACGGATTGCTGGTGCCGCCGCGGACCGTCGGGTCGCTCGCTGAGATGAGGCACTCGGTTCCCTCGACGATCCCGATCCCGGTGACCACGCTGCCGCCGACCGCGAACTCCGTTCCCCACGCTGCCAGCGGCGACAATTCCAGAAACGGGGTATCCGGGTCCAGCAGCATCTCGATCCGCTCGCGGACGAGCAGCTTGCCCCGGCTCCGGTGCCGCTCGATGTACTTTCCCCCGCCGCCCGCGATCGCCTTCGCCTGCTCGGCTTCGATCTCGGCCAGCTTCGCGAGCATCGCGTCAGCGTTCGCGGCATACGCAGCGGACTTGTCGTCCAGGGCCGAGCGCAGCACGGTCACAGCAGTTCCTCGGGGATCTCGACGTAGCGCGCTCGCAGCCACTCGCCCAGTGCCTTGGCCTGCGGATCGAAGCGCGCAGCCGCAGCAACTCCCTGACCGAGCAGGCCTTCGATCACGAAGTTGACGGCGTTCAGGTTCGGCAGCAGGTACCGAGTCACCGGCAATGCGCCCGCCTCCGGCAGCAGCTCTTGCAGCCTCGCGACGGTCAGCATGCTGGCCAGCCAGGCGTATTCACCCTCGTCGCGAACCCAGACACCGACGTTAGCGTCGCCACCTTTGTCGCCACTGCGCGCGCCGGCTATCAGGCCGAGAGGCATCCGGCGCGCCGGCCCGTTGCCCGCCCAGCCCGGCAGCTCGGGCGCGGCAACCGCCCCCAGCGCCTGAGTTACCGGCGGCTCCGGCACATCGATCGAGTCGCCAGCCGGCAGCACCGCGACCTGACGGACCTCAGCACGGTCCAGGTAAGCCGCGGTGAACACGCCGTACGGCTGCGCGTCGCCGGGCGGGGCGGTCAGGTGGAAACCCGGGTAGCTGGCAAGCGCCAGCTCGACCGCGGCACCGGAGAAGGCCCGGCCGACTGCCTTGGCGTCGCTCCCGCGCACCACGCATCGCAACGTGGCGCTTGCTTCTTCCTCGGTCGCTGCGTCGGCGTGGTCGGTGCGAGACAGTGTCCATTCGGCGTCCGGCGGCAGCAGGCCGGCCAGCTGGTCCTTGACAAGCTGCGCCTTGGCGTCGATGTGCAGGCCCGTCAGCACGAACTCGACTTGGTTGCGGAAGCCGCCGAGATGGTTCAGCGAGACCTTCAGCGCCGGCGGCGGCGGATCGCCGAGCACATCCGTGATCCGCACCCGGTCGGCGCCGTCGGAGACTAGCCGCACGGTGTCGAGGCGCAGTGTTGCGTCCGGCCCGCCATACCTCGGCCCGGCGACCTCGTACAGGAGCTGTGCCGTCACGGTGCCAACGGTGACCGCGCCGCCAGTACCTGGATGCTTGGTGATGACGCTGGATCCGTCGGGATAGACCTCGGCGATCGGGAAGCCGGGACGGCGCAAGTCGGCGATCTCAGTGAAGAAGGCGTAGTTCCCGCCGGTCGCCTGCGCTCCGCACTCGATCACGTGACCCGCCGCCATCGCGCCGGCGATCGCGTTGAAGTCATCCGGACGCCAGCCGAAGCGCGCGGCAGCCGGGCCGACCACCAGCGATGCATCGGTGACCCGGCCAGTGACGACAACGTCGGCGCCGGCCTGCAGGCAGGCCGCGATGCCCCAGCCGCCGAGGTACGCATTCGCAGCGACCGGCTCGCCATGGCCCAGCTCGCCGTAGCCCAGCTCGGCAGCTCGCGGCAGCAGGTCGTCGCCAGTCACGTAGCCGATCTTCGGTGCCAGGCCGAGCCGTGCCGCTAGCTGCGCGATCGCTTCGGCAAGTCCGGACGGGTTCAGGCCGCCGGCGTTCGCGACGATCGCCACCCCCTTGTCGAGGGCGAGTCCCAGGCAGTCCTCCAGCTGACGCAGGAACGTCCGGGCGTAGCCGAGGCCAGGGTCGCGGAGCCGGTCCCGGCCGAGGATGAGCATGGTCAGCTCGGCCAGGTAGTCGCCGGTCAGCACGTCGAGCTCGCCGCCCTCGAGCATCTCCCGCATCGCGGCGAACCGGTCACCGTAGAAACCCGAAGCGTTGCCGATCCTGATGCATGGCGAGGTGGCAGCCGAACGGGACTCGCTGGCCGATCCGGTCGCTGGCACCACGCGATCACCTCTCAAGCCGGCCGCCCCTGG
>DATJNX010000069.1:0-24796 GCA_035507615.1 Streptosporangiaceae bacterium
GCGGTAGCCATCGCGCCGCCCGCGCACATCGAGATCAGCGCGGTGCTGGCGTCCCGGCGTTCCAGTTCGTGCAGCGCCGTCGTGATCAGCCTGGAGCCGGTGCTGCCGACCGGGTGACCGAGCGCGATCGCGCCGCCGTTGACGTTGACCTTGGCCGGGTCCGGCTGGTGGACGCTCAGCCAGGACATCACGACGGCCGCGAATGCCTCGTTGACCTCGAAGATGTCGATGTCGCCGATGGTCATGCCGCTGCGCCTGAGCACCCGCTCCGTGGCCGCGACGGGCCCGTCCAGGTGGTAATACGGCTCGTCACCGATCAGGGCCTGGCTGACGATCCTGGCTCGCGGCCGGACGCCGAGCTCGCGCGCCCTGGCTTCGTCGACGAGCAGCACCGCGGCGGCGCCATCGGAGATCTGCGATGAAGTGCCCGCGGTGTGCAAGCCGCCGGGCAGCACTGGCTTCAGAGCAGTCAGTGCCGCCAGGCTGGTCTCGCGCAACCCCTGGTCGCGGTCCACGACGCGGCTCTCGCCGGTCGGCTTGCCCTCTCCGTCCAGAACCGGCGCCTTGACCGGGGCGATCTCGCGGTCGAACCGGCCTTCCGCCCATGCCTGCTGGGCCTTCTGCTGCGACCCCAGGCCGAACTCGTCAATCTGCGCCCGGCTGAAACCGCGGCGCCTGGCGATCCGCTCGGCGGCCTCGAACTGGTTGGGCATGTCGATAGTCCATGAATCCGGCCGCGGCGAGCCGATACCCGTGCCGACGTTCGCGCCAAGCCCGACCCGGCTCATCGCCTCCACCCCGCAGCCGATGCCGACGTCGATGGCGCCTGCGGCAATCAGCCCCGCGATGACATGCACCGCCTGCTGCGCAGACCCGCACTGAGCGTCGAGCGTCAGCGCGCCGGTCTGCTGCGGGAGCCCGGAATGCAGCCAGGCGGTGCGGGTCACGTTTCCGGCCTGCTCGCCAGCCTGGGTTACGCAGCCGCCGGCTATCTGCTCGACAGCTGCCGGCTCGAGGCCAGCCCGCTCCAGCACTGCGGTCTGCGCGTGGCCGAGTATCTCTGCCGGGTGCAGGCCGGCCAGCGCTCCGCGCCGCCTGCCGATCGGCGTCCGGACGGCTTCGACGATGACGGCATTGCCCACGGCTGCTCCTGACGTTGACGGCTGCACTCATAGTAGAACGTGTTCTTGAAATTTCGGGAGACAGGCGGTTCACCGCAGGCAGGCGGCATGCTTGAATCCCACTAGAACACGTTGCAGATCCGGAGGCATGCATGCCTGAGCAGCAGATTGCGCCCGGCCTTGACCTGACCGATCCTGACCTGTACGCGCGCCGGGTCCCGCACGAGGAGTTCGCGGCGCTCCGTCGCGCTTCGCCGGTGCTCTGGAACCCGCAGCCGTCGGACATGGGCTTCAACGACGACGGCTTCTGGGCCGTGACCCGGCACTCCGACGTCGTCGCCATCTCCAGGGACAGCGACACGTTTTCCAGTTTCGAGAACGGCGCGATCATCCGGTTCCCGAGTGGCAACACCCGCGATCAGGTCGAGTTGCAGCGCGTGATCATGCTCAATACCGATCCGCCGCATCACACTAAGATCCGCGGGATCGTCTCCAGGGGCTTCACTCCGCGGGCGATCAATGACCTGCGCGGGGTGCTGACGCAGCGGGCAGCCACGATCGTGGCCGGCGCACTCGAGCACGGCAGCGGGGACTTCGTCACCGACGTGGCCTGCGAGCTGCCGTTGCAGGCCATCGCCGAACTGATCGGGGTGCCGCAAGAAGACCGCCACAAGCTGTTCACCTGGTCGAATGACATGGTCGGCTACGACGACCCGGACTATAACGGTGACGGCGAGACGGCTGCGGCCGAGGTGCTCGGCTACAGCATGCTGATGGCCGAGGACCGGCGGGCCTGCCCGCGCGACGACATTGTCACCAAGCTCGTGAACGCGCAGGTAGACGGTGAGGAACTAAGCTCGGATGAGTTCGGCTTCTTCGTAATCTTGCTTGCGGTAGCCGGCAACGAGACCACCCGGAACGCGATCTCGCACGGCATGCTCGCCTTCCTGGACAACCCGGCTCAGTGGGAGCTGTTCAAGGCCGAGCGGCCGCGCACCGCGGTGGACGAGATTGTCCGGTGGTCCACTCCGGTCACGGTGTTCCAGCGGACGGCGACCAGGGATGTCGAGCTCGGCGGCCAGCAGATCAAGGCCGGCCAGCGAGTCGGCTTGTTCTACCGGTCGGCCAACTTCGACGAGGAGGTCTTCGACCACCCGGATAAGTTCGACGTCCTGCGTGACCCGAACCCGCACGTCGGGTTCGGCGGCACCGGTGCGCACTACTGCCTCGGTGCCAACCTTGCCCGGCTGGAGATCGACCTGATGTTCAACGCGATCGCCGACGCCATGCCGGACATCAGCAAGGCCGGCGATCCGCAGCGGCTGCGCTCAGGCTGGCTCAACGGAGTCAAGCGCCTGCCGGTCAGTTACGGCTGACCCGGAGCGCACCAGCCTCAGCCGGGGGTGTCGGCGACGACCCACATCGAGAAGTACTGCGACCCGCCGCCGTAGGCGTGGCCGAGCGCCACTCTGGCGCCGGGCACCTGATGCTCGCCCGCCTTGCCCATCACCTGCATGGCGGACTCGGCGAAGCGGAGCAGCCCCGAAGCGCCGATCGGGTTGGAGCACAGCACACCGCCGGACGGATTGACCGGGATCCGGCCGCTGATCTCGGTCTCTCCCGCCTCGGTCAGCTTCCAGCCGTCGCCGGCAGCAGCGAACCCGAGGTTCTCCAGCCACATCGGCTCGAACCAGGAGAACGGCACGTAGATCTCAGCTACGTCGATCTCGTCGATCGGGCTGGTGATCCCCGCCTTGGCCCACAGCGCCGCCGCGGCGTCGGCGCCGGCCCGCGGGTTGACGTTGTCCTTGCCCGAGAACATGGTGGGCTCGGTGCGCATCGACGTCGCCCGGATCCAGGCCACCGGGCGCGACGACGCCTCCGCCGCCGCCTGGTCACCGATCACCATCGCGCAGGCGCCATCCGATGACGGACAGGTCTCGTCGTAGCGCACCGGATCCCAGAGCATCGGCGAGGCCTGCACCGACTCCAGAGTGATGTCCGGCTGACGCAAGTGGGCGTACGGGTTCAGTGCCCCGTTCCGGCGGTCCTTGACCGCCACCAGCGCTCCGATGTGCGCCGGGGCGCCGCTGCGGCGGATGTAGGAGCGGACATGCGGTGCGAAGTACCCGCCAGCGCCGGCCAGCAGCGGCATCGAGAACGGCGGCATGATCGACAGCGCCCACATCGCGTTCGACTCGGACTGCTTCTCGAAGGCCACCGCCAGTACCCGCCGGTGCAGTCCCGCCTGTACCAGGCTGGCCGCCACGACCCCGGTAGCCCCGCCGACCGAGCCGGCCGTGTGCACCCGCAGCAGCGGCTTCCCGGTCGCACCCAGCGCATCCGCCAGGTACAGCTCAGGCATCATCACGCCCTCGAACAGGTCCGGCGCCTTCCCGACCACGACAGCGTCCACGTCGGCAAGCTCCAGGCCGGCGTCGGCGAGCGCACGGTCTACCGCCTCGCGGCACAACCCGGCGATCGATACATCCGGGCGTTTGCTGCGGTGCTGGGTCTGCCCGGTGCCGAGCACCGCGGCCCGGCGGCCAGCCCGCCCTTGCTGCGCCGAACCGTGCTGGCCGTGACTCATCGGGCCTCCATCACGCACACGAGGTTCTGCTGCAATGCCGGGCCGCTGGTCGCGTGACCAAGCGCGCGACCGGCAGCGCCGGAGATGATCTGCCGGGCAGCGTGCCCGATGCGGGCCAGGCCGGCCGCGAACATCGGGTTGCCGGCGAGCGCGCCCCCGGACGGGCTGATCCGCGCCGAGTCGGGCAGCCCGAGCGCGTCCCGCAAAATCAGCTCCTGATGTGTGAACGGCGCGTGCAGTTCGGCGACCTCAACCGCGGCCGCTCCGGCCGCCTGGCCGGCCGAGGCCGCCGATGCGGAACTGGTCAGATCGCGGGCGCCGAGCTGGCCGGAGTCGATCCGGTGCTCGAAGCCGCTGATCCAGGCGGGCCGCTCGCACAACTCGCGGGCGCGATCTGCGGACGCGATGATCACCACGGCGGCGCCGTCGGTGACTGGCGCGCAGTCATGGGCGCGAAGCGGATCGGCCACGACTGGCGCGGCAAGCAGCGCGTCTGCGGTGACCTCGCCGGATAGCTGGGCACGCGGGTTCGACATGGCCGCGGCCCGGCTGCGGACCGCTACCTCAGCCATAGCCCGTTCCGTCCAGAGGCCGTTGTCCAGGCCGAGCCGGGCCTGCAGCGCCGCGATCGCGACTGAGTCTGGCCATAGCGGTGCCATCAGGTACGGATCGAGTTGCAGCGCCAGAACCCGGCGCAGGTCGCCGGCCGAGGACTTGCCGAAGCCATAGGCAAGCGCGATGTCCGCTTCGCCGGTCAGGACCTTCACCCAGGCCTCGTACAGCGCGAAGGCTCCGTCCATCTCCACGTGCGACTCCATCACCGGCGGGAACGCACCGATCGCGTCGACCGCGGAGACGAAGGAGAACGCGCGGCCAGCCAGGTAGTCGGACGAGCCTGAGCACCAGAAACCGATGTCGGATTTGGTCAGCCCCGTCTGCTCAAACACCTCGCGGAAGATCGGCACCAGCATTTCCACGCCGTTCGTAGTGCCGTCCGTGCTGCGCACGTTGGGCGCTTCGGCGAAACCGATCACTGCAACATCGCTCATGACCGGCGTTCCTCACAAGTGACGGGCGTAGGAGTCGTAGGGCGCATCGGGTTCCCCGGTCGGCTCGAAGTGGCTGATGTTCTCGGCAGTCGTGCCCCACTCCCCGGCGGGCTTCCAGACCGCGCGGACCCGCATGCCCATCCGTACTTCCGCTGGCTCGCAGCCGAGGATGAGGTGCTGGAAGGCGATGTCCGCGCCGTCGAGCAGGACCTGTGCGGCGACGTACGGGGACGGAATGCGCTGCCCCTGGAACGGCACGTTCACCACGCAGAACGTCGTGACGGTACCGACATCGGGCAGTTCCACGTCGGTCGTCGTCGGCACGCCGTCAACCGGGCATGCGCCGCGCGGCGGGATGTAGACCTTGCCGCAGGCCGGGCACCGCTGGCCGATGATCTTGCCGGCCTGCAGCGCACGCAGGTAGCGGCTCTCCTCCGCAGACGCGGTGTGCTGATAATGCAGCCGCACCGGGGTGGTGATCATGGTGACGGCGTCATCCGTTCCGGCGGAAACGGCGGCGGCCTGACTATCGGCCGCCTGCCCGCTCGCCTCGTCGCGCGCAGGTTCAAAGCATTCGATGTCCGTGATGTGGCCGGCCGGGCTAGCTGCCCAGCGCGGCTGCACTCGCATGCCGGTACTCATCTGGCCGGGTGAGCCGGCATCCACCGCGTGGAGCATTCCGGTGTCAGCACCGTCCAGCCTGATCAGCGCCCAGGCGAACGGTCTGTCCAGCGGCTGACCCTCGCGCGGCTCGGGTTGCCATGACCAGGTGAGTACCGTTCCCGCAGGGCCGACTGGTACCAGTCCGGCTGGCGGCAGGAAGGTGACGGGATCGTATTCGGCCGGCGGGACATGGACTCGCCCGTCGGCGCTGCGGGAGCCAAGAATCGTTCGCTGCGCTAGCGCGGTCATGAACTGGCTGAGCACCGGCCCAAGCGACCGCGTGTAGTCGAAACTGATCGTCAGGGGCGCGCTCAGCGGCGCAGCAGGCGGCTCGGTCACGGATCAGAGTGAAACACGTTCTAGGTGCCGACGCCAAGTGCTGCCCGCAAGGACTCAGCGGCCATTAAAGTCCGGTTTGCGTTTCTCGGTAAAGGCCCGCGGGCCTTCCTTCGCGTCCTCGCTGGCGAAAACAGCCATGCCGATCTTGGTTTCTAGCGCGAACGCGTCGTTCTCGGCCATGCCTTCGGTGTCCCGGATCGCCGTCAGGATTGCCTGCACCGCGACCGGTCCGTTGGCCGCTATGAGTTCCGCGACTTCCAGCGCTTTCGACAGCGCCTGCCCGTCGTCGACGACATAGCCGATCAGCCCGATGCGCAAGGCCTCCTCGGCTGTGATGTGCCGGCCCGTGAGCAGCAGGTCAGCAGCGACCGTGTAGGGGATCTGCCGGACCAGCCTGACCGCAGAGCCACCGAGCGGGAACAGGCCCCAGCGCGCCTCGGAAACCCCGAATCTCGCGCCGCGGCCCGCCACCCGGATATCAGTGGCCTGCAAGATCTCAGTGCCGCCCGCAATGGCCGCGCCCTCGACGGCCGCGATCAGTGGTTTCGTCAGCCGACGCCCCTTGAGCAGCGGTTCGATGACCGACGGGTCGAAGCTCCCGGCCCGGAACGAGTCACCGGGCGGCGCCGCCGACATCGCCTTGAGGTCCGCGCCCGCGCAGAACGACCCGCCCGCGCCAGTCAGGATGCAGACCCGGATCTGCGGGTCGCTGTCGACCTGGTCCCACGCTTCCTTCATGATCGCCATCATCGGGCCGCTCAGCGCGTTGCGCGCCTGCGGGCGGTTCAGGGTGACGATCAGCACATGCCCGCGGACTTCGACCAGCGCGTGCGGCTCTTCGACGGCTGCCGCATCGCCAGGCGCCGGATCAACAAGGGCTGGGCCAGCAGGGCCATCGGTCGGGGACGGGCCGGGCGGGGACGGCGTCATCGGGCGTGCCTCCGTTCCCCGCGGCGGACAATTTCCTGGCGGTTGGTTGCCCCGAACGATAACACGTTCTAGTTTCTTCCCATGGCGCTGAATATCGCTGACCTTTTCGAGCACGCTGCTGACGCGGTACCCGAGCGCCTGGCCATCGTGTGCGGTGATGCACAGATCGGCTACCGCGAGCTTGAGGCCGTGAGCAACCAGCTCGCCCACTCTCTCGCCGGCGCCGGCGTCGGCCCCGGTGATCACGTCGGAGTGTACGGGCGCAACTCGATCCAGCTCATCGAGACGATCCTGGCCAGCTACAAGCTGCGCGCGATTCCCGTCAACATCAACTACCGCTACGTCGAGGCTGAGCTGCGCTACCTGTTCTCCGAAGCAGAGCTGGCGGGCCTGGTGTATGACCGGCAGTTCAGTGAGAAGGTCGCTGCGCTGCTACCCGATTACCCGGGCATCAAGGCCGTGCTCGCCATCGACGACGGCAGCGGCGCGGCGCTTCCGTCCGGAGCCACCGATTTCGCGGCAGCGCTGGACGGACAGTCGTCCGAGCGCGACTTTCCCGAGCGCAGCGCAGACGACATCTACATGCTTTACACCGGCGGGACAACCGGGTACCCGAAAGGCGTGCTCTGGCGGCACGAAGACGTGTGGCGCACGCTCGGTGGCGGCATCGACTTCACCACCGGCGACCGCCTGCCTGACGAGTGGGAGCAGATCCGCCGGGGCACCGCCGGGCCGACTGGCATGGTCCGGCTCACCACTGCCCCGCTCATTCACGGCAGCGCCCAGTGGGGCACGCTGCCCGGCCTGTTCGGCGGGGACACTGTGGTGTTCGTGCCGCAGTTCGACCCGCACGCAGTCTGGCGTGCGGTCCAGCGCTTCCGGGTCAACGTGCTCATGATCACCGGCGATGCCATGGCCAGGCCGCTGATCGAGGCGTACCAGCAGGAGGAGTACGACGTCACCTCGTTGCTCGCGATCTCCAGTAACGCGGCGCTCTTCTCGCCGAGCGTGAAGGACCAGTACCTCACGCTGCTTCCGAACGTCGTCATCACCGATGCGATCGGCGCATCGGAGACCGGGTTCACCGGACTTGGCTACGTCTCGGCTGGCAACAAGAAACCCGAGGGCCCGACGGTCACCGCCGGCCCGTCCACGATCGTGATCGACGAGCACAACCGGCCGGTCGGCCCCGGCGGCATCGGCCGGATCGCCCGCGGTGGTCACATCCCGCTGGGCTATTACAAGGACCCGGTCAAGACCGCGGCGCTATTCACCGAGGTCGACGGCGTCCGGTACGCAGTGCCCGGCGACTTCGCGCGAGTAGAGCAGGACGGCTCGATCACCCTTCTCGGCCGCGGAAACACCTGCGTGAACACCGGCGGCGAGAAGGTCTACCCGGAAGAGGTCGAGGGCGCGCTGAAATCGTTCGGCAGCGTCTTCGACGCCCTGGTGATCGGCGTGCCCGACGAGCGCCTCGGACAGCGGGTAGCTGCCGTGGTGCAGCCGCGGGACGGTCACCACATTGACCTGGCTGAGCTCGAGACGCACCTTCGGACTCAGATCGCCGGATACAAGGTGCCGAGGTCAGTGTGGCTGGTCGATCAGATCAGCAGGACTCCTGCCGGGAAGGCAGACTACCGCTGGGCGCGGCATTACGCCGAACAGCAACTGGCAGCCGCCGCGGGTAGCGAGGCTGGCAAATCCGGCCTTCATTCCGTCTGAGGAGCCACCGGCATGCGAACTGCGCTATGCGACCAGCTGGGCATCGAGCACCCGATCGTCGGCTTCACTCCGTCCGAGCACGTCGCGGCCGCGATCAGCCGGGCTGGCGGGCTCGGCGTGCTCGGCTGTGTCCGGTTCAACGATGCGGCGGAGCTGGACAAGGTTCTGGACTGGATGGATGCGAGCACCGACGGGCGCCCGTATGGCATCGACGTTGTCATGCCAGCCAAGCTCCCGGCCGAAGGCGCCGCGATCGACCTGAACCAGCTGATTCCCGCCGGGCACCGCGAGTTCGTCGATCAGACCCTGGTCAAACTCGGTGTGCCACCGCTGCCCGAAGACGCGCAGGCCAGCGACGGCGTTCTCGGCTGGCTGCACTCGATCGCCAGGGCGCAGGTCGAGGTTGCGCTGGCACATCCGGCCCGGCTGATCGCGAACGCCCTCGGATCCCCGCCGGCCGACGTCATCGCGAGCGCGCATGACCGTGGCATGCTGGTCGCGGCACTGGCCGGAAAGGCTGCCCACGCACAGTCGCATGTTGCCGCCGGCGTCGACATCGTGGTCGCTCAGGGCTACGAGGCAGGCGGCCACACCGGTGAGATCGCCAGCATGGTGCTGGTGCCCGAGGTCGTCGACGCGGTCGGGCCTGACGTCCCGGTGCTGGCAGCCGGAGGCATCGGCAGCGGACGGCAGATCGCCGCCGCGCTGGCGCTCGGCGCAGCCGGCGTGTGGATGGGCTCGGCCTGGCTGGTCACGACCGAGTACGCCGCGCTGTCGCCGCTGCCAGGGCTGCGGGAAGCGCTGCTTTCGGCCACGTCGTCTGACACAGTCCGGTCGCGGATCTACAGCGGCAAGCCGGCCAGGCTGCTGAAGAACAGCTGGACCGACGCGTGGCTGGAGCCCGGCGCCCCCGAGCCGCTGCCGATGCCGCTGCAGAACCTGCTCGTTGCCGAGGCCCATCAGCGGCTGATGCGATCCGGGAACAGCCGCGTCATCCCGATGCCGGTGGGCCAGATCGTGGGCCGGATGAACGAGGTCAGGCCAGTAGCGGACGTCATGGCCGCGCTCGTGGCCGAACTGGACGAGGCCGTCACCAGGCTGGACAGCCTGCGCTGAGCCAGCCGCGGCCCGGCGGGCTGCCGTGAGCTGTGCATCCCCGTTTCCGGCATGAACGGTGTTGCGAATCAGTTGCCGACGCGCGGCCGGTCCTTCTTCGGCAGCTTGCTGACCACTGTGTCGTAGGAGATGTCGATCGCCTCGGTTAGCTCATCGGGCGGGATCGACCCGGCAATGCCCAGCGAGTTCCAGCCGGACCTGCCGATGTAACGCATCGCTGAGGCATCTGCCGGGTACCGGGCAAGCCATTCGTCTGCCGCCTCGCGCGTCGGGCCGCATTTAAGCCCGATGGCGGTGGCCCCGCTCGAGCCGAGGAACGCGAAGATCTTCCCGCCGACCTTCGCCACGACGTCGCCTTCCCATGGCTCGTCCTGCCAAGCACCGGGCTTTGCCAGGCAGTAGGCGAGCACCTCTTCCCAGATCATGCCGAACTCCTCAGGACATGCTGACGGGCTACGGCACGGCAGGCCTGACAGCCGTCTGTCGGGTAGACGATCACGTTGCCGATGGCGTGTCCTACCAGGCCGACCTTGCTGAAGATGCCTGCCCAGCGAGGCCGGTAGCGGGCGTCCAGCAAGATCGCTCCCACGTGATCGGACCTGACAAACGTCTCGAAGCTCGCCACGGAGGCCGGCGTGGGCCGGACTAGCCGCTGTACGGGCACCGGCAAGTCGGTCCGGTGGCTGAATCCCTCGTTCAGGAATCCGCCGGCAATCCGCAGGTAGAAGTCCGATTGCGCCTGCCACAGCATCCCGGCGTTGCGAATGTTGGACACCACGACCACGATCTCGCCACTGGAGAGATCATGGCGGTACTCTCCCGTGCTGATGAAGGCCGGGACAGTGCTGTTTGGCGTGACCACGATGGCGGGAGTATCCACCACGACAACGCCAATCGCCAGCAGGGCGAGGACGTAGCGACCCCATGCCGTTCGCTTTGCGGAGCTGCCAACCCCGGTACCTGCAAGCCACAGGGCGACAGCCACCGCGAGCGCAAGGTAGGCGAAGAGCATCAGGCGCGTCGCATAGGCGTTCCGCACTATGGGCAGCTGGTACAGCGCGGCCCACGGCAGCCGGGCGACGGGGCGTCCCTCCAGGTAAAGCTCGGGCCCGACAGACGCCAGCACGATCAGGACCAGCATCGCCGACAAGAACCTGACGAGCCGGCTCGACCAGGCGGTAACGGCCAGCAGCACTGCCAGCACTAGCAGCGGGATCCCGACGTAGCCTCCATTCGATACCGGATGAGGTCCGGCCGCAGCGCCAGCAAGCCAGGGGATGCCGAAAGTCCGGCCGGCTCGGGGGATCACCAGGCTCGCCAGGTCGAGTGACACGATCGCGGGGGATTTTGGCGGAGCTGTCGCCAGCGCATACCGGATGTAGGGGGCGGCGAGCACTACGGCGATGGCATACGCGACCGCGGTGAGCCTGGCCAGGGACACCAACTCCGCCCGGTGGGCCCGCCCGGCCAGCGCCCAGCCGAGTCCGAGCGAGATGACTCCGAACGCGGTGATGTCAGCGAAGATCTCCAGCGAGATATAGAACTGGATCGCTAGTGTCATCGCCGCCAGGATCACGAATGTCCGCGAGCTGATGGCCTTGTCGCGCCAGAGCAGCATCAGGTACGCCAGGATCGGCAGCAACAGCGTGTAGGTCAGGTTCATCTGCCCGGAACCGTAGTGATTGGTCTCGTACGCCGAGCAGCCGAAAACGGCGCCGGCCGCCAGCGCGGGCCAGAACCGTCCGGTCAGGCGGCGGCAGAGGACGAACGCAGCCCACGCGCACACCGGCACCGCCACGATGGCGAGCAGGTTAAACGCGACAACAGGTCCGGCCGTCAGGGTCAGCGGCGCGACGAGCAAGCTCAGCGCCGGCACCGTCGCAGTCCACGCCAGGGCATGACCTGCCGGTGCATCGAGCTGGGCTGAGTACAGCGGGTTCAGCCCGTGCCCGATGGCGAATGGCCACCACCGCAGGCTCCACAAGTAGAAGTTGGGGTCCGGGCTCGACTGGTCCAGCTGTGATCGCCCGATGTGCGCCACCAGCGGGCGCATGGCTGTCGGCAGCCAGACGGCAAGGTAGATCCCGAGTGCCGCGAGGCCTTGACTTGTCGGTCTGAGTTCGCGGGCACCGTCAGCCTCCGCAGCCGACGGTTCCCGCAGGTGACCGGCGTACCCCTGGCCCATGTAAGGCGGCGAGGACGTCAGGCAGGGCGCGCCTTAAGCTGGCCGCGGCCGAGGGCACGGCAGGCCTGACAGCCGTCCGTCGGGTAGATGATCACGTTGCCGACGCGGTGCCCGACCAGGCCGACCCGGCCGAAGATGCGGACCCAGGGCGGCTTGTTCTTCGCGTCCAGCAGGATCGCGCCGACGTGGTCGGTCTTGACGAACTTCTCGAAATCCGCGACGTAAAGGGGCGTTCCGGCGGCAAGGTCCTTGACCACCAGCGGAAGGTCGGTTTGATGGCTCAGGCCTGCGTTGATGAACCCGCCAGCTATCCGCATGTAGTAGCCAGTCTCGGCCTGCCAGAGCATCCCGGCGTTGCCTACGCCGGAGACCACCACGACGATCTCCCCCGGCTTGATTTCCTGCCGGTACGCTCCGGAACTGATCAACTTCGGCAGCGTGTTGGGCCAGATCGCGATGGTTGGCGTGTCCATGGCGATGAACGCGAGCACGAGCACAGCCAGCGCCACCCGGCCTGGCGAAACCCGCTTGGCCGGGCCAGCCAGCCACAGCGCGGTACCCACCGCAAGGGCCAGGAAAGCGAACAGCATCAGCCTGGACGGATAGGCGTTGCGGAGGAACGGCAGCCCCCACAGCGTGGCCCAGGGCAGTCTGGCGACCGGCTTCCCGGCGACATAGAGGTAAGGCCCGAACGAGGCCACGATGATGAAGGCGAGCATGCAGGTCAGGAACCGGACAAGCCTGTCCTGCCAGCTGGTCACGGCCAGCAGGATCGCCAGCACCAGCAGCGGTACGCCGATGTAGCCGGCCGCAGAGGTGTGGACCGGCTCCCACGCCAGGTGCCTTAGCCAGGGAATACCGAGAGTGCGCTGCGGCCGGGGTACCACCAGGCTGACCATGTCGAGGCCGGTTACCGCCCGCAACTGCGGTGGCTTGGCGCTGAACGCGTATGCCAGGTAAGGCAGCGCCGCGACGATCGCGATGGCATAGGCCAGACCCAGCAGCTTCGCCAGCTTGACGATGCGCCCGCGGCCAGCGCGGCCGATCAGGGCGAAGCCGAGCACGAGCGAGATGGCCAGGATCGCCGTCATGTCGGCGAAGGTCTCCAGGAACAGGTAAAACTGCACCGCCATAGCCAGGCCCGCGAAGATCACCAGGGTGCGGGACCTGATACTGCCTTGCCACCACGCCAGCACCAGGTAGGCAAGGATCGGCATCAGCAAGCTGTAGACCAGGTTGAGCTGGCCAGCGCTGCCGTGATTGACCTCATAGGCGGAGAAGCCGAACACCGCCCCGCCGACGAGCGAGGCCCAGAACTTCCCGGTCAGCCGCCGGCAGAGCACGAACGCCGCCCATGCCGACAACGGCAGCGCGATGACGGTGAGAACGTTGAAAGCCACGACCGGGCCGGCCGTCAGGGTCAGCGGCGCCACGAGCAACGCCAGCGGCGGCACCGTAGTCACCCAGGCCAGCGAATGCCCTGCCGGGGCACCGATCTGGTTTGTGTAGAGCGGGTTCAGCCCGTGCCCGATGGCGTATGGCCACCATCGCAGGCTCCACACGTAGAAATTCGGGTCCATGCTCTTCTGGTCGATCTCGGCCCAGGTCATGTGGTGAATCAGTACCTGGTCGGCGGTCAGGAGCCAGACGAGCAGGTAAATGCCCAGCGCCGCCAGCCCCTGCTGAGCTGGCGACCAGGACCGGGCAGACCGGGTCTCTGCCTGGCCGACCGTCGGCTTCGCGCGAGCTGCGAGCTGGGCGGTCTGGCCGGGCCGTCCGTCGTCGGCCGGACTGATCGCGGTCATGACGGCGACATCGGCCGTCGGGCCCCGGCCTCGTGATCGATCTGCGCCACGTGGCCAGTCATGGCAAGCATTGTCAACTGCACCCCGTCAGAGAAAAGTGATCTTCAGCAGCTACGAAGGATATCCAGGCAGTCACACCTGCCCGTCAGCGAGATCTGACCAGATCGATCCTGACGGCTAAGCAGCTTATCCCTGCTACTACACCAGTGTGGCAGCAGATCCTACGCCGTTGCTGGCGGTTTCCGCCCGATCTCGGACCAGTCCAGCAGACGGCACGACGCGCAGCCGTTTGTCGGGTACACGATCACACCTCCAACGGTGTGCCCGACGAAGCCGACCCGGTGGAAGATCCCCACCCACTTAGGCTCGTTGTTGGCGTCGAGCAGGATCGCGCCGACGTGGTCGGTCCTGACGAAGCTCTCGAAGTTCGCGACGTAGGCGGGCGTAGCCCTGGCGAGGTCCTGAACCGCCTTCGGCAAGTCGGTTCGATGGCTGAGACCGGCGTTGATGAACCCGCCGGCGATCCGCATGTAGAAGCCCGACTGGGCCTGCCAGAGCATGCCGGCGTTGCCGACCTGGGAGATCACTACGACGATCTCGCCAGGCGCGAGCTGATGGCGGTACTGCCCGGCGCTAATGAAGACTGGCTCGCTGTTATGCGTCCTGACTTTGATCGGGATGGTGTCCAGGGCGATGAACACGACCACCAGAGCGCCGAGGCCCCAGCGTGCCCACGGCAGCCGCTTCGCCGGGCCAGCCAGCCACAGCGCCACGCCTACCGCCAGGATCAGGTAGGCGAACAGCATGAGGCGGAGCGGGTAGGCGTTGCGTACTAGCGGCAAGCGGAAGAGTTCCGCCCAGAACACCTCGGCTCTGCGGCGGCCCTCCAGGTAGACCACCGGGCCGACTGAGGCGACCAGGATCAAGCCCAGCATCACAGTCAGGAACCGGACCAGCCTGCTCTGCCACCTCGTCACGGCCAGCAGGATGACAAGCACGAACAGCGGGATGCCCACATAGCAAGCCCCGGAGATCGGGTTCGGCGCGATAGCCAGGTGCCTCAGCCAGTGAATGCCGAAGGTCCTGCCCGGCCTGGGTATCACCAGGCTTGCCAGGTCCATCCCGGTCACCTTCTCCGGCTTCGGCGCCTTGGTGGTCAGCGCATAGCCGAGATACGGCGCGGCGAGGACGAAGGCGACGACGTAGGCCAGGCCGCAGACCTTGGCCAGCCGGAGAACCGCCGGGCGGCCCTCCCGCCCGGCAAGCGCCAGGCCAACGGCGAGCGAGACGACCAGGATCGCGGTCAGGTCGGCGAAGGTCTCCAGGAACAGGTAGAACTGCACCGCCATGGCCAGGCCAGCGAGGATCACGAAGGTGCGGGAGGAGATGCGCTCCTCCCGCCACAACACGACCAGGTAGGCGATGATCGGGATGAGCAGGCTGTAGACCAGGTTGAGCTGGCCTGCGCTGGCATGATTCATCTCGTAGGCGGAGAAGCCGAAGACAGCACCGCCGACAAGGGCAGCCCAGAACTTCCCGGTCAGCCGCCGGCACAGCACGAACGCCGCCCACGCCGACAACGGCAGGGCAACCGCGGCCAGCAGGTTGAACGCGACCACGGGGCCAGCAGCCAGGGTCAGCGGCGTGGACAGCAATGCCAGCGGCGGAACCGTGGTCACCCATGCCAGCGAGTGCCCGGTCGGCGCGGCGATCTGATGCGTATACAGCGGGTCCAGGCCATGCCCGATTGCGTATGGCCACCACCGCAGGCTCCACACGTAGAAATTCGGGTCCATGCTCCGCTGGTCGAGCAGCATGAGCGAGGCGTGGTGAACAATCGGGCGGAATGCGGTGCCTACCCAGATCACGAGATAAACAAGGAAGGCGATACCGCCCTGCAACACAGGGGACCTGAGCCGGTTCGCCGGGGTAGACGGCAGAGCCGGAGCAGGCTCTTGCTTGTCTGCCACCTGGGCGCCAGCCTGGCCAGATCGTCGATCGTCGGGATCGCTGATCACAGTCACGTCGTCGGCGGCAGCGGAGGTACGCGCTGGCCGCGGATCAGCGAATCCGGGCTGGCAGCCGGCCACAGCGCCTCAGCGTCAGTACCGCCATTGGCGTGACCGCCGGAAGTGAACCCTCGAGCTTCTCGCACCAGGTACAGCGGCCTGGCCCTGGCCTCGTCATAGATCCGCGCGACGTACTGGCCCACCATGCCAATCACAGTCAACTGCACCCCGCTCAGGAAGGTGATGGCCACCAGCAAGGAAGCATAGCCAGGCTGGAACGCCAACCCGGCCAGCTTGAGCGCAATTAGCACGATCCCATACGCAACCGACAGCGCGGCCATCACCAGCCCCAGAGTCAGCGCGAACCGCAGCGGCGCTGTGGAAAACCCGACGAACCCGTCCAGCGCCAGCCGCACCATCTTCCGGAACGGGTACTTGCTCTGTCCTGCTTCTCGCGAGGCGCGGGTATACGGCACCGCGGTCTGCCGGAATCCCACCCACGAGAACATCCCCCGCACATACCGGTTCCGCTCCCGCATCTGCAGGAACGCGTCGAGTGCCTTACGGTCCACCAGCCGGAAGTCGCCGACTTCGACCGGCTGGTCGATCTCGGCCAGGCGCCGCTGAATGCCGTAGAAGATCGTCGCTGTCCTCCGCTTGAAGACCGTCTCCCCCTCGCGATGCTCCCGGACGGCATAGACAACCTCGTAGCCCTCCTGCCACCGGGCAGCCATCTGCAAGATCACCTCGGGCGGGTCCTGCAGGTCGGCGTCCATCACGATCACTGCCTGCCCGGCCGCGACGTCCATCCCCGCGGTAATGGCGATCTGATGGCCAAAGTTCCGGGACAACTGCAGCACCTTGAATCGGGGATCCTCCCGGTTCACCGCTGCCATCAGCTCGTAACTGCGATCCCGGCTGCCATCATCAACCAGAACAACCTCGGCCGGACCGTCGAGCTGATCCATCACCTCGCGCAACCGCTTGACCAGCGCCGGAAACGACTCTTCCTCGTTATAAATGGGGATGACAATTGAGTACTTCACGGCTTCCAACTGAATCTCTCCGCCCATCCCATACCGGCACCTGCGGTCGCAATCCTGGGAATTTTATGCTAAGTGCGACGGTCACCGGCCGACGCCGTAGTGCTCGCTGCCGCCCCGCGGTACCCGCGTTAGCAGCACGCCGAGGGCCGAGGACTCCCCGACGATACCGTCCTGGCCTACGCGAAGCCCTAGCCAGCCTAGATCAGCCAGGTGGCGCTTCTCACAGCTCGGGGGCTCGGGGCTCGGTTAACCCACCTGCTGACCCTCTCACCTTAGAGCGCCGCGGGCGCCAGCACCCACATCTCCTCCAGCCGGCCGCCCGGGCCGCCGTGTCCTGCCCGCCGGACCTCATCGCGCAGACCTGGGGCGTGTGGCGTTGTGCCAGCAGGTCCGGGACCTTTGGCCATGGAGTGGCCGCCCTGAGCGTGTCACGCTCGGTGGATGTTCGCTCGTCGGGAGTTGCAGCTCGAGCTAGGCTTCGAGACGGCTCGCGCGCGGCTAGTCAACTTGATCCGCGACGGAGCGCTCGCCGGCGCGTCTCACAGTGCGTATGACGCGGGCATTGCCGCGGTGATCAGGGTCGGGCCGCTCGGTACTGTGCCGGGCGCAGGCAAGCTGGTCCGGGTGAGCTTCCTGGACCCTGCCGACCGCGACGGCCGCCTCCAGGTGGGACTGCGGTGGGAGGCCACCGGCATCGCCAGCGACTTGTTCCCGGTCCTGGACGGCGACATCACCCTCACCGCGGTGGGGCCCGGTACGTCGCGACTGGCGCTGGCCGGGGTGTACCGGCCGCCGCTGGGCAGGCTGGGCGCCAGACTTGATGCGGCGATCCTGCACGGGGTGGCTGATGCCACCTTCAGCGCGCTGCTCCGCTCAGTCGCCGACACCTTGGTCAGCCCGGTGTCGCTGCCGGCCGGGCCGGCCATCAGGGCCGCCGATCCGACAGCCGGGACGAGCAACTGGCCCGCCCCGGAGCCTGGCGCGACCTGAGCTGAGCTACCGCTGCGCCATGCGCCGGCCCACGCCAGCCCGTTAGGTGTGCACGAGCGGCGTATCGACCAGATGCTCGGCGAGGAACCAGGCCTGCAGCTCGCCGGTGCGGATCACGTCGGAAACGAGCAGGTCGTTGGTGCCGTCGTCGCCCGTCTTGGCGCTGCGCGCTGCCGCGTCATGAGCGCCGGTAAGGATCATCTCGTGCGCTTCCAGGAGACGGGACAGCATGGCCGGAACTTCCTCAGCACCGTTCGGCGGCCGCGGGATTCTGGTGATCTCGGCGACATGCCGCGGGTCGCCGATAGCAACGCCGCCCAGCGTCTGCACGCGCTCGGCGATCATGTCGATCAGTTCGAGCTGCTCGCCCGCGTGCTTGTCGAGGAGCAAGTGCAGCTGATAGAAGGTCGCGCCGCGCATCAGCCAATGGTGCTTCTTGTACAGCGCATACAGAATCTGCGAGTCGGCCAGGGTCTGATTGAGAAGCTGGCAGGAGAACATCCGCGTGTCATGGGACAGCGCGATGGGGAACTGCCGGACGGTGCCGAACTTCTGGAGCTCGACCCCCTTCTGGTGCAGCCACGGCTGGCTGGTCATGGTCTGGGTATGACCGTCCGGGCTGGGAGCCGGACTGGGCACGCGGGCGGCAGATGCCGCCGGCCGCCTGGTACTAGCTGCCGGACGCCGGGACGAGGTCGCGGTGCGCCGTGTGGTCGTCGAGGTGGAACGCTTGGCGGGCAACACATCTCCTCAGTGACTGCGGCAACGCGCTCCAAGCGCGGCCGACGTTGCGAGTAGGCGCCAGGCATCACTCGCCCGTTGCCGGCAATCCGCTCTGTCGTCGGCAATCCACTGCGTAACTGTTCTCATACGCTGAGTAAGTGCCCGGCGCCACAGGCATGCCCGCGCCGGTCGTCGCGAAACCACTCCTGCCGCGGCGCCGCTGGCCGGAATGGCGGCAGGCGAGCGCCACAACAGCGTCAGCCGGCAGCGTCAGCCGGATCCGGCCGGAGCGGCCCGGCGGCCGGCGCTCTGCGGGCAGAAGTAAACAGCAAGCGGCAGCGCCGCACGCTGGCCGCCGGCGCGACTGCTGACGTCGATGCAGTGCCGGGCAATCCAGATCAGCCGCGGATCGGTCGTCTTCGGCGCCTGCAGGAAGGTCGCCACGTAGCCGCTGCCGATCAAGCGCTGCAGCGTCGCCAGGCTCGGCTCGGGAATCGTGCCGGTGAAGCCGCCAACCGGCAAGACTTCCAGGCCGCTGGCATAGATGAATGGCGCGGCAAGAACAGCGGTCTGGGTCGCCATCAGGTACGGAAATACTGCGTTCGCCCGCTTGAGCGTGACCAGCGCTCGGTCTACCTCGAATCCGGCCGACAAGAACTCGGTAATGTGCGCGGTTTCACTAGCAGGCTCGAACGGCGTCTCGAACGGACCAAGCCCGCTCGTCACCACCGAAGCCGAAGCGACCGCCGGGACGATCAGTGTGGCGGCCGCCGTCAGCAGCAACGCGAGAGCGGCGAGGGTGGTGGCCGGCTTTGGCGCAGTTGCCCGCTGCGGTCCGGTGCCGCGCTGGCGGGCAGTTGCGCTCTGCTGCCAGGCGGCCGCCGCCAGGCAGCACACCGCCGCCACCGCAAGGCCGGGAACAGCGGGCCGCAGCCAGCCCGGCAGGCCGGTCCCGCGAGCGGGCAGCAGCCAGTTGGCATACCCCGCTGTCGCGACCGTAGCTGCGGCAAGCGCGAGCCAGGACCAGGCGCTGGCCCGGTGCCGCCAGGCCAGGGCACCTGAAATGCCGAGGAGAGCCGCGACAGCGGGCGACAACGCGGCCGTGTAATAGGTGTTGATGGTCGAGGCAGCGCAGAATGCCGCGAAGAAGGCCAGCAGCCAGCAGCCCCAGATCAGCAGCCCGGCCCGGACGAGATCGCCGCGCGGCTCGCGGCGCCGTGCGACCAGCCCTGCCGCCAGCGCGATGATCGCTGCGCCTAGCAGCCAGGCAGTATCACGACCCAGTTCGCCGGAGAGCAACCGGTGCCAGGATGGCGGCGGTGAGATGGCCAGCCCGAGCCGGATGGTCTTGTTCACGAGCTGGTCGGGCGTAGCGTCGTCCAGCCTGCCTAGTCCGTTGTAGACGAAAACCTGCTGGAAGACTGAGTTACTGGTGCTCCCGTCGACGTAGGGCCGCGAGCCGGACGGCCACACGGTCACCAGGCTCATCCAGCTGAGCGAGACGATCACGGCGACGGCCAGCATCGCTGCGCAGCGCAGGACTCGCTGACGCAAGCGGGCGGGCGCGGCAGTGAGGTAGGCGACCGCCAGCGCGGGCAGCACCAGCCAGGCCTCGATCATCTTGGCCTGAAAGGCGAGTCCGACCCAGACCGCGGCCAGTATCAGCGGGCGCCAGGTGCCCTTGCGCACCGCGCTGACGACTGAGTCGGCGGCGAGCACACTGAGCATGATCATCAGCGTGTCGGAGATATTGCCGCGGTTCAGCGCCACGGTGGCCGGCGAGATCGCCAGGACCGCAGCCGCGATTAGGCCGGCCCCGAACCCGGCGATGCTGCGTACTGCCCGGTACAGCACCAGCACGGTAACCGTGCCTTCGATCACCTGCGGAAGTATCAGCGCCCAGTTGTGCGGCCCGAACAGGCCCGCCGAAATGGCCTGCAGCCAGAACGCGCCTGGCAGCTTGTCGGTTGTTACCGTTCCGGCGGGGTCGAACGCGCCGAAGAAGAAGTTGGAGAAGCTCATCGACATGCTGCGGACGGCGGCGGCGTAGTAGATCTCGATGTTCACCGGCCTGGTGGCACGCCATGCGTACGACCAGGCCGACAGGGCCGCGAGGGCTAGTAACGCAGGCCGGGCCCAGACAGGCTGCGGGCCGGCGTCGCCGCCGCCAGGGCGAAGCCTGGCCAGCGCCCGCCCGCTCATCTCGCGCCAGAACTCTGGCCAGGTGGTGGGCGCCGGCCGCTCGGTCACGGATTGCTGCATGGCCGCACGCTACCGTCTACCATCTTGACCGTCAAAGTAATTGACTAAGTCCCGCCGCCGGAAGCGAAACGCGTGAGCCTGATGTATCGCCGCTGGTTGGGTTTGCTAGTCCGGCGGCAGCAAGCGCAGGCCCGGCCGAGTGGCCTGGCTGGCCAGGCGGTCCTGGACAGCGCGGCGGGCCCGCTCGAGGTAGGCGGGATCGTGGTAGAGGTGGTAGTACCAGTTGGCTGACAGGAGAGCGGCTTCTAGTTCGAAGGCGAGCTGCTGCGGGTCGGTGCTGGTTTCCAACTCGGCTGCTGCCTGCGCGTCCCGGGCGGAGCGCTCGAGGGTGTCCATCCACTGGGCCTGGCAGTCGGCGATCCGGTCACGGACCGGGCCCGGTGCCTTGGCGTCGAACTCGGCCATCGCCGAGGCGAAGAAACATCCGCCGGGGAACACGCCGCGCTCAATGTAGGACAGGAATGACTCGCACAACGCGCGCAGCCGGCATAGGCCCGTGCCTGCAGCCAGGGCTGGCTCGATGACCTCCCGCACGTAACGTTGCCTGGCTTCCTCGACGGTGGCCAGCTGGAGGTCCTGCTTAGATCCGAAGTGGGCGAACAGCCCGCTCTTGCTCATCGACAGCTCGCCGGCCAGCCGCCCGACGGTCAGGCCGTCGAGACCGTCGACAGAGGCCACGTCGGCGGCGGTCGCCAGGATGGCCTGCCTGGTCTTCGCCCCGTGACTCGTGTTTCTGGGCATGCGGCTATCGTAGCACGAACGATCGTGCTAATTTGAGGTCGTCGGCATCCCGGCCGACTGTCTGGAGGAAGGGGCGCGGCTATGCCGTTCGTCAACGTCAAGGTCATCGAGGGAGTCTTCTCCGCTGACCAGAAGCAGGACATGGTGCGGCGGCTGACCGACGCCATGGTCGAGATCGAGGGCGAGAACATGCGGCCGGTCACCTGGGTGGTGGTCGAGGAAGTCAAGAGCGGCGACTGGGGCATCGCCGGCAATCCGCTGACCACCGCGGATGTGAAAACCCTCGCTGCCGGCCAGCCGGTCGGCTAGCCGTCACCGGGTCCTCCGCGCCACGACGCAATGTATGACGTGATCGTGGTCGGCGCTCGCTGCGCCGGGGCGCCGCTGGCCATGCTGCTAGCGCGTGCCGGGCACAAGGTCGCCCTTACCGACCGCGCGTCGTTCCCGAGCGACACCATGTCCACGCATTTCCTGTGGCAGCGCGGCGCGGCCCGGCTGCAAGCCTGGGGACTCCTCGCACGGCTGCAGGCACGCGGTTGTGCGCCCATCCGCCAGATCACCTTCGACCCCGGGCCGGTGCAGCTGACCGGCATCGGCCCGGCCGTCGACGGTGTCGCAGAAACGTACTGCCCGCGGCGGACCGTACTTGACGCGCTGCTCGCCGAGGCGGCCGCCGAGTCCGGCGCGGACTTGATCGACGGCTTCGTGGTCGGTGACCTGCTGTGGTCCGACGGCAGGGTAGCGGGCGTGCGCGGCCACAATTCGGGGTTGCCCGCGCAGTCGTCGCTGCCAGCCAAGCTCGTCGTCGGCGCCGACGGCGTGCACTCGACCGTCGCACGGAAAGTTGCCGCACGCGCCTACCGCAGTCATCCGCCACTCACCGCGGTCTACTACTCCTACTGGAGCGGGATCAGCCATCTCGGCGCGTGCTTTCATGCCCGGCCCGGCCGCCTGATCCTGACCTGGCCCACCAACGACAACCTGACGTGCATCTACGTCGCCTGGCGCCATCAGGAGTTCCGGCAGGTCCGCACGGACATCGAAGGTAGCTTCCACGCCGCGCTGAAGCTCGTTCCCGGATTGCACGAGGCCGTCGAGTCCGGACGCCGGGACCAGCGCTTCGCCGGCACCGGCGACCTGCCCAACCTGTACCGGGAATCGGCAGGACCGGGATGGGCACTCGCCGGCGATGCCGGGCACCACAAAGACCCATCCACCGGCATGGGGATGTCCGACGCCTTCCTGGCCGCCGACCTGCTAGCCGACGCCATCCACGACGGGCTCACCGGGCGCAAGCCCATGGACGCCGCCCTGGCCGGCTACCAGCGTCGCCGCGACCGGCTAACGGCCAACGGATTCGAACTGACCCTGGCCACCGCTCGGCTTGCGGCGCTCCCGGCCCGCCACGAGGCCATCTACCGGGCGGCAGCAGAACAACCCAACCTGGCCAGCCGGATCTTCGGCGTCCTCAGCGGATCCATCCCCATCGCAGACGTCTACTCCGACACGCATACCCTGGCAGCACTAACGCAACACTGAACGCCTCGACATCCCGCACCGTCTGCGCCTTCCCTGATCAGCCGGGAAATACGCCCACGGCCGGGTCATCAGGTTCCAGCACCTTGGCGTATGCCGGGAAGATGGCCAGCCGATCCCACCTGCCTTACCACGAAAGGTGACGCCCCGCGCGCCAACTGCTCGATGCGGTCGCCCAGCCCGGAGTAGTACGCACGGTCAGGCCAGGACACCGGCGATCACCTGCCGGCCCGAAGCCCTGACCGCCGACGTCTCATCCGCAGCGACGGCGTGCGCCTTCCGCCTGCTTGGTCATGTCTTGCACCCATTCCATTCCGCAGCAGTTCTCGCACGTTCACGGCACAGCCCATCCAGTACCGGGAGCCGGCGGCAGCACTGCGACGCTACGGCGGGCCAGCAGCCCGCCGGGGTAATTGGACCGGGCGACCCCGGTCATGCCCTGGCGCTTACCCTCACGGCAAGCATGATCAAAGTGAGGGTCCTTCCCTCCCAGCGCGTTATGCTGCACGCCGATCAGCGGTACTACGACCCCCTCGGACTCCCGCTGCCCGCCGCCTCTCAGCGACGAACCGGGGCCTGCTACCGGGCACTCCGGTGGCTACCCGGACGGGACTTCCACCCGCAGGCCTGGACCAGCTTCCAGGACGCAACATGATCGCCATCATACGAGCGGCCGGTTGACAAAGATGATATGCCATATCTAGCATTATGATATCAGTTTTAGAGAGCAGGTGGAGACCATGGCTCAGTACGGCACATGGGTCAGCTTCAGCGGGGACGCCAGGATCTGGCTCGCCGCCGTCCTGCTGGCCGCCGCGACCGCTACCACCATCGCCGGGAACCGGCTGCGGCGGCCCATCCGGGCAGTCCAGCCCGGGCCAGCCGGCCGGACCGCCATGATCCTGGCCTGGGTGGGCTCGATGGTGGCGTTCCTGATCTGCTTTGCCTTCTACGTCCAGCAGTACGTTCACGCCTATGGCCCCGCCGCGTCTTCGCCCAAGGACCGCATCGCGCCGATCACGCTGGCGGCTGTCGCGGCTACGTTCGTCATCATCATCTGGCGCCGAACGCCTGGCTTCAGGACGAGGCTGGCTGCCGGATTCTTCGGCGCCATTGCCGCGCCGATGATCTTCGAGCTTCCCTTCGACCTGATCGTGATGGCCAGGATCTACCCGCCGATCCCGCCCGACCCGGCCTTGTACCGGGCCCTGTTCTTCGTGCCTCTGTTCCTGATCGAGATCACCACGCTGCTACTGCTGCGGCTGTCGCCTATGGTGCGCGTGACCAGGGCCACGTTCTTTTCCTTCGCGCTGATGCTAGGCGTATTCGCGGTGTGGGCTCTGTCAGGTTTCGGCTACCCGTCGACCGCGCTGCCTACCGGGCTGAACATCGCCTCGAAGCTCCTGGCTTTCGTCACGGCCCTCACGCTGTTCCTGCCGCAGCGGCCCGCGCCCAGGCAGGCACCCCCGCCTGACAGCGACAAGCAGGCCCATCGCGACACGCCACCGCTGGCGGTCAACTCGTCCGCGATCACCGGGATCGCGGACGGTCCGCAACTGACCGGCCCGCCCGCCGCGAGCAGTGTCATGCACGCGGGCCGGCCAAGGCGCCGACTGATCGCCAGAGCTGTTGGCGGCGTGCTGGTCTTGACGCTGGCAGCAGCCTGCTCCTCCGCGGGCGCTGCGGGGGCGCGCGCCAAGACTACGGGCGCGGCCTTCTTGTGCCAGCCGGGCCAGGCGGCCGACCCGTGCACGTCCAGCCTGACCGTCTCGGCGGTCACGGCCGCGGGCACCGTGAAGCCGGCCACCTGGCCGCAGTCGGCGGCGGCATCGAAGTTCGCCTGCTTCTACGTCTACCCAACGGCGAGCGAAGCCAAGACCGCCAACGCCGGCCTGGCCGTAACCAAGCTCGAGACATACGTCACGAACCAGCAGACGGCTGCGTTCTCCCAGGTCTGTGACGTGTGGGC
>DATJNX010000070.1:0-4494 GCA_035507615.1 Streptosporangiaceae bacterium
GACGGAGTACGGACTCGCCGCGACCGTGTGGACGTCTGACATCAAGCGGGCACTGCGCATGACGAAGGCGCTGCGGGCCGGGACCGTCGGCATCAACGGCTACGGGCTAGAGCCGCACGCTGCGTTCGGCGGCTACCAGCAATCGGGAATCGGCCGCGAGGGCGGGCGAACTGCCATCGAGGCCTACACCGAGGTCAAGACGGTTCTCATCCCGACAACGGACGAGATGATGTAGCAGGAGCTAACAGACGCCGGAACCGCCCTCGTCAGGGGGCGTTGGTCCGCGCTGCACAGGCGGTTCGGCCCCGGCGCTGATCCGGTGCGCCGGGACATCATTACAGCGCCTGGCGCAGCCCGAGCCTCAGCTAACCGTAATCGGGACTTCTGACAGGTCCTTCGGCCCTAACCCCGTCAGCCGGCCAGCCGGCGAATGGGCTGTGGAGGGAGGCCGACGTTGATTACATATGCTGAACTCGACAAGCTGCGGTGCATACTGGCGCCGGAAGAGTCCGTACTGTCGCTGTACCTGGAAGTGCCTCGCGATCCGGCGTCGTTGCGAGAGCTGCCAGCCCGAGCGCATGACCTGGTCACGGCCGCAGCGGACGGTCCGGATGCATCCCTGAGCCCGGAAGACGAGGAGGCCGCCTGCGGCCTGGTCCGGGCGCACGCCAGGGAGTGGCTCGGGCACACACTAGCGATCTTCGTTTGCGCAGAGCTTGGGCTGCTGGAGACCGTGTCGCTGCCGGACGGGACAGCTGAGCGCGCCGTGCTAGCCGTCAGGCCGCATGTGCGCCCGTTGCTGGCCACGCTGCAGCGCCACCCGGACCACCGGATCGTTGTCATCGACAGCCGGCATGCCTGGCTCCTGGCAGTGGCGGAAAACCGTGTCGAGACGGTCGCGGTCGCGCCAGGCGCGGGTGCGCCGGGCAGCGGCTTCGGCAGCTGGTACGGGCTGGAGTCCTATCACTCTGAGCGACGGATCACCGAGCTGGCCCGCCACCACTACAAGGATGCCGCGCGGATTCTAGAGCGAGCGGCCAGGTACAGCGGCGCTCAGCCATTCGTGGTCGGCGGCCACGCCGACGGGATCAAGCATCTGCTGGCCGCCCTTCCAGCCGGGCTGCGGGATTGCTACGCCGGGTGTTTCGCGGCCGATCCACGCGCGCTGACGCCGGCCAGGGTACGCAAGCTGGCTGCTCCGGTCATCAGCCACTGGGCCGGCCAGCAGGAGCGGCATGCCGTCGACCAGCTCACCGGAGCGGCATCAGATGCCCGCGCCGCGCTCGGCCTGCATGGCTGCCTGGCCGCTGTCAACGCTGATGCCGTTGACCTGCTGCTGATCCCCGATGCCGGCCTCGTGGCTGGCTACCGCTGCGAGCGATGTGGGGTCCTGAGCCTCACCGGCAAGGAGTGCTGCGACTGGGGTGCCGCGTCCCGGGCACTTCCTGACCTGCTTGAGGAGATGGCACTGCAGACCTTGCACGAGGGCGGGGAAGTGATGTCGGTGCGCCAGCTGCCTTGTGGCGCCGCGGCCCGGCTCCGCCCCGCGAGCCGGTGACCCGACCGCCAGAGCACCTGCGCCCGGCGGGAGCTCAGGAAGAGCGGAGCAGGCTGACGAAGCGATAGTGGTGCTGACGGAAGAACCTGATGATCCTCGGCAAGGCGAGCGCGGTGGCGGGATTGCCCACTGGCGAGTTATGCATCAGCACCACCGGATGCGCCAGCTCACCGCCCTCCTCCTCAGCCAGGCGCACGATGCGATTCACCCAGTAAGCCGACGCTGACCCATCGGCTTTCCAGTCCTCGGTGTCCACTGACCACAGCCAGACAGCCATCCGCCGGTGCTGAGCGAGACGCAGCGTCGTGGTGTCGTAGTCGCCGTAAGGTGGCCGGAAGACGCACGGCACAGTGCCGGTCAGCTTGCGCTGCTCGGCAGTTACCTGGTCCATCTCTGCCGCCTGCTGCGACCTCGACAGCTCCGCCATATCGGGGTGATTCCAGGTGTGATTGCCGAGGAGGAAGCCCTGCCTCGACTCGCGGCGCACGAGCCAGGGCCGAGCCGCCATGTTCTGCCCGATGTTGAAGAACGCCGCCGGGACGTGATCGCGGCGGAGAATCTTCAGGATCCGGACAGTGGTCTTTCCCGGACCGTCATCGAAGGTGAGCGCGACAGTCTTAGCACCGCCCGGCGCGTAGTAAAGCGGGCCGTAGCTAGGTTTCGGGCAGCTCCCTGACGCCCGCGGGCTGACGAGCTGGTGCGCCCGCCCGCCGGCCAGCGATGACGCTGCGGTCGTTAGCCCGAGTACCAGCGCGAGAACGGCAAGGGCCGCGACAACCGCGCTCCGGATTAGGCGTGTCATCCGAGCCTCCCCCTTCGCGTCCTGCACTAGTTCCCGGACGACATCAGCTACTGCGGATGTAGACGGGCGTGCCAGGAACGATCATGGTGTGAAAAAACTGGGCGATGTCCATGGGGATGCGGACGCAGCCGTGCGATACCGGCTGCAACGGGACGTCCGTATCTCCGTGTATCGCGTATGCGTGATCGATGAAGAAGACCGGGTTGTACATCTGGCCGAGCGGCACGGCTACCCAGCCGGGCAGGTAGGTGCCGGTCTGGAAGTCACCGACCGGCGTGATGGCGTAGCCGCAGCCGCCACCCGGCGAGCAGTAGTAGTAGCCACCGCCAGTCGAGACATGGCTGATCAGCGCGACGTGTCCCGCCTGGTACAAGACGAGCACCTCGCGCCCCAGGCTGATCTCCACCCGCGTGCCAGGGCCGGATGGGACCAGGACGGCGGGGCTGCGGGGGTGCGCTAGCGCCGCGTCCATCGCGTCGCTGACCTCATCGGACGCCGCTAGGCCCTGGACCTCCTGGAAGGCCCAGACAGCCTCGAGCGTGTCGGCGCCGAACCGGCCGTCAGCCGGCCCCGGGTAGTAGTTCAGCGCGGCGAGCCGCCGCTGCAGCCGCAGCACCTGCGGACCGCGCATGCCCGGCGCAAGGGCCCAGGTGGGGACCGACGACGTCGGCGTAGCCCTGGGTGAAGGCGGCCGGGCCGACGGTGAATGGGGCGACGACGGCGAGGGCGATGAGGCCTCCGAAGCCGACGGCACGGCCGTCCCGCACGCCGCCGTCAGCAGTGTCACCGCGATGGGCAGCGCCATCAGCAGCAAAACAGGCGAGCGGCGCACCGAACCTCCGGCCGATCCGTCCGCCGCGCCCTAACCGCGCAGACGTCCGGCACTTGCTAGCGTGCGGTCGCCTGACTATCCCCGCCAAGGGACCAAGGTCGCCGGCTCGGCGCCGAAATGCCCGTCCGGCGGACATGCCGGGTCGTCAGTGCGCCGACTCGGCGGTTCTGACCTCCTGCACCAGCCAGCCATTCCCGTCCGGGTCAGAGAACGACAGGTACGAGCCGTACTTTGCCCGCTGCGGATCGTGGCCCGGCGTCTGCCCGGCCGGGCCGAAGTGGAAGATCTCGCTCGCCTCGACTCCGCGCCCGGTGAGCTCGGCCCGCGCTTCGTCGATGTCGTCGACCACCAGGTGCAGGCCCTGCACGGAGCCGGCCGCGTCAGGGTTGCGCATCAGCGTCACCGAGCACGCCGAGCCCGGCGGCGTGAACTGCACGATCCGGAAGTCCTCGCCAGCGCTGTAGTCCACGTCGAGCCGGAAGCCTGCATTGTCGGCGTAGAAGTCCCTGGCGCGGTCCACGTCGGTGACCGGAATGATGACAAGCTCGAGCTTGAAGTCCATGTCGACAGCCTCGCACTCATCGGGGCGGAGAATCCCGATTCCGCTGCGGACGGGCGGACCGTCCACTGATACTCAGCCGTGTGATCGGCGAAGGCTTCCCGGCCATTCTGGCCGCCGCCCAAGACGGCAGCGAGGCGGCGTTCTCGCAACTCTGGCGGGACACCAACCCGGCGCTGCTCCGCTATCTGCGGGTGATCTGCCCGGCGGCGGCCGAGGATATCGCCGCCGATACGTGGGTGAAGACGCTACGCGGCCTGAGCGGTTTCCGCGGTGACGAGCAGGCCTGGCGGGCCTGGGTGTTCACGACCAGCAGGCGGCTGGTGATCGACCAGCGCCGCCGCACCGCGCGCAGGCCCGCTGTGCCGCTCAGTGATGTGCCGCACGCGGCGCTGCCCTACTCGGCAGATGCCGGCGACGAAGCGCTCGAGCGGCTCAGCACCCGGACGGCCATCGAGATGGTGGCGAAACTCCCTCCCCTGCAGGCGGAAGTGATCCTGCTCCGGGTCGTCGCCGGGCTGGAAACCGAGGCTGTTGCGCGACTGGTCGGCCGCAGCTCGGGCGCGGTGCGGGTGGCCGCGCACCGGGGCCTGCGCCGGCTGGCGCAGATTGCCGCGGAGGCAGGTGTAACGCTGTGACGGGCTACGGCGTTTCGGACGGTGACATGCCGAACTTCCCGTGGCGAAACCAGGACGGGTCCGCGATCGAGGACGCCGCGCTGGGAGCCATGCTGTCGGGATCGG
>DATJNX010000071.1:0-58898 GCA_035507615.1 Streptosporangiaceae bacterium
CGGCTCGACGATGACCTCTATCCCGGCTGCGCGAGCACGATCGGTCAGCGCATCGCCGCTGCCCGTGATGATCGTGGTCTGGAACTCCGCCGGGTCCATGGCTACCGCTCCGTGCACCGCCAGAGCGCCGGCACCGCCTTCAAGCCGGGTGATGACTATTGCCACTCGGGTTGGCGGGACCCGCGTCAGGGCGGCCTCAGCTGGGCGGCTGGTCTGAACGGAGCGAATAGACATGGTGATACGACGATACTCAGGAGCGCCGGCCCGGCGATCTAGCCGGCTACCGCTCCCCGCGGGCCCGCGGGGCCGGGCTGCGCTGCGGCCGGCGCGCAGCCAGCCGCTCGTACAGGTCGTCAACCTGGCCGGCGATCGCGGCAATTCCGTACCGGTCGAAGACCTTGGCGTCGCGGGTTCTCGGCCGGGGCCCGGCCCCGACTTCCTTACGGATCTCCGCACCGAGGGCAGCCGCCGTGCCCTCAACCTGCCGGGCCCACTCGGTCTGAATGCCGTCGAGTGCCGGGCATGCCGTGTAGAGCACCGGCAGGCCGCTGGCGAGCGCCTCGAGTACCGACAGCCCGAAGGTCTCCTGCTCCGATGCGCTGACGTACAGGTCGAAGGCCGACAGCATCGACTTTGTGTCGGACTGATAGCCGCCGAAGATCACCTGATCGGTCACGCCGAAGCGCTCTGCCGCCGCGCGCAGCCGAGCCTCGTCCGCACCGTGCCCGATGACTAGGATCTTGCAGTTCTGGCCCAGCACCGGCGCAGCCGCCTGCATCGTCAGGTCCACTCGCTTGATATGGTCCAGCCGCCCGAGCGCTCCGATCACGTACGTGTCCGGTTCGATACCGAACTGAGCGCGGACGCGTGCGCGTGCATCCGGATCAAAGGCGAGCTGATCGATATCCAGCCCGTTGGGGATGACGGTGATCTTGCGGGCCGAAACGCCCCAGCGCACCAGCCGCTCTCTCACGACATCCGATACCGCGATCGTGGCATCGGAGAAGAGTTCCGAAGTGAGATACAAACCGCGGACCCCGAGAGTCATCTTGCGCCGCTCGATATGTGTTTCACCGATCGAGTGTTCCGTGGTCAGGACAACCGGGGCTCCGGCCAGCCGGGCGGCCGGCCGGGCATAGATCTGCGAGCGGTACAGATGCGCGTGCACGACGTCGTAGCGGCCGGACCGGATGATCCGCCGCAGCCGCAGCAGCGCCGACACCTCCGTGTTCCTGGTCATGCCGAGATCGAGGACCGTGACGCCGGCACCGCGGATCATGTCTGCCACCGGTCCGGCGTTGTACAGGGCCACCACCTCGGCATCGTGCCGGGTGCGCTGCACCAGCATGGCAAGCTGCAACTCGGCGCCGCCCACTTCGAGACCGGTGATCACGTGCAGTACCTTCATGCGCGCCTTCCGCGATAGGCGATGTAGCCCCGGTAGAGATGCCGCTTGGCGGTCATTCGTGCCGCGGTGTCTTTGGGTCCTGCGTAGATCCGGGGCAGCGCCAGGTAGCCGAGAGCGCGCGGCGGCGCCTCGACTGCGCACGCATAGGCATAGCCCGCATCGTCTACTGCCTGCCGAGCTGCCCCGTCCATCACGCCGTAGGGGTAGGCGAAGCCTGCCACCTCGCTGCCGACCAACTCCGCCAGATCTGCCCGGCTCTGGGACACCTGCCGCGCCAGCTCACCCGGCTCGAGCCCAGCTAGCCGCATGTGGCTGGCGCTGTGCGAGCCGATCTCAAGACCCGCGCTGGCCAGCTCACGAACTCCGGCCGCCGACAGCAGCGGCCAGTTCGTCCCTTCGTCCCAGTCGTTGCGGCCGCCCAGCCGGCCGGAGATCACGAAGACGGTTGCCCCGAAACCGTGCCGGCGCAGCACCGGCAGCGCGTTGTCGAGCACGCTGGCATATCCGTCGTCGAAGGTGATGCCGACCATGCCGCGCGGCCGCCCGTCGCGCATCGCCTCGACCAGCGCGCCGGCACTTACCCCCCGCAGGCCACGCCGCGCCAGCCACGACATCTGCGCAGCGAAGCGGTCCGGCGGCACGGACAGCAGGTTCGGGTCAGCCGGCACGCGCGCGACGGCGTGGTACATCAGGATCAGGGGAACGTCGCGCAGAGCTAGCCGCGTGGCGGCCGGCCGCACTGCCGGAGCTGCGGTCACCGGGCGCCGCCCAGCACCCCGGCTATCGTCTTCGCCACGGTGCGGGCGAGGATGACCAGGTCCTGCCAGGGCGACCAGTACTCGATGTACTGGTTGTCGAACCGGACGCGGTCCTCAAGCGACGTGTCGCCGTGCAGCCCGGCGGCCTGGGCGAGGCCGGTGAGCCCGGCCCGCATCCGGTGCCGGTCGCGGTACCCGGGAATCGCGGCACCGAACTTCTCGGCGAAGTACGGACGCTCCGGCCGTGGACCGATCAGCGACATCTGCCCGCGCAGCACGTTCACCAGTTGCGGCAGCTCATCCAGGTGCGAGACCCGGAGCCACCGGGCGAAGCCCGTGCACGACTCAAGCGGCACCGACCAGCAGGTGTCGGAGTTGCTGTGATCGGCAAGCGTCCGCAGCTTCAGGACCTGAGCCGCCCGACCGGCTCCGGTGACGCGAAGCTGACGGAAGATGGCCGGCCCGCCGGAGGAGATTTTGATGATCGCGGCGAGTCCGAGGACGAACGGGCCCAGCAGGCATAGCAGCACGGCCGCCACGATGATGTCCACGCCACGCTTGACGACGAGCCAGGCGCCGGGTGGCCGGCGAAGCGGGATGACCGGGATGCCGCAAATCTCGTCGAGGCAGGCTCGCGGGACGGCCATGCCGAGCTCGTGAAGGCCGGGGACCACGACGATGTCGGCACCCTGCAGCCGGGCGCCGCGCAGCGCGGACACCATCTCGCGGTCCTGACCGGTGCCGGCGCACACGATCACCCGCCGGATGCCGAGCTCGGCTACGAGCCGCGGCAGGTCGCCTGAAGCGCCCAGCACCGGCAGTGGCAGCTGACCCGCCGGTTGCGGACTGGCGGCGAAACCGAATGCCCGGAGCCCGAACTCCGGATGCTCGCGCAGCAACCGGGCGACGAGCACAGCGGTCTCCCCTGAGCCGATCAGCAGCGCCGGCTCAGCCAGCAGGCCGCGCCGACGCGCGGCCCGGACGCATCGGTAGGCGACGGCGCGGCCGAGCAGCAAGCAGCCCGCTGACCAGGCGACCAGGCGCCAGGCATGGCCGGCGGTCAGCCACGGGAGCAGTGCTGCAGCCGGGACCGCAGCCGCGGCCAGAATTCGGCCCGCCTGATCCGACAGCCGCAGGCAGATGCGCAACCGCATCAGCCCGGCGGCCGCCAGCAGCACGAGCACGGCAACGGCATAGCCGAGCGCCGCCAGGCTGACGTGTCCGGTCGCGGCCAGCGCGACTGCCAGCGCAAGCACGTCAACCGCCGGGACGGCCGCGGCCGGACCAGCCAGCCTGCGAGGCTGCCATGCTGGGCGGACGGCCGGGCGGACTGGCCTGCCGGCCAGCCGCACCGGCTCAGGCCTGGTCATCGGGCGCCGGCCACCGGATAGCCGGGCCTCGCCGCGATGCAGGCCGCGACCGTGCGCGCGGCGTGATCGGCGCCGAACACGAAGCGCATGACCGGACCGAATGCCGGGGCTACGGCGGGGCCGATGAAATACAAGCCCGGTACGGAGGACTGATAGTGCCGGTCGACTACCGGCGAGTCGGCCAGCGTGCGCAGACCCGGGCGCAGCAGGTCGCTGAGGAATGCCAGCCTGCTCACGTCGCTGCGGTAGCCAGTCGCAGCGATGACGTGATCTGCGGCTAGCTCGGCTGCGCCGGCTGGTCCGTCGAACCGGAGCCGGACACCGGTCCCAGCCACCTCCGCGCCGGTCAGCGTGTGGCCGAGCAGTACAGGGAACTGGCCCTCAACCCGTTCCCGCAGCCAGCACGCGCCAGCCGGGCCGAGCGCGCTCGCCGCCCGCTGGACCCGGGTGCCTGCCGGAAGCCGCCGGAAGAGTCCTGGGTGATCGGAGTAGAACCAGGTGCCCCAGCCCGAGCCGAGGCCAGCCTCAGGCTCCCGGAGCCGCTGCAGCAGCGGCCGGTCCGGCGGCAGCGGCTGGCCGTTCCAGGCCAGCGCAGGCTTGCGCGCTACGACCGTGACATCCGCGCCGCTCTCATGCAAGAGTGCCGCCGACTCCAGTGCCGACTGACCCCGGCCGAGCACGACGACGCGCTGGCCGGCGAAGGTGCTCAGATCTCGGTGCGCGGAACTGTGCGAGCACACTGACGCTGGCAGATCCGCGAGAAGCTCAGGCGTCCTGGCGAAATGCTCGACCCCGGCCGCTACCACGACGCGCGCCGCCAGCACCTGGTCGCCGTCGGCGAGACTGACCACGTAGTGCCCGTCCTTCGGGACCACCTCGGTGACCAGGGTCTGCCGCAGGCCGGGCAGGAGTTCCTGCTGAAACCACAGGCCGTAGGCCACGAATGTGTCCAGTGCCACCGGCAAGCCGTAGCTGCGGTAGGGCCGGCCGGCAGCGGCGCAGAACGCCTCCAGTGTGTGCTTGCCGTCCGGGCTCGAGAGGTTAGAAGCGAAGCCCTGAGACTTCAGGTACATGCCGGCGGGCATTGCCGCCCGCCACAGATTCATCGGGATGCCGAAGTGGGCGTACGAGATGCCCGCAGCGCCGAGGTGTGCAGCGAGCGAGAGCCCGTACGGCCCCGCCCCGATGACGGCGACGTCAACGGCGTCACTCATGCCCCTACCCTTTCCTTGCTCTCCAGCGTCTCGATCTGCGCTGGCTTGGCCTGTTCTGGCTTCTTCAGGCCGGGCTGCCGCCGGGCGCTGGCCGCCCGGCCCGCCCGGTAGCGACCCGTGCTGCCACGACCTGCGCTGTAGCTGGCTCGGCCGGCTGACGCACGCCTGCGGAGGTTGTGGCCGGTAACTGGCCGGCTGATCGCGCGGGTGCCCATGTACAGGCACATCAGCCCGAACGGCAGCAGGTCGTCGCGCGCGAACCAGGCCGTCTCCTCGATCCCGCGCAGCGATGCGGCCCATGCCCGGATGCCCAGCTCGCCATTGCGCCAGTAACTGGCGGCCGCTATCGGGTCGTAGTTCTCGACCAGGAGCCGGCGCGCAGCGACCTGGTCGCCGCGCGGCACTTCCTGACCGGTCAGGTCCAGGTACATGGCGATGACGACGTCGACACCGGCAGTGTCCTCGAAGAGCCGGAACTGGGCGCCGAGGCGCGGATTGAAATCCAGCACCTTGAACTGGCCGTCGCTGGCATCCCAGCGGACGTCGACGTCCATGATGCCCTGATAGCCGATGGCCGTGAGCAGTCCGGCGAGCTGCGCGCGGAGGCGATGGTTGACGGCTGAGCGGCCGAGGCTGGTCAGTCCTGCGCGGGCGGGGTAGGAGCGCTCCTTGATCCCGGTGAAGGCGGGCCTGCAGGCCGACTTGCTGTCGCAGTAGCCGTGAAAGAACCAGTCGGAATGCGTGCTGGCCGGAATGAACTCCTGCAGCATCAAGCCGGCGCCGGCCTGGTCGCAGGCGTGCCAGATGCTGCGGAGGGCCGAGGCATCGGCGATGACCGTGGTGCTGTGCAGCCCGCGGCGGCTATGCCACGGCTCGGCCAGTTTGGCTACCAGCGGATATCCGGCGTCAGCGGCGAACTGCGTCGCCGAGGTCATCGAGTCGGCCATGACGACGTGCGGCGTCGGAACGCCGAGCTCGCGGCAGAGCTGGCGGAGCGAGTACTTGCCGGCCAGCCGCCGCGGCAGGTCTCGCGGCGGCTGGGGGAAGAGAAACTCAGACCGCAGTGCGTCGCCGTGCTCGGCGAGGAAGATCGCGCCTGCGTCGTCGGTAGGAATCAGCACGGCCGGCTCGCCGATTACGGCTGCCAGCCTGAGCAGCCCGTCGGTGAGCCTGGCGGGGTCCGTGACGCCCGGATTCCAGAAGTAACGACCGCGCAGGTACCGCGAATTGGCCGCGGGCGCGAGGGGGCCTTCATGTACGCCGTAGACGGGCACGCCCAGCCGGCCGAGGCTGCGAATGACGCCCAGTCCGCCATGATGCATCACGTTGCGGTCGAGCTTCAGTACCACAGCGGGGGTGCTGAATCGTGCTGCCGCCAGGTCAGCGCCGCGCGGGCTCACGGTCAGCTGGCCAGTCGGCTGCGGTCGTGGCGGCCACGGCGCCTCACGGCACGCTGAGCGTGATCAAACACCCGATCTCCCAGTACAAGCGACGTTGAACCAGCTAGCGGTACTTATAGGACGCCCGCCTGGCTCGCCATGTTTACCGTGATTGCCCTGCCGTTACCCGCTCGTTAACCCGGGATCCGTACTTTCGGTACGACCAGCGCAACGAATGCCCTTCAGCATGCTTAGCAGAACAAAACAGACTGTGCGGCAAGTTGACTGTGCTGCTGCAGATTCGTAGCGATTCGCAGAAGCCAGCGGTTAGCGGACGAACAGGTGGCTGGCAGCGTGACTGGCCAGGCTGATCAGCGGCTCCGGGATGATCCCGAGGACGACGGTGGCTGCCGCTCCGATAGCCACGGCTACGCCGGTGTACGCACTCGGGCGCACGACCACGGGGCCTTCGGCAGCAGGTTCGCTGAAGAACATCAGCACGATCACCCGGACGTAGGGAAAGGCGAGGATCGCGCTGCTGATCACGCCGATGATCACCAGCGGCAGCGCGCCGCCCTGGATGGCAGCCTGGAAAACGTAGAACTTGCCCATGAAGCCGCTGGTCAGCGGGATGCCGGCGAACGCGATCAGGAACAGCGCGAAGACGCCCGCGACGAGCGGTGAGCGCTTGCCGAGGCCGGCCCAGCTGGACATATGCGCCGCTTCCCCGGCCCGGTCCCGGACGAGCGTGACGATCGCGAACGCGCCGATCGTGGCGAAGCCATACGCAGCCAGGTAGAACAGGCTGCCCGACAGCCCGGCCGTGCTGGCGGCAATGACGCCGGTCAGGATGTAGCCGGCCTGCGCGATCGAGGAGTACGCCAGCAGGCGCTTGACATCGGTCTGGGTGATCGCGATCACCGATCCGACCAGCATGGTGACAATCGCGACAGCCCACATCGCAGGACGCCAGTCCCAGGTCAGCTGGCCGAAGGCAACGTAAAACACGCGGAGCAGGGCACCGAACGCCGAGACCAGCGTGCAGGACGCCATCAGCGCCGTGATCGGCGTCGGGGAGCCCTGGTACACGTCCGGCTTCCAGGCCTGGAACGGCACCGCCCCGATCTTGAACAGCAGGCCGACGCCGAGCAGGGCGATGCCGGCGTACAGCAGCGTCGATGACGCGAGTCCGCTCTGAGCTGCGGTCGCGATCGCCGACAGCCGGACCGAGCCCGCGTACCCGTACAGCATCGCGACGCCGAACAGGAAGATCGCCGACGAGAATGCGCCCAGCAAGAAGTACTTCATGGCGGCTTCCTGCGACAGCAGCCGGCGGCGCCGGGCCAGGCCGCAGAGCAGGTAAAGCGGCAGCGACAGGACTTCCAGCGCGATGAACATGGTCAGCAAGTCGTTGGCCGCCGGGAACAGCAGCATGCCGCCGACGGCGAACAGCGTCAGCGGATACACCTCGGTGTGCGAAAGCCCGGCCAGCAGGCCCTCGCGCTCTTCGGCGCTGCCCGGTACCGCGGCCGCTTGCGGGGTGAAGGCGCTGACCTCATGAGACGACTCGGCGATCAGCAGGACGCTGACGAACGCCAGGATCAGGACTGTGGCCTGGATGAAGAGCGTGGGCCGGTCCACCCCTACGGTCGCGATCGCGGCCACTGCTCCAGTTCGCCCGCCCGCGAATATCGAACTCTTGGCTGCCAGCACCACAGTCAGCACGAACGCTCCGGCCAGGCTGCCGAGTGCCAGCGCGACGTGCATCGGCCGCCGGAGATCCCGCGGGGCAAACGCCTCGACGAGGACGCCGGCCAGCGCTGCCGCGAAGACCAGCAGCATCGGCGAAAGCAAGCTCCACTCGAAGTGCGGGGTGGCGATTGTCGCTGTCGTCGCCGCGACGCTCAGGGTCACGCCGAGCTCCCTTGCTTGTGTAGTGTCTGGCGGCCGTGACCGTGCTGGTGGTGGACAAAGCTCGTGGTCCCGGCCGTGCTAGTGGTACCAGCCGGGCCAGTTGGCGCGCTGGCCGGGTGCGGCGGTACCGGGTCGCGGCTATGCGCGCCCACCAGCGTGCTGTGCACCGCAGGGTTGATGATGTCCAGCACCGGCTTGGGATAGACCCCGAGCACGACGATCAGCGCGATGAGCGGCCCGACCGCCCACAGTTCGCGGGCCTTGAGGTCCGGCATGTTCGCCACTTCCGCGCGAACCGGCCCGGTCATCGTCCGCTGGTACATCCACAGGATGTAGATCGCTGCCAGGATGATTCCGGCTGTGGCCAGGATCGCCGCGGCCTCGTACCGGGTGAAGGTACCGACCAGGACGAGGAACTCGCTGACGAAGGTCGACAGACCAGGCAGTGCCAGGCCGGCCAGGCCAGCGACCAGGAACAGCCCGGCCAGCATCGGGGCGACCTTCTGCACGCCGCCGTAGTCGGCGATGAGGTGCGACTTACGCCTGCTCACCATGAAACCGGCCAGCAGGAACAACGCGCCAGTGGCAAAGCCGTGGTTCACCATGTACAGCGTCGCGCCGGTCTGTCCCTGGCTAGTCATCGCGAAGATGCCGAGCGTGATCAGGCCCATGTGCGACACAGAGGTATAGGCGATCAGGCGTTTGATGTCGGCCTGGCCGATCGCGACGATAGCGCCGTACAAGACCCCGATCACCGCCAGCACGATCACCAGCGGGGTGAAGAAGTGCGCTGCGGACGGAAAGAGGTCCAGGCAGTACCGGATCATGCCGAACGTGCCGACCTTGTCCAGCACGCCGACCAGCAGCACTGCTGCGCCTGGCTGCGCCGACGTAGCCGCATCCGGCAGCCAGGTATGGAACGGCCACAGCGGCGCCTTGATCGCGAATGCGATGAAGAAGCCGAGGAACAGCCACTTCTGCGTGGCCGGGCTCAGGGTCAGATGGCTGAGCTGAGTGAACAAGAACGTGCCCTGGTGGCCGCCCTGCGTCGAGTAGACATACAGCGCGATCACGGCGACCAGCATGAGCAGGCCGCCCAGCAGGCTGTACAGCAGGAACTTCACCGCCGCGTACTGGCGCTGGCCCACCCCGAAGCTGCCGATCATGAAGTACATCGGCACCAGCATGGCCTCGAAGAACACGTAGAACAGGAAGACGTCGGTGGCCGCGAAGACGCCGATAATCATCGTCTCGAGCACCAGCATCATTGCGAAATACGACTTAGCGCTGCGCACTCGCGGCGTCCGGGCACCCGGCGTCGCCGGGCCGTCGGCCGGGCCGGCGCTGGTCGCGCTGAGGTCCTCGACGTCATTCCAGGACGCGAGGACGACAACCGGCATCAGGACGGTTGACATGAGGATCAGTACCAGCGCGATGCCGTCCACGCCGACGGCGTAGTGCACGCCGAACTGCGGAATCCACTGGTAGACCTGCTGGAACTGGAAGCGCGGGCCGCCGGCCCTGAACTTCACCGCGATCACGATCGTCACGGCGAGCGTGATCAGCGAGAAGACCAGGGCGATCCGCTTGACCAGAAGGTCCCGCGCGCGCCGGTCGGCCGGGCTACCCGGTGCCGACCTGCCTGGCGTGAGCGCGATCACGATGGCGCCCACCAGCGGGATCGCGCCCGCTACCGTCAGCCAGGGGAATGTGCTCATCAGTTTGGCAGCCTCACAGTTTCTACAACCGCACCAGCAGGAACGTGCCGATGAGCAGCACGGCCCCGATCAGCATGGACAGCGCGTACGAACGAACGAAGCCGGTCTGCAGCTTGCGCAGCCGGCCCGACGAGCCGCCGAAGGTGGCCGCGACGGTATTCACCAGGCCATCCACGCCGCGGTTATCGAAGTACACCGACAGCCGGGTTAGCCACTGGCCGGGCCGCATGAGCAGGCCCTCGTTGATGGCGTCACCGTAGAGGTCCTTGCGCGCCGCGACCGTGACGAAGCTGCCGGCCGGTGCCGTCACCGGTACCTCCCGGCGGCCGTACAGCACCCAGGCTAGGCCGGCGCCGATTACGACGAGCACGAGTGCCGCAACCCCCGCCTTGGTCCAGATCCCGTGCAGCGCCGGCGGCACTCCGGTCACCGGGCCGAGGAAGTTCATCAGCCGGTTCGCGAGGATGAAGAAGCCACCGGCCGCGACCGAGCCGATTGCCAGGACGATCATCGGACCGGTCATCACTGGCGGAGCCTCATGCGGGTGCACCTTCTCGTCCCACCGGCGCTCGCCGAAGAACGTCATGAACATGACCCTGGTCATGTAGAACGCGGTGATCCCGGCGCCGAGCAGCGCAGCGGTGCCGAGCAGTGCCCCAGACGTCCCGCCGGCGGCGAACGCGGCGTCGATGATCGGGTCCTTGGTGAAGAAGCCAGAGAACGGCGGCACGCCGATGATCGCCAGGTATCCCAGCGTGAAGGTGACGAACGTGATCGGCATGGCGGCAGCGAGGCCGCCGAAGCGGCGCATGTCGACCTCGTCGTTCATCTCGTGCTTGATCGAGCCGGCTCCGAGGAAGAGCCCTGCCTTGAAGAAACCGTGCGCGAGCAGATGCGCGATGGCGAACACGTACCCGGCCGGGCCGAGGCCCGCGGCCAGCATCATGTAGCCGATCTGGCTCATCGTCGAACCAGCAAGCGCCTTCTTGATGTCGTCTTTAGCGCAACCGATGATGGCGCCCCAGAGCAGCGTGACCGCACCGACGATCGCGACCGCGATCCGCGCGTCAGCGGACAGGTCGAAGATCGGCGCGGACCTGACGATCAAGTAGACGCCGGCGGTAACCATGGTGGCCGCGTGGATGAGCGCCGACACCGGCGTCGGACCTTCCATCGCGTCCAGCAGCCAGGACTGGAGCGGGACCTGCGCCGACTTGCCGCAAGCACCGAGCAGCAACAGCAGGCCGATGGCCAGCACAACGCCGTGACTTGCCGAGTGGACCGCGCCGAACACGCCGGTAAAGGTCACGGAGCCGAACTGGGCGAACATCAGCATGATCGCTAGCGAGAGACCGACGTCGCCAACTCGGTTGGCGATGAATGCTTTCTTGGCCGCAGTGGCCGCGGCCGGCTTGTACTGCCAGAACCCGATCAGCAGGTATGAGGCAAGGCCGACGCCTTCCCAGCCGGCGTACAGGCCGAGATAGTTGTTGGCCAGCACCAGCAGCAGCATGGCTGCGAGGAACAGGTTCATGTAGCCGAAGAACCGGCGGCGCTCCGGGTCGTGCGACATGTAGCCGACTGCGAAGATATGAATCAGCGAGCCCACGCCGGTGATCAGCAGCACGAAGCAGATCGACAACTGGTCCAGGCGCAAGCCCATCGGGATCTGGAACCGGCCCACGTTGATGAACTGGTACAAGACCAGGTCGCGTGACCGCGCCGCAGCCGGATAACCGAGCATCTGCACGAACGCCGCGACGGCGTAGACGAATGCCAGCACCGGCATGGCCACCCCGACCAGGTGCCCCCAGCTGTTGGCTCGCTTACCGCCGAGCAGCAGGATGAGAGCGCCGGCCAGCGGGAAAGCCAGCAGCAAACCCGCAGCGTCCTGGATTCCGGTGGCATGCAGGGTTGCGATGGCCGCGGTGTGCGGCCCGAGCGCAGCGTGGACTGAGCCGGTCATGGCTCCCTTTCCTCAGTACTTCATCAGGCTCGCGTCGTCCACCGACGCAGACCTGCGGGCTCGGAAGATGGAGGTCAGGATCGCCAGCCCGACGACCACCTCGGCGGCCGCGACCACCATCACGAAGAATGCGATCACCTGGCCATCGAGTTGGCCGTGCATCCGCGCGAACGTCACGAACGCCAGGTTGGCGGCATTGAGCATGAGCTCGACGCACATGAACACCACAATCGCGTTGCGTCGCACCAGCACGCCGACGGCGCCGATGACGAACAGGATCACGGACAGCGCGATGAAGTGGGCTGGGCTAACCACTACTGCTCACCTGCTCCCTGCCCACCCGCGGAGGCGGGCCTAGCAATGGAGCCCTCGGACGGCGGTCCTGCGAGCGAGCCCGCAGTCTCTTGCGGCGAAGCGGGCGCGGCGCCGCCGGGAAGTTCCGGGGGTGCCTGCGGGGACCGGCCGGACAAAACCGGGCTGACCGACAGCTCGGACTGACTCCCGTCGGGCAGCAGTGCGGGCATGTCCGCGGCATTGTGCTGCGCATAGGTACCCGGACCCGGCAGCGGCGTCGGCCGCCCGCTGGCGATCCGCCGGGCCGCTAGCTCGCGCTGGGTTGGCTTCGGCGTGGTGCGTTCGCGGTGCGCCAGTACCATCGCGCCGATCGCCGCGACGATCAGCAGGACGCTGATGACTTCAAACGGGTACAGGTACTTAGTGAAGATGAGGCTCGCCAGCCCGGTCACGTTGCCGTTGCCGAACTTCGCGCTGTTGGGCGCGGCACCGCCGATCTCCGCGTGCCCGATGACAAGGCTGAGCAGGACGAGCAGCGCGATGCCGGACAGTGCGGCCCACATTCGCTGGCCGCGGATCGTTTCAATGATCGAGTCGGCCGCGGTGATGCCGACGATCATGAGCACGAAGAGGAACAGCATCAGCACGGCGCCGGTGTAGACGATGACCTGCACGAACGCGAGGAACGGCGCACCGAGCATGATGTACAAGCCGGCCAGCGAGAGCATCACGACCGCCAGCAGGACGGCGCAGTGCACCGCCCGCCGCGCCAGCACCATGGCGATCGCAGCCGCTATCGAAATGATCGCCAGGATCCAGTACGCGACCAGCCTGGTCGTCTCGGCCGCCGATCCGGCCAGGATGAGTGGATGAGTTGCGGTCACTGCACGTCTCCCTGGCGCGCCGAGCCGTCCTGGCCCTGTACTGGCCAGTCCTGCACCGGGCCCTCCTCAACCGGGTTGCGCTCGCCGGTGTCAGCCTGGCTGGCTGCGAGCATCGCGCCGAGCCGGTAATAGTCCTCTTCGTCCTCGCCGAGGCGCATCGGATGCGGCGGCGCCTCCATCCCCGGCTGGAGCGGCGCGACCAGCTGTTCCTTGGTCCAGATCAGGCTCTCTCGGCTGTCATCGGCCAGCTCGTATTCGTTGGTCATGGTCAGCGCCCTGGTCGGGCACGCCTCGATGCACAGGCCGCAGAGGATGCAGCGCAGGTAGTTGATCTGGTAGACGCGACCGTACCGCTCGCCCGGCGAGTAGCGCTCCTCCGCGGTGTTGTCGGCACCTTCCACGTAGATGGCGTCGGCCGGGCAGGCCCAGGCGCACAGCTCGCACCCGATGCACTTCTCTAGCCCGTCCGGCCACCGGTTGAGCTGATGGCGGCCGTGGAACCTGGGCGCGGTCGGCCGCTTCACCTCCGGGTACTCGACGGTGTCAACCTTCTTGAACATCTGCCGGAAGGTGACGCCGAACCCCTTGACGGAGTCGAAGAACTCAGGCACCGGTGACCTCCTTCGTGCCGCCGGTTCCGGTGGCACTGTCGTCGCCGGATATCCCGGCCAGCACAGGGTCGCCGCCCGAGCCCGCGAGCCCGACGCCGTGATAGTGCGGAAGATCCATGGGCGGCGTCGGGAACGCCGGGGCCGGGCGTTCCGCGCCGGACTCGGCGAACTCCTCCTCGGCTTCTGCGGCCAGCCGCTCTGCCCGCTGGCCACTGGACTCAGCCCGCCACAGCAGCGCCAGCAGAATGACGATGATCGCCCCGCCGACGATGTAGACCGCGGGGCTGCCGCCCTGCTGCCGGTAAACCCGGGCGGTCGCGACCACCAGAGTCCAGGTCAGAGCCGCCGGGATCAGTATCTTCCAGCCGAGCCGCATCAGCTGGTCATAGCGGATCCGCGGCAGCGACGAGCGCAGCCAGAAGAAACAGAAGACGAAGATAACGACCTTGGCCAGGAACCAGAGCACCGGCCACCAGCCGTTGTTCGCGCCCGACCAGACCGACAGCGGCCACGGTGCCCGCCAGCCGCCGAGGAACAGCGTGGTCGCCAGCGCCGAGACCGTGATGACGTTGACGTACTCGGCCAGCTGAATCATGGCGAACTTCAGCGAGGAGTACTCGGTGTGGTAACCGCCGACCAGTTCGCCCTCGCCCTCGGGCAGGTCGAACGGCAGCCGGTTGGTCTCGCCCACCATGGTGATCAGGTAGATCACGAAGGACGGCAATAGCAGGATCGCGTACCAGGACGGCCAGTGCCAGATGTAGCCGAAGAAGTGGAACGAGGCGCCGTGGATCTGCGCTGCGACGATCTGCGACGTGGACAGCGACCCGGCATAGAGGAACACCGGCACGAAGGCCAGGCTCATCGCAATCTCGTAACTGATCACCTGAGCCGACGACCGCAGGCCGCCGAGCAGAGAGTACGGCGACTGCGCCGACCATCCGGCCAGCACGATGCCGTAGACGCCGAGCGAGCTCATCGCGATCACGAGCAGGACGGCCACGGGCAGGTCGGTGAGCTGCAGCGGGGTCCGGTGGCCGGCGATCGAGACGATCGGCCCCCACGGGATGACCGCGAAGCTGATGAATGCCGGGATGACCGACAAGGCGGGCGCGATCATGAACAGCAGCCGGTCGACCTTGCGCGGGATGATGTCTTCCATCAGCGCCAGCTTGATGCCGTCCATCAGCGACTGGAGCAGGCCGAACTTACCCGCCCGGTTCGGGCCGGGGCGCTGCTGCATCCGGCCGATGACGCGGCGCTCCGCCCAGATCGCGAACAGGGTCCCGAGCAGCAGGAACAGGAAGACGATCAGCACCTTGAGTATGACGATCCACCACGCGTCATGCCCGAAGCTGTTCAGCGTGGGGACGTTGCTGACCGGCGTCGAGGACGCCACCACGGCATGGGCGAGCGCGGTGTTAGTGAGCACACTCATTCCGCGCTCCTCAGCGTGACGACACTCCCGTGACCAGCGCGGAGGTCACGGCGGACTGAGCAGCCAGCCGAGTTGGCCGGCAGCCAGACGACCCGGTCAGGCATATCAGCGATCTCCACGGGAACAGTAATGGCGCCGTAGCCTGTCGCCACGGTTACCTTGCCGCCGTCGGCCGTGCCGGCCTTTGCCGCAGTCGCGGCCGACATGCGCGCCACAGCGGCACGCGCGGTGCCGGCCAGATTCGGCTCGCCGTCCTGCAACCGGCCGACGTCGAGGAGATTATGCCAGGTGGCCAGCAGCACCCCGCCTTCGGCCGCATGGTCTTGGCCGGCCCGCTCCAGCCCGGCCGGGCCCGCCTGAGCGGCTCGCGCCGTCGATCCGGCCGCAGGCGTCGGACTTGGTGACAAGGCAGCTGACTGTGTGATGATCGTCAGCTCGCGCCGCACCGCGGCAGCGTCCGGCAGGCCCAGGTGCACGTCCATTTCGTCGGCCAGCGCGGCAAGGACCTGCAGATCGGTCCTGATCGACGGCGCCGCGAGTGCCGCGGTGAAGGAGCCGGGACGGCCCTCCCAGTTGACGAACGTGCCCGGCTTCTCGGCGACAGCAGCGACGGGGAATACTACGTCGGCCCGGTCTGTGACCGCGCTGACGCGAAGCTCCAGGCTCACGATGAATTCGGCTGCCTCGATCGCGGCCAGCGCCTCGTCCGGGTTGGGCAGGTCGTACGGGTCCACGCCGCCGATCAGCAGCGCCCCGATATCACCGGCCGCGGCAGCGGCAAGGATTTCGCTGGTGCTGCGGCCGGGGGCGCCGGGCAGCGAACCGGTTCCCCAGACTCTGGCGACCTCGGCAGTGATCTCCGCGCTGCCGATTCGCCGGCCGCCCGGCAGCAGATTCGGCAGGGCGCCTGCCTCGATCGCGCCTCGCTCGCCAGCGCGCCTGGGAACCCAGGCCAGGCTTGCTCCCGTCTGGCTGGCCAGGCGGGCCGCCGCTGTCAGCGCGCCGGGCACCTCGGCCAGTCGCTCGCCGACCATGATGACGGCGCCATCCTGACGCAGCGCAGCAGCGACGTGCTCAGGCAGGTCTGTCAGCGCGGCGGCCTCGCCGCCCGGCACCGTAGGCAGCAGGGTGCCGGAGAGCTTAGCCAGGCCGTTGCTGGCAAGAGCGGCGACGGAATACACCGACATGCCGCCGCCGCGCACCGCCTTTCGCAGCCGCAGGAACACGATCGGGCACTCGTCCTCGGGCTCGAAGCCGGCCAGCAGGACGGCGGGCGCGTGCTGCAGCTCGTCGTAGCTGACGTACATCCGGCCCGCCACGTGGTCAGCCAGGAACTGCGTCTCCTCGGCCGAGTGCGGCCTGGCGCGCATGTCCACGTCGTTGGTGGCCAGGGCGACGCGAGCGAACTTGGCGTAGCCGTAGGCGTCCTCAACCGTCAGCCGCCCGCCGGGCAGCACGCCTGCCCGGCCCCGGGCGGCCAGCAATCCGCGGGCCGCGACAGCCAGCGCCTCCGCCCAGGAGGCGGGCTCCAGCACGCCGCCGGCGTTGCGCACCAGGGGCGAGTCGAGCCGGTCTGGCTGCGTTGCGTAGGTGAACGCCCAGCGGCCCTTGTCGCAGTTCCACTCCTCGTTGACGGCAGGATCGTTGCCGGCCAGCCGCCGGGTGACCGCGCCCCGGCGGTGGTCGGTGCGCTGGCGGCAGCCAGCTGCGCAGTGTTCGCACACGCTGGGCGTGGACACCAGGTCGAACGGGCGGGAGCGGAACCGGTAGGACGCGCCGGTCAGCGCGCCGACCGGGCAGATCTGCACGGTGTTACCGGAGAAGTACGAGTCGAACGGGACGCCGTCAGCGACGCTGACCTGCTCCTGCGGCCCGCGGTCGACTAGCTCGATCAGCGGGTCGCCGGCGATCTCGTCAGCGAACCGGGTGCAGCGCGCGCACTGGATGCACCGCTCGCGGTCGAGCAGCACCTGGGCGGACAGCGCGATCGGCTTGGGGAAGGTGCGCTTGACGCCGTCGAACCTGGTCTCGCCCTGCCCGGTGGACATCGCCTGGTTCTGCAGCGGGCACTCGCCGCCCTTGTCGCACATCGGGCAGTCAAGCGGGTGGTTGACCAGCAGCATCTCCATCATGCCGCGCTGCGCCTTCTCCGCTACCGGCGAGGTCAGCTGAGTCCGAACGACCATGCCGTCGGTCACCGTGGTGGTGCAGGACGCCGGCGGCTTCGGCTGGCCGTCAACCTGCACGAGGCACTGGCGGCAGGCGCCGATAGGGGCCAGCAGCGGGTGGTCACAGAACCGCGGGATCTGGATGCCGAGCTGCTCGGCGGCCCGGATGATCAGGGTTCCCTTGGGCACGGTGATCTCGAAGCCATCGATGGTGACGCGGACCCCGTCGGTCACGGGCTGGACTGTCATCGGGCCGACTCCAAGGCAAAGAGTGTCGATGCGGCGGGATCAAACGGGCAGCCGCCGAGCCGCTGGTGCTCGATGTACTCATCCCGGAAGTACTTGATCGATGACGCGACCGAAGGCTGGATCGAGTCGCCGAGCGCACAGAAGGCGCGGCCGGTGATGTTGTCGCAGATGTCGAGCAGCTTGTCCAGGTCGCCTTCGCTGCCCTCACCGCGCTGCAGCCGGTCCAGCAGCTGGACGACCCACCAGCTGCCCTCGCGGCACGGAGTGCACTTGCCGCACGACTCGTGCTGGTAGAACTGCGCCCAGCGGAGCGCGACGCGAACCACGCAGGTGGTCTCGTCGAACAGCTGGATCGAGCGGGTGCCGAGCATCGACCCGGCCGCCGCCACTGCCTCGTAGTCCAGCGGCACGTCCAGGTGCTGCTCGGTGAACAGCGGCGTGGACGATCCGCCCGGCGTCCAGAACTTCAGCCGGTTCCCGTTCCTGATTCCGCCGGCGAGGTCCAGCAGCTCGCGGAGCGTGGTGCCGAGCGGCGCCTCATACTGTCCGGGCCTGGTTACATGCCCGGACAGCGAGAACAGCCCGAAACCCTTCGACTTCTCCGTCCCGAACCTGGCGAACTCGGCCGCGCCGTACTGCAGGATGTACGGCACCGTGGCGATCGACTCAACGTTGTTGACCACGGTCGGGCACGCGTACAAACCTGCTACGGCAGGAAACGGGGGCTTGAGGCGCGGCTGCCCGCGGAAACCCTCGAGAGAGTCGAGTAGAGCCGTTTCCTCGCCGCAGATGTACGCACCCGCGCCGGCATGGACGACGATGTCGAGGTCGAGCCCGGAGCCGAGAATGTTCCGGCCCAGGTAGCCCGCTTCGTATGCCTCAGCGACGGCCAGGTGCAGCCGCCTGGCCACGTGCAGCACCTCGCCGCGCACGTAAATGAACGCGAGCTTCGCCCGGATCGCGTAACAGGCGATGATCATGCCTTCGATCAGCGAGTGCGGATTGTTCAGCAGGGTCGGCATGTCCTTGCATGCGCCCGGCTCGGACTCGTCAGCATTGACCACGAGGTAATGCGGCTTGCCGTCGCCCTGCGGGATAAAGCCCCACTTGACGCCGGTCGGGAAGCCAGCTCCGCCGCGACCGCGGAGCGCCGAGTCCTTCAGCGTCTGGATGACTTCGTCGGGCGCCATCGCCAGGGCCTTGGACAGTGCCTGGTAACCGCCGTCGCGCCGGTAGCCAGCCAGCCGGAAAGAATCGGGCTCGTCCCAGCGTGCGCTGAGCTCCGGGATCAGGATCGTGCTCACTGCTGTCCTTCCGCCGGGCTGTTTGCGACACCGGCCGGGCGCCAGCCCTGCTGCTTCGCGATCCGCAGTCCGGCCAGCGTGGGCTCGCCGGCCGTGTGCCCCTCGGTGCCCTGGTCGTCGGGGAAGCCAGCCAGGATCTTCGAGGCTTGCTTCCAGGTGCACAGCCTGGGCGCGCCGCGAGTCGGCTTCACGTCAGCGCCGGTCCGGAGGCCGTCGACAAGATCACGCGCGGACTGCGGCGTCATGTTGTCGAAGAACTCCCAGTTGACCATCACGACTGGCGCGTAATCGCAGGCCGCGTTGCACTCGACGTGCTCGACGCTGACTTTGCCGTCCGCGGTCGGCTCGTCCACCTCGACGCCGAGGTGATCCTTCAGGTCGGCGAGGATCGCGTCGCCGCCCATCACAGCGCAGAGCGCGGTGGTGCAGACGCCGACGTGATACTGGCCGACCGGCTTGCGCTTGTACATCGTGTAGAACGACGCCACGCCAGTCACGTCGGCTTCGGTGAGCCCGAGTTGCCCGGCGCAGAAGTCGATGCCGTCCTGCGACACGTAGCCCTCTTCTGACTGCACGAGGTGCAGCAAGGGCAGCAGGGCCGAGCGTGCCTTCGGGTACCGGGCGATGATCTCGGCAGCCTGCGGCGCAAGCCGGGCACGTGCCTCCTCGCTCAGCGCCATTACCTGTCCACGCCTCCCATCACGGGATCGATGCTGGCGACCGCTGCGATGACGTCGGCAACCATGCTGCCTTCGCACATCACCGAGACCGACTGCAGGTTCGTAAACGATGGATCCCTGAAGTGCACCCGGTACGGCCGCGTCCCGCCGTCGCTGACGGCATGGCAGCCCAACTCGCCGCGCGGGGACTCGACGGGCGCGTACGCCTGGCCGGCCGGCACCCGGAAGCCTTCGGTGACCAGCTTGAAGTGGTGAATCAGCGCTTCCATCGACTGACTCATGATGTGCGCGATGTGATCGGGCGAGTTGCCCATCCCGTCCGGGCCGAGAGCCAGCCTCGCTGGCCAGCCGATCTTCGCGTCCTCGATCATTACTGGCTGGCCGGTCGTCTCGGTCAACCGGTCCAGACACTGCCCGATGATCCGCAGCGACTGGTCCATCTCGTCCATCCGCACCAGGTAGCGGCCGAAGGCATCGCAAGTCTGCTGCACCGGAACGTCGAACTCGTAGTCCTCGTAACCGCAGTACGGCTGGCTCTTGCGCAAGTCCCACGGCAGGCCTGCGGACCGCAGAATCGGCCCAGTGACGCCAAGGGCCATGCAGCCGGTCACGTCCAGATAGGCGACACCCTTGGTCCTGGCGATGAAAACCGGGGCGGCATCGAACAGGCCACGGATCTCGCCTAGCAACCCGGGCATGATCCGGACGTACTCGCGCAGCCGCTCCAGGGCCCCCGCTGGCAGGTCCATCGAGACTCCGCCGGGCCGGATGAATGCATGGTTCATGCGCAGGCCGGTGATGAGCTCAAGCAGGTCGAGTGTCTTCTCCCGCTCGCGCATGCCGTAGATGAATACCGTCGTCGCGCCGAGTTCCAGGCCCATCGTCCCGATGGCGGTCAGGTGGGAGCCGATCCGGTTCAGCTCCATCATCAGCACCCGGATGACACTGGCCCGCTCGGGGACTTCCGCCTCGATGCCGAGCAGCTTCTCTACCGCGAGGCAGTAGGCACTCTCGTTGAACAGCGGAGACAGGTAATCCATCCGGGTACAGAAGGTGACACCCTGAGTCCAGCTGCGGAACTCCATGTTCTTCTCGATACCGGTGTGCAGGTATCCGATGACGGGCCGCAGCTCAGTTACGGTCTCGCCGTCCAGGGTCACCACCAGCCGCAGCACGCCATGCGTGGACGGGTGCTGCGGACCCATGTTGATGACCATCCGCTCATCGGATGAGCGATCATCGGCTCCGGCAGCAGCCACGACCTCGTCCCAGTCCTGGCCGCTGACGTGGTAGACCCGGCCCTCGTCGTAGCCGTCGTCCGGGCTCTCGTCGTAGAAGTCCTGGTCGTAGGGGTCGCCGTCCGAGCTAGCACCGTGCATCTCGTGATCAGCCGGAGCGGTCATTCGTAAGCCCTCCGCTCATCGGGCGGCGGTATGGTCGCGCCGCGGTACTCCACCGGGATGCCGCCGAGCGGATAGTCCTTCCGCTGCGGATGCCCGCGCCAGTCATCCGGCATCTCGATCCTGGTCAGCGCGGGATGGCCGTCGAAGATCAGGCCGAAGAAGTCCCAGGTCTCCCGCTCGTGAAAGTCGCAGGTGGGATAGATGCCCACCAGCGAGGGCACGTGCGGATCGGCATCGGGCGCGGTGACCTCCACCCGCAGCCGCCGGTTGTGCGTGATCGACAGCAGGTGGTAGACGGCGCTCAGTTCTTCGCCTGCGGTGGCCGGGTAATGCACGCCGGACACGCCCAGGCACATCTCGAAGGACAGCGCCGGGTCGTCACGGAGCCGGGAGGCTACCGCCAGCAGCTGGTCGCGGCGCACGTACAAGGTGAGCTCGCCGCTGGCGACGATGACCTGCTCGACGGCCTTGTCGAAGCTGACCCCGACTGTCTCGAGCGAGGCTGCCAGCGTGTCGGTCAGCTCGTCGAAGTAGGAACCGTACGGGCGCGGGCTGGCCAGCCGCGGGGCGCGGCGGACCTGCAGGCCGCCATAGCCGGACGTGTCGCCGGTGCCGGACACCCCGAACATTCCGGTGCGCTTAACCTGTTCGGCCAGTCGTTCGCGGCCAGCCACCGCGGCCGGATCGGGAACGGCGGTGCTGCCGGCTGAGGTATCGGCCAGCTTCGGCTCGCCCTGCTTCGGCTCGTCCGGACCGCTCACGACGTGCCGCCTTGCCGCGCGGCCCCGCCACTAGGCAGGTCCGTCCCGGAGGTGAGCGGCAGCCTGCGCAGCCGGACGTCCTCAAGCTCGGTGACCTCGCGCTCCCGGTTGACGCCGAGCTTCATGTTCTGGATCCGGTCATGCAGCTTGACGATGGAGTCGAGCAGCATCTCCGGCCGCGGCGGGCAGCCGGGCAGGTAGATGTCGACCGGGACAATGTGATCGACGCCCTGCACGATGGCGTAGTTGTTGAACATGCCGCCGCTGGACGCGCAGACGCCCATCGAGATGACCCACTTCGGTTCCGACATCTGGTCGTAGATCTGCCGCAGCACGGGTGCCATCTTCTGGCTGACCCGCCCGGCCACGATCATCAGGTCCGCCTGGCGCGGCGTGTTAGATGCCCGCTCCATGCCGAACCTGGCCAGGTCGTGGCGCGGACCGCCGGTGGCCATCAGCTCAATGGCGCAGCAGGCGAGCCCGAAGGTGGCAGGCCAGACGGAGCTCTTACGGGCGTAACCTGCCACTTTCTCGACCGTCGTCAGCAGGACGCCAGACGGCAGCTTTTCCTCAATTCCCATGGCTAATCCCACTCCAGCCCGCCGCGCCGCCAGACGTAGACGTACGCGACGAGGACCGTGGCGATGAAGGTGACCATCTCCACCAGACCGAACACGCCGAGCTTGGCGAAATAGACAGCCCACGGGTACAGGAAGATGATCTCGATATCGAAGACGATGAACAGCATCGCGGTCAGGTAGTACTTGACCGGGAATCTGATCCCCACCGGCTGCTTGGTCGGCTCGATGCCGCACTCGTAAGCCTCGAGCTTGGCCCTGTTCCACCGCTTCGGGCCGGCCGCAGAGCCAGCGATCAGCGAGAAGACGGCGAACACCGCGGCGAGTATGGCCAGCGCCAGGATCGGCACATACAGGCTCATTGCCCTGTCACCCCCTTCGTCGAAGTTTGCACCTGAGTCAATTGCACTGTGTCAGCGGGCATTTCTGGCTTAGTCGGCATCGCCGGTTAAGCCGCGGGCGTCATCTTAGACACCGCGTTCAGGAGCCGGTCCACGGCATCACCACCACGGGTCTCGGTCAGGTTGCCAAGCAGCTTCATCGTGAAACGCATCACCGCCGGGCGCTTCACCCCGTGCTTGGTGCAGAACTGCATGATCGACGGCTTACCGATCAGCTCGACGAAGATCCGGCCGAGCGTGTAGTAGCCGCCATAGGCGTCTTTGAGCTGCTGCGGATAGGTCTGGAGCACTCGCTCGCGGCTGGCCGCCGTCGGCCGTGCCAGCGCCTGCGTGATGACCCTCGCCGCGATCTCACCTGCCTCAAGGGCGTACGCGATGCCTTCGCCGTTGAACGGGTTCACCATCCCGCCCGCGTCGCCGGCCAGCAGCAGGCCCTTGGTGTAGTGCGGCGTCCGGTTGAATCCCATCGGCAGGGCGGCGCCGCGAACTGGCTGGGTCCGGTTCTCCTCAGTAAAACCCCACTCCGCAGGCATCGCGGCCAGCCACCTGCGGAGCAGGTCCCGGTAGTCAATCTCGCCGAACCCGGTAGAGGTGTTCAGCAGCCCGAGGCCGACGTTCGAGGTGCCGTCCCCCATGCCGAAGATCCAGCCGTAACCGGGCAGCAGGGAACTCCCGTCCCACAGGTCCAGCCACGCCTCGAGGTAGTCGTCGTTATGCCGCGGCGAGGTGTAGTAGGTCCGTACCGCCACGCCCAGCGGACGGTCAGTGCGCTTATGCAGGCCCATCGCGATGGACAGACGCGAAGAGTTCCCGTCGGCTGCCACGACCAGCTGGCCGCGGAACTGCCGGCCGTCCTTTGTCGTCACGCCGGCGATCCGGCCAGTCCGGTCGTCAAGTATCGGGCCGGTGACGTTGGCGCCCTCGATCAGGCGGGCGCCTGCCTTCTGCGCGTGCCGGGCCAGGATCTGGTCGAAATCAGTCCGGGTGCGGACGAGACCGTAACCGGGATAGCTGGACAGCTCGGGCCAGTCCAGCTCGATCCGGCCGCCGCCGCCGATGATGCGCAGGCCCTTGTTGCGCAGCCATCCGTCGTTCTCCCCGATCGGGACGCCCATACCGGTCAGTGCCTTCACCGCGCGGGGGGTAAGGCCGTCGCCGCAGACCTTCTCCCGCGGGAAGTTCGTCTTCTCCAAGACGAGCACGTCAAGGCCCGACGTCGCCAGGTAATAGGAAACGGCCGAACCAGCCGGCCCCGCGCCGACGACTATGACATCGGCAGTGTCGGCGTCGTCAGCTCTGCCAGAGCCGGCCAGAGGAGCATCACCGCGCTCCGCGCTGACTAGCTCGGGCTGAGGGGCCAAGTCTGGCGGGTCGGCGGGGGGTACTTGCTCGGTCACGAACCCGTCCTGATCTGTCTTGTGAACCTCTTCACAAGAGTCCGCCTCGCAGTCTAGTCCTGGCTGGGCACCGGCCATCCGCCCGCCCCGCGCCCACGGCCGCGCCCGGATCAGCGGGCCAGTTCGCCCCTGCTCGGCGAGGGGACGATGCGGGTGGCGCGGGACTGCGCGTTCCCGGCTGTAGCTCCTATCCTTACCCTCGCGGGCGTGCCCTTGAGCACCAGGACGCAACTGCCGCGCCGGCTACCGGGGTTGGCTAGCCAGGACGCCTCGCCTCGTGCAGTGCCACGACTCCGAGGCTCAGGTTCCGCCAGCTCACCCCGGACCAGCCGGCCCCGGCGATCTTGCCCGCCAGTTCGTGCTGCGGCGGCCAGGCTTTGATCGACTCGGACAGGTAGTCGTAAGCTTCGGCGTTCGCCGACAGCCGCCTGGCGATGGCGGGCAATGCCGTCGACAGGTACCGCTCGTACAGTGCGTTGAGCCGGCGCACCGGCAGCCGGCTGAACTCGCAGATCACCAGCCGGCCACCAGGTCTGGTGACGCGCAGCAGTTCGGCGAGTGCCTGGCTGGTGTCGGCCACGTTGCGCAGGCCGAAAGAGATCGTGACGACGTCGAAGGTCCCGTCCGCGAACGGCAGCGCCAGCGCGTCGCCTGCTACGAAGCGCAGCCCGGCGGCGGGCCGCCGCGCTCCTACCGAGAGCATTCCGAGAGAGAAATCACACGCAATGCAGCGCGCACCGGACGCGGTGAAGGCACGGGATGAGGTCCCGGTCCCGGCCGCCAGGTCGAGAACGAGCTGCCCGCTGCCCGCTCCGACAGCCTTCGCGACGACCCGGCGCCAGCGGCGGTCCATCCCCAGCGAGAGGGCATCGTTCAGCAGGTCGTAGCGGTCGGCAACGTTGTCGAACATGGCAGAGACCTCGGCAGGCCTCTTGTCCAGCTGGGCGCGGGTCATGCCCCAAGCCTGGCATACGCCGGCGCCAGCTCAGGTCGCTGGCTCAGCCATGATCACGAGAAGCTTTAGCCCTCGGTGACGGATTTCTCACATCGAAGAGGGAAACGCGGTTTGTCAGTTGTCGGTAATCATTGCGGCGCCGACAGTGGCGCTGGTCGCCTCGTCGATGAGGATCAGGCCGCCGGTGAGCCGGTTCCGCGAGTAGGGGTCGCAGAAGATCGGCTGCGTCACCCGCAGGGTTACCCGGCCGATCTCGTTGAGGCCGAGCTCCGTTGCCGACTCGTCCCGGTGCAAGGTGTTGACGTCCAGGCGGTACTGAAGGTCGCGGACGATGCCTTTGACGGTTCTGGTGGTGTGTTTGACCATCAGCCGGCTGCCCGGAGTCAGCGCCCGCGCATCCGTCATCCAGCAGACCATGGCTTCGATGTCCTGAGTCGCGTCCGGCCGGTTGTGCGGCCTGCAGAACATGTCACCGCGGGAGATGTCGAGGTCGTCGGCCAGCAGCAGTGTCACCGACATCGGCGCGAACGCCTCTGGCACGGGGCCGTTCGCGGTGTCGATCTGGCGGATGGTGGTGGTCAGGCCTGACGGCAGGTGCAGCACCTCGTCGCCGGGCTTGAGCACCCCGCCCGCCACCTGGCCGGCATAGCCGCGGTAATCATGCAGCTCCGGGTCAGTGGCCTGGTGCGGCCGGATGACGTACTGAACCGGGAACCTGACGTCGATCAGGTTGCGGTCGGAGGCAATGTGCAAGTGCTCCAGGTGATGCAGCAGCGACGGGCCGTCGTACCACGGCATGTTGACCGACCGCTGGACGACGTTATCCCCGTGCAGCGCGGAGATCGGGATGAAGCTGAGGTCGCCGATCTCCAGCTTGGCCGCGAACGCGGTGAACTCCTCGACGATCTCGTCGAAGACCGTCGCGCTGTAGTCGACTAGGTCCATCTTGTTAACCGCGAGCACCAGGTGCGGGACCCGCAGCAAGGTAGCCAGGAAGGCATGCCTGCGGCTCTGCTCGGTCAGCCCGTTACGCGCGTCGACGAGCACGATTGCGAGGTCGGCGGTCGAGGCGCCGGTGACCATGTTCCGGGTGTACTGGATGTGGCCGGGGGTGTCGGCGATGATGAACTTCCGCCGCGGCGTCGCGAAGTAGCGGTAGGCGACGTCGATGGTGATGCCCTGCTCGCGCTCGGCCCGCAGCCCGTCGGTCAGCAGCGCGAGGTTCGTGAAGTCCTCGCCGCGCTCCTTGCTGGTGCGCTCCACGGCGGCCAGCTGGTCTTCGAAGATCGCCTTGGAGTCGAACAGCAGCCGCCCGATCAGAGTGCTCTTGCCGTCGTCGACTGAACCGGCCGTGGCAAGCCGCAGGATATCCATGTGCCGGGACTCATCGACCGGAAGGCCGAGACCTGAGTGCAGCGCCGTCATCAGAAGTAGCCCTCTCGCTTCCGGTCCTCCATCGCGGCCTCGCTGGCCCGGTCATCCGCTCGCGTCTGGCCGCGCTCGGTGATCCTGGTGGCAGCGATCTCGGCGATCACGTCGGCAACCGTCGTGGCGGTCGACTGGACCGCGCCGGTGCACGTCATGTCGCCAACGGTCCGGTACCGGACCCGGGCCTCGTAGACCGGCTCGTCCTCGGCCCTCGCGACGAACTCATTCTCTGCAAGCAGGATGCCGTCGCGCTCGAATACGGACCTGGTGTGCGCGAAGTAGATCGACGGGATCTCAAGCTGCTCCCTGGCGATGTAGTGCCAGATGTCGAGTTCGGTCCAGTTGGACAGCGGGAACACCCGGATGTGCTCGCCGCGCCGGATCCGGGTGTTGTAGACGTTCCACAGCTCGGGCCGCTGGTTCTTCGGATCCCACTGGCCGAACTCATCGCGGAAGGAGAACACCCGCTCCTTGGCCCGCGCCTTTTCCTCATCCCGGCGGGCACCACCGAAGACCGCGTCGAACCTGTTGTCCGCGATGGCGTCAAGCAGCGTCGTGGTCTGCAACCGGTTACGGCTGGCCCACCTGCCGGTCTCCTCCACGACCTTGCCCGCATCGATGGAGTCCTGTACCGACGCGACGATGAGGCGGGCGCCCAGTTCGGCGACCCTCCGATCGCGGAACTTCAGCACCTCGCCGAAGTTGTGGCCGGTGTCGACGTGCATGACCGGGAACGGGATCCGGGCCGGCCAGAACGCCCGCTCGGCCAGCGCGAGCATCACGATCGAGTCCTTGCCGCCGGAGAACAGCAGTACCGGCCGCTCGAACTCGGCGGCCACCTCGCGCATCACGTGAATCGACTCGGCCTCGAGCACGTCGAGCTGAGACAGCAGGTAGTCGGTGCGGGGTGGCGGCATCAGGATGACTCCGGGGTTACTGGGTAACGGTTCGGCCTGGCCCGGCCAGGCCAGCTGGCTGGACGGTTCGCGAACGGGCAATTGCGCCCAGCAGCGTTGCTGCAAACCCGATCGGACAAATCAGGATATCAGGCACGGACGGGTTTGCCTGGTTGTACTGCAGGTCCGAGCCATCGATGCGGGAGGCGTGCAACCCGGCGGCCCTGGCGACAGCAACCGGGGCGGCCGAGTCCCATTCGTACTGGCCGCCGCTGTGCACGTAGGCGTCAGCCTGGCCGTCGATCACCGCGGCCGCCTTCGCCCCGGCCGATCCCATCGGCACCAGCACCGCGTCGAGACTGGCGGCCAGGTCCGTCACAAACTCGGGCGGCCGCGAGCGGCTGACCAGCAGGCGCAGCGGCATCCCCGATGCGGTGCTGGGCACGTCGTCAGTACCGCCTGCCGACCCGTCCGGGTGCCTTCGCGGCGGGTTCGCGGTGCTCAAGACGGTGCCCTGGGCCGGAAGCGCGACCGCGCCCGCGGTGAGCTCACCGTCCGCCCAGAGCGCGACGTGCACTGCCCAGTCGGTGCGCCCTGGCTCGCCGTACTCCCTCGTCCCGTCGAGCGGATCCACGATCCAGACCCGGTTTGCCGACAGCCGCGCCGGGTCGTCTGCGCCTTCCTCGGACAGCACAGCGTCGCCCGGCCTTAGCCTGGCCAGCTCGCTGGTGAGGAACTCATGCGATAGCCGGTCGCCGGCATCTCGGAGAGCCTTCGCGTCGCCACCCTCGCCGCGCAGTGCAAGCAACCGACGGCCCGCCTCGCTAGCCAGCGTCGCAGCGAGTTCGTCGTCAGAAACCGTCAAGAAAGCTCCACAGGGTCAGCGGGCCATCGGCCCGCTCCGGCCAGAGGCCAGCCTACGGCCTCCGCCAAGTGACGCTGCCAGGGACGGGCAAAGCGGCCAGCGCCAGGCCAGGTCCCCCCAGGGCTAGGAAGCGTGGAGTTAGTGAAACTTGTTCTGCGCGGCGGCGAGGCCCTCGGTAAGCAGCACCTGCGCGGCGTCGGCTGACCGGTCGAGGATCTCCGGCAGCTCCTCACGTTCGGCTGGTGAGAAGTTCCGCAGCACGAAATCGGCCGGATCCATTCGGCCGGGCGGCCTGCCGATGCCGATGCGGAGCCGGTGGTAGTCCCGGCTGCCGAGGGCGGCGGTGATGGACCGCAGCCCGTTGTGCCCGTTGTCGCCGCCACCCAGCTTGAGCCGGATGGACCCGTACGGCAGATCGAGCTCGTCGTGCACGACTAGCACCCGGTCTGCCGGCAGCTTGAAGAACGTGCGCAGCGCCGCTACCGGGCCGCCGGATTCGTTCATGAAGCGTTGCGGTTTCGCCAGCACCACCGGGACGCCGGCGAGCTGGCCGGTCGCGGTGACAGCCCGGGATTTGTCCCGCCGGAACGTCGCGCCGATCCGGGACGCGAGCTCATCCGCGGACATGAAGCCGACATTGTGACGGTTGCCGGCATAACCGGGCCCGGGGTTACCCAGCCCGGCAATCAGCCAGCGGTCATCAGCCATCGTCGTTGTCCTGGATGCCGGTCACGCCAGCGGCAGCTCCCGGCAGGCCCGCAGCGGGCTAAGCCGGGAGCGCCAGCTGTCAGCTCAGCCAGATTCCCCGGCCTGCGCTGCAGTCTCGGCGGCTGGTGCTGCCGCAGGCACCGGAGCCGGCGCCTCAGCCGCGGCAGCCGGCGCCTCGCCCTCGCCGAGGTCAGCCTCGATCTGCGCGGCCGTCGGCGCGGCGATGACGTGGAGCACCAGCACGTCCGGCTCGACAGCAAGGGTCGCGCCAGCTGGCAGCTTCAGGTCGCTGGCGTGCACGGCGTCGCCGACGCCCATGCCTTCGACGTTGATGTCGATGGACGGCGGGATGTGCGTGGCGTCGGCCTCGACGGAGATCTGCACCAGCTGCTGGTCGAGCAGGCCGTCAGGAGCAATGTCACCCAGGATGGCAACCGGCACGTCGACGGTGACCTTCTCACCACGGCGGACCATCAGCAGGTCCACGTGCTCGACGTAGCCCTTGATCGGGTCCCGCTGGACGGCCTTGGGCAGCGCCAGCTGAGCGCCACCGGGCAGGCCTTCCAGCCTGATCAGGACGTTGGCGGTACGGAGGGCGAGCAGCACCTCGTGACCCGGCAGCGTCAGGTGCCGCGGCTCGGAGTTGTGCCCGTAGAGCACGGCAGGAACCCGGCCTGCAGCCCTGGTCCGGCGAGATGGCCCTTTGCCGAACTCCGTCCGCGGCTCGGCGTCAATACGTACCTCGGGCACGGTGGCACTCCTCGGGATGACAGGAAATTCCCCGGCAGTCTACCCCCTGCAGGCTGGCGCCTAGCTCTGGCCGTCGAACAGGCTCGTCACTGAGCCGTCGCTGAACACCTCGTTGATGGCCTTGGCGATGAGCGGCGCGATCGACAGCACTGTCAGCTTGTCGAACCGCTTCTCGTTCAGGATGGGCAGCGTATTGGTGACGATCACCTCGCTGACCCTGGAGTTCTTGAGCATGTCCACCGCGTTGCCGGACAGCACGCCGTGAGTCGCGGTGACGATCACCTGCGTGGCACCCTGCTCAAACAGCGTGTCCGTGGCCTTGACGACGGTGTGGCCGGTGTCGATCATGTCGTCGACCACGATGCAGGTCCGCCCGGCCACCTGTCCGACGACCTCCAGCACCCGTGCCTGGTTGGCTACGTCCGGGTCGCGGCGCTTGTGGATGATCGCCAGCGGGCAGCCGAGGCGGTCGGTCCAGCGCTCGCAGACCCGGACCCGGCCGGCGTCCGGGGCGACGACAGTCACTTGCGAGACGTCCAGCTTGTCCTCGAGGTAGGACGCCAGGATCGGCAGCGCGAACAGATGGTCGACCGGCCCGTCGAAGAAGCCCTGGATCTGCGCGGTGTGCAGGTCGACGGCCATGATCCGGTCTGCTCCCGCAGTCAGGAACAGGTCGGCCATCAGCCGGGCCGAGATCGGCTCCCGGCCGCGGCTCTTCTTGTCCTGCCGGGCGTATCCGAAGAACGGGGTAACGACCGTGATCCGCTTCGCGGACGCGCGTTTAAGCGCATCCACCATGATCAGCTGCTCCATGATCCACTGATTGATGGGCGCTGTGTGGCTTTGCAGCACGAACGCGTCGCTGCCGCGGACCGACTCAAGGAAGCGGACGAAGATCTCGCCGTTAGCGAAGTCGTAGGCAGTGGTGGGGGTGGGCTCGATGCCGAGGCATGCCGCGATCTCGTGGCCGAGCTCGGGGTAGCCGCGACCGGAAAAAAGCATCATCTTCCGCTCGGGGGTGGCGGTCATGCCGGTCACTTGCGTCAACTCTCCTTGTGTTGCCACGTGCGTGAGCTTGCGGCCGCAGGCGATTGCGCCGACGGGCCGCGTTTCCTTGCTTGCTGATCACCGCCTTCGGGCGTGAGGTGAACGAACGGGCCAACCACCGCGCCCGGCTCGATCACGATGCCCTCGCATACTGCCTGCAGCACTGTCGCGCCAGCCCCGACGGTCGTGTCGCGCAGCAGACAGCCTGGTCCGACATTCGCGCCGGCCCCGACGACGGTGCGACCTTCGAGCTGGCTGGCCTGCGAGATTGCCGCGCCCGGCTCGATCAGCACGTCGACGTCGATCCACGTGCTGGCCGGGTCCACGATGGTCACGCCTGCCGCCATCCAGTGCGCGAGCAGCCGCTCGTTGAGTACTCGCCGGGCTCTGGCGAGCTGGACCTGGTCGTTGACACCCTGGATCTCGTCAAAATCGGCGCAGAACGCGCTTCCGACGACGTGGCCGTCCGCTCGGAGGATGGCGGGCACCTCGGTCAGGTATTCCTCGCCGGTAGCCCTGGCGGGCGGAATCCGCTTGACGGCATCGGCGAGCAGGTCCCCGTCGAACGCGAACATGCCTGAGCTGATCTCGGTCAGCGCTCGCTGCTCAGGCGTCGCATCGGCTTCCTCGACGATGCCCGTCACCTGGCCGTCCTCGTTACGCAGGATGCGGCCGTAACCTGCCGGGTCCGGGGCCTGGGCGGTGAGCACGGTCACGGCGGCGCCTGCTGCCTCATGCTCGACGGCAAGGTCGACGAGTGTCTGGCTGCGGAGCATCGGAGTGTCGGAGAACAACACGATCACCGTGCCGTGGATCACGCCGGCCGACTCGACCACCGTGCGCACGGCGTGCCCGGTGCCCCAGGAGCCGGTGCGTTCCTGGGCGACGAGCGTTGCTTCCGGCCAGTGCTCGCGGGTGTACCGGGCCACCTGGCCGGCGAGGTCGCTGACCACCACGATCACCCGCCCCGGCCGCAAGTCCCGGGCCGCGGCCAGCACGTGGCCCAGCATCGGCCGACCGCATACCTCGTTGAGCATCTTCGGGGTCGCAGTGCGCATCCGGGTGCCCTCACCCGCCGCCAGGACGATGACGGCGGCCGGACCGTGTGCAGTCACTCGGCTCGGCTCCTCTGTGTCGCTCTCGAACTGGTCACTGAGGTCTGTCTCGACTGATCGCGCTGACGGCGAGCGCGCTGAACCTGATCGCGCCCGGACGCCTGGGCCTGCGCGTGCGGCTCTCGGATTGCCGGTTTCCTGTTATGAGTCTGCCCGCACAGGCTAGCCGTGCCGTCTGGGGCGGCTGCCCAGTCAAGTCGCCCTCCCGACATGCGCAGGATACCGGCCTGTTACCTACCTTCGGCCAGCCTGGGTGCCTGATCGAACCCGTTGCGGCGCTTTCTCCCGATCGTGCCATACCGGGCGGCCCGCGGTTCGGCGCATCCCGGTACGCACAACTGCCACGGGCTCCGCCGCGGCCTCCGGCCAGATCTTCTCGAGCGTGCGCCCGTGCCGACCTCGAAGGGACCCGTTGCCGACCGTGGCGGCGGTCCGCCCTGTGGTTCCGGTGTCACCCTACGGGCGCAATCGGGAACTAATCATCGGCTGGCATGATCGAGCCCCGGTAGGCTCAGGGCAGGATCTGACTTTCCCGGGTCGTCTAGTCGGCAGGACGGGGTCTTTTGGTGTCCCTAACCGAGGTTCGAATCCTCGCCCGGGAGCTGCAAGCTGGAATTGCCGCACGACGCATTGCTCGGTATCCCCATCGCCGCGAACGCCCAGCCTTCGATCCGCTGGTACAGCTCGGCGCTGCCGCGGACCTTGATGATCAAGCAACCGCGGTAGTTCCCGCCAGTGTTCTTCCGGACAGTCTTCGGATTATGCCGCTTGAGGGTCGGCCGCTGGAATTGCTCTGCTGGCAGCCCGGTGACGTCCAACCAGAACTGCTGAGCCGCGGCTACGTCTGCACTCTGGTGGATCTGCAGCCTGCACACCAGGCGGTCTGACGTAACTCCGGCTACTGCCAGGAAGCGGAGAAAGAAGCTGATCAGCTGCGGGTCGCTGTTGATGAAACCCACCTGGTCGCACCGACGATGCGGCTTGCTTTTGCTCCCCTCGCACCAGTACGCGATGGCACCGGCGATGACCAGCTCGCGGTCGCTCAGCTGGCCAATCTGAGCCGCCGCGCTGTCGCTGACCGACTGCCTTCTCGCCTCGCGAACCGGCCGCTCAGCCGCCCAGTACCTGGCTATGCCCTCGGCGTTGCGCTTGCGAAACTCTTCGTAGCTCAGCCGGCCGCGGCGTGGCATATCCCGCCCACAGCGACACCGATCCCTTCGAAACGCCAAGCTCGGCGGCAATCTCGTCATACGTGCAGCCACTGGCGCGCAGCTCGCGTGCTTTCGCGCGCTGGTCATCCTTGGCCCTCGCCCGCAGCGTCCACAGCGGCGGCGGCTCGCCGCGGAGCGCGGGACCTAGCGTCGAGTTCCCGACGCCAAGGATCTCCTTGATTTCACTGCGAGACTTGCCAGCGCGGCGCAGCGTGACCGCCTGCTCCCGCAACTCCAGTAGCTCATCCTTCGTCCTCATATTCGAATATTAAATCGAGGTACTGACATTATCTGGAGATAGACCGCTATCGCGTTCGCAGGCTCGTCGCGCATGCTGCCGGGCGCGCCGGGTACCTGCCTACTACTAGCCGTTCCTGATTCATGACGATGCCGGAAGAAATTTCCCTGGCAGTAGTGTGCAACCTACGGTCACGTAGGTTACGGTTACGTAAGCGTATTCTGCAGGAGCCCCTGCCCACGGCTCTGCAGACCGGTTATCCCGCAACTGACGGCCGAGTGCCAGGCGAGGATCCACATGACCAGCGTCATCGACACCACTGCGACCGGCGCAGCTACGCCAGTAGCTGCCGGCGCCACTGCCATTGACACCACTGCGACGGGCACCGCGGCAGGCTCGGCTACGGAGAGTTCCGCCGCCGCAGGAACCAGTGCGACAAGCACGACTCCCGCAAGCACGACTGCGAAAAGCGCCGCTCCGACAAGCACTAACGCCCTGGCTGACAGCACTACAGCAGAAGCCGCTGATGTCAGGGCGCCGCTCAGTGATCTGCAGGACAAGCCGCAAAGTACGGCGTCGAAGGTTCTGGTCGGGGTCTTCGTCGCCGTTCCGCTGCTCGCGCTGATCGCGGCCATCCCGCTGGCCTGGGGTTGGGGCCTCGGCTGGCACGACGTGGTCCTTGCGGTGGCGTTCTACTACATCTCCGGCCTCGGCATAGCGATGGGCTTCCATCGCTATTTCACCCATTCATCCTTCAAGGCCAAGCCCGCCATGCGGGTTGCGCTCGCGATCGCAGGGTCGCTCGCGGTCGAGGGCCCGGTGATTAACTGGGTGGCCGACCACAGACGGCACCACAAGTACAGCGACCGGGAGGGCGACCCGCATTCGCCGTGGCGCTTCGGCGACGACTGGAAAGCGCTCGCCAAAGGCCTGGCCTGGGCGCACGTCGGCTGGCTGTTCGACGGCGATCGCACATCGAAGGAGAAGTTCTGCCCCGACCTGCAGGCTGACAAGAAGATCGCCGGGATCTCACGCCTGTTCCCGGTACTGGTCGCGATCTCGATGCTCGCCCCGGCCCTCATCGGCGGACTCTGGGCCTGGTCGTGGTGGGGCGCTCTCACCGCGTTCTTCTGGGCCACCCTGGTCCGGATCGCCTTCCTGCATCACGTGACCTGGTCGATCAACTCGATCTGCCACACCTTCGGCAAGGAAGAGTTCGAGGTCAGGGACAAGTCACGGAACGTCAACTGGCTGGCCGTGCTGTCCTTCGGGGAGTCCTGGCACAACCTGCATCACTCCGACCCCACCTGCGCGCGGCACGGCGCCCTGCGCGGCCAGATCGACATCGCCGCGCGGCTGATCTGGTTCTGCGAGAAATTCGGCTGGGTCTACGACGTCCGGTGGCCGGACGAGGCCAGGCTGAGCGCGAAGAAGACCGGCACCAGGCGGCTCGGCTCGATGACCCGACGCGCTGCCGCCGAGCCGATTGGCCGGACGGCGGCCTGACCGACCATGATGGAGTCGTGACAAATCAACCCCCTTCGAGCAGTCGCAAGCGCATGACCGGAAAGGAGCGGCGCGAGCAGCTCCTCGATATTGGCAGGCGGCTCTTTGCCGAACGCGGCCTGGACGGCACCTCCATTGAGGAGATCGCCGCCCAGGCTGGCGTTTCCAAGCCGGTCGTCTACGAGCATTTCGGCGGCAAAGAGGGGCTGTACGCCGTCGTCGTCGACCGCGAAGTCGAGCGATTCCTGACCATGGCCACCAGGCTCCTCGACGGCGAGGACACCATGGCCAAGTTCGAGGTCGCCGCTGTAGGGCTGCTGCGCTACATCCAGGAGAACTCCGACGGCTTCCGCATCCTGGTCCGCGACTCCAACCCGACCTCAGGCTCAGGCACCTTTGCCAGCCTGATCAGTGACATCGCCAGCCAGGTGGAGTACCTCCTCGGCGACGTCCTGAAGGCCAGGGGCTACGACCCGAAGCTCGCTCCGGTCTACGCCCAGATGCTCGTCGGCATGGTGGCCTCAGCCGGCCAGTGGTGGCTGGACGCTCGCAAGCCGAAGCTCGAGGAGATGGCCGCCCACCTGGTGAACCTCGCCTGGAACGGGATGCGTGAGCTCGACCCCAAGCCGCGACTGTCTCCCGAAGCGGTCGAGCTGCTCCGCCAGGGCAAGTAGCAAGCAGGAAACGGGCACTTAGCCGCGCCACGCGACCACGAACACGCGGCGGAACGGCAGCACAGTGCCGTACCGGGAAGCCGGGTAGTACTCCCGGACTCGCCTGGAGTACTCCGCCAGGAACTCGTCGGCGTCAGCCGTGTCGAGCGCTGCGAGGACCGGCCGCAGTCCGGTGCCCTTGTACCAGTCCGTCACCGGGTCGCTGCCCTGGAGCACGTGCAGGTACGTGGTCTCCCATGCGTCGACGGTCAAGCCCAGGCCGGCCAGCAGGTCGAGGTACTGAGCAGGATCGCCTGCCTGGCGGTTCAGCTCGACATCAGCCAGCTGGTCCTGCCACCGGGCTGAGCCTGCCAGCTCGCGCAAGACGGCATGGTTCGGCTGGTCGAAGTTTCCCGGCAGCTGGAAAGCGAGCCAGCCGGCGGGCGCAAGGAAGTCCGCCCAGCAGGGCAGCAGTTGCATGTGGTTCGGCACCCATTGCAGCACCGCATTGGAGACGATCACGTCGACCGGCCGGTCAGGCTGCCAGTCGTTGACGTCCCCGACCGCGAAGCTCAGCCGCCCGCTACGTGCGGCCTCGCCGTAATCGGCCTGCTGCGCAGCCGCGATCATCTCGGCCGATGAGTCGGTGCCGAGCACGTCGGCTTGCGGCCAGCGGACAGCCAGCGCCGCGGTCAGCTGGCCGGGGCCGCAGCCAAGGTCCACCACATAACCGGGCGCGGCGGCACCAATGCGTCCGGTCAAGTCGTAGAACGGGCGCGAACGCTCATCGGCGAAGTGCAGGTACTGCGCGGGGTCCCACATAAAGCTCTCTCCAATTATCTTGATATCGAGAGATAAATTCTGCTCCTGTTTTTACTCCGCTGGAAGTCTCGATGTCAAGAGATATGCTCGTGCCATGGCACCTGCCCGTGAGCCAGCGCACGCAGGCCAGCCGGCCGGCACCGGCCGGCCAGTCAGTGACGAGGTCGACGAGATCGTCGCACGCTGGCAAGCCGAGCGACCCGACCTTGACGTACGCCCGCTGCAGGTACTCAGCCGGGTCTCCCGCCTCGCGCGTCACCTGGACCGCGCGAGGCGGCTGGCCTTCGCCGCGCACGGCCTGGAGACGTGGGAGTTCGACGTGCTCACCGCGCTACGCCGCCAAGGTCCTCCATATCAGCTCAGCCCTGGCGCTCTGGTGCGGACAACGCTCGTCACGTCCGGGACCATGACTAACCGGATCGACCGGCTCGAGGCAGCCGGACTGGTCAGCCGACGACGCGATCCCCAAGACAAACGCGGTGTGCTCGTCCAGCTCACCGGCGACGGGATGCAGACGGTTGACGCCGCCTTCGCTGCCCTGCTGGCAGGCGAGGAGGCGCTGCTCACCGGGCTCGATACCCAGCAGCAGAAGCAACTCGCCGGGCTGCTGCGAGTCCTGCTGGCCCCATTCGACGCCGGAGACTTATATGCCGGAGACCCGGGCGGCGGCTGATCCTCGGCTGAATCGCTGACTTAGCACTCAATCCCGCCCGTCTAGCGTGCCGTTATCTATCGTTATGCCGGAGTTATGAGGGCGGTTTCGCGTGCTAAGTGGAATGCGGGGCCCACGGCGACCCCGGCCGACGTCGTCAGCCGCCGAGTTCTTCGGCCACCTCGAGCCAGCGCTCCTCAAGCGAACTGCGCTCCGCCTCGAGCGCGCGCAGCTGCTCGCCGAGCTCCAGGAGCCTGGCATAGTCACTGGCGCTGCCGGCCAGATCCGCGTGCAGCCGTGCTTCGTTGTCGGTCAGCCTGGCGATCTGCCGTTCCAGCCTGGTCAGCTCCTTCTGGCCTGCTCGCTGCTGTGCTGCTGACGGCCGGTCGGCAGATGCGCGGTCGGCACCAGACCCGCCGGCAGCGGGACCGCTGGCAGGCGAACTGCCGCTGTCCTTCGGCCCGCCAGGTACCTGCCCGGCTAGGCCAGGGCCGCCTGCGGCAACTGCCCGTTCCCGGATGGATAGGTATTCATCGATGCCGCCAGGGAGAAATGCCAGCTCATTGCCAACGAGCGCAAGCGCGTGATCGGTAACGCGCTCCAGGAAGTACCGGTCGTGACTGACCACGACCACCGATCCGGGCCAGCCGTCCAGCAAGTCTTCTAGCTCGGTCAGCGTTTCGATGTCCAGGTCGTTGGTTGGCTCGTCGAGCAGGAGCACATTCGGCTCGGACAGCATGATCAGCAGCAGCTGAAGACGGCGGCGCTCCCCGCCGGACAGCTCACCGACCCGCGTCCACTGCCTCTCGCCGCGCAGGCCCAGGCGCTCCAATAGCTGACTGGCCGAGAGCTCGCGCTTGCCGATGACCGCCGAGCCCCGTACCCGCTCGGCTGCCTCCAGCACCCGCAGGTGGGGATCCACGGCCGGCGGTTCCTGGGTCAGGTAACCGAGCTGCACGGTGCTTCCCCTGATCACCTGCCCGGTAGTGGCGACGGGTCCGGCCTCCGGCACCGGCAGGTCTCCGGATAGCAGCCTGAGCAGTGTCGTCTTGCCAGTGCCGTTGACGCCGACAATGCCCACCCGGTCGCCGGGGCCGAGTTGCCAGCTGACGTCGCTCAGCAGGAGCCGGTCACCTGCCGTAACCGAGACGTCCTCAAGTTCGAGGACCGTCTTCCCCAGCCGGGTCGTGGCCAGGCGGGACAGCTCCACGCTGTCCCTGGCCGGCGGCTCATCCGCGATCAGCGCCGTGGCGGCCTCGATCCGGAACTTCGGCTTACTTGTCCTGGCCGGCGGCCCGCGACGGAGCCAGGCGAGTTCCTTGCGCATCAGGTTGCGCCGGCGCTGGTCGAGTGCAGCTGCCAGCCGCGTGCGTTCGGCCTTGGCAAGCACGTACGCGGAGTACCCGCCGTCGTAGGCGTGCACCTGACCGTCGGCCAGCTCCCAGGTTTCCTCGGTCACGGCGTCCAGGAACCAGCGGTCGTGCGTGACGATCACATAGCTGGTCTCGTACTGCTTCAAGTAGCCCGCCAGCCAGTTGATCGCCTCGATGTCGAGGTGGTTCGTCGGCTCGTCCAGCAGCAGCAAGTCGTAGCTGCGGCGCAAGAGCGCGGCCAGTGCCGTCCGGCGGCGCTCACCGCCAGACAGCTGCCGCACATCAGCGGTCAGGTCGATGCCGCCGAGCAGAGCCTCGACGACGGACCGGCTGCGTGAGTCGGCAGCCCATTCGTGCTCCGCCACGCCGCCCAGCACAACCTCGTTCACCGATCCAGTCAGCTGCTCTGCCTGCGGCAGGTAGCCGATGGTGATATCGCGCGCCTTGGTGGCCCGGCCAGAGTCCAGGCGCTCCGTCCCGGCAAGCGCGGCGAGGAGCGTCGTCTTGCCGGCTCCGTTGCGGCCGACGACACCGATGCGCTGCCCGGCCGAGACTCCCAGCGAGACGCGATCGAGAAGGACGTGCTCGTGGTAGGCCTTGGCTGCGAGCTCCAGGTTGACCAGGTTCATTTGCGATGCCGGTTGTGAGGATGGCTGTGTCGTCAGGATGGCTGTGTCGTCAGGATGGCTGGCGGTCGCGGACGACGACGGCGCCGGGGGCTGGCCCGCTCGCCCGAGCGACGGCGCGGCACACGCCAGCCCCGGTCAGCGCGACTGCGAGATCACGCGCGTGCGCGGCGTCACTCGCCAGGAACGCGCACGTCGGGCCCGAGCCCGACACGATGGCTCCGAGCGCTCCGTGCTCACGTCCGGCCGTCAGCGTCCGCCGCAGCTCCGGCTGCAGCGACAGTGCGGCTGGCTGCAGGTCGTTGAACAGCAACGGCCCGACCCTCGCCGGGTCGCCCGACCGAAGAGCCGTCATCAGCGGGTTGCTCAGCTCCGGCTCAGCCGGCCCGGGCCGGTCACCAGCGGCCGCGCGCGCCGCCCTGAGGCGGTCGCAGGTTGCGTAGACCTGAGCCGTGGACAGGCCCTCGTGACCGAACGCGAGCGCCCAGTGATAACTGCCAGCCGCCAGCGCGGGGGTCAGGTGCTCGCCCCGGCCCCGCCCCACGGCGGTGCCGCCCAGCAGCGCGAACGGGACGTCGCTGCCGAGCCCGGCGCCGAGCTCGGCGAGGTCGCGCTGGGACAGTCCGGTCTGCCACAGCTCGTTGCAGGCCAGCAGCGTTGCGGCAGCATCCGCGCTACCGCCCGCCAGTCCGGCCGCGACCGGTATTCGCTTCCTGATGCGGATCTCCACGGCCGAGCCACGCAGCCCCGCGGCCTGTACTAGCGCGCTGGCCGCTTTCCAGGCGAGGTTCGAGCGGTCCCGCGGGACCGAGGCCGCGTCCTCACCGTGTACGGACAGCGAGGTCTTCTCCGCTGGCAGCACGGTGACCTCGTCGAAGAGTGCGACAGCGTGGAAGACGGTCACGAGCGGGTGATAGCCGTCGGCGCGGGGCGAGCCGACGGCGAGCTGGAGGTTAACTTTCGCAGGCACCCGGACGGTGACTGCTGCCGGAGCCTGCCTGGTTGCTGAGATCACGACTTGCCGATCGTATCCGGACCAGGTGAACCTGCGGCAGCAGCGGCTATGCGCGCGAAGTCGGCGATGCCGAGCGCTTCGCCGCGTAGCGCTGGGTCAACGCCCGCTGCCCGGAGCACGGCCTCGGCGTCGGCGGGTGAGCCAGCCCAGGCCGCCAGCGCTGCCCGCAACGTCTTTCTGCGCTGCGAGAACGCGGCGTCGATGACCGCGAATGTCGCCGGGCGCGGCGCCGTGCCACGCACCGAGGCAGCCTCGGCATCGCTGAGACGCACTAGCGACACCAGCCCGGAATCAACTCGCGGAACCGGCCAGAACACCGCCCGGCCGACCGAACCAGACCGGCGCGCAGTAGCGAACCAGGCAAGCTTCGCCGACGGCACCCCGTAGGTCCTGCTGCCCGGCGGCGCGCACATCCGGTCGGCAACCTCCGCCTGCACCAGCACCAGGCCTCGCGTCAGGGACGGCACGGTGGCCAGCAAGTGCAGAACCACCGGGACCGAAACGTTGTACGGCAGATTCGCGACTAGCACCGTGGGCGGCTCGCCTGGCAGCCCGGCGCCCGGCAGCGCAGTCACCCTGGCTGCGTCGGCCGTCACCACGTCGAGCCGCCCGGCTAGCTGAGGGGCGCGGTCAGCCACCGTTGCCGGCAGCTCGGCGGCCAGCGCGGCGTCCACCTCGACCGCGATCACCTGGCGCGCGGCGGCCAGCAGCGGCAGCGTGAGCGATCCGAAACCCGGCCCGACCTCCAGCACGACATCGTCCGGACTCAGGTCAGCTTGCGCGGCGATCCGGCTGACGGTGCCCCCGTCGACCACGAAGTTCTGGCCGAGTCGTTTTGATGGCTGGATGCCGAGCCGGGCTGCCAGCTCCCTGATCTCGGTCGGCCCGAGCAGCTTGGCCGCCGGCAACGGCGTCAGATTGGCCAAGGCCCGAAGACCCGCTCGCCGTTGGTCTCAATAACCGCGCACATCTTGGCGACGTCCATCTGCTTAACCGCGGCGAGCGCGCGTACCGTGTGCGCGACCTGCGCGGGCGCGTTGGACTTACCGCGGTTCGGGGACGGCGTCAGAAACGGCGCGTCGGTCTCGGCCAGGATCAGCTCGGCCGGCGCGACGGCAGCAGCCTCGCGCAAGTCGGTCGCGTTCCCGAAGGTGACGGTTCCGGCGAAGCTCAGCAGGTATCCGGCCGCCGCGCAGCGTTCCGCTAGCTCGGCGTCGCCGGAGTAGCAATGAAAGATCACCTGATCCGGCGCGCCATCCGCGGCGAGGATGGCCAGCACGTCTTCGTGCGCGTCCCGGTCGTGGATCATCAGCGGCTTTCCCGCCTGCTTGGCGATCTCGATGTGCGCCCGGAACCAGTCCCGCTGCACCTCCGGCGGCGCGTTGTCGCGGTAGTAATCCAGCCCGGTTTCGCCGACGGCACGGACCTGCGGCAGCCCGGCTAGCCTGGCAATCTCGGCCAGCACGGCATCTCGTTCCGCAGGCCTAGCGGCGGCGGCTGCGGTTTCGTTCGGGTGGATCGCCACCGCTGCATATACGGAGGGAAACGAAGCCGCACAGTCCGCAGACCACTGCGACGACGCGGTGTCCACGCCCACTGTGATCACCCGGCTGACGCCAGCGGCCGCGGCCTGCGCGAGCGTGTCAGCGACCGCCATATCGATCATGTCGAGATGACAGTGACCATCGAACGCCGGAGCCGGAAGCGGCTGCGGGGGCGGCGCCTGCGGTCTGCCGACGCCGGAGCCCGGCCCGAATCTGTCCGTCCCGTCGGTCATTCGCGTTCCAGCGCGGTCACTTCGCCTCCAGCCGGGCCAGCTCCTCACTGATCACCGAGGAATCCAGCTTGGCGAAGAGCGGGGCGGGCACGCCGAGCGGAGTTCCCGGCTTGACCGGCATCGACTCCCAGCGCGCCGCGGTCCGGTAGTCCCCGGTGATCACCGGGTAAGGGGCCCCGCCGTCCTCGCTTACCTCGTCGATTCGCGGCATACCTGACCACTCGCCAGTCCCGCCGAGCATCTCGAAGACCTTCTGCGACGACCGCGGCAGGAACGGGGTGAGCAGCGTCTTGCCGTCGTCAACAAGCTGGAGCGCGACGTGCAGGATGGTGCGCATCCGGTCCGGATCCGACTCGCGCAGCTTCCATGGTGCCTGGTCGGACAGGTACTTGTTGGCCTCGGCCAGGGTGCGCATGGCCTCAGTGCTGGCCGCCTTGAACCGGCACCGCCGCAGCGCGTCGCCGACGGTGCTGAACGCTGCCCTGGACCGGTCGAGGAGCGCGCGGTCAGCCTCGGTGAGGTCGCCGGGGTCCGGGACCTGGCCGATGTTGCGCGCAGCAAACGAGACCGAACGGTTCACCAGGTTGCCCCAGTTCGCCACCAGCTCGTCGTTGTTGCGCCGGACGAACTCGCTCCAGGTGAAATCCGTGTCCTGACTCTCCGGGCCAGCCACAGCGACGTAGTAGCGCAGCGCATCGACGTCGTAACGGGCGAGGAAGTCGCGGACGTAGATGACAACCGAGCGCGATGAGGAGAACTTCTTGCCTTCCATCGTCAGGAACTCGCTGGACACCACATCGGCCGGGAGGTTGAGCTCACCGAGCGAGCCGGGCGTGCCGGCTTTCGCGCCCTGGCCGTTGTAGCCGAGCAGCATCGCCGGCCAGATCTCGGCATGGAAGACGATGTTGTCCTTGCCCATGAAGTAGTACGCGTCCGCGTCGGGCGACTGCCACCACGCTCGCCAGGCATCCGGGTCCCCGGTTCGCTTTGCCCATTCAATCGACGCGGAGAGATAGCCGATGACCGCGTCGAACCAGACGTAGATCCGCTTGTCAGGCTTGTCTCGCCAGCCGTCCAGCGGGATCGGCACGCCCCAGTCAAGGTCCCTGGTGATCGCGCGCGGCTGCAGATCATCGAGCAGGTTGAGAGCGAACTTCAGCACGTTCGGCCGCCATTGACCGCTCTTGCTCTGCAGCCAGCCGCCCAGAACGTCAGCGAACGCCGGAAGGTCGAGGAAAAACTGCTCGGTCTCGACGAAGACCGGGGTCTCACCGTTGATCTTCGAGCGAGGGTTGATCAGGTCGGCAGGATCCAGCTGGTTGCCGCAGTTGTCGCACTGGTCGCCACGCGCGCCGTCGAAACCGCAGATCGGGCAGATGCCCTCGATGTATCGGTCTGGAAGGGTCCGGCCGGTCGATGGTGAAACCGCGCCGAGTGCCTTGCGCGGAAAGATGTAGCCGTTGTTGTACAGGCCGAGGAAAATTTCCTGGACGACCGCGTAATGGTTGCCGGTCGTCGTCCGGGTGAACAGGTCGTAGGACATGTCCAGCCCGGCCAGGTCCTCGGCGATCACCCGGTTGTAGCGGTCCGCGAGTTCGCGCGCCGTCACACCTTCGGCGTCCGCCTGGACCTGGATCGGCGTGCCGTGCTCGTCAGTGCCGCTGACCATCAGAACCGGGTTGCCGGACATTCGCTGGTACCGCGAGAACATGTCGCAGGGCAGGCCGAAGCCAGATACATGGCCGATGTGCCTGGGACCGTTGGCGTACGGCCACGCCGGAGCGCTCAGAATGTGACGGCTGGTCATAACGCCCCAGCCTAGTGGCGGGCGGCCAGCCAATGGCCGTCAGCCGGTGGCCGTCCCGAGCGGCGAGAAGTCACCGACCAGCCACAAGTGGCCGAACGGGTCGATGAAGCCGCCCTGCCTGTGAACCCCCCAGGGCGCCTGGTGATCACGGATCGGGTCGACGGAGGCGTCGGCTCCGGCCGCCACCGCGCGCGCGATAAGGCTGTCCGGGTCGTCCACGAATATCTCGACGCGGACAGTTCGCGAGCCAAGGGCGGCCGGCGTGTCCCAGCCGTTGTTCTCCGGCTCGCCGAGCAAGAACGGAGCGCCGGCCACGGTCAGCCCTACGACGCTGCCAAGATTCCACAGCTCGGTCGCTCCGAGCGCGGTCGCGTACCAGCGTGCCGCGGCCGGCGCATCCGGCACGGCGAGCATTACGGAGATCACCGGCGGACGAGCGTGATCAGACATCGCATCTCCTTAGCACGGACACGTTTCATGCGTTCGTTGACCACAAACTGGCACAAACTCTCCGTCGAGCCGATACCAACCCATGAAGCGTCGATGCGAACCCATGAAGGGTCCGCGGATCCATGACCTGCGTGTGCGGACGCATGAAGCGCTGCGGCTAGTCGCCAGGCTGAGCGGCGCCGCCCGAGCCAGGCCCAGCCGGGCCGTCTGCGCTGGCTCCGATGACCGCGGCATAGAGCTCGCGCCTCCGAAGGCCGAGCTCGGACGCGACAGCAGCGATAGCGTCCTTGCGGCTCAGCCCCGCGCGCACTCGCTGCTCGACCTCGGCAACGGCGTCCGCCGACGCGGCTGGCCCGCTCCGCGCCGGCGCGCCGGCCACCACCAGCGTGATCTCACCGAGTACGCCCTCACCAAGCCGGGCTGCCAGGTCGCCCAGCGTGCCGCGGAGGACTTCCTCGTGGGTCTTGGTGAGCTCCCGGCATACCGCAGCTCGCCGGTCCGGACCGAACGCGGCCGCTAGCTCTGCGACGGTACTGGCGACGCGGCGCGGTGACTCGAAGAAGACCAGCGTCCTGGGCTCGGTGGCCAGCTCCGCGAACCGCCTCGCCCGTTCACCCGCGCGGCGTGGCGGGAAGCCCTCGAAGGCGAACCGGTCAGAAGGCAGCCCGGAGACGACCAGCGCGGTCGTGACCGCGGATGGCCCGGGCAATACAGTCACCTTGATCCCAGCCTGGGCGGCGGCCGCGACCAGCCGGTAACCAGGGTCGCTGACTCCCGGCAGGCCCGCGTCAGTGATCAGCAGGACGTCCTGCCCCGCGGTGAGTTCGGCGAGCAGGCCCGGCACCCGGTTTGCTTCCACGTCGTCGTAGTAGGAGATGACGCGGCCGGCTGGCCGGACGCCCAGCGCGGCGGCGAGCCTGCGCAGCCGCCTGGTGTCCTCGGCTGCGATCAGGCCGGCGTCTCCGATGGCGTGAGCGAGCCTGGGCGACGCATCGGCGGGCTGGCCGATCGGCGCGGCTGCCACCGTGAGGACACCTGGCCGGCGACCCGCTTCGCCGACCCCGCTGGCTCGATCCATGTCGCCGCCCAGGCTAGCCCTTCTGGCCTTTACGATGGCTGTCGATGAATGCCTACCAGACGATGCAGGCACCTGACGCTGACCAGGGCTCGCTGCTTGCTCGCGCCAGCAGCAGGAGCAGCGCGTTCATAGCCGGCAGCACCTTCTGGGGCTGGGCCGGGCCGGTCCTCATCATGATCTTCGGCGGCTTCCTGCGGTTCTACCGGCTGAGCAAGCCCAACGCGGTCGTCTTCGACGAGACGTACTACGTACCCGACGCGAACTCGATCCTGCATCACGGCGTTGAGCTTCAGCACTTCAGCTATGTGAACAACCTCCTCGTCCGCGGCGACCCGGACATCCTGCTGAAACTGCACGGCCAGTACCAGGGGGAACTCGTCGCTCACCCGCCGTTGGGCAAGATCATGATGGCGGTGGGCCAGTGGGCATTCGGCCTGACGCCGTTCGGCTGGCGGTTCGTCGTCGCCGTCCTCGGCACGGCGGCGATCCTGATGACTGCCCGGATCGCCCGCCGCATGACCCGCTCGACCATGCTGGGCTGCGTCGCCGGCCTGCTGGTCGCGCTGGACGGCCTCGAACTGGTCCTCAGCCGTACCGCCATACTCGACATCTTCGTCATGTTCTGGGTACTCGCCGCATTCGGCCTGCTGGTCATCGACCGGGACAAAACGATCGCCAGGCTCAAGGACGCTGCCGCAGCGGCCGGCCCGCAGGACATTGCCGGGCCGAAGCTCGGAGTCCGGTGGCTCCGGGTCGCAGCCGGGCTCTGCCTGGGCGCGGCATGCGCGAGTAAGTGGACCGGGATCTATTTCCTGATCGCTTTCGCCGGGCTTGCGATCGCCTGGGACATGGGCGCCCGGCGAGCCGCCGGCTATCCGAACTGGCTGGCTGGCGGCCTGCGCAGCGACCTGAAGTGGCTGCCTGCCTGGTTCCTGGCGGTGCCTGCAGCCATCTATACGGCGTCCTGGAGTGGCTGGTTCGCCACGAGCGACGGCTATGACCGGAACTGGGCCGCGTCGGTAGGAAACCACACCCCGATCTGGTCGACGCTTGACTCCTGGTACCACTACAACCAGTGGATGCTGCAGTTCGGGCTCGGGCTGCATTCGTTCCAGTCGTACAAGTCCAACCCGTTCGGCTGGCTGGTCCTGCAGCGGCCGATCTCGTTCTACTGGTGCGCAAACGGCACTAGCGGCTGCACGATGCCCAAGGGCCAGGTGGCCGAAGTGCTGGCCATCGGAACCCCGCTGCTGTGGTGGGGCGGCACGCTCGCGCTGCTGTTCTGCCTGGGCTGGTGGCTGACCGGGCTCGTCGGCGATCTCGTGTTCCACCGGCCGGCCCGACGCGACTGGCGAGCCGGAGCGGTCCTGCTCGGCGTCGCCGCTGGCTGGCTGCCATGGATCTGGTTCTACCTGCACGACAACCGGACCGAGTTCTTCTACTACGCGATCGCGTTCGAGCCGTTCATGGTGATCGCGATCACCCTCTGCCTTGGCCTCATCCTCGGACCCGCCAGGGCGGCACCCGGCAGGCGCGCCATCGGCTCGATCGGGGTAGGCGCCTACCTGCTGATGGTGCTGCTTGACCTCGCGTACCTCTACCCGGTCCTGACGGCGCAGGTCATTCCCTACTCATCCTGGCTTGCCCGGATGTGGTTCCGCACTCCCGGTGGCTTCGACTGGATCTGAGTCCGGTCCTGTTTTGACCGAGTTCGTCAGCCATCGCCCTGATCTGTAACGCTCCGTAGCCGCTCTGTTACCCAGATCACGCATCTGGTTAGCCCTCCGCTGCGTCATAGCAGTGTCAGTTCATCGAGCGGAGCGGAGCGGTAGTGGCGCAACTTGAGAGTGTGAAGCAGGTAGAGCAGTTGGCCGATCGCGACGAGCGATTCGAGCGCGACGTTGTTCCCTATATGGGCCAGCTCTACCCGGCCGCGCTCCGCATGACCAGGAACCCGAGCGACGCCGAAGACCTGGTCCAGGAGACGGTTGCGAAGGCCTATGCGGCCTTCCACCAGTTCAAGGCGGGCACCAACCTGCGAGCCTGGCTGCACCGGATCCTGTCGAACACGTTCATCAACGGCTACCGGAAGAAGCGCCGCGAGCCGGTTCAGGATCTTGGCGTGGACTTCCAGGAAGACTGGCAGACCGGCAATGACCCGCTGATGCCGCCAGCAAGGTCAGCTGAGGCTGAGGCCATCGAGCACCTTGCCAGCTCAGAAATCCTGCAGGCATTGCGCGAGCTGCCCGCCGAATTCCGGGTTGCGATCTACCTGGCCGACATCGAGGGCTACCCGTACCGGGAGATAGCCGAGATGATGGACACCCCGATCGGGACGGTTATGTCCCGGCTGCATCGCGGCCGGTCGAAGCTGCGGCAGCGGCTGCTGAATTACGCGCCGCGAGACGCCGAGCTTGCCAGAGCGTCCTGATTCTGGGGCTCTTACTCGCCGCGCCACACCGGCGGTCGCTTCTCCGCGAACGCCAGCGCACCTTCCCTGGCGTCCGCCGAAGTGAACACCGGGGTGATGATACTGGCCTGCCGCCGGAATGCTTCGGCGGCAGGCCAGTCCGCTGATTCGGTGATCACGCGCTTGGTCGCCGTCAACGCGAGCGGGCCGCCGAGAGCGATCCGCGCCGCGAACTCTCTCGCCGCGCTCAGCGCCTGGCCGGCCGGGACGAGCAGATTCACCAGGCCGGCCTGGTGCAGCCTGGGCGCCGGGTAGTGCTCGCCGGTAAGGGCAATCTCCATGGCCAGGTGATAGGGGATGCGCTTCGGCAGCCGGAGCAGGCCGCCGGCGCCTGCGACCAGTCCCCTCCTGACCTCGGGCAGGCCAAACTTGGCTTCCTCACCTGCCACCACTAGATCGCAAGAGAGCGCGAGCTCGAATCCGCCAGCCAGCGCGTAGCCTTCGACGGCCGCGATGATCGGCTTGGCCGGCGGTCGCTCAACGATGCCGCCGAAGCCACGGTCTTCGAAGCTGGGCGAATCGCCGGACAGGAATCCCTTGAGGTCCATTCCCGCGCTGAAGGTGCCGCCCGCCCCGGTCAAGATCAGTACCTGGACGTCCTTGCTCGCGTCGCACTCGTCCAGGGCCGCGGCGATGCCGCGGGCTACGGCGCCGTTGACCGCGTTCCTTGCCTCGGGCCGGTTAATGGTGATGACGGCGACGCCGTCCTTGACCTCGGTCAGGACTTCTTCCGGCATGGTTCCGCAAGTTCCTTACGTGTGGGCGGTCCGGGTGGGCGTGGCGGCGGATCCGGGTGGGACCCGTTCACCGGCTGGGCCGGCTGGCGCGACTGGTGCTACTTCGGCTGGAACCGGATGCCGCCGTCGAAGCGGACGACTTCGGCGTTCATGTAGTCATTCTCAATCAGCGAGCGGACCAGGTGGGCGAACTCGGCCGCGGTGCCCATCCGCTTCGGGAAGACAACTGGCGCGGCGAGCTTGGCCTTGAACTCCTCGCTGGCCGGACCGCTGCCGTAGATCGGCGTATCGATAATTCCAGGGCAAATCGTATTAACCCGGACTCCGATGGCAGCTAGGTCCCGCGCGGCGGGGACGGTCATGCCAATGATGCCGCCCTTGGAGGCTGAGTAGGCCAGCTGACCGGTCTGGCCCTCCAGGCCAGCGATCGAGGCGGTGTTGATCACCACGCCGCGGGCACCGTCGGCGTCGGCCGGCTCGGTCTTTGCGACTGCTGCGGCACCGATGCTCATCAGGTTGAAGGTGCCGATGAGGTTGACATCGATCACCTTGCCAAAGGCAGCCCGGTCATGCGGCTCACCGTCGCGGCCCACGGTCCGCTGGGCCCAGCCGATGCCGGCGCAGCTGACGACGAACCGCAGCGGCGCGCCTGCCGACGCTGCTACCGCCACCGCCGCCCGGACGGACTCGGCGTCGCTGACGTCAGTCTGCGCGAAGATCCCGCCGACTTCGTCAGCCAGCGCCTTCCCGCGCTCGGCGTTCAGGTCGGCGACGACGACCTTACTGCCGGATGCCGCGAGCTCGCGGACTGTCGCCTCGCCGAGGCCGCTGGCTCCTCCGGACACGATTGCAGCGGTGCCGTTAAGTTTCATGGCCGGAGCATACTTCGCCGCGTCCTAGGGCTACCGAACGGGGTTCGGTTCGTCCTGCCGCAAGTACCTGAATGCTGAATGTCTAAATGTCAGTGCCGTGCCGTAGCGTGAGCGGCAAGCAGCACAACCACGGCTGCCGGCCTGGTGATCGGCCGGCCCGGCAGTACCCGCTCGCAGGGGAGGACAGCAGTGGCGGCGATGGCAACAGCGTCGAAGAACCGCGGGAATCCGTGGGTGATCCTGATCGTGGTGTCGCTCGGGTTCTTCATGACCTTGCTCGATCTGACGATCGTCAATATCGCCATCCCCAACATGATCTCGAAGCTGCACGCATCGCTAGACGACATCCTGTGGGTCATCAACGCCTACGCGCTGGTGCTGGCCGTGCTGCTCATCACCTGCGGGCGGCTGGGCGATCTGTTCGGCCAGCGCAAGTTGTTCTTTGCCGGGGTTGCCCTGTTCACGCTCGCGTCAGCGGCCTGCGGCCTCGCTCAGTCGCCGGGCTATCTCATCGGGTTCCGGGCCGTGCAGGGTCTGGGTGCAGCTTTGCTGATGCCGCAGACACTGGCGATCCTGACGATGGTCTTTCCGCCCGAGCGCCGCGGGGCCGCGTTCGGCGTCTGGGGAGCGGTCGCCGGCGTCGCGACAATCGCCGGCCCGACTCTCGGCGGGCTGCTTGTCACCGCATTCGACTGGCGGTACATCTTCTTCATCAACGTGCCGATCGGCGCCGTGGTGCTGATGCTGACCGTCATCCTCATCCCGGACCTGCGCACCGGCCGCAGACACAGCTTCGACATCACCGGCGTCGTGCTTGCCAGCCTGTCTTTGCTCGCGATCTGCTACGCGCTCGTCGAGGGCCAGAAGTACAACTGGGGCACCATCAAGTCGTTCATCTCGATTCCGCTGCTGCTCGGGGTTGGCTTCGTGCTGTTCGGCCTGTTCCTGTACTTGCAGGCCAGGCGCCAGGACAGCGAGCCGCTCGTGCCGTTCTCCCTCTTCAGGGACCGTAACTATGCGCTGATGAACATCGTCGCCGGGTTCATCGCGATCGGCATGCTGGGAATCTTCTTGCCGTTCTCTATCTACCTGCAGTCGGTTCTCGGCTTCTCTGCGCTGAAGGCCGGGCTGACCATGGCGCCGGCGTCACTGGTGTCGATGTTCGTAGCGCCGGTCGCCGGACGACTCTCTGACCGGATCGGCGGCAAATACATCCTGATGGTCGGGCTGCTCCTGTTTGCCGGAGGCATGGGCGCCATCGCGTTCATCGCGCAGCCCTCGTCGGCCTGGTACGACTTCCTCGCGCCGCAGTTTGTCGCCGGCATCGGTATCGGCTGCACCTTCGCGCCGATGACGACGGTTGCCATGCGCAACGTCAACCCGATGATGGCCGGGGCCGCATCGGGAGTCTTCAATACCACCCGTCAGGTAGGCACCGTCATCGGCACGGCAGGCGTTGGAGCCCTGCTGCAGAACCGCCTGATCGCGGGATTCACCGCTCAGGTCCAGCAGCGTGGCGCGGCCTTGCCTCCGGCTGCCCGCGACAAGCTAGTGGCCGGGTTCCAGTCCGCAGCCAAAGGTGGCCTCGAGGTGGGGTCCGGAGCGCGAACTAGCGGGCTGGCTGGCCAGATTTTCACCCACGGATTCGTTGAGGCGATGCGGCCGACGATTCTGGTCCCGATCCTGTTCCTGTTCGCGGCGGCAGTCAGCTGCCTCCTCATCAAGCGGCAGCCTGCAGGCGCGGACAGCGGCAGCCAGGCCGCCGGCGTCGCCGAGCCGAGCGCAACCGCGGCAGGGTAACCTAACTGCCTCAGCGCGCGGGCAGGAGTTGAGAGCTCCAGTCCTCGCCTGCGCGCGAAGCCTCCGCCTCGTTGTCGAACGGGAACCGGTCCGCGAAAGCTGGCCGCAGGTCTGTCAGCCAGACCGCAGCCGGGTCGTATTCCGCGAAGAACGGGCGCCCCACCAGTGCGGGATCCCGCGACTGGATCATGTGCAAGGCGAACGCCTTCTGGCCGGCAATCTCCACGACGCCGTCGACGCAGACCTTGCCTGGAGTGGCCGACATCGACGGGCCCCGAACCGTCCGGCACAGGCCGGACACGGAACTGTAGGCATCGCGGTAGATCTCGGCTGCACGGGCCAGCGGCACTGCGAAGTAACCCTGTGGTCCGGTGTCCCGCTCGATGAACATGTAGTACGGGACCATGCCGAGCCGGAGCTGCGAGCGCCACATCTGGGCCCAGCAGGCTGGATCGTCGTTGATGCTCCTGATCAGCGGCGCCTGAGTACGGATCACCGCGCCGGCTGACCGGATCCGCCGGATTGCCTTAGCCACCAGGCCCGGCTCGAGTTCGCGCGGATGGGTGAAATGCGCCATCAGAGCGAACGTCTTCCCCGCCTCACTCACTTCCTCGAACAGCCGCAGCGTGTCGTCGGCGTCGGGGTCGGTCACGAACCGCTGCGGCCAGTAGGACAGCGACTTGGTGCCGATCCGGATCGACTCAATGTGCTCGAGGCCGGGACCGAGCAGCGGCTCCACGTACCTGCGCAGTACCGCAGCACCCATGATCATCGGATCCCCGCCGGTGATGAGGACGCTCGTTACCTGCCGGTTAGATCGCAAGTACGCGATGACGCGGCACATGTCGTCGGTTGCGATCTTGAGGTCGGGCTCGCCGACGAACTGAGCCCACCGGAAACAGTACGTGCAATAGGCGTGACACGTTTGGCCCTGTTTGGGAAAGACCAGAACAGTCTCGGGGTATTTGTGCTGTACGCCAGGAAGCGGCTCGTCGGCTAGAGCGGGCGTATTGAGGGCGAGCTGGCCTGCCGGATGAGGGTTCAGGCGCATCCGGACAGCGTGCGCTGCAGCGTGAATCTCGTCGTCTGGCGCACCGCGTTCGAGCATGCTGGCGATTGGCGCCAAGACCTCCGCCGGAAGCATGTCAGCCTGCGGGAAGACGAGCCGGTAGATCGGGTCGTCGGGAGCTGCCGACCAGTCGATGAGCGACTCGAGCACATAGTCGTTGGTGCGGAACGGCAGCACAGTCGCCACAGCCCGGACGGCGAGGCGCTCGTTATAGCCAAGACCAGCCCTGGATGTCAGCTGATCCAGATGTTTAGCACTGTATGCGCGGAATCTGCGGCCCTGCGCGGGTACAGCCGGCAAAATCTCCTGAACGCTCATGCAACTCCCTCCGACCGCCACTGACCGCGGCGGCCTGGCTGTTCGCATGATCTCCCCGTGTCATGCCACCCGTCAGGCGTGCTGTTACTCGTTGTGCCCGGTCCCGCCAACTCAGACGCGATCGGGGGCTGCGACGTTACCGTCATGCCAGCTAAAGAAGTAACGATTAAGAAACGCTCACGGGTCGCTCAGGGTTGCCTGATAGACCACTCATCTTTCCCATCGCCGCCTTCTTCCCTGCGGGTCCCACGCGAGGGTGCCGGTCTACCCGCAGACATTAGCCCGAAACGCACCATCTGTCGTCGGCCGTCGGCACAATGACGCTGACGTGCTGTTGTGCGCGGCAGCCGCCCGGATGAGCGCCGGCAATGAGAAGCTAGGCGGCATGCAGGACATCGGGGGAGTGGCGCGCTGAGTCGGCCGGCAGAGACTTCTGCCGCCGGCGCCCAGCCAGACGGCGGCGCACAGCCAGACGGCGGCACGCATCCGAACGGCACCGGGCGGCCGGCGAATACTGACCGGCTAGCCGGCTCGGAACATCCGGCCAGCGGGCAGTCAGCAGGCGGAGAGCTGGCACCCGCGCAAGTTCATCCCAGGATGGTCGCAGTCGACGCGATGGGCGGCGACCACGCGCCCGAGGAGATCGTCGCCGGAGCCGTTGCGGCAAGCCGCGACCTCGGCATCCGCATTGCCCTGACCGGACGGCCGGCGCTGATCCGGCCGCTGCTAGCCAAGGCCGGCCCGGCTCCGAACGTCTACGTCGAGTCGGCCGAGGAATCCATCGCCATGAGCGAGGGTGCGCTGGCCAGCTGGCGCCGGCCCCGGTCGAGTATCGCGGTCGCCTGTCAGCTAGTCCGGCGCGGCCAGGCGGGCGCAGTGATGTCGGCCGGGTCAACGGCGGCCATCGTGGCGACGGCGCAGATTCGGTTGCGCCCGCTGCCCGGAGTCAGCCGGCCCGCGCTGGCCGTCGAACTGCCAACCCGGCCGCACCCCACAGTGCTCATCGACGCGGGCGCGATCGCCGACCCCAAGCCAGAGATGCTTGTCCAGTTCGCCCAGCTTGGCGTGGCCTATGCCCAGATCGCCTACGGCATCGCCGAGCCGCGGGTGGGACTGCTGAGCATTGGCGCGGAGCCCGGTAAGGGGAACAAACTTGCCCGGCGCGCTCACGAGCTGCTGAACACCGACCCCCCGCACGGCGGGATGCCGATCAGCTTCGCCGGTAACGTCGAAGGCGGCGATTTGCTGGCCGGTCAGGTCGACGTTGTAGTCACCGACGGCTTCACCGGCAACGTGGCGCTCAAAACCCTGGAAGGCACCGCTAGCTACTCGGCCGGACAGTTCAGCGCGGCGATCAGGAGCTCCCCTGCGGCCCGGATGGGTGCGGTGTTCCAGCGCCGGGCCCTGCGCCAGCTGGCCGAGCGGTTCGACTCCGAAACCTATGGCGGAGCCGCCCTGCTGGGTCTGGAAGCGACGATCGTGATCGCGCACGGCGCGGTGACAGCCCGCGGCGCCGCAGCAGCGTGCAAGCTGGCATCCGAGCTGACCGAGCGGCACATTACCGAGCGCATCAGGGAGCGGCTGGGCCCGAGCCGCGCTGGGCATTTCCTGCGCCGCCCCTGATCAAGGCCGGGCTCCGGATAACCACTAGACGGACCGGTAGGCTGGTGAGATGGGAGATCCGGAGGCGGCACTCGCGGCGCTGGTGCGTCAGGCACTGGCCGATGAGTTCGGCGCGGAGTTCGCGGCAACCGACCCGAGTATCCGGCCGTCTGCCTTCGCAGATTTCCAGGCTAATGCGGCGCTGTCGCTATCCAAGCGGCTCGGCCGCAGCCCGCGGGACATAGCCGGACCGGTAGCTGACCGGCTGAACGCCGCACCGGCCGTCGCCAAGGCCGAGGTGAGCGGGCCGGGCTTCATCAACATCACGCTGGCCGATGAGTGGATCGCCGAGCAGTCCGCTGAGCAGCTGGCGGACCCGAGGCTCGGCGTGCCGTTCGCGCAGCCCGCGCAGCGGATGGTGGTCGACTACTCGGGCCCGAACGTGGCTAAGGAACTGCACGCGGGGCACCTGCGGCCGACAGTGGTCGGCGACGCGATTGTCCGGGTTCTGGAATTTCTCGGCCACGACGTCATCCGGGCGGCTCACCTCGGCGACTGGGGCACGCCATTCGGCCAGCTGATCGAGCACGCGATCGACATTGGCGAGCAAGCCACTTATGACCAGCTCGCATCGGGCGAATTCACGGCGTTCTATCAGGCAGCCCGGGCGAAATTCGATAGCGATCCGGTGTTCGCGGACCGGTCCCGGAAACGGGTCGTTCAGTTGCAGGCGGGCGAGCCGGACACGATGCGGCTGTGGCAGCTTCTCGTCGATGACTCGATGGAGTACCTGCGCAGGATCTACGCCCGGCTGAACATCACGCTAACCGACGCCGACATGGCACCGGAGAGCTTCTACAACCCGATGCTCGATGACGTCTGCGACGAACTGGAGCGGCGTGGTCTGGCGGTGATCAGCGACGGTGCGCTGTGCGCCTTCCCGCCCGGCTTCACCGGCCGGGACGGCAAGCCGGTTCCGCTGATGCTGCGCAAGAGCGACGGCGGCTACGGCTACGACAGCACAGACGCCGCAGCGATCAGGTACCGGCTCACCGAGCTCGGCGTGACGCGGATCATTTACGTTGTCGGATCCGAGCAGAGCCAGCACCTGCAGATGATTTTCGAGCTTGCCCGGCAGGCAGGCTGGCTGGTGCCACCCGCGACAGCTGAGCACGCCGTCATCGGGCTGATGACCGGGCCCGGCGGCCAGCGGTTGCGGACCAGGTCAGGCGAGCAGGTCAAGCTGGCGGACCTGATGGACGAGGCTGTCGACCGGGCAGCCACGGTGATCGCGGACCGGTACTCCGACCCGGTACAGCGGAGTCAGATTGCTGAGGCCGTCGGGATCGGCGCGCTGAAGTACGGTGACCTGTCGGTAGCGAGGGATTCCGGCTACGTGCTGGACTTCGACCGGCTTCTCGCGCTGACCGGCAACACCGGACCCTATCTCCAGTACGCAGCCGCGCGGATCAGGTCGATCTTCGCCAGGGCCGGACTCGATCCGGCCGATGCAGCAGGTCCCATCATCCTGGCAACCAGCGCTGAGCGCACGCTGGCGCTGCGGCTCCTGGGCCTCGGCCGGGCGATTGACGACGTTGCGGCAACTGCCGAGCCACACAAACTGGCGGGATTCATATTCGACGCGGCAAGCGCCTTCACAGCGTTCTACGAGCAATGCCCGGTGCTCACCGCCGAGAGCGAGACAAGGCAGAGCAGGCTGGCACTCTGCGCGCTAAGCCTGCGGGTCCTCGACACTGGCCTGCGGCTACTGGGAATCCCGGTACCCGATCGGATGTAATTCCTCGTTCCCAGAATTTACGGATTTTGCTTGTAGTTCCCAGGAATCTCACAGGTATCAGCGCCCCAATACCCATGATCAGCAGTCAGGCTGGCTCCCATGGACAATCTCAACCTCGACCCGGCCGAGCCGGGCGCGGTAGCTGCTGCCCCGCGCCGATTCGGCCGGACCAAGCGCATCGCCGCCACCGTCGCGGCCAGCGTCGCCCTGCTGGGCAGTGGCGCGGCGATCGGCATAGCGCTTACCGGCGGCGCAGCTGCCTCGACGGGCGGATCGGCGTCGGCTGGCTCGGCAGTTGCGGGGACTCCGGCGGGGATCGCTGCCAAGTGCGCGAAGGTCGCGGCTAAGCTCCGCGACACCAACCACGCGGCCCTCGCGATGCGCCTGCACGCCTTCTGCACAAACCCGCTAGCGCGGCTCGCGCTGGTCGGCGGCGAATACGGTCAGGTGACCTTCCAGGGCAAGACAAGCCCGAGGATCGCCACCTTCGAGCGTGGCACCGTCGAGTCGGCGAATAGCTCGGCAATCACGGTCAAGGCACCCGACGGCACCACCTGGACCTGGGACCTGCTCTCGAGCACCATCATCCGTGCGGCTGGCCAGGGAAAGGCGCAAGCCCAGCCCGCCATCGGGGACCGGGTGCTGGTAGTGGGAGTAGTGAGCAGCGGAGTCAGGGACGCCAGGCTGATCCACATCGGCCAGGCCGGCTAACCGGATAACGGTCAGCGCAAGCCGCGCCCTCGCTGAGTGCGGGACCGCGTTGCAGCGCGCCCGGGGGACAGCAGCTAGCGGCCCGAGTTGACCGGGCTGCCCGGATTTTCCCGGTAGCCTCGTGATCCGCAGCCAGAGCTTGGCGTCACCGCGACCGCGGCCAGGTGGAGCAGGAGCCAGGCGTTAAGCCGAGGACGTCATGTCAGAGAACGACCGGATTCCGCAGGTGCTCGTCGTCGATGACGAGCCGAACATCCGTGAGCTCGTGCAGGTTGCGCTGAAGTTCCACGGGTGCTCCGTGACGACGGCCGCCAGCGGCCGGGAGGCGCTCCGGCAGGCCGACACGACCCGGCCCGACCTCATTGTTCTCGACGTCATGATGCCGGACATGGACGGCTTCGAGGTCTGCCGGCGGCTCCGGGCCGCGGGGAACGAGGTACCGGTCATCTTCCTGACCGCCCGCGATACCTCGTCGGACACCGTCACCGGCCTGGTGATCGGCGGCGACGACTACGTCACCAAGCCGTTCTCGGTCGAGGCACTGGTGGCCCGGGTGCGCGCGGTCCTCAGGCGGACGTCCAGGAGCCCTGCCAGCGATCAGCCCGGCCGGACCGGCGGGCAGCTCCGGGTGGCCGACCTTGAACTGGACGAAGAGCGCTGGACAGTGCATCGCGCGGGAGTGCCGGTAGACCTGTCGCCGACTGAGTTCCGGCTGCTGGCATACCTGATGCGGCATCAGGGCCGGGTGCTGACCCGCGCGCAGCTCCTCGAGAGCGTCTGGGGCTGGGACTACTCCGGCGAGTCCCAGATCGTCGAGACCTACGTGAGCTACCTGCGCCGCAAGCTCGACCCGCTCGGGCCGCCGCTCATCCACACCCAGCGGGGCGTCGGTTACAGCCTGCGAGCCGACCGGCATGAACATCAGAGCGGTCCGGCATAGCGAGTGTGCCGCGAAGCCGCCGCTGACGAAGCACACTAGCTACAGCGCCACCGCAACTGACAGGATCCGCAGATGACAGGCCCCCATCGATGAGCCGCACCCGGAGGCTGTCGCTGCGAGCCCGGATACTCGTGATGCTCATCGGCGTTACCACGGTGTTGCTGCTGGTCATGGGCACGGTGAGCACGCTCCTGCTAGCCCGGCGCGTGGACGGGCAGGTGGCCGCCACCAGCGCACACCTGACCCAGGCCGCCGCCATCCTGGCCCATGACCCGCAGTCGGCAGCTCTCCCGGCCTACCCGGGCCCGGCCGTAGTCGAAGTCCCGTTGCGGGGAGCACAGTTCGGCGTCCACCAGATCAGCGCGGGAACACACGCCAAGCGGCTGGCCGACGTGATCGCGGGCCAGCTGGCTGGTTCAGACCTGGCAGACGCGAGGAACCTGGCGGCGACCGGCCACCTCGACCAGGCGCGGCAGATTCTCCGGGCCGGCGGCTGCCAGCAGTTCCCCTACCTCGCCGCGGTCGCCTGCAAGCCGATCGAGCTGCAGAACATGCTGGTGGTCGCCCGCGTCGTGCCTGCCGGGTCAGCTGGCGCTCCCGCCGCCCGCATGGTGGCTGTGCTGTTTGTCGGCGAGCCGGCGGCGAATGGCGCGGGCGCGGTACGCGGGTTCATCATCGCTGAGCTAATCACCGGCGCTGCGCTGATTGCCCTGCTGGCGCTCGCGGGCGAGTGGCTGATCGGTCGCGGCCTGACCCCGTTGGACGAGATGACCAGGACAGCCAACGAGATCACTCAGCGCGGCGACCTGACAGCGCGGATGCCGGACGCCGATGACCAGACCGAGGTCGGCCGGCTCGGCTCATCGATCAACACCATGCTGGACCGCATCCAGCAGGCATTCGGTTCGCGGTTGCGGTCGGAGCAGAAGGTCCGCGAGTTCGCTGCCGACGCCTCACACGAGCTGCGCACTCCGCTGACCACGATCCGCGGGTACGCCGAGCTGTACCGGCAAGGTGCCCTCGGACCCGATCAGCTGCCGAACGCGATGCGCCGGATCGAGCAGGAAGCAGAGCGGATGAGCACGCTGGTTGCCGAACTGCTCGAACTTGCCCGGCTGGACCGCACCTCGTCGCTCGACCTGACCGAGACTGACCTGGCAGGCGTCGTCAGGGACGCGGTGGCGGATGCTATCGCGGTAGAGCCCCGCCGGCCGGTCCATGCCGAGGCGCCGCCGCGGCTGGTGGCAGTCGTCGACGAGCCCCGGATCCGGCAGGTCCTGGCCAACCTGCTCGGCAATGTGCGCGCGCACACTTCTGACACGACGCCAGTTGCGGTACGGCTGGGCGCGATCACCGGCGGCGTCCTCATCGAAGTCGCGGACGCCGGCCCCGGCATGTCCACGCAGAACGCGATCCGGGCCTTCGACCGGTTCCACCGGGCGGCGGCTTCCGAGAGTGCAGCCGACTTCGATGCGGCTGAGGAAAACCAGGATCAGGCCGGAAACGAGGACGACCAGGCCAGCGCTCCCCCCGTGAGCGCGGCCCCTAGGTGGCTCAGGGGTGGCATCCGCGGCGCAGTAGCCCGGCCGGGCGCGGTTAACAGGGCCGGTGCCAACGAGGCCGGTGCCAACGAGGCCGGTGCCAACGAGGCCAGTGCTAACGGGGCCGGGGCTTACAACGGCAGTGCTAACGGGGCCAGTGTTAGCAACGGCAG
>DATJNX010000072.1:0-39671 GCA_035507615.1 Streptosporangiaceae bacterium
TTGGCCTTGTACCGCCGCGACCAGTTGGTCGGCTCCTCGGTGTAGGGGGCGCGCAGTACCTCGAATACGCGCTCAAGCCCCTCCTGCCCGACGACGTCGCGAACGCCTACTAGCTCAGCGTTGTCCGCGGGAACACGCACAGTCAGGTCGCCCTTGTCGACCTTCAGCACTAGGTAGGTTTTATCCTCACCCTTGATCACACGGATTTCGATTTCCTCGATCCGAGCAGCCCCATGGTGGGGGTAGACGACGGTGTCGCCGACCTTGAATGACATGTGGCATGTACCCCTTCCGCAGAACATCATCTTACCACGTTCGGTGCCGGCGATTCTCCGTCGTTGACGGCAAAGGTGCAGGTCAATGGCGCAGTTGTCAGTGTGCAAAATTGCACGCGCCAGGTGCGGGCGGCATGCCAGGGCCGATCGGGCCGCGCTGGAGGTACTACCTCCGGGCAGGCGGTGCTGTGACAGCCGTCACTGGCCCATACTGAAAGGAGACGTTCGCTCCTGTCGAGAGGTAAGCGTGAACTCAGGCGGCGAACCGGAACGGGACGACACTGGCCTGCCACCGGTCGACATCGAGATTCCCGACGACGCGCGGGAACTTGACCGTGACGTGCAGGCCTACTACCGGGAGCAGCGGGCGGAGCGCAGGCGGCTGCGCCACCACCGGCTGCATGGCCGGATGGCCAGGGACGGCATCGTGCTGCCGCTGCTGGCCTGCTGCCTGGTCCTGGCCCTCATCGCGGGCACGCTGCTGACGGTATTCACCGCAACCTCTGATCAGGACCTGACCCGGCCGCCGCAGCCCAGCGCGGGCACCAACCGCCACAGCGGAAGTCCGGCCTCCGCCAGCACCGCCTCCGGCCACTCTGCCCCGAGCGCTCCGGCCTCCAACAGCCCCGCCTCGGGCAGCTCGCCCTCGGGCAGCTCCACCGCTAGCAGCTCCACCGCTAGCAGCCCCGCCGCGCTGCGGCGGGCTCCAAAGGTGGTGCACACCGGAATGCCGCTGCCGTCCGGCACCCTGCAGCTCACTGCTGACGGCAGCACGATCCGGCTCCGGAGCCTGAGCCAGACCATGCTGGTACTGGTGCCGGCGGCTTGCCGGTGCAGCGCCGCAGTCGCCGGGCTGGCTGGCATCGCCGCCAAGCAGGGCGTGAAGACCTACCTGGTCGGTACTCCGGAGACGGTCGCCGAGGTCACAATCCTGCACTCCGGACTGGCTGCGAGCCTGCAGAACGCCACGCCAGTAGCGCTCGACAACCAGCAGGTGCTCGCGCATTACTACCCGGTCAGGGGATTGACGGCCGTTATGGTCGGCGGGCTGCCGCACACCGTGTCGTACGCCAGGAATCTCAGCGCGAACGAAGACCCGGCGCTCCTCCTGGAAGCGCTCACCGGCTGAGCCGGCGGGCCGCCAGGTCCTGGAAGCATCCAAACGGACGGGCCGGCCGGAGCATCAGATCGCCAGGTGGCTACGCTTTCCGACGTCTGTCGGACATCCGCACGACGAGGGGAGTATGCCGTGATCCGGAGCGGCTGGAAAGGCACGCTGTCGCGTCGGCTGGTGCTCGGGGCGGCCGCGGTGCTGATTCCGGTTCTGGCCGGCTGCGAGGCGGGCGACAATGCGCCGACGCTGCAGTTTCACTACCCCACGGACACGGCGGGCACCGTTGTCGGAGACATCTCGATCAGGAATGTCTTCGTGCTCGGCGCTCCGCTCGGGTCGAGCCTGCACGCGGGCCAGTCAGCGAGCCTGTTCCTGGCTATCGTGAACGACGGCGCACCGGACCGGCTGCAAGCTATCTCCGCGCCGGGCAGCGCCACGTCAGTATCACTGCCGAGTGGCGGAGTGGCTGTCACCGACGGACACCCGGTGTTCCTGTCCGGCCCGAGGCCTCAGCTTGTACTCACCGACCTGACCCGGACCATCACTGGCGGCTCGACGATCAAGTTGCAGCTGACCTTTCAGAAGGCCGGGATGGTCACGTTGGTTGTGCCGGTCATGCCGCGCGCCGCGCACTACGTGACCTACGCGCCGCCACAGCAGAGCGCTGTGTCGCCAGCGCCCTCGGTCACGGTCACGCCTAGCACCTCGGCGTCCCCGAACGCGACGCCGTCCGCATCCGCTACGCCGAAGGCATCGAAGTCCTAGACGGCTGGTAGCCGGCCTGGCGCCGCTAAGGGCGGGGTGTACTAGCCGACCGGCTCGAACTTGTAGCCCAGGCCCCGCACCGTCACGATGTGCCGGGGATTGGTCGGCTCCGTTTCGATCTTGGCCCGCAGCCGCTTTACGTGCACGTCCAGCGTCTTGGTGTCGCCGACGTAATCCGCGCCCCAGACCCGGTCGATGAGCTGCATCCGGGTCAGCACCCGGCCCGCGTTCCGTAGCAGCACTTCGAGCAACTCGAACTCCTTCAGCGGGAGCTGTACCTGCTCGCTGCGCACCGTCACCACATGCCGGTCAACGTCCATCCGCACCGGGCCAGACTCCATGATCGAGCTGATCGGCTCGTCTACGTCACCCCTGCGGCGCAGCACAGCGCGCATCCTCGCGACGAGCTCACGGGAGGAGAACGGCTTCGTCACGTAGTCGTCGGCACCAAGCTCGAGCCCGACGACCTTGTCGATCTCGCTGTCCTTGGCCGTCAGCATGATCACCGGCACGTTGGACCGCTCGCGCAGTGTCCGGCAGACCTCACTGCCGGGCAGGCCGGGCAGCATGAGGTCGAGCAGCACCAAGTCGGCGCCGGTGCGATCGAAGGTCTCGATAGCGTCCGGACCGGTGGGGCAGACCGCGACCTCGAACCCCTCCTTGCGGAGCATGTACGACAGCGCATCGCTGAAGGATTCCTCGTCCTCGACAACGAGCACCCGAGTCACTTAACTGCCTCCCTGACAGATAGCGCGGCCCGGTGGTCCGTTCGCGCTGCTGGTTGATCCTTACCACCGACCGGTAGTCCGCGCCTAGGGCGGAGCGGTAGCCGGAGCGTGAATGTGGAGCCTTGGCTTTCCTGGCTCTCCACCGTGACGTTGCCCCCGTGCGCCGCCGTAACGTGCTTCACGATGGCCAGGCCTAGTCCGGTCCCCCCGGTCGCCCGCGATCGGGCCGGGTCGACCCGGTAGAACCGCTCGAAGATCCGCTCGCGGTCCCGCTCCGGAATGCCGATGCCCTGGTCGGTCACGCTGATCTCGGCCATCCAGCTGGATGCGGTCCGAACCGTGATCACCACCCGGGTCTTGTCGGGGCTGTAGGCGACGGCATTCTCGAGCAGATTCCGCAGCGCGGTGACCAGCAGATCCTCATCACCGAGGATGGAAACGCCACGTTCCCCGGTAACTTCCAGCGAGATGCCGCGCGCGCTCGCGCGCATCCGGCACCGGTCCACCGCCTCGGCCACGACATCGTCGAGTACCACCGGGCTCGGATCCGGCACCGGTTCGGCCGCCTGAATCCGCGACAGCATGATCAGGTCCTGCACCAAGTCAGTCAGCCGCGATGCTTCCTGGCGCATCCGCCCGGCGAACCGGAGCACCGCCTCGGGGTCGTCGGCAGCCTCCTCGACCGTCTCGGCCAGCAGCGCCAGGGCACCAACCGGGGTCTTCAGTTCATGACTGATGTTGGCCACGAAGTCTCGGCGTACCTCATCTACCCGCCGGCTCTCGGTCTGGTCCTCGGCCAGCAGCAGGATCAGCCCGCCGTCACCGACCGCCGGTCCGAGCGGTGCCACCCGGACGGCAAAGCTCGTCGCTCGCCCGTTGAACCGGGTAGTCATGATGTCGATCTCGCCCTCGCGCGGCATGCCCTCCCGGCGAACCTGCCGGGCCAGCGCTAGTAGCTCGCCGACCACTAGCCGCTCGCCGTCAACGAGGCCGAATTCACGCGCTGCCGCGCTGGAACTGAGTACGCGGTCGTCGCTGTCGAGTACCACTGCAGACGACAGGAGCACCGCAAGTACCGAGCTGACGCCCGCAGGCAGCTTGCTCTCCTGGAGTAGGCCCGAGTCTGGCATGTCCGAAGACATGACTGCTTGCACCCCCATCTCCACGCTCTGATGTTAAGCGTGCGACCTCGTCGCGCCCACTGCTCGGTGCGCCCAGCTGCGGCTATTCGCAAAGTGTTCACGATCCTGACAGCCAGCGTCCACGTCGATTGTGCCTTCTATGCACCAGTGAGATGAACGGGTCATTAACGAAAACCGGCAATTCAGCCTCACGCGCGGCGCTCCGCGGCCGCGTTGACCGCGGCACGGAGATCTCCGCCAATCGTTGCAGCCGCAGGCCAGCTCACCGCCCCTGAGCCCGGACGGCCTCCGCGGCCTGCGCCGCTGCCTCCGGGTCCAGGTATCGCCCGCCGGGCTGCACCGGGCGGAACTGGTCGTCAAGCTCGTACAGCAGCGGCAAGCCTGTCGGGACGTTGAGCTCAGCAATGTCGGCGTCGCTAATCCCGTCCAGGTGCTTGATCAGAGCCCGCAGCGAGTTACCATGCGCCACCACGAGGGCGATCTGGCCGACGGCCAGGTCCGGAACGATGCCGTCGTACCAGTAGGGCAGCATCCGCAGCACGACGTCGCGCAGGCATTCGGTCCTGGGACGCAGCTCGGGCGGCAGCAGCGCGTAACGCGGGTCGCTGACCTGCGACAACGGGTCGTCATCGGGCAGCGGCGGCGGCGGCACGTCATAGGACCTGCGCCACAGCATGAACTGCTCGTCGCCGTATTGCTGCCGCGTTGCCGCCTTGTCCTTGCCCTGCAGCGCGCCGTAGTGCCGCTCGTTCAGCCGCCACGACCGCCGGACCGGCAGCCAGCTCAAATCGGCGACGTCCAGCGCGATGTTGGCAGTCTCGATAGCCCGGCTTAGCAGTGAGGTATGCACGGTGTCCGGGTGCAACCCGGCATCGGTCAGTTGCCGCCCGGCCCGCGCCGCCTCGGCCCGGCCGCGCTCCGACAGCCGGGCATCCACCCACCCGGTGAACAACCCCTTGTCGTTCCACTCGCTCTCGCCATGCCTGATCAAGATGAGCGTGCTCATGCCAGAAATCCTAGCCCGGCCGGTTTCGCGGGATTCGCGGCTGACCAGCAGTGTGATTAAAACCCTAGGAATTAAGCCGGAAACGAGGTAAAAACGGCCGGACTTTCCCGGCCTGGCCCGGCTTGACTGACGGGAATCTGATCGGCGCCGGCGGAGTTGAGAAGTTCCGGAGGTGGGAGCCTGTGCCGCGACGCTATCCACGGCGGATCGCGACCGTCAGCGTCCATACGTCACCGCTCGAGCAGCCGGGGACCGGGGACGCGGGCGGACTTAACGTTTACGTGGTGGAGGTCGCGAAGCGGCTCGCCGACCGCGGCGTCGAGGTCGACATCTTCACCAGGGCGGTCTCTCGCGACCAGCCCCAGGTTGCCGAGCTGGCCCCTGGCGTGCTGGTCCGTCACCTGGCCGCGGGGCCATTCGAAGATCTGGACAAATCCGACCTGCCCGGCCAGCTCTGCCAGTTCACGTTCGAGCTGCTCCGCACCGAAGCCGCGCACGCGCCCGGCCGCTACGACCTGGTCCACGGTCATTACTGGCTGTCTGGCCAGGTCGGCGCCGTGGCGAAGGAGCGGTGGGGTGTCCCGCTGATCCAGTCGATGCACACTCTCGGCAAGGTCAAGAATGCGGCGCTGGCCGCCGGTGACACCGCCGAGCCAGAAGTCCGGCTCCGCGGCGAGGCTGAGGTAGTCGCCAGCGCCGACCGGCTAGTCGCCAATACTGATGACGAAGCCCAGCAGCTGATCGGGCATTATGCGGCCGACCCGGCCAGGGTCATCACTATTAATCCGGGCGTGGACCTGTCTGTCTTCAGGCCGGGCTCGCAGTTGCTCGCGCGCCGGCAGCTAGGCCTGCCAGAGGATGGCGTCGTGCTGGTCTTCGCCGGCCGCGTGCAGCCGCTGAAGGCACCAGACGTGGTCCTGCACGCTGCGGCCCAGCTGCTCGCCGACGATCCCGGCCTGCGCGGCAAACTCACTATCGCTTTCGTCGGCGGTCCGAGCGGCGCTGGCCGCCAGGATCCGGACGGCCTTGAACAGCTAGCCGCCCGGCTCGGCCTGGCTGGTCTGGTGCGGCTCGAGCCGCCGTGCCCGCAGCCCGAGCTTGCCCAGTGGTACCGTGCGGCCACGCTGGTCATGGTGCCGTCGTACTCGGAGTCTTTCGGCCTGGTCGCGATGGAAGCTCAGGCCTGCGGAACGCCGGTGGTGGCAGCTGCGGTCGGCGGACTGCGTATCGCCGTGCGGCACGGGTACTCCGGGGTGCTCGTTGACTCCCGCGACCCCGGGCACTACGCCAGAGCAGTGCGGGACCTGATCAGCGCGCCCGCCAGCCTGGCCCGGCTCGCACGCGGTGCCCGCGAGCACGCATCACGGTTCGGCTGGTCCGCTACGGTCGACGCGCTTCTGCAGTTGTACGCGACCGTGACCGCCGAGGCAGCCGCCGCGGTCGACGCGTGAGCCCGGCCGACTACGCCTGCGCCCTGCGGGCCGCGCTTGGCTCGCTTGATGTGAGCTACGAGTCGCCCCAGCCAGGCAGTTACCTGGTAACGCTGCCCGGACAGCACAAGCTGAAGACCATGACCTGGCTCATCGCCGGCACGCATAGCCTGCTGGTAGAGGCGTTCTTCTGCCGGCAGCCAGACGAGAACCACGCGGAGTTCTACCGCTTCCTGCTCGAGCACAATGCCCGGATGTACGGCGTGCATTTCGCGCTCGATCCGGTCGGCGACGTCTACCTCGTCGGGCGGCTGCCGCTGGACTCGATCAGCCCAGACGAAATCGACCGGCTGCTCGGCTGCGTGCTGAGTTATGCCGACGACACCTTTGACCAGGCGCTGATGATCGGCTTCGCGTCGGCGATCAGGAAGGAGTACGCCTGGCGGGTGAAACGCGGCGAGAGCCTGGCCAACCTGCAGGCATTCGGCCGGATCACCGGCGCAGATGGTCCGCGGTTCAGCGGCAATCAGAGCTAGCCGGCCCGCCGGGGACACCGGCCGACGCATTCCGGGGCAAAACGTTAGGATTTGACCAGCCGGGAGATGGCGTCAGCCGCTTCCTTGACCTTCAGCTCCGCTTCCGGGCCGCCTTGCTCAATCGCCTGGGTAACGCAGTGTCCGAGGTGGTCTTCCAGCAGGCCGATGGCGACCGCCTGGAGTGCCCGGGTCGCCGCGGAGATCTGCGTGAGCACGTCGATGCAGTAGGCGTCGTCGTCGACCATGCGCTGCAGGCCGCGGACCTGGCCCTCGATCCTGCGCAGTCGCTTCAGGTAGGACTCTTTGTCCTGCGTGTACCCGTGCATAGTCCGAAGGTACACGGCCTGCGACCTGGCCGGAACATAGCTGCAGGCAGCCACGACGGCCTGATGAACCGTGAGGCTCGGTGAACCATGAGAGGCGCTTCACCGATTCTTAGGGCAGAGCCGCGACTCTAGACTTGCTAGCAGAGCCGGGCACTTGCTAGCGGGTCCGATGCGGGCGGTCGCAACGCCGTCCCGCGGCTCGCTGCCCGCCGGCCCGCGGCGGGACAGGAGGGACAACGTCATGCCGCAGCACCACATCCGCGCAGCTGCGCACGACCGCGACGTCGGCATGGCCAAGATCACCGCGCTGAGCTGGCGGGCCGGCGCGGCCGGCGTTGTGATCGCCGGCCTGCTCACCTTCGCGTTCGGCCATCATGTAGCTGCCAGCAGCGGCCCGGCGGTACCTCGAAACGACCAGGGCAGCATCCTCATCCCAGCCCAGCCGCCAGCTCCGGCAGCAGGCAGCGGCCAGGTAACGTCTGGCGCGTCATGACAGCCGGTGCGCGGTGACGACCAGCGAGATAACCAGGGACACGTTCGCGGTGTTCGGCACCACCGCCGTGTTGCTCGTCACCACCCCTCGCGCGATCACCCCGGCACGTGCCGTTGCCGACCGCGTGCTCGCCGAGGTCGACCTCGCCTGCAGCCGCTTCCGGCCGGACTCCGAGCTCGCCAGGCTGAATGCGGCTGGCGGCGAGTCGGTAGCGATCAGCGCGGTGTTCGCGGACTTGCTAGCCGCCGCGTTGCGCGCGGCGAAGCTGACGGGCGGTGACGTCGATCCGACCTGCGCGCATGCCCTGGCCAGCCTCGGCTACGACCGCGACTTCGCGGATGTGCGCAAGGCCGGTGCGCAGTCACCCCGGCTGACCGGACCGGTCGGCCCAGTCGGCCCGGTGCCAGGCTGGGGCCGGGTGCGGCTGGATCGCGCGGGGCGGCGAGTCCGGCTCGAGCACGGCGCCCAGCTCGATCTGGGCGCGACAGCTAAGGCGTGGGCAGCTGACAAGTGTGCGAATCAGATTGCTGACCGTGTCGGTTGCGGCATCCTGGTCAGCCTCGGCGGTGACGTGGCCGTCGGCGGCGAGGCGCCACCGGACGGCTGGCGAGTCAGGGTTACTGACGATCACGCGGCACCTAGCTGGGCGGCCGGCCAGACTGTGACGATCAGTTCCGGCGGCCTGGCGACGTCAAGTACCACGGTGCGGACCTGGACGGTGGGTGGTCGCCCGGTCCATCACATCATCGATCCGTCCACTGGCGAGCCCGCCAGGTCGTGCTGGCGCACGGTCAGCGTCGCAGCCGGGACGTGCACCGATGCGAACACGGCGAGCACCGCCGCCATTGTCCGCGGGGCCGCGGCGCTGGACTGGCTGCACGACATCGGCCTGCCGGCCAGACTGGTCCGGCATGACGGGACCGTCGAGACGACGGCCGGCTGGCCGCGCGACGACCCCGACGATGCGGCATGACCGGCACCGGCCACCTCGGTGCGATCATCGTCACCTCGTCCACGCCGCTCTGGTATGCAACGCGTGCGACCGGGCTGGTCGCCATGGTCCTGCTGACTGCGAGCATGGCGCTGGGCCTGCTGTCCTCGGTGCGCTTCCAGCGGCCAGCATGGCCCCGGTTCGTCACCCTGGGCCTGCATCGGAACCTGTCACTCCTGGCGCTCGGATTCACCGTCGTGCACGTCCTGACGACGGTGCTGGACAGCTTCGTCTCCATCCCGATCCAAGATGCGTTCGTGCCGTTCATCTCGTCCTACCGGCCAATCTGGGTCGGACTCGGCGCCATCGCGCTTGACCTGATGCTCGCGCTGATCATTACGAGCCTGCTGCGGACCAGGATGGGCCTGCAGAGCTGGCGCGTCGTGCACTGGACGGCATACCTGTGCTGGCCGGTGGCAGTGCTGCACGGGCTCGGGACTGGCACCGACACGCCAGTCCGATGGGTACTCGTCCTGACCGCGTGCTGCGTTCTCGTCGTTGCGGTGCTGACATTCTGGCGGCTGGCCCTAGCCTGGCCCGCCCGCCCGCTAGCGAGCACTGCGGGCGTCGTGCTGATCCTGGCTACGCTGATCGCTGGCGGAGCCTGGCTGCGGGTCGGTCCGCTGTCGCCGGGCTGGAGCGCACGCTCCGGCACGCGCACTGCGCCGCCTGCGGGCGCGTCCCGGCCCGATCACCGGGCGAGCCGGTGACAGTGCGCGGCTCTGCGGTGCCGAGCGCGGGACGCCCGCCGGCGCCGGGCCCGCGAGACCTCCGGCTGATCGTCCGCGACGAGCCGCTCTCACTCGCCGAGCACACCGCCTGCTACGGGCCACTGCCTTCCGGGCCGCCGGACTTGCTGATCGCGGAGGTGGAGCGCTCCGGGCTGACCGGACGCGGCGGCGGCGCCTTCCCGGCCGGCCGGAAAATGCGTGCCGTCGCCGGGGCCCGCGGGCCTGCGCGGACCGGCCGTGTCGTGATCGCGAACGGCTCCGAATCCGAGCCTGCCAGCAGCAAGGACGGCGTGCTCCTGAGCCGCGCACCGCACCTCGTGCTCGACGGAATCGCATTGTGCGCCAGCGCGGTCGGTGCCGACCGCGCGTATCTGTGCGTCGGCCATGCCGCCGGCACGAGTGACCGGGCACTGGCCCGGGCAGTCGCCGAGCGAGCCGGGGCCGGCCTCGACTCAGTGCCTGTCGAGATACACCCGACTGCCGGCGGATACCTCGCTGGTCAGGAGAGCGCGCTGATCAGCGCCCTGAACGGCAATGCGCCGGTGCCGACGTTCGTTCCGCCGCGGCCGGCGGAGCGCGGCGCCCACCGTCGGCCGACGCTCGTGCTGAACGTCGAGACGCTCGCTCACATCGCGCTTATCGCCCGGTTCGGCAGCGAGTGGTTCGCTGCGGCCGGCACGCCCGGCACGCCCGGCTCGGCGCTGGTGACCGTGACTGGAGCGGTACAGCGGCCGGGCGTGCGGGAGATTCCCCTCGGCACGCCGCTAGGCGAGCTGTTGCACCGCTGCGGCCTGATCAAGCCCGCGCAGGCCGTCCTTACCGGCGGATACTTCGGCACCTGGCTGCCGCTGCCTGCGGCGCTGACGGTTCCGGTCAGTCACGAGGGCATGCGAGCGGCCGGAGCGTCGCTCGGCCCGGGCGTGCTGGCAGTGCTGCCTGCGGCAGCTTGCGGGCTGGCTGAGACGGCCAGAGTGGCCAGCTTCCTGGCTGCTCAGAACGCGGGACAATGCGGCCCGTGCCGCAACGGCCTGCCAGCCCTGGCCGAGGCGCTGAACTGGATTGCGTTCGGTCAGGCCGGTCCGGACATCATCGGCTGGGTAGAGCAGCTGGCCGGCCTCGTGGCCGGCCGGGGAGCTTGCCACCTGCCCGACGGCGCGGCAGGCCTGGTCCGCAGCGCACTCACCGTGTTCGCAGCCGACGTGCAGGCACACCTGTCGGCAGGGCCGTGCGCGCGAGCTAGCGGGCCGCCGGTCCTGCCGGTCCCGGCCCGGTGGGCGCAGTGAGCCAGCATCCTGACGGCGGAAGCAGTCGCCAGCCACCATTGCGCCGGCCGCAGCTCCGGGTGAACCCGATCGCCTGCGACGCACACGGGTTGTGCATCGAACTGCTGCCCGAGCTGATCACGGCCGATCCCTGGGGTTATCCGATCATCACGCCCGGCCCGGTGCCGCTGCGACTGCAGCCGCTCGCGCGTCGCGCCGTCGCTGCCTGCCCGACGCTTGCGCTGATGCTGACCAGCCCGCCACGCTAGCTGACTACTATCGCTAGATCGGCGACGCGGACAAAAGTCTGCAGACAGCGCTGCGACATCAGAGGACGTGACCGATGGGCCCATTGCAGGGCGTGCGGGTAATCGAGATCGCCAGCCTGGCTCCGGCCCCCTTCGGCTGCATGATCCTGGCTGATCTCGGAGCCGACGTGCTCCGTGTTGACCGGGCTGAGCGATGCGGCCCGCAGGCCCGAAGGCCCAGCGATCCGCTGAGCCGCGGGCGCCGCTCGATCGGGCTGAATCTCAAGGACCCGGCCGCCGTTGACGTACTGCTGCGGCTAACCGACACCGCCGACGTGCTGGTCGAGGGCTTCCGGCCCGGCGTAGCCGAGCGACTTGGCTTCGGCCCGCTGATCTGCGCGGCACGCAATCCGGGCCTTATCTTCGCCCGGATGACGGGATGGGGCCAGGATGGTCCGCTGGCGCCGACGGCCGGCCACGACATCGACTACATCGCCATCTCCGGTGCGCTCAGCATGGTCGGCCGCGCCGGAGAGTCCCCCGTGCCGCCGGTGAACTTGCTCGGCGACTTCGGCGGCGGCGGCATGCTGCTCGCACTCGGCATTCTGGCCGCGCTGGTCGAGCGCGCTAGCAGCGGCCGCGGCCAGGTCGTGGACGCTGCCATGGTGGACGGGTCAGCGCTGCTCACTTCGTTCGTCTACGGCATGCTCGCCTCCGGGACCTGGCAGGACAAGCGCGGCACCAACCTGCTGGACGGCGGGGCGCCGTTTTACGACACCTATGCCACCGCCGACGGGCAGTACGTCGCCGTCGGTGCGCTGGAGCCGCAGTTCTACGCTGCGCTGCTGCGCGGCCTCGGACTTGCCGATGCGGACTTGCCCCACCAGCACGACCGGGATGGCTGGCCAGTATTGCGACAGCGATTCGCCGCCGCATTCGCGTCGCGCAGCAGGGCGGAATGGGAGCAGGTGTTCGCCGGGACCGACGCATGCGTGGCGCCAGTCCTGTCCATGACCGAGGCACCCGCGCATCCGCATGCAACGGCGAGAAGCGCCTTCGTCGAGATCGGCGGCGTCACTCAGCCAGCCCCGGCGCCGAGATTCGGGCGGACGGCCGCTGCCGAGCCGGTGCCGCCGCCCAAGCCGGGCCAGGACACCGATGCGGTGCTGGCCGGTCTCGGCCTCACCGCAGCCGACGTCGCGGATATGCGTGCCAGGGGTGTGGTTGGCTAGCCGGCTGCTCGCACGGCTCCGCAGCCCGCAAGACGCGGAGATTCTGCGGCTTGCTGTCCCGGCGTTCGGCGCGCTCGTTGCCGAGCCACTGTTCCTGCTGGCTGACTCTGCCATCGTCGGCCGGCTCGGCACGATCCCGCTTGGCGGCCTGGGCGTCGCCAGTCAGGTGCTCGCCACGCTCGTCGGCGTGGCGATCTTCCTGGCCTATGGCACGACAGCCGCCGTCTCCCGCCAGCTCGGCGCCGGCCGCCGCGACGCAGCGATCCGGCACGGCATCGACGGCCTGTGGCTGGCGGCAGCCATCGGCCTCGTGGTTCTCGCGGCCGGCTGGCCGCTGGCCACGCGGATCGTCGCAGCGTTCGGCGGCACCCCGGCAGTCAGCCACGAGGCGGTCACCTACCTGCGGATCAGCCTGCTCGGCGCACCGGCGATGCTCGCGGTACTAGCGGGCACCGGCGTGCTGCGCGGGCTCCAGGACACCAGGACACCGTTGCTGGTCGCCGTCGTCGCCAATGCCGTCAACATCGCGCTCAACGCCACCTTCGTACTCGGCCTGCACTGGGGGATCGCGGGCTCGGCCTGGGGCACGTTCATCGCCCAGACCGGCGCCGGCGCTGCCTACCTCGCCGTCGTCGGCCGCGGTGCCCGCCGAGCGGGCATCAGCCTCAGGCCTGACCGCCGGGGCGTCACGACGGCCGCCGTCGCCGGGGCCGCGCTCGTGCTGCGCACGCTCGCGTTGCAGGCGGTGCTGGTGCTGATGACCGCCATCGCGGCCCGGCAGTCCGACGCCGCGATCGCCGCGAGCCAGGTCGCCATGCGAGTCTGGAGCCTGTTCGTCTACGCACTGGACGCGATCGCCATCGCCGCGCAGGCAATCACCGGCCGGTATCTCGGGGCCGGCGACGTGCGTGGCGCTAAGGCCGCCACCGGGCGGATGATCGGCTGGGGCGCTGTCTACGGCGTGATCTTCTCGCTGCTCCTGCTCGCGCTGCGGCCGGCCATACCCAGCCTGTTCGGCGTCACGCCGCCGGTACGCAGCCTGCTGCTGGCAGTGCTGCTAGTGATCATCGTGCAGCAGCCGGCCGCCGGCGTGGTCTTCGTTCTCGACGGCGTGCTCATCGGCGCCGGCGACCAGGACTACCTGGCGCTGGCCGGGCTGGTCACGCTCGCCGTCTTCGGCGCGGCGGCAGCGGTCGTGGTTGAGACGGGTGCGGGCCTGATCGCACTGTGGCTTGCGTACGCCGCGTGGATGCTCGCCAGGTTCGCCACCCTGATGCTGCGCAGCCGGACGTCGCGCTGGCTGGTAACCGGAGCGGTGCGCTAGCCGGCAGCTGTCAGTGACCCATCGCCACCTCGACGATGCGGAACACCACGGCCCCCATCGCGATCACCAGGTAAACCCACATCCCGGCCAGGGCGAGCCGGCGGCCAACCGACATCTGCACCGGGGCGAGCATGGTCAGGGCCGGCATCCGCCAGTTCTCCTTGCTCATGGCGTCCGGCCGGGTCAGCCGATCAGGCTCGCCGAGGCCGGCGGGCACGGCCTGCGCGCCCGCATGCCCCCGGCGCCCGCGCATCACGATGGCGGTAACCACGACCAGCGCAAGGCCGGCGAACCCGATCATGATCATCAGAATCTGGCGCGAGCTGACGTGCGGGAAAGTCACCGACGTGACCAGGATCAGCGACAGCATCACCAGCAGTGCGATGACCGCGCCGGTGAAGGCGTTAGTGAAGCGGCCGTTCACCCACGGCCCCAGTACTGCCTTGTCGTTGCACAGCAGCAGCAGGAAGACCGTGGCGCTCGGCAGCAGGACGCCCGCGAGCACCTGGACTCCCTCAGTGAAGAGGCCGAGCGGGGACCCCGGAATGAGCACGATCGTCGCGGCCCCGGCGATCAGGGCCGCGTACATCACGTAGAAGCCCTTGGCCTGCCGCACTCCCCGGTGCAGCGAGTGCTTCAGGCCGAGTACATCGCCGAGCGCGTAGGCAGTGGAGAGCGAGACCGCGAACGCGCCGATCATGGCAGCGTCCAGCAACGCCACGGCGAACAGCGCCCCCGCCGCCTTGCCAGCTGATGCCGCGATCCCGGCAGCCAGCCCTGCGGCGTCGGTGTAGTGGCCGGCCGCGGCCGTCCCCGCGAAGGCCGCCGCGGTAGCGCCCATCAGCGCCGCGCCGCCCACGATGACGACGACGATGCCGATGACCAGGTCAGCCTTCTCGTACGGGATGAACCGCGGGGTGATGCGCTTGTCGATGACGTAGGACTGCTGGAAGAACAGCTGCCATGGCGCCACGGTGGTGCCGACAATGCCGATGATCAGCAGCATGACCGTGCCCAGTTGCCCGCTTCCGCCCGGCATGGTCGGCAGCACGAATCCGGTGGCCACCTGGCCCGCAGCCGGATGCGACAGCACATACAGCGGAATCAGCAACAGCGAACCTGCGCAGAAGGCGATCGCGATCCGCTCGAACCTGCGGAAGCTGCCGGTCATGGCGGAGGCCACGATGACCAGCCCCGCCAGCAGCACGGCCACGATCTTCGGAACGCCGAGATAGCCGGCGGCAAGCGTGATCCCGATGAACTCGGTGACGATCGTCAGCGCGTTGAGCAGGAACAAGTCGATGACGCTGAACGCGCCCCAGAACCTGCCGAACCGCTCCAGGATCAGCCGGGCGTGGCCGACGCCAGACACCGCGCCGAGCCTGAGCACCATCTCCTGGTTCACGTACAGGATCGGGACCAGCAGCACGAACGTCCAGAGCAGGTGGGTGCCGTAATTCTGGCCAGCCTGACCATAAGTGGAGAACGCGCCTGCGTCGTTGTCGCCGACCATGACGATCAAGCCCGGCCCGACGATCGCGAGCAGGGTCTTCAGCTTCGCGCTAGCCGACTTGCGGGCCGCGATGTCGTCAACGGAAATCGTGCCCAGCGCGCCGCGGATGTCGCCGACGTGCGCTGTGTCGAGTGCCGCTCCGCGGGCGGAGTGGTCGACCGGACCGCGCAGGTCCGACGTTGCTGAGGTCACGGCAAATCACCCCCTTCACCGCCGTCGCCGCGGCGGGGTCAGGGGGCACGCTCGACCGGTGCGGGAGCCTTAAGCTGGCAGGCTCCGGCTGGCAGCCGGGATTACGCGAGCGTGCCCGGGGCAGGCAGGATTAGCGGCGAGGGGCCATTTTCGGCCCGGACTATCAGAGTCCATTGCTCGCCTCCCTCCTGCCGCGGCCGCGCCGCGCCGTCTCAAGCCGCCCGCCGGATGGCGGGCATGCTCAACGAAGGCACCTCACGAGGACAGCGACCGCCGGGCAGGATCCGCCCGCCACGGCCAGGCACCCCCTCGTTAGAGCTTTGGCACTTCACGGCGTAGCGCGACACAACGCTCGCGCAGCCACCTGGCCTCACCCCTTATTCCGGGGAGAGGTGTCCTGATCCGGAGCGTCTCTCGACGGGTGGGATCAGTGGCCTGTGTCCGTGAAGACGCCTCACCGAACAAGGTGTCCGTATTACAGAGCGCTTTGAGCATGCCCGTCGGAACGCGCAGATGTCAAGCTGACGGACAACTCGGACAGGCAGCTACTCTTGGTCGCGGCACCGCCCGGTCTCCCGCTACGCGCCGCCTTGATGGTATGAAGGCCACGTCAGGTGCTATCGGACCGGGAGGGGCGCTGCAGCGTGGCCATGCGACGAGCCGTCGGCTCGCTCCGGCAGCAGGGCGACCTGGCCGAGGGCCTTGGCTACACCCTCAAGCGCCAGCTCCTCGGCAAGCCGCTGATCAACGAGCAGCTCAGCGAGCAGCGGCTATCGAAGCGCCTGGCGCTCGGCGTGCTGTCGCCGGACGGCATCTCCTCCTCGGCTTACGGCACCGAGGAAATCCTGATCGAGCTGCTGAGGGGCGGGCTGGCGGCCGCGGCCTTCACGCTGATCCTGCCGCTGACTGGTGTCGTGCTGTTCGTGATGGTCCTGGTCGTGCTGTCCTACCGCGAGGTCGTCTCGATCTACACCCGGGCCGGCGGCTCGTACGTCGTGGCGCGGGACAATTTCGGGCCGCGGGTAGCTCAGATCGCGGCGGTCGCGCTGCTGGTCGACTACGTGGTGACGGTGGCGGTTCAGGTCGCGGCCGGCACTGCGGCAGTCGCGTCGGCGTTCCCGAACAGCCCGATCAACAACACCACGATTATCACGCTGATCTCCATCTTCGTGGTGCTGCTGATGCTGTACGGCAACCTGCGCGGCATCCGCGAGGCCGGCAAGGCGTTCGCGGTCCCGACGTACCTGTTCTCCAGCGTCGTCATCATCATGATCGCCGTCGGCCTCGGCCGGGAGATCTTCGGCTCGCTGCCGCGCGTGCATATCCCGCCGCACGCGGCTGTCTGGGGAGCCGGCGTCCCGGAGAACCACAGCGCGCTGATCACGTTCGCGATGATCTTCGTGCTAGCGCGAGCATTCGCCAACGGCGGTTCGTCCCTCACCGGCATCGAGGCGGTGTCGAACGCGGTCAGCGCGTTCAAGCCGCCGGAGGGCAGGAATGCCCGCCGGGTGCTGGTTATCGAGGGCGCGATCCTGGGCACGCTGGTGGCCGGCATCTCCTGGCTAGCGCACGTCACCCACGCGACGCCCTACCAGATCGGCGTCCCGACCGTCCTGTCCCAGGAGGCCAGGGTGGTGTTCGGGCCATCCTGGGCGGGAACGGGGATGTGGGTGCTAGTCCAGGCAGCCACTGCGCTGATCCTCTACACCGGCGGCAATACCAGCTTCAACGGCTTCCCGTTCCTGGCCAACTTCGTGGCTGAGGACGCGTTCCTGCCGCGCTGGCTGACCAAGCGCGGCCACCGGCTGGTGTTCTCCAACGGCATCATCGTCCTGGCCATCGTGTCCATCACGCTGCTCGCAGTGGTCGGTTCCAACGTCAACTCGCTGGTGCCGTTCTACGCACTCGGCGTGTTCACCGCGTTCACCATGGCGGGCTTCGGGATGGCCAAATACCACCACCGCACGCGGGAGCGCGGCTGGCGCTACAAGATCATCATCAACTTCTCGGCCGGCGTCACCTCGCTGATCGTGGTAGTGATCTTCGTGATCGTTAAGTTCGGCGAGGGCGCCTGGCTGGTCGTGCTGCTGTTCATCGGCGGCGTGCCAGCGCTGATCTTCCTGAACCGCCAGTACCGGATGGAAGCGACCGTGCTGGAAGGCATTGGCAGCCGGGGCAAGCCGCCGGAGCCGCCGACCTACTCCCGGCGCAGCGTTTTCGTCTTCATCGACGACTTCGACCTGGCTACGATCGCCGGCCTGCGGTACGCGCGGAGCTTGCGGCCAACCTCGCTGCGGGCCGTGCACTTCGTCATCGACAACGTCCTGGCTGACAAGCTGAGGCAGGACTGGGTGCGCGCGAACCCCGGCATCCCGCTGGACTTCGTCGACTGCCCGGACCGCCGGCTCGCCAACGCGGCAGCCAGCCTGGTCAGCGCTGAGGCTGTGCTGCCGGGCGTGGGAGTGACCGCGATCCTGCCGCGCCGCAGCTACGCTCCCATCGTCGGCCGCCTGCTGCACGACCGCACGGCGGACAAGATGGCCGCGGTGATCAGCCGGATTCCGCACGCCGCCGCCACGATCGTGCCGTTCGACGTACGCAGCAGGGTGGAAAGCCTGACCCGGCGGGGCCAGGCCGGAAAGCCCGGTGCCGACGGCGCCGGGACCATGCCGCGGCCCGCCACCCTCGCAGGCCCGCCGCAGGAGGCCGGCACAGCCGCGGCACGCACAGCCAGCGAGCCGGACGGCAAGCGAGTCCGGGCCAAGGCGGACCAGCCGATCGAGGCGGGCCTGACCACGCCGGCTAAGGGCGGCGAGTACGACCGCCCGGTTCCGCGGCTCGGGGTGACACCGATCGGTTCGCTGAAGCGGCCCGGCCGGGCGGTCACCGAAGGGCGGGTACACACCGTTGAGATCCGCCCGGTCGAGCACAACACCGTGCTGGCCTGCGACGTTGAAGACTCCACTGGGCAGCTCACCGCCTTGTTTTACGGCCGCTCGAATATCCCGGGACTGCGGCCGGGCTCCAAGGTGCGGCTACGCGGCCAGGTCGGCATCCGCGACGGGAAGCCCGTCATGATCAATCCCGCCTACGAGCTGCTTGCTCCCGGCGAGTCAAGCGCGCCCGACCCCGGCACGGGCGCCGGCCCGGCAGACGGCAGTCCACCGGGCACTGGCCGGGACCGGCGGGACGAACCGGGCCGATGACCAGGCCGCAGCCACCCGGCCGCGACCCGGCTCCAGATCACGGCAGGGCGCGTCCGGCGCCGGGCACCGGCGGTTACCATGCGCATTCGCATGTGCGACAGACAGTGACCGGCCGCTACCGCCGGGCTCTCACCGTCGTGCTGCTGATCAGCCTCGGTATCGCCATAGCCGAAGTGATCGGCGGGGCCATCACCGGCGCGCTGGTGCTGTTCGCCGACGCGGCGCACATGGCCGCCGACGCAGGCGGCATCGGGCTGTCCCTGCTCGCTGCCTGGTTCGCCGCGAGGCCCGCCACTGACCGGCGCACTTTCGGCTACGCGCGGGCCGAGATCCTCGCCGCGATGGCGAACTCGCTGCTGCTCCTGGCCATGACCGCGCTGATCGTCACCGAGGCGATCCGCCGCCTAGCGTCGCCGCCCGCGGTGAGTTCGGGGCTCCTCATCGCGTTCGGCGTCGGCGCGCTAGCGGCCAACGCATGCTCCCTGCTGGTACTGCGGCACGGCCAGGCCGAGAGCCTCAACGTCCGCAGCGCCTTCCTCGAGGTAGCAGCCGACACCCTCGGCGCCGCCGCTGTGATCGTGACCGGGATCATCATCAGTGCGACCGGATACCTGCTGGCAGACCCGATCGCCTCGCTGGCTGTCGGCGCGCTCATCCTGCCGCGCACCTGGCGGCTGCTCCGGGAGGCTGTGGACATCCTCCTTGAAGCCAGCCCGGAGGGCATCGACTTGGTCGAGATCCGCCAGCACCTGGCCGCCGTTCCCGGTATCCGCGAGGTGCACGAGCTGCACGTCTGGACGATCACTTCCGGGCTTCCGGTGTTCTCCGCGCACGTAGTGGTCGATCCCGACATCATCGAGCAAGGGCAGAGCGCGATCATGCTCGACCGGCTCCAGGAATGCCTGCGCGGGCACTTCGACGTTGACCACTCGACGTTCCAGCTCGAGCCCGCCGGCCATGCCGACCATGAGCAGCCCATGCACGAGTAGCCGGGGACGAGTAGCCGGGCCGGCTAGGGCTCCCCGAAGTAACCGGGGTTTGCCACGGCGAGCCGGGCGGCTACCTCGTCGGCAAGTCCGGCTCCGGCCGGCAGCGGACCGAGTTCGAGTTCCCGTGCCACCATGGCCAGCACGTTCGCAGCAACCCTGGCATGAAACGCAAGCTGGCCGGCGGTGCCAGGCAGCACGCTGCCCATCAGGTACTCGCGAACCGCCTCCAGCAGCTCGCTCGCCGTGGGGCGGCCATGCGGAGCAGGCGCTGCCACCGCTGCGCCGGTCAGCCGTGGCCGCCGCTCGGCCGCTTGCGCTGCCGCCTCCGGCTGCAGCAACTGCAGCAAGTCCCACTCCTGTTCACAGACCCGGCGCCCGATCGCGGCCAGCTCGACCGACCGGTACGCGCCAGTCAGGTGTGCCGCCGCCTGCGTCAGGCAGATGACCCCCCACCGGAGCGTGCCGAGTACCTCCCACCAGCGCAGCTCGTCGAGGCTAACGTCGGCACCGCCAGCGCCGGCATAGGCGGCCAGCAACTGTTCCCGGCTGCCTACGCCGGCGACCGGCGGCCCGGCGCCGAATCGCCAGGCCTTGACACACAACCAGCCCAGATCCTCAGCCGGGTTGCCGGCGTGGGTGAGCTCCCAGTCCAGTACCGCGCGTAGCCCCTCCGGTCCGACGATCAGGTTGCCGAGCCGGAAATCGCCATGGACCAGCACCGGGTCGCGGCGGGGCGGCTGGCTGGCCGACAACTCGGTCATGGCCAGCTCGAACACCTCGCTCGGATGGCCGAACGCGTCCAGTTGCTGACGCAGCCCGGCGAGCGGATCAGGCTGCGGGAATGAAGCCGGCGCCGCAAGTGCATGCAGCCGCGCCGCGAACGAGCCAAGCTGCCCGACCAGGACGTTCCGGGCCTGCGCGTACTCGCCGTCTCGCAGGATGCGCCGCGCGATCGTTTCGCCCTCGACGCGGCGCATCACCATGCCGGCGGTGCCGAGACCAGGGCCGTCGGAGCAGAAGAGCATCTCCGGCACCGGCAGCCCGGCGTCGTGCGCGAGGCTGAGGGCCGCCGCTTCCCGGCGGAGCGCTCCCGGCTCGCCGGGCCGACCGGGCGGGTCCCGCCGCAAGATCAGCGGCGTCCGGGTGCCGTCCGGCCCGATCGCGTCGAAGGACCAGGTCTGCTTCGACGCGCCGCCGGACAGCCTGGTCAGCCCCTCGACAGTGACCGGCCCGAGCCAGTGCCTGAGGGGCCGGGCAAGCTCGTTCGCGTCCGGAAGTCCGCCGCCGGAACCTGCCCCGTTTCCTTCTGGATCCTCTGGCATCAGCCCTCGGCCACTCCCTTGGGCGCGCGCTGGCGCATGAAGCCGAACATGTACCCGGCCACCCGGCGCATCTGGATCTCCTCGGCGCCTTCGGTGATCCGGTACCTGCGGTGATGCCGGTAGATGTGCTCAAACGGCTTGTGCCGCGAGTACCCGAGCCCGCCGTGCACCTGCATGGCGCGATCGGCTGCTTCGCAGCAGAGCCGGTTCGCCCAGTAGTTGCACATCGAAACCTTGTCGGAGGCGGAGAACGGGCCGTCGCGGTCCATCAGCCAGGCGGTCTTGTGGATGAGCGCGCGCAGCATCTCGCACTGCGTCTGCAACTCGACCAGCGGGAACTGGATGGCCTGGTTGCTCGCCAGCGACTTGCCGAACGGCTTGCGCTCAAGCGCATAGGCCACCGACTCGTTGATGCAGTACTGCGCCGCGCCCAGGCTGGACGCAGCCTGCCTGATCCGGTTCTCGTTGAAGAAATGCTGCACGACCTGGAGTCCGCGGCCTTCGCCGCCGAAGATCGCGCTGGCCGGCACCCGGACATCGGCGAGGGTGATGTGGGCGTGATCGGTCGGCATGTTGAACGTCCACAGGTACTCGTCGACGCTGAAGCCAGGCGCTCCGACCGGCGTCAGGAACGCCGTGATGCCCTCGGCGTCGCCGGCCTTGCCGCTAGTGCGGGCGAAGATGAGGTCGTGCGAGGCAGCGTGCACGCCGGTGTTCCAGGTCTTCTCCCCGGTGATGAGCCAGTCGTCACCGTCCCGCACTGCGGTCGTTTCCATGAAGGTGGCGTCAGAGCCGTGGGCCGGCTCGGTAATGCCGAACGCGAAGCCGGCCTGAGCGGCGGCTAGCCTGTCCACCCACTCGGCCTGCTGCTCCGGGCTGCCGTACTCGAGCATCAGCAACAGCCCGACATTGTTACCGACGATCATGTGCTCGTTCTGCAGGTCGCAGTGCAGTCCAAGGCCCTTGGCGGCCAGGTGCTCGCGGATGACAGCCATGCCGAGGTTGGTGCCGCCGCGACCCCCCAGTTCGGCCGGGATCGCATACCGGTAGTGACCAGCCGCGTCCGCTCGGCGCTTGGCCTCCGCGAGCAGGGCCTCCCACTCCCGGTTCGGCAGGCCGCCCCGGTCCCAGTCGGTCCGCGCGTCCTCGCGCCGGTAGTCGAAGAAGCGGATGTTGTCGTTCTCGCGCTCGAGCGGCCGGATCTCCGCCTCGATGAACTCGTCCAGCTCGGCCAGGTAAGCGACCAGGTCTGCGGGGATATCGAAATCCATGCTCGCTGCCTACCACGAGGGGTGCGACTGGCACTAGAGCAAATCCGTACTGGCGAGTAATGTCTGTAGTTACTGCCGTTAACTCGCCGGAGGCCGCCGTGAGCACGTACGAGCACTACACCACCCCGGTCGAGCCCGGCACCTGGGACATTCCGGCCGCCGGATCGGCGCGCTTCAGCTGGGAGTACGACGACGGGCGCAGCAGGCTGCTGGACCTGTACCAGCGCGGCAAGGACAAGCAGTGGGACGCGAGCAAGCGCATCGACTGGTCGATCCCGGTCAATCCATCCAACGTCATGGAGCAAACCGAGGACCTGAACCCGATCTACGGCTCACGGCAGTGGGATGTCCTGAACCAGAAAGAGCGCGACGAGCTCGACCATCATCTGTCGGCGTGGCTGTTCAGCCAGTTCCTGCATGGCGAGCAGGGCGCGCTGACGGTCGCCGCGCGGATCGTGCAGTCCGTGCCGGACATGGACTCGAAGTTCTACGCCGCCACCCAGGCGATGGACGAGGCGCGGCACGTCGAGTTGTACGCGCGGTTCATGCGGGAGAAGATCGGGCTCTACTACCCGGTGAACCCGGACCTGGCTCAGCTATTGTCCGACGCCCTGTCCGACTCCCGCTGGGACATGCCCTACCTGGGCATGCAGGTGCTGATCGAGGGTCTGGCCCTGGCGGCATTCGGCGTTCACCGGGACCTGTCGAACAACGCGCTGGTCACCCAGTTGCTGGCGTACGTGATGCAGGACGAGGCACGGCACGTCGCATTCGGGCGGCTGGCGCTCCGGGATTATTACAAGGAGCTGACTTCGGCCGAGCTAGCGGACCGGGAGGAGTTCGTCGTCGAGGGCTGCTACCTGATGCGCAACCGATTCACCGCGCGCGAAGTGTGGGAGCGGATGGGCTTCGACGTCGACGAGTGCGTCGCGTTCACCGACCAGTCACCGGTTCAGCAGGCGTTCCGCACGCTGCTGTTCTCCCGGATCGTGCCGTGCGTGAAGGACATCGGGCTGTGGGGGCCCAAGGTTCAGCACGCCTACGTCGACCTTGGTGTCATCGAGGCCGCAGACTCCGACCTGGACGTGCTGATGCGGGCCGACGAGGAGCTAGCCGAGAAGATCGACCGGGAGAAGTACGCCGCCGAGCTCGCGGCCCGGCAGGGCGAGGTCGACGAGGCCATCTCGCTCGCGGCGCAGTAGCGCCCGCTTTCACCACAGGTCGCCGCCGGTGAGCACGTAGATAAACGGCACCAGCGGGATCAGGCAGAAGATGGCCCAGGCCAGCTTGGGCACCGTGCCGATGTCCCTGCGGCTGAGCAGGTCAATCCAGATCAGCACGACCGCGATCGGGTGCAGAAAGCAGAGCAGCAGCTCAATAACCTTCTTCATGTTCCCGACGGTACTCTCTCCGGGCATGCGGGCCGGGCCGGGCTACGATCGGGGCCGTGAGCGATCTTGAGATTCCGGCATTTCCGTTCGGCTTTACCTGGGGGGTCGCGACAGCGGCCTATCAGATCGAAGGCGCGGTCGCCGAGGACGGGCGCGGCGACTCGATCTGGGACACCTTCTGCCGTCAGCCTGGCGTTATCCGCGACGGGCAGACCGGTGACGTTGCCGCCGACCATTACCACCGCTGGCGCGAAGACGTCGAGCTGATGGCCAGACTTGGCATCGGGACGTACCGGTTCTCACTGGCCTGGCCGCGAATTCAGCCGACCGGATCCGGCGCGGTCAACGGGCCGGGACTTGACTTCTACGACCGGCTGACCGATGCACTGCTGGCCGAGGGCATCAGCCCGATGCCTACCCTTTATCACTGGGACCTGCCGCAGCCACTGGAGGACGCCGGCGGCTGGATGGCACGCGATACCGCGTACCGGTTTGCCGACTACGCTGCCGTCGCCGCCGAGCGGCTGGCCGACCGAATCCCGATGTGGATCACGCTCAACGAGCCGTTCGTGGTGACGGCTTACGGCTATGCGCTCGGCATTCACGCACCAGGCAGGGCACTGCTGCTGGATGCGCTTGCCACCGCGCATCATCAGTTGCTCGGACACGGCCTGGCTGCCACGGCGCTGCGGGCAGCAGGAGCCGGGGAAGTCGCGATCACCAACAACTACACGCCAGTGTGGACCGCGTCCGACAACCCGGCGGACGTAGCCGCGACGACCGCGTATGACGCCCTGCACAACCTGATGTTCACCGACCCCGTGCTACTCGGCAGCTACCCGGCGGCGCTGTCGGCGTTCGGGGTCGCCCCGGATGGCCCCGATTGCGTGCGCGACGGTGACCTGGCGATCATCTCCGCGCCGGTCGATGCGCTCGGCGTCAACTACTACAACCCGACACGGATCTCGGCGCCGGCGCAGACTTCACCGCAGGAGTCCCCGCTGCCGTTCGAGATTCTGCCGGTCCCCGGCTACCCGGTCACCGAGTTCGGCTGGCCGGTCATCCCGGCCGGGCTCACCGAGATACTCACGACGCTGGACAGCCGCTATGGCGACAGGCTCCCGCCGGTCTATATCACCGAGAACGGCTGCTCGGTCGCTGACCAGCCGGACGAACTGGGAAAGATCGACGACCAGCCCCGGATCAACTACCTGGACGGTCACGTCCGCGCAATGGCCGACGCGATCGCGGCCGGCGTCGACGTCCGCGGCTATCTGGTCTGGACGCTGATGGACAACTTCGAGTGGGCTGCGGGCTACCACCAGCGATTCGGCCTGGTGCATGTCGACTTCGAGACGCAGCGGCGCACGCCGAAGTCGTCGTTCGCCTGGTACCGCGACCTGATTGCCGCAGAGGGCGGCCGGCACACCTGAGCGCTGAGCAACAGGTCAGTACGCCAGCGCCGGATGGCCGCGAACCCAGCTGTCTTCGGCCAGCGCCGCGGCCATGAAGTGCGCCACGTCTGCCCTGGAGATCTTCCAGCCGCCCCTGGGCGGATACTCCGGCCGGACCCGGTACTGCGTGGTCAGCCCGGTGTTGACAAGCCGGGTCGCGCGCACGAGCGTCCAGTCGAGGTCACTGGCCGAGATGGCGGCTTCCATCTCGCGCACGTCCGCGAATTGCTTGGCCAGCACCCTGGGCAAGATCATCTTCACCAGCGCCCCGCTGTCCGGGTCATGCTGGATAAATGCGCCAGCTGCGGACACGCAGACCAGCCGCCGGACGCCTGCCTTCGTCATGCCCGCGACGATGTTCCGCCCGGCGCTGGCGAGCAGTGCCGGGCTCTTCGCGCCGCGCGGCCCGAGCGCGGACAGCACCGCATCCGCGCCCGTCATGAGTTCCGCGACCATGGCTGAGTCGGTAGCGTCGCCGGCCAGCACCGTCAGCCCACGCTGGGCCGCCGCAAGCGATTGCGGATCGCGCGCGAGCGCGGTCACGTCATGGCCAGACTCGAGCGCCCGGGCCAGCACATGCCGGCCGATCCTGCCGCTGGCTCCGAGTAGGGCAAGTCGCATCGCTGGCTCCTTCGTCGTTCAGGCCGAACTGTTCGGTACGGCACGGCCAGTACCGGCACGGCATTCTGGTCAGCCGATGACGACGCCTTCTGCGGCCGGCCAGTCAGCCAGCGCGCCCGTCTCGCCGTTACCGGCAGGCCGTCGTCCGGCCCCGCGCGGCAGCGCCGTCATCAGCAGGAAGCTGGCCAGGAATACGGCCACCTGGAACCACAATGTCCGCTCCAGTGCCGCAGCGAAGTCATGCCGGACCGCCGCGGCGCCAGCGTCCGCGAGCACCGTGCGTACCTGGCCCGGCAGTGACTGGCGGCCAGGAAGCTGGCAGGCGGCAGGCGTGACCGTAGGGTCAGTGGCGACGAGCCGGGCGTGCAGGCAGCCGCCGAACCGAGCCTCAATCGAGGAAGCCACCGGCGCGGGCAGACTCGCGGCTGCCAGGCCCGAGCGAAGCTGCGGAGCGACCGCCGCAGACGCTGATGCCGACTGGCTGCCAAGCAAGCCGAAGAAAATAACCCCGATCACCGCAACGCCAACCGAGGCCCCGAGCTGAAGACTGGTGTTGAACAGGCCAGACGCCGAGCCTGCGTCCTGCGCCCGGACGCCGTCAAGCAGGATGTCAGCCAGCGGCGCTAGCACCGTTCCCATGCCGAGCCCGGCCACGACCAGGGCGGGCGCCATCTCCCACGTTGTCACTGCGCCGCCGTAATGATGCACAGTCGCGATCAGGCTGGCCATGCCCGCGGCCATGACCAGCGCGCCGGTCATCGTCACGCCGCGCCCGAACTTAGGCGCCAGGCGAGCGGCAGCACCAGATGCGGCAAGCACGCCCAGGGAGAACGGCAGGAAGGTCAGGCCGGCGTGCAGCGGCTCGAAGCCGAGCCCGACCTGCAGGAACAGCGTGAGGATCAGGGCGAACGACGTGACGCCGAGAAAGAAGGTCACGGCAATCGCGATACCGACCGCGAACGAGCGCTTGCCGAACAGGCTGAGCTGCACCAACGGCGACCCGTCCCGCCGGTCCTTGGCCCGCTCGTAGGCGATGAAGACGGCAAACATCGGAACCGCCGCGGCCATCGAGACGAAGGTCCAGACCGGCCAGCCAAGCTGGCGTCCTTCGACCAGCGGGTACAGCAACAACAGAAGCGCGGCCGAAACGAGCGCCACGCCGCCCGGGTCAAGCCGTGGCCGGCGGGGCGCTGTCGATTCGCGGACCAGCATCGCTGACGCCGCGACTGCAAGGATGCCGACCGGGACGTTGATCAGGAAGATCGGCCGCCAGTCGAGTCCGAACAGGTTGTGCTGTGTTAGCAGACCGCCGAGCAGGGGTCCGCTGACCGTGCCAAGGCCGGCCGTCACGCCGAACGCGGCGAGCGCCTTGATCCGCTCGGCTGCCGGGAAGATCACCTGGATCATGGACAGGACCTGCGGGATCATGATGGCGCCCATCGCCCCCTGGGCGACGCGGCAGGCGATCAGCATGCCGGGAGTCTGCGCGGCTCCGCATAGCGCGGACATCAGGGTGAATCCGGTGACACCGATCAGGAAGAGCCGCTTACGGCCAAACGTGTCGCCCAGCCGGCCGCCAGTGATCAGCACCAGGGCGTACGCCAGGGTGTAACCGGCCAGCGCCCACTGAACATCGGCGTAGCTGGCGTGCAGGTTCCGCTGGATGGACGGGATCGCGATGTTGACGATCGAGATGTCGAGCAGGTTCATGAACGCCGCCAGCAGCAGGACGGCTAGCGTGAGCCATCGCCGCGGGTCAGGCGGTTCGCCTGCCGCTTCGCGCGGTGCCAGGATCTGAGGATCTGGTGACATTGGATTCTCCGCTGTGGATGGTCGAAGCTGTTACGTAGCCAACCTAGCGTCTTGGCTTGCTAATGTCTAGGTAGCTTAATAATCAGGGAGCTTAGGAATGTCCGATAGCGGGGAGCGCTGGGAAACACCATGGGCCGCTGGATTCGAGGCGGGCGCCTGGAGCCCGGAGCGGGCGGACCTTGCCAGGACTTTCGCAGGTGCGATCAGGCAGACCGGATCGCTCATGGTGCTGATGACCCAGGCGGCTGCGGACCGCATCGGCATCAACCCAACCGACCTCAACTGCCTCAACATCCTCAGCTTCAGCGGCCAGCTGACAGCCGGCGAACTGGCGAAGGCGACCGGCCTGACAACAGCGTCAATCACCGGCGTCGTGGACCGGCTGGAGCAAGCGGGCTTCGTCCGCCGCGAGCGCGACGCACAGGACCGGCGGCGGGTCGTCATTCACCTGGAAGCGCAGCGCGTGCTTGGCATTGTCGCTCCGGTGTTCGGCCCGATGATGGGGGCCTGGCAACGGCTGGCAGATCAGTACAACGACGACGAACTCCGGCTAATCGTGGAGTTCTATGGCCAGCTGGAGAACATCATCCGGGATCACCTGGCCCGGCTCCGCGAACAGTGAGCGCTCAGCTCGGCACACAGACGGCCCAGCCGCGCACGACCTCCGGCGCGACGGACAATGGCGTTAACCATCGGAGGCCACATGACGACTGACCAGCCGGCGCCACGACCGCATCCGCTCGACCCGCTCACGGCGGCCGAGATCAACCGCGTCGCCGCCGCGCTGCTCGAGCAGAAAGGCGTCGGCCAGCGCTGGCGTTTCGGCTCGATCGAGCTGCGTGAGCCGGCCAAGGGGGAGCTGAGCGGCCGTCCGGACGATATCGTCCGGACGGCTGAGGTGGTCTGCTGGAACACCGCGGACGAGCAGGCCTACCGCGCCGTCGTGACGGTGCCGGACGGTGCGATCACGCACTGGCAGCATCTGCCTGGCGTGCAGCCGAACATGACCGTCGACGAGTGGCACGAGTGCGATGAGATGCTGCGCGAGCATCCGGCTCTGCTCAGTGCGCTGGCGAACCGAGGCATCACCGATATGAGCCTGGTACTCACCGACGTCTGGGCCTATGGCGCGGCGCTCGTGCCGGAGCGTTACCGGGGCCGCCGGATCGGCTGGTCTGATGTGTGGGTGCGGGGCAGCGCCGACAGCAACCCGTACGCGCACCATGTCACCGGCCTGCATCCGGTCGTCGATCTGAACCGGATGGAGTTGCTCGAGCTCGAAGACGACCAGAGCGCGGTCAGTAGCCACGGAATGCCCGAGGTGATGGGTGAGTACCGACCCGGGCTGATCCCGACACCGCTGCGGGAGGTGAAGCCGCTGCAGCTGAGCCAGCCGGATGGTACTTCCTTCAGTCTGCACGGACGGCTCGTGCGGTGGCAGAACTGGGAGCTCCGGCTCGGCTTTAATCCGCGTGAGGGCCTGATCCTGCACACGGTCGGCTTCAGCGACGCCGGGCGGTTGCGGCCGATCGCACACCGCATGTCGTTCGCTGAGATGATCGTGCCGTACCGGGACGCCACGACGGACCACTACCGGCGGACCGCGTTCGACATCGGCGAGTGGGGCCTCGGCTTCATGACAACCTCGCTGGAGCTGGGCTGCGACTGCCTCGGCGAGATCAGCTACCTCGACGCGGTGGTGCACGATTCGCACGGCCGGCCGCGCACCATCCGGAACGCTGTCTGCATCCACGAGGAAGACGACGGGATCTTGTGGAAGCACGTGGACGAGCGGGCAGGCGCAGAGGTCCGCCGCACCCGGCGGCTGGTCATCTCGTTCCACGTGACGGTCGCGAACTACGAGTACCTCGTGTACTGGCGCTTCTACCAGGACGGAAACATCGAGTGCGAGGTACGGGCGACCGGCATCATGGTCACCTCGTCGTTCGCGCCCGGCCAGCCGCCCGCTACCGGCATGGTGGTCGATCAGCGTACTTACGCGCCGTACCATCAGCATTTCATCGTTGCGCGGCTGGACCTGGACGTGGACGGGGAGCCGAATACCGTGTCCAGCGTCGAATCAGTAGTGCTGCCAGTGACAGAGGCAAACCCGCACGGGCTCGCGATGGTCACGCAGGAGACGCCGCTGCGCACGGAGTCCGACGGCCGCCAGAACTACAGCTGGGAAACCCAGCGGAGCTGGAAGATTGCATCGACGCGCTCGCTCAACAGCACCGGGGGGCGGCCTGCTTACAAACTGATTCCGGGCGGCAGCTTCCCGGCCCTGATCGACGAGTCGTCACCAGCGTTCCAGCGTGCAGAGGTGATCGGGCACACCCTGTGGGTCACTCCGTACGCACCCGCCGAGCGGTGGCCATGCGGCGAGTTCCCGAACCTGAGTACCGCCGATTACGGATTGCCGGCCTGGACCGCCCGAGACCGGCCCATCGAGGACACCGACATCGTGCTCTGGCACGTGTTCGGCCTGCACCACCTCACCAGGCCGGAAGACTGGCCGGTCATGCCGGCCGACCGGACCTCGTTCTGGCTTAAGCCATGGGGATTTTTCGACCGGAACGCGGCGCTGGACGTGCCGCCGAGCCCGCACCAGCACGGTCGTTAGCGATAACTGAGCTTCCCGGCACGGCTATGTCCGGCTGCCCGGTACGTTCAGGTGGCATGACAACTGCAGACCGGCTGGGCGGTGCGGCGCGTGGCGTGGTTGAGATCTACACCGATGGCGCATGCAGCGGAAACCCTGGCCCCGGCGGCTGGGGCGCCGTGCTGGGCTACGGAGACCGGACCAAGGAACTCTGGGGCGGCGAGGCGACGCCGACGACCAACAACCGGATGGAGTTGATGGCAGCGATCAAGGCCCTCGAGGAACTGACCAGGAAGTCCACGGTACGGCTGCATACCGATAGCAGCTACCTCAGGAACGGGATTACCGGCTGGCTAGCGGCCTGGAAGCGCAATGGCTGGAAGACCGCCAGCAAGCAGCCGGTGAAGAACGAAGACCTCTGGCGCCGGCTCGACAGTGCCGCGAGTAAGCACGATGTGCAGTGGCTGTGGGTCAAGGGCCACGCTGGCGATCCCGGCAACGAACGGGCGGACCTGCTGGCCAACCGGGGCATGGCAGAGGCCATCGCTAAACACCGCTCGTAGAGAAACTCGCCCTGGCGACGCTGACGCGTCGCCAGGGCGAGTCCGATGACCGGTCCCCCCGGAATCATCTGAATGGGTCCCCCGCTACAGAGTGTGACACGTCAGTTACTGACGGACTTAACCGGGGTGACGCCGCCGGCCAACCCGGCCTGCCGAGGCTGGCCGGTACGCTGGCGGGGCAGCCCAGCAGTCAGCTAGCCCAGCACTCAGCGAGCAGTGCGTCAGCTCTGGAGAGACCTTGGCATCAGCGGAACGCCGGGCCGTCGCCGTCACGTTCCTCGTCAACGGGGTCGTGTTCGGCACGTTCGCGTCCCGGCTGCCGTGGATCGCCGAACGACTGCACCTGAGCAGCGGAACCCTCGCCCTGGTCGGCCTGATGAACAGCATCGGCGCGCTGGCGTCCATGCCGTTCGCCGCCCAGTTCGTGCATCGCTACGGCCCGAAGGCGACGACCCGGGTGCTCATCATCGCCTCCAGCGCCGTCCTCGTGCTGCCGGCTATCGCCCCCGACCTGCTGGTGCTCGTCGGGATGATGCTGATCTTCGGTGCGCTCACCGGCATCAACGACAACGCGATGAACGCGCAGGCTGTCGAAGCGGAGCAGAGGATCGGCAAGTCGATCATGTCCGGCCTGCACGGGATGTGGAGCCTCGGCGTGCTGGCGGGCGCGCTGATCGGTTCACTGTCCGCGCGCGGGCACCTCGACCCTGTGATCCAGTTCGCGGTAGTGGCGGCTGCCGCCGCCGCGGCAGGCGGCATCTCGTCGCTCTGGTTCGCCGGGCAGGCGCCCGAAGGCGCAGCGGCGGAGATCGATGTTCCCCGGTTTGCCTGGCCGCAGGGCACGCTGTTGCTCATCGGACTAGTCGGCTTTGCGTCAATCTTCGTGGAGTTCGCGGCAAACGACTGGTCGGCGGTGTTCATGCACTGGGAGTTGCACTCCAGCCAGGCCGCTGCAGCGATCGCGACCGGCGCGTTCGCCGGGTCCATGGCGGCCGGCCGGCTGTGCGGCGACGTGGTCGTCCGGCGCGTCGGCCCGACATTCAGCGTGCGCGCGTGCGGCGTGCTCGGCACAGTGGGCTGCCTGCTCGTCGCGACCAGCCCGGTGCCAATAGCAGCACTCATCGGTTTCGTGCTGATCGGTCTCGGCGTCTCGGTCGTAGTGCCCCTGGTGTTCGCCGCAGCGGGCCGCTCCGGTCCGAGCCCGGCGATCGGCGTGGCCGGCGTCGCGACCGTGAGCTATGGCGCGGGTATGGCTGCGCCTAGCGTGATGGGCGGAGTAGCCGACATCTCCTCGCTGCGGATCGCGTTCGCGGTTGCCACGCTTTTCACCGTCGGGATCGTGGCCGGCGCCGGACTACTCGGCCGCGAGCACGCGAGCCGTCAGGCTGCGGGTGAGCCTGCCATGGCCGGCGCTGAGGACGGTACTGGCTGACCACGGTGTTCAGAAGAAGATCAGCTTGACCGCCGAGACAACACCGATCAGCACGACGAATATCCGCAGCGCCTGCGGCGGCAGCTTGCGGCCGAACTTGGCGCCGAGGAAGCCGCCGAGGGTTGAGCCAACCGCGATCAGCAGCACAGCGAGCCAGGCCACGTGCGCGAAGATGATGTAAACCACGGCCGCGGTGCCGTTCACGATCGCCACCAGGACGTTCTTGGCGCCGTTGACGCGCTGGATGCTCTCGTCCAGGAACGTGCCGAGCAAACCGATGACGAGCACACCCTGCGCCGCGCCGAAATAGCCACCATAGGCGGCCGAGCCGAAGACTCCGGCCGCGAGCACCGGGCTGATCTGCTCGCGGCCAGCCGCGACGGCGCCGTCCCGCTCCGCCTGCCGCTTGCGCCGGGCGGTGATCCGGCGGCTGAGCCAGGGCTGGATCAGCACCAGCACGCACGCGATCAGGATCAGCGCGGGCACGATCAGCTTGAACGAACTCGACGGCAGCGCGAGCAAGGCCGCCGCTCCGCCAAGGGAGCCGGCCACGGCGACGACGCCCAGCCGGGTCAGCCTGTCGCGCTGGCCACTGAGTTCCCGCCGGTACCCGACCGCGCCGCTAATGTTGCCCGAGACCAGGCCGACGTTGTTCGAGACATTGGCTACGACCGGCGGGAAGCCGAAGGCGAGCAAGGTGGGGAAGGTGATCAGCGATCCGGATCCGACCACGGCGTTGACGCCGCCGGCCGCGACGCCTACCCCGAAGATCGCGAGCGCCTCAGCCGGGCCCACGACGTCCTCGCATGACCTTGATCGTAGGCGAGCGAGCAAGCCGGACGCGGCGCGCGACGGCCAGGTGTGAGCAGCGCCACAGCAGCCAGTCCGGTCAGGGGAACGGAACCGCTCGCGCTGACCAGCGGGCTGCCCGGCGCTCGACTTGCAGCGGCACGCCGAAGCACCGCGACAGGTTCCGCTCGGTGAACACCTCAGTCAGCGGTCCGGCCGCCAGGACCGCACCCTTGCGCATCAGCATCGCGTGCGTGAATCCCTCAGGGACTTCCTCAACGTGGTGGGTGACCAGGACCATCATCGGTGACCTCGGGTCACGCAGTAGCGCTGCGATGCGTTGCAGAAGGTCCTCACGACCGCCGAGATCCAGCCCCGCGGCGGGCTCGTCGAGTAGCAGTAGTTCCGGGTCGGCCATCAGTGACCTCGCGATCTGAACGCGCTTGCGCTCGCCTTCAGACAACGAGTTGAAGCGCCGCCGGATCAGGTGCGCGCAGCCAAGCGCGTCCAGCAGCTCGACTGCCCTGGTCACGTCGAAGGAGTCGTAGTCTTCCGCGCTGCGTCCAAGGATGCCGTAGGACGCCGTCAGCACCAGGTCGATGACCTTTTCCTGCATCGGAACCTGATCGGCGATAGCCGAGCTGGACATTCCGATCCTGGTGCGGAGATCGGCGATGTCGGCTTCAGCCAGCGGCTCGCCCAGGATCTCGACGCTCCCGTGAGTCGGCGCCAGCAGCGTCGCGGCCACCTGCAGCAGTGTCGTCTTCCCGGCCCCGTTCGGCCCGATGATCACCCAGCTCTCGTCGCTTCGCGCAGTCCAGTTGACGTCCCGCAGCAGCATCGACCTGTCATATCTGACCCCGACCCCGCGCAGCCGCAATACCTCAGCCGCCATCCGGTTCCCTTCGAGCGCCACCATCTCAGCTTGAACTTACGGCATGGCACCAGCGCTGCAGCCCGGACCTGGCCCGCCGATTTTAGTCAGCCCTGGTGGCGCACGGCGACGAGCGCGGCTTGGGTCCGGTCCGCTACGCCCAGCTTGGCGAGCACCGCGCTCACGTGGGTCTTGACGGTCTTCTCCGACAGGTGCAGCGTCCGTGCTATCTCGCGGTTCGAGTGACCGGCAGCGAGCAGTTCGAGCACATCCCGTTCCCGTCCGGTGAGCGCGGCGATGCCGCGGGCGTTGCCCGCGGGCCGCGCAGTCACCAGGCCGGCTGCTTCAGGGGCCAGCACAGTGTGGCCGTCGTGCACCGAGCGGATAGCCCGCACCAGCGCGTCGGGGTCAACGTCCTTGTAGAGGAATCCGGCTGCTCCTGCCTGCAGCGCGAGGCCCGGAGTGCCCGGCCCGGCCGCGCTGGTCAGAACCAGGACCCTGGTGCTCACCTGCCCGGCCTGCAATTCGGAAAGCACGCCCAATCCGTCGAGCTCTGGCAGTTTGAGGTCGAGGAGCAGTACGTCAGGCGAGTGCTGGCGCGTCAATCGGACTGCTTCCGGTCCAGTGCTCGCCTGGCCGACGAGCGCGATGTCGTCTTGCACTTCCAGCAGCACCGCGAGCCCCTGACGGACTACCGGATGGTCGTCAGCGATCAGCACGGTGATCGGCGCGCCGGCGGTCATGCCGGTCCGCGCCCGCTCTCGCGATCCTGCCGGTATGCCGCGGCCGTAGGAACCGTCAGCCGGACCTTTGTGCCCGTTCCCGGTATGGAAGTGATTTTGAGCGTGCCACCGACCGAGCCGGCCCGCTCGCGCATCGAGGCGAGTCCGAGGCCCTGCTGAGGGGCACCGAGGTCGAAACCGCGGCCGGCGTCGCTGACCTCGAGAACGACGTTGCGCTGGCGCCGGCTCAGGCAGACCGATACAGCGCCGCCGGAGTGCCGGAGCGCGTTGCCGATCGCTTCCTGGGCTATGCGGTAGACCGCTGTCTGCCTCACCGGGTCGAGGTCGGGCAACTCCTCGACACGAACGAGCACGTCGGAGCCGTAGGTGCGCCCGGCTAGCGTCGCGTAACCGCGCACCGAGCCAGCCAGTCCACCGGCGGCAAGCTCGGGAGGGGCCAGTCCGTCGATGACCGCGCGCAGTTCGGCGTGCGCCTCGCCGGCGAGCGCCGCGATGCTGTCAATCTCCTCGACGGCCCGCGCCGGATCCCGGTGCACAAGAATTGCCGACGCTCTCGCTTTCGCCCGGACGCTGAACAGCTTCTGTGACACCGCGTCGTGCAGGTCCCTGGCCAGCCTGGCGCGTTCCTGAAGGACCGACAGCTCGCGGCCCCGCTCGTAGAGCCTGGCATTCGTCAGCGCGATCGCGGCATGCGCGGCGAACAGGCTGACCAGCCGCTCGTCCCAGTCGGTGAAGCCACCAGGCTCGGTCTTGCAGGCCGCGAAGATGAACCCGAGAATCTGGCCGCCCTCAGAGATCGGGACGCCGAGCACGTCGGTCAGCTCGGGGTGGGCGGCGGGCCAGCCCCAGAACCGCGGATCCGTGCGAATGTCGGCCAGCCGGAGCGGCTTGCCTTCCTTGAGCATGACCGCGAGCATCCCGTGCTGGCGGGGCAGCGGACCGATAGCTGCCTGCTCCCGCGCAGTCAGTCCATCCACGACGAACTCCGCGAACGTGCCGGCTTCACCGGGTACGCCGAGCGCCGCGTACCTGGCGCCGGCCAGCGACCGGGCCGAGCGCACGATCATCTGCAGGACATCCCGGACCGAGAGCTGGCTAGCCACTGCTAGCACCACCTGGCTGACGCGCTCGAAGATCTCATCCTGGCCGGCCGCAACTGGCTGATCGCCGGCCGGAAGCTGAGACTGACCCATAGTCACGACGGTACCGGCGCGACCAGCGTTGCGGATCCGCCGCAGGTCCTAGGACCAAGGTCGTAGCCAGCGCCCGGCCGCAGCCCGATGTGCCGGACGGGGCGCCCGCCTAGCGTCGCTGGCATGAACACATCACCTGTGGCGGTAATCACCGGAGCCTCCCGCGGCCTTGGCCGGGCGATGGCTGGAGCCCTGGCCGGGGCGGGCTACCAGCTGATCATCGATGCCCGGGACTGCCGGGCGCTGGAAGCCACTGCGGCGGCGCTGCGAGCCGTGCATGACCTGCCGACCCGCGCGGTCAGCGCGCTGGCAGGGGACATTACCGATCCCGGCCACCGCGTCGCGCTCGCCGCCGCAGCGGCTGAGGCCGGCGGCGCCAGCCTTCTGATCAACAACGCCGGCACGCTCGGCGCGAGCCCGCTGCCGGCGCTGGCCGATTACCCGGTCGCTGACCTGCGTGCCTCGTTCGAGGTCAATGTCATTGCTCCGGTCGCCCTGACGCAGTTGCTGCTGCCGGGACTGCGAAGCCTCGGCGGGGCTGTCCTGAACATCACCTCGGACGCCGCAGTCGAGGCATACGCCGGGTGGGGCGGCTACGGTGCGGCCAAAGCGGCGCTCGAGCAGGCCTCGCACGTACTCGCGGCCGAGGAAGCCGCGGTCCGGGTCTGGTGGGTCGATCCCGGTGACTTGCGCACCCGGATGCACCAGCAGGCCTATCCCGGCGAGGACATCTCCGACCGGCCGCTGCCGGAGTCGGTCACTCCCGGCTTTCTCCGGCTGATCAGCGAACGGATGCCGAGCGGCCGGTACCGGGCGGCAGAGCTGTTGCCCGCCGGAGCGATTCGGGACGGAGTTGGGTCATGACGGCCTCTCGCGATCTCATCGGCGCTCCCGGCCTCACCGGCGCGCGCCCTGAGTCCCTCGTCGTCCCGTTCGACCTGCGACCTGAGCTCGAAGCGCACGAACCACCCGAGGCAAGGGGAACGAGCAGGGACGACGTCCGGATGCTCGTCAGCCGCAGCGCGTCAGGTGAGCTGGACCGGCACGAATTCGCTGAGTTGCCTGACCTGCTGCTACCAGGCGACCTGCTGGTCGTGAACAACTCCGCGACGTTGCCGGCGGCCGTGCCACTGCCGGCGGCGGCAAGCGGCGCTGGCGCCATGACGGTTCACTTCTCAACCGCGATGCCCGAGGGCGACTGGCTGGTCGAACTGCGCTCCGGAAGCGGCGGGACGTCCCTCCCGTTCCGCGGCGGCACGCCCGGCGATCGGATTGACCTGCCCGGCAGTCCGGTGCTCACGTTGGATCGCCGATTCAGTGCGCGGCTGTGGCGCGCCAGGCTGTCCACCGCAGTCATCCCGTATCTGCTCCGGTACGGCCGACCCATCCGCTATTCCTATGTGCCGACGGAATGGCCGATCGAGGCGTACCAGACAATCTTCGCGACCTGGCCGGGCAGTGCAGAGATGCCAAGCGCGAGCCGGCCGTTCGCTCCTGAGATCGTGACCAGGCTGGTAAGCCGCGGGATCGCGATAGCTCCGGTCACATTGCACACCGGAGTCTCGTCGCTGGAAGGCGGCGAGGATCCCTATCCGGAGTCCTTCGACGTCCCCGCGGCTACGGCCAGGCTTGTCAACCTGACCAGGCGATCTGGCGGCAGGGTCATCGCGGCCGGGACCACGGTGGTCCGGGCGCTGGAAAGTGCTGCACTTCGAACTGACGCGGTGGGAGCTGCCAGCCACGACGGCGGACCCTACTACGGCATGCGATGCGATGAGGGCGCCGTCAGCGCGGCGGCGGGCTGGACCTCGCACGTCGTGACCAGGGAGAGTGGCGTGGCCGTCGTCGACGGCCTCTTGACCGGCTTGCACGAGCCCCAGTCCACGCACCTGTGGATGCTGGCCGCCTTTGCCAGCGAGGGGCTGCTGCGCCACTGCTACCAGGCCGCGGCCGAGAGTGGCTTCCGCTGGCACGAGTTCGGGGACGTGCACCTCCTGCTGCCGTGACGCATTAGCTTCGGCCGACTGAGCCACTGCCTGTCAGGGGCGGTCAGGCGGTCAGGCGGGCTAGCCGGGCGGCGGGTGGCTATGCCGGACCTTCGTGCCGTCGGCGCTGACGGCTGCCGTAGTGCCGTCGAAGACTCATTTCGAGTAGCGGGACGGGATGCCTCGCCCGACAGGCAAGGTTCGGACTTCGCGCCGACAGAACCAAATGCTTGGGCAGATAGGCACAGCGTGTCGCCTAACCCGTAGGTGGCCGCAGGGTTGCGCGCCTGCGCCTCGGGACGTACGCACCGCTACTGCGGCAGCTTCACGGTACGTAGCCCTTTCAGCGCTTGACGTGGTGATAACGCTCGCATATCATAGTGATATCACTTTGCGAGCATGAGGAGGGCTCAATGGAAGCTCCAGCCGGCAATGGTTTCCTTGCCTGGATCCATCGCAAGACCCCGGCACGCATGAACACCTACGGGGCGTACGCCATCGGGACCCTCGTCGCCTGGACAGTGATCTGGGCGATCCTCGGCGCCGTCGAGAAGAAAATGACCTTGGGCTATATCCTCGCGATCTTCTTCGGATGGTGCATCGGGTTTGGCTCCGCCACGATCGGCCGAGCCCTCTATCCGCCTCCGAAGAAGGTTTACCTAACCGGAGACTCACGGCAACCATGACGGCAACGGGGCCGAGCGCAGCCGCGCGGCGAGCGTATAGCTCAGAAGTACGAGCGAATAGCTCAGAAGTAGTTGTGGCGGCGGCCACTGCAGGTGCCACCACAGCCGGGTGGCCAACGGCGGCCGACAGCCGGCCGATCTGTTCGAGCAGACGGCACTAGCGCCGCCGTTGGCGCCTACCTCATCGGGCGCGACGGGACCTGCGTCGGCGCCGACAGCGGCCGTCCTCGCGCGACGCGAGCTGAGCCCAGCCGATGACACCTGGCGCCGCTGGTACCAGGTTCGCTGCTGATCGCCGAACCCGCATGCTGACATCTGACCGCGTGCGCCGTCAGGCCGCGCGGACCGGTGGCGCATGGCTGTGCAGGGTGCGGTCTCCGCTCGGGCTGACTGCTGAGGTTGTTCCGTCGGGGTGGAGGGTGAAGACCCAGCCCCAGCGGTGGATGGCGATGAGGTGGTGGAACCGGCACAGCAGCACGAGATTGATGAGCGCATGCTGGCCGCCGTCTTTGCGGGGGGTGATGTGGTGCACGTCGCAGGCGGCGGCGGGCAGGTCGCAGCCGGGGAACCGGCAGTGCCGGTCGCGTTTCCGGACCGCGCGGCGCAGATGCCGGGGGATGGTGTCGAACGCCGAAGCGATGTCCAGCGGCAGGCTGACCCCGGAGGAGGGGATCTGGCCCGTCGCCCGGGCGCGCAGCCACGCGGCCCGGCCGTGCGGCCCGGACAGCAGCGCGACCGCGGCAGCGATCACGTCGTCCCGCGGCGCCTCTGCGGCCTTCCTCGCGGCGGCGTCCTGGGGCTCGTGCCGGGTGCCGCCGTCTGGCGGGCTGCCGTGACCTGCGGCCTGGGTGTAGTCGGGCATGCCGGTGATGACGGGCTGGATCATCGCGTCGCACGCTGCTCCGGGTCCGGCGGGTGATCCGGCGCCGTCGTTGGCGAGCTGGTCGAGGGTGATGTCGAGTTCGAGGCGGACCGGCCGGCCGGCTTGCTGGGGCAGCAGCCCGTCGGCGCCGATCAGCCGCAGCATCGCTTCCTCGAACGCGTCGTGCTGCCGCTGCGCCAGGGTCCGGGTGTCCTCCGGGCCGGCCGGCCGGGCCAGGGCGCCGAGTACCGTCTCGGCCGCGGCGGCGCACCGGGCCGACAGGTCACCTTCCAGCCGGCCGGCCCCGCCCAGCGTCCTGGCCAGCCGCAGCCCCCGGTCGGCGAACCCGTCCTCGTCCCCGTCCTCGTCGGGCCGGGCGTGGGCGCGGCGGAGTTCCTCGGCGATCTGCGCCAGGTCCGGCAGGCTGGCGCCCGCGGCGGCGGCGGCGAGGAGTTCCTCATCCGCCTCATCGCGGACCTGGCCGGGCAGCGGCCTGGTCCAGTCCATGATCTGGGCCGCCCACGACATGGAGACTGCAGCGCCGGCCAGCGCGGCCGATACGTGCGGG
>DATJNX010000073.1:0-9005 GCA_035507615.1 Streptosporangiaceae bacterium
CGGCGACCGGACCGGAATCTGAGGTGTTGTGAGTAACAACTGGTCGGCGCACTATGGAGGGAGCCCGATGCAATCGGTCAGCAAGCTCGCCTGTGGGGGTCACCGGCGGGCGGGTTGCCCTTCGCGGTCGGCGCTGGCATACGTCGCTAGCGAGGCCTCACTGGCGAGGCGGCGGCACGGATTGGGGTGCACGCAGTGACCGGATACCTGATCAGGCGGTTGCTCCAGACGATCTTCGTCACCATTATCGTCACGATCATTACGTTTGTCCTCCTGCATGCCGTGCCGGGCGGCGAGGTGCGGGCGATCCTCGGTCTCAGGGCAACGAAGGCAGAGATCGCCAACTACTCCCGGCAGTGGGGCTTTGACCAGCCGCTGTACGTGCAGTACGGCAAGTGGATCTGGCAGCTGATGCACGGCAACTTCGGCTATGACCTGAAGCAGAACGCGCCGGTGTCGACGCTGCTCTGGTCGTACCTGCCGCGGACCATCGTGCTGGCGTTCATCGGAACCGGCGTCGGATTGCTCATCGGCATCCCGCTGGGCATCTTCCAGGCGGTCCGCCGCTACTCAGTCATCGACCACGTGGTTACCGGCATCGGCTTCATCGGCTACGGGTCGCCTACGTTCTTCGTCGGCCTCCTGCTGGTGCAGTGGTTCGCGGTCGACCTCCACATCTTCCCGGCATTCGCGCCGCAGGCATCGTCGATCGCCGGCATCCTTTCTGATCCGGTCGCCCTGATCCTGCCCGTCGCGACCTACGCGTTCGTCGCGTTCGCGCTCTGGAGCCGGTTCATGCGGTCCTCGGTCATGGACAACATCGTCCAGGACTATGTGCGGACCGCGCGGTCCAAGGGGGCTAGCGAACGACGCGTGCTGTGGGGGCACATCTTCCGCAACTCGCTAATCTCGATCGTCACGCTGCTGGGCCTTCAGCTGCCAGTGATTATCGGCGGCTCCATCTTCATCGAGTACGTGTTCAACTACCCCGGCATGGGCCTGGCCTTCTTCAACGCGGCGGTCAACACCGACATCCAGTTCATGCTGGCGGTCACCGTGCTGACCACGCTGATCACGATCCTGGGCAACCTGCTCGCAGACATTGGCTACGCCATGCTCGACCCGAGGGTGAGGTACACCTGATGGTGATGATGCCGCACGATGCCCCTGTTCCCGCCGGTCCGGGCACGCTGACCCCGGAGGTGCCAGCGAGTGCGCCGGCAGCGGGTCACATACAGGCCAAGCCGCGCAGCATGTTCCGGCGCGGCTGGGAGGTGTTCGCGGAGAACAAGCTCGCCCTCGTCGGGCTTGGCTTCGTCATCTTCGTCATCCTGTTCGCCTTCGTGGGGCCGCACATCTACGTGACCCCGCAGGTGACCGTGCAAACGCAGGATTATCTGTGTAAGCCGAGCGGCGCGCACCTGCTTGGCTGCGATGAGCTCGGGTACGACGTGATCGGCCGGCTGATGGTAGGCGGCCAGAACTCCCTTGAGGTAGGCCTGGCGGCCGCCTTCGTGGCCTGCCTGTTCGGGTCGATCTACGGAGCGGTCTCCGGATTCGCCGGCGGCATCGTGGACGCGTTCATGATGCGCATCGTCGACGCGATGCTGTCGATCCCGTTCATCTTCGTGCTCATCATCCTGGCGGTGCTGATCCGCCCGAGCGCACTGACGCTCATCGGCTTCATTGCCATCACTTACTGGCCCGGCCCTGCCCGGCTGGTGCGCGGCGAGACGCTTTCGCTGCGGACCAGGGAGTACGTCGCGGCGGTCAAGGTGGCTGGCGGCCGGAGTACCCGCGCGGTGCTCCGGCACGTGATGCCGAACGCGATCGGCACGATCATCGTGCAGGCCACGTTCGCGGTCGCGGACTCGATCCTGATCCTGTCCGGCCTCGGCTTCCTCGGCTTCGGCATCCAGCTACCGTCGACCGACTGGGGCTCCATGCTGTCCAATGGCCTGCAGTTCGTGAACCTCGGCTACTGGTGGCTGATCTATCCGGCCGGGCTCATCATCATCGCGACCGTGGTGTCCTTCAACTTCATCGGCGACGCACTCCGCGACGCCTTCGAGACCCGGCTGCAGCGCCGGTAGGAGAAAGGTGACCTAGTGGCGCCGCTACTTGAAGTCAACGACCTGCGCACTCAGATCAAGCTGCGCGAGGGCGTCGTGCATGCCGTCGACGGCGTTTCGTTCCAGCTAGAGCCGGGCGAGACGCTGGGCATCGTCGGCGAGTCCGGCTGCGGTAAGACGATGACCGCCTTGTCGATCATGAACCTGCTGCCGACTGGCGGGCATATCGCCAGTGGCAGCATCAAGCTCAACGGCCAGGACCTCACCGGCTTGTCCGACGAGCAGATGCGGAACATCCGCGGCAACGAGATCGGCATGATCTTCCAGGATCCGCTGACCTCGCTGAACCCCACCATGACTGTGGGCAGGCAGATCGCCGAGGCCGTTTCCCTGCACCGCGAGGTGTCCAAGGAGCAGGCCATGGACCGGGCCGTGGAGGTGCTGGACCTGGTCGGTATCCCGCGGGTCCGGGAGCGGATCAAGGAATACCCGCACCAGTTCTCCGGTGGCATGCGCCAGCGCGTGATGATCGCCATGGCGCTGGCCTGCGAGCCGAAGCTGCTGATCGCGGACGAGCCGACCACGGCGCTGGACGTGACGATCCAGAAGCAGATCCTTGAGCTCATCGACGACCTTCGCTTGCGCCTGGGCATGTCGGTCATCCTGGTGACGCACGACCTAGGCGTGATCGCCGGCCGCGCTGACCGGGTCGCGGTCATGTACGCAGGCAAGATCTCAGAGACTACCGACACCGAGACGCTGTTCAGCCGGCCGCGGCACCCGTACACCGAGGCGCTGTTCCAGGCGCTGCCGGACAAGGCCGCCGAGGCGGGAGAGCGCTTGTACTCCATCCCCGGCTTGCCGCCGGACCTGGTCAACCCGCCGCAGGGCTGCCGGTTCGCGGCGCGCTGCCGGTATGTCCAAGACCGGTGCCGGGGCGAGGAGCCGCAGCTCGTCGGCGAAGTCGCCGGGCACGAGTTCCGCTGCTTCTACCCGGTCGGGCCGTCCGAGCGCAACGAAGCCGGCCGCCTCGCCACCTACGACGATGCGCAGCCCGGCAAGCCGATGACCGGTCCGGGCATCGGTAAGGTGCTGCTCGAGGTCAACCACCTGGTGAAGGACTACGCGGTCACCAAGGGCGCTGTACTGCAGCGGCGGATCGGCTCGCTGAGCGCGGTGGCGGACGTGAACTTCGCGATCCGCAGCGGTGAGACGTTCGGCCTGGTCGGTGAGTCTGGCTGCGGCAAGAGCACGATCGGCAAGCTGGTCGTCGGGCTGGAGAAGCCCACCGGCGGCTCGATCAATTTCGACGGCAAGGACCTGGCCAAGAGCAGCGCGCGGGAGTACCGGCGGGAGCGGCGGAACATCCAGCTGATGTTCCAGGACTCCTACGCTTCTCTCGACCCGCGGATGCGTGCAGGCACGCTGCTGCGCGAGCCGCTGGTGATCCAGCACATCGGCACCAAGAAGGAGCAGGCCGAGAAAGTCGGCGAAATGCTGGACAAGGTGGGCCTACCGCGCACTGCGGCCGAGCGCTACCCGCACGAGTTCTCTGGCGGCCAGCGCCAGCGGCTCGGGTTCGCCCGCGCCCTGATGCTGCAGCCTGAGCTCATCGTGGCGGACGAGCCGGTCTCCGCGCTCGACGTGTCCATCCAGGCGCAGGTCCTGAACATGATGAAGGAACTGCAGCGCGACCTCGGACTCACCTACCTGTTCATCTCCCACGACCTCGGAGTGGTCCGCTATCTCTCCGACAAGATCGGCGTTATGTACCTGGGCAAGCTGGTCGAGGTCGGGCCCGCCGAGGAGGTGTACCTGCGGCCAGCGCACCCGTACACCAGGGGCTTGCTGGACTCCGCGCCGGTCGCCGACCCGGAGGCCGAGAAGGCCAAGGTCAGTGAGGGCGTCACCGGCGAGCTGCCGAGTGCCATCCACCCGCCGTCGGGCTGCCGGTTCCGTACCCGCTGCCCGCTAGCGCAGGCCATCTGCGCCGAGGTGGAGCCGCCGATGCAGCTGTTCCCTGGTGACGGCCACATGGCTGCCTGCCACTTCCCGCTGCAGAGCCCGACCGGCGATGCGGTCGCGGCATCGGCAGCGCCTGCTTCGCCCGTCCTGCCGGAATAGCACGCAGGCCGCCGCGAGGTGACAGCAGACCCGCCGTTCACCACGAGGCCTCAGCTCGCGGGGACGTTCGGCATGGTGGCGTCCACGCACTGGCTCGCGTCGGCGGCCGGGATGGCCGTGCTGGAGCATGGTGGCAACGCCTTCGACGCCGCGGTAGCAACGGGCCTGGTGCTGCAGGTAGTAGAGCCGCACCTGAACGGTCCGGGTGGCGAGGTGCCGGTCATCGGTTTCAGCGCGACCGACGGGCATCCGTTTGTGCTGGACGGCCAGGGACCGGCCCCGGCTGCCGCGACGCCGGAGCACTTCGCCAGCCTGGACCTGGACCTCATCCCCGGCACCGGGCTGCTGGCCGCCTGCGTCCCGGCCGCGTTCGGGACGTGGCTGCTGCTGCTCGAGCAGTACGGGACGCTGCCGCTGCGCGAGGTCATGCAGTACGCGATCGGTTACGCCGAGCACGGCTATCCGATGCTGCCTGCCGCCAGCGACGTCATCGCGTCGGTGGCCAGGACCTTCACCGACCACTGGCCAGGCTCAGCCGAGCTCTACCTGTCCGATGGCGTGCCGGCTCCTGGCAGCCGATTCACCAATCGTCCGCTTGCCGCCGTCTACCAGCGCATCGTCGCCGAATCAGAAAAAGCAGGACCAGGACGGAAACGGCAGATCGAGGCAGCCCGACGTGCCTTCTATTCCGGTTTCGTGGCTGATGCGATCGCCGCCTATGTCGCCGGTACCGAGGTCATGGACATCACCGGGCACCGCAACCGAGGCCTGCTCACCGGTGATGACCTCGCTGACTGGTCAGCAAGCGTCGAGGCACCGGTCACTGCGGACTTCCACGGCCTGACGGTCTGCAAGACCGGCCCCTGGGGGCAGGGGCCGGTATTCCTCCAGCAACTCGCGCTGCTCGACGCTCTCGGTATCGCCGGGCTGCAGCCCGGCAGCGCCGACTTCATCCACACTGTCGTCGAGGCGAGCAAGCTCGCGTTCGCTGACCGGGAGGCGTGGTACGGCGACCCTCGCCAGTCCGCCATCCCGCTGGCCGGGCTGCTGTCACAGCAGTACGCGGGGGAGCGCAGCGAGCTTGTCGGCGCGGAAGCGTCCGGCGAGCTGATACCGGGATCCCCGGACGGAATCGCGCCGCGGCTGCCTGACTTCGCGCTCGCAGGCTTCGCCGCGACAGGCAGAGCCGACGCAGGTTCCGGCGAGCCGACGGGCCTGACCTCACTGGCGTACGCGCCTGAACTGGGCCCCGGCGACACCTGTCATCTCGACGTCACCGACCGGTTCGGCAACATGGTGTCCGCCACGCCGAGCGGCGGCTGGCTGCAGAGCTCGCCGGTCATCCCGGGTCTCGGCTTCTGCCTGGGTACCAGGGCGCAGATGTTCACGCTCACGCCCGGGCTGGCGAGCACGCTGGCCCCGCGGCGGCGGCCGCGCACGACGCTGTCGCCTGGTCTCGCGCTGGGGGATGGTGAGCCGTACCTCGCCTTCGGCACTCCCGGCGGCGATCAGCAGGACCAGTGGTCGCTGGCCTTCTTCCTGAACCACGTGCTGTTCGGGATGAACCTGCAGGAATCTATCGACGCCCCGGCTTTCCACACTGATCACTTCCCGTCGTCCTTCTACCCCCGGCAGTCTGAGCCTCGGTCGCTTGCTGTCGAATCCAGGGTGGGCGAAACCGTAGTGGCCAGCCTGCGCGCCCGCGGCCACCAGGTCAGCGTGCGGCTGCCCTGGTCGCTCGGGCGGATGAGCGCTGTCTCCTCATCCGGCGGGATGCTGTACGCGGCTGCTAACCCGCGGGGCATGCAGGGCTACGCGGCGGGCCGCTAGCAGCGGCCCAAACGGGACCGGGCCTAGCTCGACCGGCTCAGCTCGAGCGAGACAGCCACACCGGGACGGCAAGGCCGACCGCAACGACTGCGACAATCAATACCGCGATCCTGACGACAGCACCTGCAGACCCGGGAGGGAATCCGGGGAGCGCAGCCGCGCCAACAGACAGCGCAGTCAGCCCGGCGCCGATGCCGAGCAGGGGAAGTTGGCCGCGCAGTATCCGGGCTGTCGCCGCGGTTTCAGCGAGGTGCACGGCCAGCAGGTAGCAAGTGAGTGCGATGCCGAGCACGGCGGTATGCCAGGCGCGGCTGGAGTGCATGGCCTCGAGTCCCACCGCCGCCACGGTCATCAGTTCCGCCCACGGCAACGCCCTGACCACGGTGACCAGCTGTCGTGCTAGCCGTTCCGCGATGGAGAACACCGGCAAGACGTCGGTCTCTCGCGGGCTAACCGCTGCGGCGGCAAGCTGGGCGATACTCATCACGCCGCCCACGATGGCGACTGCCAGCGTCAGCCGCATGCCGACGCCGGCTGACAGCGGGAACGCAGCCCAGAAGATGACACCGGCCGCGAGTACGGCAGCTGCCGCCAGGCCGCTCGCAGGGAACTTTGTGCGGCGCGCTGGCGCCTCGGGACCTGCTGCGGTGCCGGTCATCTCGCGGCCACCAGCACGCGCCGGGTGTACGGGGCCAGCGGTTCGTCCAGGCTGCTTGTGCCGTCCCAGTGCACGATGGGCACGCCGATCTGCGTCAGCGAGAACCGGACAGCCTGCTGTTCAAGCCGCCAGGTGCGGGCAGTCAGCCGGGACAGCCTGCTCGTGTCGTGCGTCGGCTCGGCGTTGAGCACATCGACGACAAGCACGCTGAAGCCGCGCTCCCGCAGGTCGCGAATCGCCTCGACGAGGCGCGGGTCGAGCAGCGGGCTGAAAACCAGGATCAGTGCGCCCGGCGGTAGTGCGGCGCGGGGCAGCCGGGTCAGTCCCGACTTGTGCTCCCAGCCGCCCGGCGCGGAGATCATCAGGTCCAGCAGCCGGAGGTAGTGCCGGCGCCCCTGGCTCGGCCCGATCCAGCTCAGCCGTCCCGCGTAGATGATCAGCCCGACACGATCGCGGGCCGCCAGATAGCGGGTCACCACGCCGGCCGCCCCGCGGAGGACCAGGTCAAGCGTGCTCGACCCTGGTGTTCCGAGATCGGTCGTCTCGTCGGCGATGACCACGATGTTCTGCGTTCGCTCGGCAGCGAATGTCGTCAGGTGCAGGGTTCCGTGCCGGGTCGTCGCCGCCCAGTTAATCCGGCGTTGCCGGTCGCCTGGCACGAATTCGCGCACGCCGGCGAACTCGCCGCCGTCACCAGCGGCCCTGGCCGGGTGCTCGCCTAGTCGGCTCGGCAGGCGGCTCAGGACGACCGTCTGCTCCAGCCGGGCGGGCTCTGGCAGGCAGGTCACGTGGGGCAGTTGGGCCAGCGCCCGGCCCTCGAAGAGGCGATAGCGGTCGGTGAAGGTGATCGCCAGGATGCCGAGCGAGTACCGGCCCCAGCGAGTTGGCGTTAGCCAGAGGGCGGCGGCCCGGCTCGGCTGGCCGCTCGGCAGGGTCACCGCGTCGCCGGCCATGACGGTTTCAGCGGGCTCGATCAGCAGCCTGGCGTCGTAGTCCTGCTGCCCGTGGATCTCCACCCGCAGAGTCGTCTGCACGCCTTCGACAACATTGGTGCTCGGAACTCTGGTGGCGACGCTCACCTGGCCGGGCCGGTCGGATCGCCAGGTCGACAGCAGCATCAGCGCCGGCGCGGCCAGCCCGGCAAACTCGGGTCGGCTGGTGACCACGGCCAGGATCATGCCCGCTAGCGCGAGGACAAGCAGCCTGCGGGCATGCGCCGACAAGCTCCACCGGACGGGAAGCTGTCGCGGTGGTGCGTGCCCGCTGGCGTCAGCCAACGACGGCTGCCGGATCCGTCTGGGGCACCGGAACGCTGCCGAGAAGTGCAGCGACCACGTCATCAGCGGAGACCTGGCGCACCCACAACTCTGGCCGCAACGTGATCCGGTGCGCCAGTGCCGGAACCGCGATCCGCTTGACGTCATCGGGCACCACGTAGTCCCGGTGCTCGAGCAGGGCCTGCCCTCTCGCCAGCTGCACCAGGGCCAGTCCGCCGCGGGGGCTGGCGCCCACCTGGATCTGGGCATGGGCCCGGGTCGCCTGCACGATCGCGACGACGTAGCTGAGTATGTCCTCGGACACTTCGACCCGCTCCAGGGACTCGCGCATGGCGATCAGGTCGGCACCGGTGGTCACCGGCCGAAGCAGCGTCGTTTCCTGGCGACGGTCCAGCCTGCGCTGAAGCATCGCGATCTCGTCCCCGGTGGTGAGGTAGCCGAGGCGCAGCCGGACCAGGAACCGGTCGAGCTGGGCTTCGGGCAGCTCGTAGGTGCCCTCGTATTCGATCGGGTTGTCGGTCGCCAGCACCACAAACGGCCGCGGCAGCGGACGGGTCACTCCGTCCATGCTGACCTGGCCCTCGCCCATTGCCTCGAGCAGAGCCGCCTGAGTCTTCGGCGGCGTTCTGTTGATCTCGTCGGCAAGCAGCAGCTGAGTGAAAACGGGGCCTGGCCGGAACACCATCTGCCCGGTGCGCTGGTCATACAGCGGCGCCCCGACAACGTCGGACGGAAGCAGGTCCGGGGTGAACTGGATGCGGGCGAACTCCAGCCCGAGCGCAGTGGCGAAAGACCGCGCTATCAGTGTCTTGCCTAGTCCCGGCAGATCCTCCAGCAGGACGTGGCCGCCAGCAAGGATGGCGATCAGGACCAGCTCCAGGGTCCGGCGGCGGCCGACCACGGCTCGTTCGATTTCGTCCAGCACGGCCGTGCTGCGCTCTGCCGTATGGCTCGGCGTCCAGTGAGGTTCCGTCATAGTCGCTCCAGTCGATCGATGATGGTAGCGAGCGTGCGCGCCGGGATGCCGACCTGCTGCCGCTCGGC
>DATJNX010000074.1:0-23669 GCA_035507615.1 Streptosporangiaceae bacterium
CTATGAGGGCTTCCTGCGGTAGTGCGAGTCGTCCTCGTCGGGCCCCCCGGTGCGGGCAAGGGGACACAGGCCCAATTCATCGCCTCGCACCTGTCGATTCCGAAGATCTCGACAGGTGACATCTTCCGGTACAACGTCAGCACGGGAACCGAGCTTGGCCGTCAGGCGAAGGCCTTCATGGACCGCGGTGACTTGGTACCGGACGAGGTGACGATCGCGATGGTCGAGGCCCGGCTGCAGGAGGACGACGCGCAGAGCGGCTTTCTCCTCGACGGCTTCCCGCGCAACGTGCCGCAAGCTGAGACGCTCCGCAAGCTGCTCGCTGACTGGGACACCAAACTAGACACCGTGCTGGAACTCGTGGTCGATGACGACGAGGTCGTCCGTCGGCTCTCTGGCCGGCGGACGTGCCGCATTTGCGGCCGGATCTGGCACGTGCTGTTCGAGCCGCCGACCCGGCCAGGACTGTGCGACGACTGTGGCGGCGAGCTCTTCCAGCGCGACGACGACCGCGAGATGACCATCAGGCACCGCCTCGATGTCTACGCCGAGCAGACCAGGCCGCTGATCGCGTTCTACGCTGACGACGGCATCCTGCTCGGCATCGACGCGACCGGCCCGGTCGAGGAGATCACCGCCCGGGCTATGGCGGCCCTGCGCAGGTTCATTACCTGAGAGGCTCCGCGCCGCGACCGGGTAACGTGAAACTCAGGGCACGGGAGGCGTTATGCGGCTAAGACGGGATGACCCGATCGAGGTCAAGTCCCCCGCTCAGCTCGCGATCATGCGCGAAGCCGGGCTGGTGACTGCGGCGGCGCTGCAGGCCGCTGCCGCCGCAGCGGAGCCTGGCATCAGTACGGCGGAACTCGACGCGATCGCGGAGCGGGAGATCCGGTCGGCCGGCGCGACGCCCTCGTTCAAGGGCTATCACGGGTACCCGGCGACCATCTGCACGTCGGTGAATGACCAGATTGTTCATGGCATTCCTGACCCGGCCCAGATCCTCACAGCTGGCGAAATCATCTCCATCGACTGCGGCGCCATCGTCGGCGGCTGGCACGGCGACTCGGCGCTGACGATCAGGGTCGGCCAGGCTCAGGCCGGAGCTGGCCACCAGCTCAGCCTGCACGGCGAGCACGACCAGCACGGCGGGTCCCCGCCGGATGAGCTGGACGCGCTTCTGAGCGCATGTGAGCGAGCACTATGGCATGGCCTGGCGCAGGCGGCGCCCGGCCGCCGCCTGACCGACATCTCGCACGCCATTGAGCAGGCCGCCCGTGCAGCAGGCCGCTACGGGATCGTGCGTGAGTACACCGGTCATGGCATCGGCAGCCAAATGCACATGGATCCGGCTGTGCCCAACTACGGGCGGGCAGGCCGCGGCCCAGTGCTAACGCCTGGGATGGCGCTGGCGATCGAGCCGATGCTGGTACTGGGTGCCGCTGCGACCCGGCTTCTTGAGGACGGCTGGACGGTCGTGACAGCGGACGGCAGCTGGGCTGCGCACTTCGAGCACACAGTCGCGATCACCGATGACGGGCCATTCGTGCTGACTGCGGAGGATGGCGGCGCCAGCGGCTTTGCGGCGCTGCGCTCCGGCACGGAAATGAGGCTGGGCACGACAAGTCGGCCGCGCGCGGTGGGTGCTGTAGGAGCACGCAATGGCATATGACCCCAATATCCGGGCATCGGATGCCGACCGCGACCGCGCCGCGTCCCTGCTCCGCGAGCATCTGGCTGCCGGGAGGCTGACGCCCGACGAGTTCAGCGAGCGGCTTGACCGGGCGTTCGCCGCTAAGACCGTCGGTGAGATTGACGCATTGCTGAAGGACTTGCCCAGTATCGACCTCTACCGGCTGCCTGACGCAGCCCTGACCCGTCACGCGCGCCAGGTCAGCAAGGGCCCATCCGGCCGCAACCGGCGCGGTAGCGGATGGCGGGCGGCCTGGGGAGCCTGGTTCACCGTGGTGCTGGTCTGCTTCGTGGTCTGGGGCCTGACCGGCCACGGCTACGTCTGGCCGCTGTGGGTCGCCGGGCCCTGGGGCGCGGTACTGGCGGGGAGCTGGGTCACCTCTAGTGCCCTCCGCGGCGAGCACAGCCGCCGCAGCTTGCCCAACGGCCATCAAAGGCAAGGCCAGCTGCCCAGCGGTGATGAGGACCTGCCGGGGCGCCCCGGCCACTAGCGGGCTCGGAATAATCCGGCATCCGCGGTGGTTTCCGCTCACGATCAGCAGCCGCAGGGCTCAGTTCGCGTTGGCACCGGACCTGAAGTAGACTTACCGGCGGCCCATTGGGCGGGGACGCGATAGCTATCCGATCCCGCCGGGAGCGGGCGGCCGGGTTCCGGGAATACCGGGCCCGAGCACGCGGACGCGGATCAGCCAAACCACAAGCGACCAGCTTGCAGCACGAGCACGCTGGCCACAGCAAGCAGCGAAGCGCGGAGGGCATGGCCAAAAAAGACGGCGCCATCGAGATTGAGGGAACGGTCGTGGAGTCGCTCCCGAACGCCTTTTTCAGGGTGGAGCTGGACAACGGGCATAAAGTCCTGGCCCACATCAGCGGGAAGATGCGGATGCACTATATCCGGATCCTGCCCGATGACCGGGTCGTCGTTGAGCTGAGCCCCTACGACCTCAGTCGTGGGCGGATTGTCTACCGGTACAAGTAACGAGCAAGGCGCACCGGCCCCGGTCGGCGGCGCCGCAGGAGACCAGGCAAAATGAAGGTCAAGCCGAGTGTGAAGAAGATCTGCAGCAAGTGCAGGGTCATCCGCAGGCATGGCCGGGTCATGGTCATCTGCTCTGATCCGCGGCACAAGCAGCGTCAGGGCTGAGGCAAGGCCCGGACTCATGTGGCTGAGCTCAACTGCATTGCTGAGCCTTGCACGCTGAGCCAGACAACTGAACCAAGCACGCACCGCAACTCGCTGCCGGCCCGGCCGGCAGCGGAGCACCCCCGGGGGAGGCCGGGGCCGCGTCCGGGCAGGGACGCGGAGCGGCGCGCAGGACCTCCGCACAACGAGAAGGAGAACTGCCCGCGATGGCACGCCTCGTCGGCGTCGACCTCCCGCGCGACAAGCGCCTTGAGGTCGCACTTACCTATATCTATGGCATCGGCCGAACCAGGGCATTCGAGACGCTGGCCGGCACTGGCGTCAGTGGCGACACCAGGGTGCACCAGCTGAGCGATGAGGACATCATCAGGCTCCGCGACTGGATCGAGGCCAACTACAAGGTCGAAGGTGACCTGCGCCGCGAGGTGCAGGCTGACATCCGCCGCAAGATCGAGATCGGCTGCTACCAGGGCATCCGGCACCGTCGCGGCCTTCCGGTGCACGGTCAGCGCACGCAGACCAACGCCCGGACCCGTAAGGGCAAGAAGAAGACAGTGGCCGGCAAGAAGAAGGCCGGCAAGAAGTAGTCCGCCGCAGCGGGCCTCCGCAGCCGCGAACGGCAGCTATGGCCCAAGCAGGCTGGTCCGACCACCTCCCGTACGTAAGAGGAGCAGAATGCCTCCGAAGAGCCGCACCGGCGTCAAGAAGGTCCGCCGGAAGGAACGCAAGAACATTGCGCACGGCCATGCGCATATCAAGAGCACGTTCAACAACACGATCGTCTCGATAACCGACCCCGGCGGCAGCGTGATCTCGTGGGCGTCGTCCGGGCAGGTCGGGTTCAAGGGTTCCAGGAAGTCGACGCCGTTCGCCGCCCAGATGGCCGCTGAGGCCGCCGCTCGCCGAGCCATGGAGCACGGCATGCGCAAGGTGGACGTGTTCGTGAAGGGCCCTGGCTCGGGTCGTGAGACCGCCATCAGGTCGCTGCAGGCGACCGGTCTTGAAGTCGGGTCCATTCAGGACGTCACCCCGGTTCCGCACAACGGCTGCCGTCCGCCTAAGCGGCGCAGGGTCTGAGGAGTTAGCACGAGATGGCTCGATACACCGGCGCGGACTGCAAGCGTTGCCGCCGCGAGAAGACGAAGCTTTTCCTGAAGGGCGCCAAGTGCGACGGCCCTAAGTGCCCGATCGAGATCCGGCCGTATCCGCCGGGCGAGCACGGGCGCAACCGGCCTAAGGAAAGCGAGTACCTGCTCCAGGTCCGGGAGAAGCAGAAGGCCAAGCGCATTTACGGCGTGCTGGAGAAGCAGTTCGCCAACTACTACGAAGAGGCCGCCCGCCGGCGCGGTATGACCGGCGAGTCGCTGCTCCAGATTCTGGAAACCAGGCTGGACAACATCATCTACCGGGCTGGCTTCGCGAAGAGCCGGGACATGGCGCGCCAGGTTGTCAGCCACGGTCACGTGCTAGTGAACGGCAAGAAGGTAGACATCCCGTCGTTCCGGGTCAGCGAGAACGACATCGTCGAGATCGCGGCCAAGTCCCAGAACCTGACCCCGTTCGTGGTGGCGAGGGCGGAGGCGGGCGAGCGCACGCCGCCTGCCTGGATCGAGGTGATACCGGACAAGATGCGCATCCTGGTGCACACACTCCCGGTCCGCGCTCAGATCGACACCCTGGTCCAGGAACAGCTCATCGTCGAGTACTACTCGAAGTAATCGTCCGCCTGGCCGGATACACCGGCCTGGCGGCAGGATCCGCGGGCGCGACCCGCGGAGGGAAGACCCGTCGGCGGCCATCCGCTGGCGGCCAGCGCGGCTGTCATATAGCGGGCAGCGCGGAAAGGAAGAACAATGCTCATCGCTCAGCGCCCCGGCCTTGCCGAGGAACAAGTAGACGACTTCCGCTCCCGGTTCGTCATCGAGCCCCTTGAGCCGGGTTTCGGCTACACGATCGGGAACTCGCTGCGCCGTACCCTTCTGTCGTCGATCCCCGGAGCCGCTGTCACGAGCATCCGGATCGAAGGCGTGCTGCACGAGTTCTCCACGATTCCGGGCGTGACCGAGGACGTCACCGACATCATCCTGAACCTCAAAAACCTCGTCGTCTCGTCCGAGCACGACGAGCCGATGCACATGTACCTGCGCAAGCAGGGCCCTGGTCCAGTGACCGCGGCGGACATTGCCCCGCCGGCCGGCCTTGAGGTGCACAATCCTGACCTGCACATCGCCACCCTCAACAGCAAGGGCAAGCTGGAGATGGAGCTGACGGTCGAGCGCGGTCGCGGCTACGTTTCCGCCGCCCAGAACAAGCAGCCCGGTCAGGAGATCGGCCGCATCCCGATCGACTCGATCTACTCGCCGGTGCTTCGGGTGACTTACAAGGTCGAGGCGACCCGAGTCGAGCAGCGCACTGACTTCGACAAGCTCATCCTGGATGTCGAGACCAAGCAGTGCCTGCGGCCGCGCGACGCGGTCGCCAGCGCCGGCAAGACGCTGGTCGAGCTGTTCGGCCTTGCCAGGGAGCTGAACCTAGACGCTGAGGGCATCGACATCGGCCCGTCACCAACCGACGCCGCACTCGCCGCGGACCTGGCACTGCTGATCGAGGAGCTCAACCTCACGGTCCGCTCGTACAACTGCCTCAAGCGCGAGGGCATCCACACCGTCGGCGAGCTCGTTGCCCGCAGTGAGCAGGATCTGCTCGACATCCGCAACTTCGGCGCGAAGTCGATCGAAGAGGTCAAGCAGAAGCTCACCGACATGGGCCTCGCGCTGAAGGACTCGCCGCCTGGATTCGACCCAGGGTCGGCGGCCGACAGCTACGGGGCTGACGACGAGGACGATTACGTCGAGACAGAGCAATACTGACAGGCGACCGCCTGTCAGCACCGTGCCGCTAGCAAGCAGTGATGCACAGTACTGAATCGGGAGAATCCTTCGATGCCCACGCCCACTAAGGGCCACCGACTCGGCGGCAGCCCTGCCCATCAGCGGCACATGATGGCCAACCTGGCCACTGCACTGTTCGAGCACGGCAAGATCACCACGACCGAAGCCAGGGCGCGCAGGCTGCGGCCGCTGGCCGAGCGTCTGATCACCTTCGCCAAGCGGGGTGACCTGCACGCGCGGCGCCAGGTGCTCTCGGTCGTGACGGACAAGAGCGTGGTGCACACGCTGTTCGCCGAGATCGGGCCGAGCTACGCCAGCCGGGACGGCGGATACACCCGGATCACCAAGGTGGGACCGCGCAAGGGCGACAACGCCGCGCTTGCGGTCATCGAGCTGGTTCGTGAAGAGGCGGAGCAGCGCACGCGCCGTCGTCGCGCACGCCGCGCTCCGGCTGCCGCGGCAGCTGGAGCCAGGTCCGGTCGCAGCGGGGCCGCCGCAACGGCGGCAACCGAAGCGGCTGAGCCGGCCGCAGTGGCAGCCGACGAGGCCGAGGTGACCGGTACCGATCAGGTTGGCGACACCGCGGCCGTCGACGCCGGGGTCGAGGCTGACGCCGACGCCGAAGCCGGTGCTGAGGGCACAGCCGAGGACTCGTCAGGCGAGGAGATGGGCGCCGAGGACGAGCAGGCGACCGACGAATAGCGAGGCAGTACGAGGCAGCGAGCCCGGCCGGGTAACCCCGGCCGGGCTCGACTGCGCCGGGGCTGAATCCGAGGGGGAGGCTGGCCGGGAATTCCCGGCCAGCCTCGACTGCGCTGGGCTTGCTCCCGCGGCTGAGCCGGAACCGGAGCCCGCAGCCGGCTTCGGCACGATCCGGCTGCGGCTGGATCTGCGCTATGACGGCTCGGCCTTTCATGGCTGGGCGACCCAGCCCGGACAGCCCACCGTTCAGCAAACGGTCGAGGAGGCCCTCTACAGGGTTCTGCGCCTTCGGCAGACCCCGTCCCTTACCGTGGCAGGCCGGACCGATGCCGGGGTGCACGCGCGCGGCCAGGTCGCGCACGCGGACGTCCCAGTCGAGAGCTGGGCCGCCTCGACCGGATCAGCAGAGCGCAGACTGGCCCGGCTGCTACCGGCATCAGTGCGGGTGATCGCGATCGCCCCGGCGCCTGCTGGCTTCGACGCGCGGTACTCGGCGATCTGGCGGCGCTACTCCTACCGGGTCTGCGACGACCCTGCCCAGGCCGACCCGTTGCGGCGGCACGACACCCTCTGGTACTCCGCCCGGCTCGACCTCGACCGGATGAACGAGGCGGCCCGAGCGTGCCTGGGCGAGCACGACTTCGCCGCGTTCTGCCGCAGCCGGCCGGGGGCGACCACCATCCGCGAACTGCTCCGGCTGGACTGGGCCGCAGGCGAGCCGGGTGTGGCCGTCGCCACCGTAGTCGCGGATGCCTTCTGCCACAACATGGTCCGAGCGCTGACCGGCGCGCTGCTGTCGGTCGGCGACGGCGGCAAGCCCGTCGAGTGGCTAGGCGAGCTGCTGGCCGCCGGGAGGCGTGATCCGGCCGCCAGGGTTGCCCCGCCGCACCCGCTGTGCCTCGAGGAAGTCGGTTATCCCGAGCCTGCCGCAATGGCAAGCCGCGCGGCCGCGACCCGGCAGCTAAGAACCTTGAGCTGAGATACCGGGAACGCGCTCGCTCTGGCGGGCTGACTGCGGTCAGGCCGCCGTCGTCATGCCGTGCCGGTGAGCATCCTGGTGGTGAGGCTGACGTTAGCGGTGTTGTCCAGCAATTCGGTCATGAAATCCTCGACCTTGGTCCGCTGGGCCGCTGTTCGGGGCTTCCGCAAGCTGGTGAATTCTGCCCAGATGAGGATGAGGTAATGGCCCTTGGCGAGGGCCTCCTCGATGCCGGTCCCGTTGCCGATCTTGCGTGTCGGGCCGCGTTTCCCTTTGAGCTGGCTGATGAAGTCGTCGGCGTCGGCGGCTTTGGCGGCCTTCGCGGCGCGGGCGGCGCTGCTGAGGTTGAGCACGCCGACCGTCCCCATCAGGCCCTGTGAGCTGGACAGGTAGGTCGCACGGACAGCCTGGTCGCAATGCGCGGAGCTGACGGCCGACTGGATATTCGACCCGGTGAGCGCCCCGCCGCAGCGCCTGCTGATCGCGCTCGCCGTCAGAGTGACCGGCTTGCCACTCACCGTGAAGCTCGCCGGGAACAGCTGCGCAACGGTCAGCGCCTGGGGATCTGATTGCCGGGAGGCGATGTGGCCGTACGGTCCCAGCGAGGCGCTCGGCGAGGCGCTCGGCGTGATCTTGGGCTGATTGGTGTTCGCCGTGCTGACGGGCTTCGGCTTGTCCCCGTTGTGCAGGACCGTGTAGGCCAGGGTTCCGGCGGCGGTGAGGACGAGCAGCAGGGCAACTGTCATGGCGAGCTTGACGCTGGCCGGGCGGCCTGGGCCGGCGGACCGCTTGCCGCCGCCAGGGCGGTTGCTGCCAGCCGAACGTTTCCGGGTACTTGAGCGCTTGCCCGGCGCTGGGCCTGGCTCGGGCTCGGCAGCCCGCACGGCTCCGGGCAGCGACTGGCTGCGCACCGTAGCCTGCGGGCGGCTGTGGCCGCCGCTGCGCCGCTGGGAGCTGTCTGTGCTGCCGACGTCGCCGGGGCCGTTAGCGTCGCTGCCGGAGCGCCCCGGGCGGTCACGGTCGGTCGCCACCTGGTCGAACCCGCCCGAGTCGGGCCCAGCTCGCCGGCCGGACTCGGGCCTCCGCGTGGCTGGCCATGCACTGTCGACCGCTGAGCTGCCGGGCCAGATGTCGTCGCGCCCCGCCGTGCCCGGCTGGGTGACGCCTGGCCAGCCGGTGCCCGGATCGGCCGCTACTGGCCAGGCGGGGTCCGGCAGCGCCGTGTCCGAACGGGCGAAATCCTGCGGAGCGACGTCCGGCCGGGCGGCATCCGGCGGGGCACTGTGCCGGCCGGACGTCTGCCTCGGGCCGCTGGAGCGCGCCCGGCGGGTGGCTTCTGGCCCGTCAGGTCCCGCGCCAGGCCGCGCCGGAGCCGTCCAGGTACCCGTCGACCGGCCGTCGCCGACCGCCTCCCAGGTCTGGGTAGACGTCACGTCGGCCGCCGGATCGCTGACGGCGAGGACTGAGTAGCCAGGCTCAGCGCCAGAGCCGTCGTAGTACCGGGAGCCAGCCTCCGCTGCCTGTGCCGTCGGGCGGCTTGACTGGTCGGGCAGGCCGGAATCGCGGCGTGCCCGAGCCGTCAGGTCACGGTCGCCGCCTGGCTGCGACGCCGCTGACGGGCCGTCCTGGCCGAGATTCCACGCCGCGAACTGGCCCGGCGGGTACATCGGCGCCGGCTGACCGGGTGCTGGCGGGTAACCGCGGACCGGTCCTTTGCCAGCGGCGCCACCCGCCGCCGATCCGTACCAGGACGAGCCGGGAGCGCCGGGTCGTCCTTGACCTGCGGCGACGCCGGGTACGTTGACGTCGTAGCGAGGCGCGAACACCGAAGAGCCATCGGCGGAAGTGTCACCGCGCCCAGTGCTCCCGCTGCTGGCCGGCCAGGCGCTATGCCGCGCTGAGCTAGTGCCCGTTCCCGCCTTAGAAGGGCTGACGCCGGAACTGTCGGGCGTGCCGCCGCCGGCGTGACTGCCGCCGCGCCGCCTGGTGGCTTCCCGGCCGCTGGAAGCCTGGTCGGCGTTGTCCTGATCGCTGCCCGGGCGTGCTCCCCGTCCGAAGCGCCGAGGGCTCCGCTGGCCGGCGCCGTCGTTATCGGGGATTCGCATGCGGTTGAGCGTATCGCCCTGGGCTGCAGGGTTTCGGCTGGTCGCGGGTTTCTGGTCGGTTGACCGCGTCCGGGCAGCCGCTCGGCAGGCGGGCTGACGGGTGTGGCTGGGCTGGTAGCCGCCGACGTCTAGCCGGCTCGCTTTGACCGTTGCAGGCAGCGGCCGGTATCCTTCTTGGGCATCCATGCGTACCGGCATGCCCGTCGTGCCCCAGCGGCAGGTGAGCTGCAGCCAGTACCTGCGGATTCTCGCGCCCCGGCAGATATGTCCCGGCGCGGGCCAGAGATTCAGGACCCACACGCGAAGGCTTATGACTGTGCGCACTTTCAGCCCGAGGGCAGCTGACATCCAGCGCCAATGGCATGTGATCGACGCATCGGACGTCGTACTCGGCCGGCTGGCCAGCCAGGCGGCGGTGCTGCTGCGCGGCAAGCACAAGCCAGTCTTCGCCCCGCACGTGGACACTGGCGACTTCGTCATCATCGTGAACGCCGCCAAGGTCGCCATCAGCGGGAACAAGCTGCACGACAAGATGGCCTACCGGCACAGCGGTTATCCGGGCGGGCTGCACTCGGTCTCTTACGCCCAGTTGATGGCCACGAATCCTGAGCGCGCCGTGGAGAAGGCTGTCAAGGGCATGCTCCCCAAGAACGCTCTCGGCCGTCAGATGCTGCGCAAGCTCAAGGTCTACGCGGGCCCTGACCACCCGCACAAGGCGCAGCAGCCGGTGCCGTTCGAGATCACCCAGGTAGAGCAGCAGGCCGGCGCCAAGTAACGTCAAGAGCCAGGCTAGAGATTCAAGCGGGAAGTTAGAGGAAGACAACGTGGCCGAGCCCACTGAGACGCTGGAAGCCGCACCGGACGCCGATGCGCCCGAGGAGCACCTGTCGGAGTACACGACATCGACCGGCGATAACGCCCAGCCCAGGCCGGCTGCCCGGAAGCCGGTGGTGACTGGCACGGCACTCGGAACAGGCCGCCGCAAGGAAGCCATCGCGCGGGTCCGGATCCAGCCGGGCACTGGCCAGTGGAAGATCAACGACCGGGCGCTCGAGGTCTACTTCCCGAACAAGGTGCATCAGCAGCTGATCAGCGAGCCGTTCGTGGCGCTCGGTGCTGAGGATCAGTTCGATGTAGTGGCTCGCATTGACGGCGGCGGTGTCAGCGGACAGGCAGGCGCGCTGCGGCTAGGTATTGCCAGGGCACTGACGCTCGTCGACCCGGACAGCCGTCCTACTCTCAAGCGAGCGGGGTTCCTCACCAGGGACGCCCGAGTGACCGAACGCAAGAAGGCTGGCCTGAAGAAGGCTCGCAAGGCCCCGCAGTACTCCAAGCGCTAACCGCGCTAGCCAGCGCGGCACGGAGGATCTTGGCAGGCGATGGGCCAGCTTTTTGGTACGGACGGTGTCAGGGGCGTCGCCGGGCGTGAGCTGACCGCAGGTCTCGCCATGGACTTGGCGGCGGCGGCGGCCAGCGTGCTCACCGAGTCTGATGCAGCCAGCCGCTCGCCCGGTTCCGGGCGGCGCCCGTTCGCCGTGATCGGCCGGGACCCGCGGGTATCCGGCGAGTTCCTCGAAGCAGCGGTGGTCGCCGGCCTTGCAGCCGCCGGAATCGACGCGGTGCGGCTCGGAGTGATCCCGACGCCGGGCGTTGCCTACCTGACAGCCGCGATGGGTGCCGAATTCGGCGTCGTGCTGTCGGCCAGCCACAATCCCGCGCCGGACAACGGGATCAAGTTCTTCGGCCGCGGCGGCGTCAAGCTGCCGGACGCGGTGGAGTACGAGATCGAGGCCAGGCTGTTTGGCGGCAGTGAGATGGCTGCCGGGCTGGCCGACGGGCGCGGCCCGGCTGCCGGAATCGGGCTGGTGAGCGAGAGCGCTCCCGGGTCGCTCAGCAGGGGTCCCTACGGAGTGCCAGCCGATGGCTTCGGCCGGGTCACCGATGCGCCGGATCAGGGCGAGGAGTACCTGACGCACCTGCTGAGCACCGTGCAAGGCCGGCCGGGCTATCCCGCTCCGCCGTTGGCCGGCCTGCGCGTCGTGGTGGACTGCGCACACGGTGCCGCCTCCCGGTACGCACCGGAGCTGCTGCGCCGGGCTGGCGCGGACGTCATCACGATCGGGGCCGACCCGGACGGGCTCAATATCAATGCAGGCTGCGGCTCCACCAGTCTTGGCGCCCTCTCGGCCGCAGTGCGCGAAGCAGAAGCCGACGCGGGCATCGCGCATGACGGCGACGCTGACCGGTGCCTGGCAGTCGACGCGTCCGGTCAGGTCGTGGACGGAGACCAGATCCTGGCGGTGCTGGCCATTGCGCTCAAGGCCGACGGCAGGCTGGCTGGCGACACCGTAGTCGCGTCGGTGATGTCGAACCTCGGCTTCCGGCACGCGATGCGCGCGGCGGGCATCAACATTGTCGAGACGCCGGTGGGCGACCGGTACCTCATCAAGGCGATGCTGGACGGCAAGTTCGTGCTCGGTGGCGAGCAGTCTGGCCACATCATCATGCTCGATCACGCAACGACCGGTGACGGCATGCTGACGGGCTTGCACCTGCTCGCCGAGACGGCCCGTCAGCGCCAGCCGCTGGCTGCGCTGGCAGGCGTGATGACCAGATATCCGCAGGTCCTCATCAACGTGCCGGGCGTCGACAAGAATCGGGTGAGCGCGTCTCCAGCGCTTGCCGACGCGGTGACTGCCGCGGAGTCGGAACTCGGTGACGCTGGCCGGGTACTTGTCCGGCCGAGCGGCACCGAGCCCGCAGTCCGGGTGATGGTCGAAGCTGAGGACGCTGGCCAGGCCGACCGGCTGGCTAAGCGCCTCGCCGACGCGATCAGGGCGCTCGACTAGCTCGCCGGCCCGCCGCGGTTCATGATCGATGTTGATTTAGTGGGGCTGTGACCCCACTAAATCAACATCGATCATGGAACCAGCTCCGGTGGCCGGCCGGCTGCGTGGCAGGCTTAGCGCATGATCGTGGGTATCGGCGTCGACGTCGCCGAGATCTCCCGGCTCGAGCGCGCGCTCGCCCGGTCGCCCGCGCTGGCAGTCCGCTTGTTCGCTGAGAGCGAACGCAGTCTGCCGATCTGGTCGCTGGCCGGGTGCTTCGCTGCCAAGGAAGCGGTCGCCAAAGCACTCGGCGCCCCGCGCGGACTGCGATGGACTGACGCAATCATCGATCACGACGAGAGCGGCGCACCGGTTCTGCGAATCAGCGGAACCGTCGCCGCCGTGGCGGCCAGCCTCGGGGTAACAAGCTGGCACGTCTCCATCAGCCACGACGCCGGCGTGTGCGTGGCCATGGTGGTTGCCGAGCGATGATCAGGGCAGGCTCGTGCTGTGCCGCCGGTAGCGCCGTGGCGGGTCGCCGTAACGCGGGACGGTGAGGACGGGCGATGAGAAACGCGCATCAGGTGACCGCGGTGCGGGCCGCCGAGCAGGAACTGATGACCAAGCTTCCGGACGGCGTGCTCATGCAGCGCGCCGCGGCCGGGCTGGCCTCAGTGTGCGCGAGCTTGCTCGACCAGGTCTACGGCTCGCCGGTCGTGGTGGTCGCGGGCAGCGGCGACAACGGCGGCGATGCCCTTTACGCCGGCGCCCGCCTGGCCGGGCGTGGCGCCGTGGTAACCGCGATCTCCGCCGGATCGAAGCTGCACGAAGCAGCCGCGCGGGAACTCGTCGCCCGTGGCGGCCAGGTCACGGCGGCAGTGGCGCACGACGTCCCGGGATCGCCCGCGACAGTGCCGGCCATCGCGCCCGCCGCTGCGGACGCCATCGCGGCAGCCGACCTGATCCTGGATGGCATTACCGGGATCGGCGGCCACGGAGGCCTGCGCGAGCCCGCGGCCTCGCTGGTCCCGCTGATCAGCCAGGCCCGCGACGACGGCGCAGTGGTGGTCGCGGTCGACGTGCCCAGCGGCATCGACTCCGATACCGGGGAAGTGCATGGCGCGGCGATCCAGGCTGACGTAACAGTGACGTTCGGCACCATCAAGCCCGGCGTGCTGGTCGATCCGGGAGCCGGCTTCGCTGGCTTGACCGAGCTCATTGATATCGGCCTGGCCCCCTACTTGCCCGTTCCCGATCTCGTTTCGCTCCAGGCAGCAGACGTTGCCGCGCTGCTACCTCGGCCGGGGGCGGAGTCCGACAAGTACCGCCGCGGCGTCCTCGGCCTGGTGGCCGGCAGCGATCAGTACACCGGTGCCGCAGTGCTGTCCTGCGGCGGGGCCATCCACGGCGGAGCGGGCATGGTCCGGTTCGTATCGGCGGAGGTAGCCGTCGGAGCGGTCCGGCAGCACTGGCCGGAAACGGTGCTGACCACCTATGACCCGGATCACCCGGCTGACGCGATCAAGGCTGCCGGCCGGGTTCAGGCCTGGGCTGTCGGGCCTGGCATCGGCACCGGGCCGGACGCTGCCGCGCTGCTTGCCGCCGTCCTGGCGAGCGACGTGCCGGTGCTGGTCGATGCCGACGGCCTGACTGTGCTGGCCGGGCGCCTCGATCTGCTGCGCCGGGATGCCCCCGTGTTGATCACGCCGCACGCCGGCGAGCTAGCCCGGCTCCTGGCGGCTGACCGCGCCGACATCGAGGCTCGCCGCTTGCACTACGTCCGGGCGGCCGCATCCGAGCTGGGCATAACCGTGCTGCTCAAGGGCTCCACGACGGTCATCGCCAGCCCGGACGCCAGCAAGCCTGTCCTGGTGAACTCCACTGGCACCAGCTGGTTGGCCACCGCGGGCTCCGGCGACGTGCTGTCCGGCCTGGCTGGCTCGCTGCTCGCGCAAGGGCTCGCCGCCCCGGAAGCCGCAGCGGCGGCCGCATACCTGCACGGCATGGCCGGCCGGCTTGCTGCGGACGACGCCCCGATCGGCGCCAGCGATCTGATCGGCGCGATCCCGGCGGCGATCCGTGCGGTTACAAGCAACGACAGTTAAGGCCGGGAACGGGGCTCACGCCACCCGCCGCAGCCCGCCCGTCCGCGGCAGCCGGGCCAAACTGCTACGTTGCTGCTGGCACACTGAATGGTCATGGACGGTCACCCGGAAGCAGTCGTCGATCTGGACGCGATCCAGGCGAACGTCGCCGCCATCGGCCGGCACGTCGGCGCCGCTCAGGTGATGGCGGTAGTCAAGTCCGACGCCTATGGTCACGGCATGCTGGCGTCGGCCAGGGCAGCGCTGGCCGGCGGCGCGACCTGGCTTGGCGTCGTTCATGTCGCGGATGCGATTGCGCTGCGCAAAGCCGGGATGACCGTGCCGGTGCTGAGCCTGCACGGCAGCCCGGACTCGCCGCACGCCGAGGCCATCCGCCATGAGATTGACCTGACCGTCGGTTCTGCTGCGCTCGTAGCCCAGATCGCGCTGGCCGCCGAGGGGACAGGCAAGCCGGCCAGGCTGCACCTGGAGGCCGACACCGGCATGAGCCGCGGTGGCGCGATCGCGGCCGACTGGCCCGCCCTGGTCGACGCGGCGCTAGCGGCGCAGTCAGCCGGGCACGTCAAGATCGTCGGTGTGTGGTCCCATTTCGCGTGCGCCGACATCCCGGATCACCCGACGATCGGGCAGCAACTGGAGGCTTTCCGCGCTGCGGTCGACGTGGCCGAGCGAGCCGGGGCGAAGCCCGAGGTCCGTCACCTCGCCAACGGCCCGGCAACTCTGACGCTGCCCGAGTCCTACTTCGACCTGGTCCGGCCCGGCGGGGCTGTCTTCGGCCTGTGCACGCTGCCCGGCGGCGCGCCGGACTGGCTCCGCCCCGCCATGACCTTGCGGGCGCGCCTGATCCAGGTGAAGCGCGTGCCGGCCAGTACGCCGGTGTCATACGCGCACCGCTACACCACCAGCGCCGATACGCTGCTCGGCGTCCTTCCGCTCGGCTACAACGAGGGGATACCGAGGCACGCGACAAACGCGGCCGGGCTGCTCTTCACACGGCGCAGGCGGGTTTCCATCGCGGGGACCGTCAACCTGAACCACATCGTCCTTGATCTCGGAGACGGTCCGTCGGAGGCCGGCGACGAGGTTATCGTCTTCGGGCCCGGCGACCACGGCGAGCCGACGGCTCAGGAGTGGGGCGAGGCGCTCGGGACGCTCGCTTACGAGATTGTCACGCGGTTTACCGGGAAGGTGCCGAGAACTTACTCTGGGGTAACTGCGGCCGGGGAAGGTGCGTCGGCGCCTGGCACTGCTGCAGCCGGGACCGGCACCGGGACCGGGCATGTGGCGGCGCAGGCCGCAGACGGGAGAACCGATGGTCAGGTGGCGACGGCTTTCTAGCGTCGCAGGGCTGGCTACCGGGGTCGCGGCCGCCTCAGCCGGCGCGGTGATCGCAGCGGAGAAGGTCGCGGTGGGCCGGATCCGGCTGCGGCCCGATCCGGCGGCGAACGAGCCATTCGGCCAGCTTCGGGGCCGCCCGCTGAGTGTGACCGCCGACGACGGGGTGCGCCTGTACGCCGAGGTCTGCGGAGCCGAGGACTCCCCGGTCACCATCGTGTTCTGTCATGGCTACACGCTCAGCCATGAGGTCTGGCACTACCAGCGCCAGGACCTGGAGGACGATTACCGCCTGGTGTTCTGGGACCAGCGCAGTCACGGCAGGTCCGGGCGCAGTGATCCGGCCCGCATCAGCATCGGCCAGCTCGGCCGTGACCTCGCCGCCGTGCTCGCCGCGACGGTACCCCCCGGCGCGCCCGTGGTGCTGGTCGGGCACTCGATGGGCGGCATGGCGATCATGGCGCTGGCGGACCAGCGTCCGGAGTTGTTCGGCACCACGGTCATTGGCGTGGTGCTGATCTCGACCACCGCACTGGTGGACCCGACGGGCTGGATGCCAGGGCCGCTGCGTCCTGTCGGCCGCTGGGCCGCTCCGGCGCTGCTGCGGGGATCGTCGAGCGGCCGCAGGGCGACGGAGCTAACCGAGCGGCTTCGCGGGGCGGCTGGTGACCTCGCGTTCCTCTCCACCAGGTTCATCGCGTTCGGCGACCCTGACGTGAGCCCTACTGTTGTCGACTTCCTCGAGCAGATGATCCGGGCTACGCCCATCGATGTGGTAGCCGACTTTTACCTAGCCCTCACCGAGCATGACGAGCGCGAAGCGCTGCCGACAATCGGCCAGGTGCCCACCCTCGTCATCACCGGCATGGAGGACCGGCTCGTCGCATCCGACCAGACCGCTGAGGTGGCTGCCGCGATTCCTGGCGCCAGCCTGGTGCGGATACCCGCGGCCGGCCACATGGTCATCCTGGAACGACCGGAGGTCGTGACAGAGGAGATATCCGATCTGGTGGCTCTGGCGCTCGACGAGTCGGCGAGCCGGCGACCCGCATGACCCCAGACGAGCCAGGCGTCGACGAAGAGATCAGCGTGCCGACGGCCGAGCAGATGCGCAGTCTCGGCCGCCGGCTAGCCAGCCTGCTGCGAGCCGGTGACCTCGTGCTGCTCTCAGGGCCGCTCGGTGCGGGCAAGACCACCCTGACCCAGGGCATCGGGGCGGGCCTCGGCGTTCGCGGCTCGGTTACCTCACCGACGTTTGTCATCGCCAGGGTGCATCCGAGCCTGTCCGAAGGTCCGGACCTGGTGCATGCCGACGCTTACCGGCTCGGCAGCCGCGCCGAGGTGGATGACCTGGACCTGGATACCGACCTGGCGACGGCGATCACGGTGGTCGAGTGGGGGGATGGGCTAGTCGAGGATCTCGCGCCGAGCTTCCTGTCGGTCAGGATCTCGGCCGGCGAACAGGCGGCCGCTGCCGACCCGGACGATACCGGGGAGGCCGACATCCGGCGGACCGTCTGGGTGCAGGGCTGGGGCGAGCGGTGGCGCGACGCGGCCGTGGCCGATGCGGCCAGACTGGCGCTAGCCGATCTGAACTAGCACCGGCCGATCTGAACTAGCACCGGCCGATCTGAACCGGCACTCATCATCGGGTACTGGCCGGGCAGCTGGCTGGACCGGCCGCTGACCCGCCCGGTTTTGCCTCCGGCGCAGTGGCCGGGCGCGTTCCGAATTGTCCTCCGCGGCACTGTTCGCGCCACTACACTGCCGGTGAGTCCAGCGGGTCCTTGCCGGGAGCGCCCGCGGCTCCGATCAGCCATCAGGAGGCGTGCCGTGGCCCAGCAGGGCTCCCCGCCCCGTCGGCCGGCCCGGCCGCCTGAGTCCGACCATCGAGGGCGGCATGACCGCGCGCAGGACCGGACACGCCGGGCGGACCGGGACGACTGGCGGCAGTTCGATGGCTTCGGGCCTGACCCCGAGGATGAGCAGCCACCCTGGGCAGGGCCGAATGACTACCCGGTCAGGGCGGCAAGTACCGTACGGCGGCATGCCGGCACGCGCAGCACGATCACCGACGACGACAGCTACGCCGGCCGCAGTTATGCCAATCACGCCCCGGGCCAGCGGCAGGCGCCCGTAGAACTGGATGACCCGGCCGCTGGCGACGAGAGGCCAGGGCGACCGAGCCGGCGGGGCCGGGCAGCCGCGACCAGGCTGCGTAAATCGCGCCGTCGCGTATACCGCTGGTGCGGGCTCGCCATCGTGGTCTGCGTAGTCGCTGCCGGGATCACCGCGCTGCTGACTCACCACACGCCTAAGCCGCTCCCGTACGTGACGTCACTGCTGCCCGGCGAGTTCAAGGCGGTCCCCAGTACCTGCGGCAGCGTAAGCAACACCGTGCTCAGTCAGTACCTGCCGGATCCCGGCCGGAGCGTGGCGAGCGAGATCTCGGAGAGCACGCAGAGCCAGTGCAGCTTCACTCTGGACCGCAAGCCGGATTTCCTCGTGCTGGAAGTGTCCGCGCAGGCCTACCAGCCGTTCGCGGCGGCGACTGCGGCCGGCAGCGCGCCTGGCAGCGCGTCGGCCAACGCGCAGAACAGTTACGCGCTGACGTACCAGAACCTGCTGAAGCCGCCAAGGACCGCGAAGGCGAAGTCGCTGCTGTCGGCAGCGCAGATCACCACGCTGGCCAAGACTGGTCAGCAGGCGTTCGCGGCGGTGCAGACCGAGCATGCCGACGGGATCCTGACGGACGTCGTGACTGTCGTGATCCGCGACCGGAACGTGCTCATCACAGCCTCGTTGTCCGGGCAGGAGTCCGGGCACGGGTTCGGGCCGGTGTCCGTCAGCACGCTGGAGGCGGGTGCCGAGGCCGCGGCGAGGGACGTGCTGGCGAAGTCGCTTACCGAGCCCGCCGCCTGACCGGCTCGGCCGGCCTTAGGTCGAAGCATCGGCGCTTCCTCACTAGGCTGATCAACCGTGCTGCTGCTCGCCTTTGACACCGCGACGTCGGCGGTGACGGTGGCCCTGCATGATGGCGCCGCCGTAATCGCCGAGGAGTCCGCCGTCGACGGCCGCAGGCATGGCGAGCTGCTCGCCGTCTTCATCGACAAGGCGCTGCGCAGCGTCGGCGCCGGCCGCGGGGACTTGACGGCGGTCGCCGTCGGCACCGGGCCCGGTCCCTACACCGGACTGCGCGCCGGCCTGGTCACTGCCCGCGTGCTGGCCAGCGCGCTCGGGATCAGGATCGACGGGGTGTGCTCGCTAGACGTGATCGCCGCGGCGGCGCAGACCGAGGCTGCCGGGAGCGAGTTCTTGGTCGCCACTGACGCGCGGCGCCGGGAAGTGTACTGGGCCCGCTACTGCGCAGACGGCCGACGCAGCTACGGGCCGCAGGTGAGCCGGCCGGCCGATCTGCCTTCGGGCCTGGCCGTTGCCGGGGAGGGCGCCAGGCTCTACCCGGAGCTGAGCGACCGGCCGCTCAATCCCTCGTTTCCCTCCGCGGGACAACTCGCATCCATCGCGGCCGGCCGGCTAGCGCGGGACGAGGCGGCCCAGCCTGCCGTGCCGCTCTACCTGCGCAGGCCGGATGCACGCGAGCCGGGCAAGCCGAAGCGAGTAACCCCGTGAGCCCGAGCCTGCGCCCGATGGTCAGCGCTGATCTCGATAATGTGATCGCGCTGGAGCTTGCCTTGTTCGGTGACGAAGCGTGGTCCCGGCAGATGCTGGCTGGCGAGCTCGGCCAGCAGCCGGCCAGCCGGCACTACCTTGTCGCCGAGGAGGCTGGCACGATTATCGGCTACGCCGGCCTGCTGGCCGCCGGCGGCCAGGCGGACGTGCTGACGATCGCTGTCGCCGCTGAGTACTGGGGTCAGGGCATCGGCTCGCAGCTACTGGGCGATCTGATGCAGGAGGCCGTCCGGCGCGGCTGTACCGAGATCTTCCTGGAGGTCCGGGCTGATAACGAGCGCGCGCAGCGGCTTTACCGCTGGTGGGGTTTCGCTGACATCGGCGTCAGGCGCGGCTATTACCAGCCATCCGGGATGGATGCGATCGTCATGCGGCGCAGCCTGGCCGGCGTGCTCCGGCCGGGTGCGGCCGGCGAGTCAGCGGCCAATGGTTCGGCCCGGCCGCCGGAAACTGGCTGCGACCAGGCGACCTGGCAGGCAGGAGAAGCAACGTGACGGCGCCGCTGGTGCTCGGCATCGAGACGTCCTGCGATGAGACCGGCGTCGGGCTGGTTCGCGGTTATGAACTGCTGGCCGACGCGGTAGCTTCCAGCGTCGCGGAGCATGCCAGGTTCGGCGGCGTGGTGCCGGAAGTCGCGAGCCGGGCTCACCTGGAGGCCATGGTGCCGACCGTGGACCGCGCGCTGGAGTCCGCAGGGGTGCTGCTGGCCGACGTCGACGCGATCGCGGTCACCGCTGGCCCTGGCCTGGCCGGGGCGCTGCTAGTCGGGGTCAGTGCCGCCAAGGCCTACGCGATCGCCACCGGCAAGCCGCTCTATGGCGTCAACCATCTGGCCGCGCATGTGGCCGTGGATCAGCTTGAGCACGGCGCGCTGCCGGCCCCGGCCATCGCGCTGCTGGTGTCGGGCGGACATTCGTCGCTGCTGCTCGTGCCAGATGTGGCAGCGGAGGTCGTGCCGCTCGGCGCGACCATCGACGACGCTGCAGGCGAGGCATTCGACAAGGTGGCCCGAGTGCTCGGGCTGCCTTTTCCGGGCGGCCCGCATATCGACCGGGCGGCAGCGACTGGAGTTCGCGACCAGATCGCGTTCCCGCGCGGCAAATACCGGGACGGCACTCATGACTTCTCGTTCTCTGGCCTGAAGACCTCGGTTGCACGCTGGGTGGAGGCACGCGAGGCCGCCGGCGAACCGGTGCCGGTAGCCGACGTGGCCGCGTCCTTCCAGGAGGCTGTCGCCGACGTGCTGACCCGCAAGGCGGTCGCGGCATGCCAGGCGCACGGCGTGGACCACCTGATCATCGGTGGCGGAGTGGCCGCCAACTCAAGGTTGCGCGCTCTGGCGCTCGAGCGGTGTGAGGCGGCCGGGTTGCGGCTGCGGGTACCGCGACCGGGATTGTGCACTGACAACGGCGCGATGGTCGCCGCGCTCGGCGCCGAACTGATGGCCAGGGGCGTTGGGCCGACCGGGCTCGATTTTGCTGCCGACTCCTCGCTTCCGGTGACGGCGGTTACCGCGGTGTAGCCGTGTCGTACCAGCCGGGCCCGCAGTCTTGGTTCTAGAGTCACTCACTGAAAGCTCACGCACAGTAACTTGCTAGTTCCGGTGCGTGCACAGGCCATCTGACTGCGGCGGCTCTGGCACTGCCGGGGCGGCCTGGAAAGCGAACACCCATGCGCTCGCGTCTGCTGCACGGTGCTTTGCTGCACGGTGCTTTGCTGCACGGTTCGTTGCAACACGGTTCGTTGCAACACGGTTCGTCGCGGCCCGGGGGTTCTCGGGACCGGGCCTCGTCCCGCAGTGGTGCGCGGCACCGGGCTGCGCGGCACCGGGCTGCGCGGCAGTCGTACTGGTCCCGCAGGGTCTTACTGCGGCGTCCGGCAGCCATCCTCGCCGCGCTGACGGTCGTCGTTGCGATGGCGGTGGCCGGGGCAGGCGTGCTGCCCCGGATCCCGGTGACTGCAGCGCACGCCGATGACGTGACGGCTTCCCTGAACGATCTGCGGACCGGCTGGGACCCGGCCGAGCCGAGGCTGGCTCCGGTGAGCGACGGCGGGCCGGTCGGAGGGGCGACGTTCGGGAGGATCTTCACCAGGCACCTGAACGGGCAGATCTACGCCCAGCCGCTGGTGGTTGGCAACACGCTTATCGTGGCGACCGAGACCAACCATGTGTACGGGCTCAACGCTGCAACCGGCGCAATCAAATGGTCGGATTCACTCGGGAAGCCGGAGCCGTGGACTGCAATGGGCTGCCGCGACCTCATGCCGGACATCGGCATTACCAGCGCCCCGGTCTACGACCCGGCTACCCACGCGGTCTACCTGGTGGCCCTCGTCAACAACGGACCTAGCGTGACCAGCCCGCACATGTACACATACGCGCTTAACCTCGGCACCGGCCATGTGCTGCCAGGCTGGCCGGTTGCGATCAAGGGCTCCCCGGTCAACGACTCCGCTGACTCGTTCAATCCGCTGACCGAACGGCAGCGAGCAGGCTTGCTGCTGCTTGGCGGCGCGATCTACGTTGCGTTTGCCTCCTATTGCGACTACCCGCACTACCTGGGCTACGTTGCCGGGGTTAACACCGCTACCAGGCATCTGACCTTGTGGACCGCCGAGGCTGGAACGACCGGCGACCAGGCCGGGATCTGGCTCGGTGGCGGTGGCCTGATGTCGGACGGCCCGGGCCGCATCTTCCTGTCGACCGGTAACGGCCCGTCACCACCGGCCGGCCCGGGTACCAGTCCGCCGCCTCAGCTAGGCGACGCCGTCGTCAGGCTCAGCGTGGGCGCGAACGGGGCGCTGTCCGCGGCAGACTTCTTCAGCCCGGCCAACGCGCCCACACTCGACACGAACAACGAGGACTTCGGCTCAGGCGGTCCGGTCGGGCTGCCGTTCGGCACCCCGGCAGATCACGCGCTGCTGATCCAGGCTGGCAAGGACGGCAGGGTCTTCGTGCTGAACCGCGACAACCTGGGTGGCCGCGAGCAGGGCCCCGGCGGCACCGATCGCGTTCTCGCTGAAGCCGGTCCGTACGCCGGCCTGTGGGGGCATCCTGCCGCGTTCGGCCCGGTCTCCACTGTCAACGCCAGCAGCACGCCCGACTTCGCTTACTACGTCGGAAAAGGCGACGTGATGCGCTATCTGCGATTCGGCGCAACCGGATCAGGTGGTCCCACAGTGACTGACGTGGCCAACAGCACGACGCCGTTCGGCTACACCTCCGGCTCGCCCGTAGTCACCTCCAACGGCAACGACCGGGCGTCAGCTCTCGTCTGGGAGGTCTACTCCGCTGGCAGCAGCGGGGCGGACGGCACTCTCGATGCGTTCGCCGCAGAGCCACCGAAAGGCTGCGTTGTCCCGTGCCAGATGGCTCCGGTCTGGTCAGCACCGATCGGAACGGCGGCGAAGTTCACCATTCCGGCGACGGACAATGGCCGTGTCTACGTCGGCACCAGGGACGGCGACGTGCTGGCCTTCGGCAGCCCGGACGGCGCACCGGTCACAGCGCGTCCGGTCAATTTCGGCGCGGTCGCGGTCGGCAAGTCCCGTACCGTTGCGATGATCGTCACGGTCGCGCATCGCGTCAAGGTGCGCCGCATCTCGGTCGCTGAGCCGTCCGGAAGCGCGCCGTTCAAGGTCAGGTCGGTGACCCATCGCGGCCGCGCGGTCAAGTTCCCGGTTGTGCTCGGGGCCGGCGCCAGGCTGAGGCTGCGCGTGTCCTTCAAGCCGGCTGCGCTTGGTGGTGTCACCGGTGCCCTGCAAGTCCGAACTAACGCGGCGAACTACGGCTTGGTCAGCCTTAGCCTTACCGGCCAAGGGACGAATGCCTCGCCCGCGGAGGCGTCGTTCCGGGCTGTCGCCGTGGGCTTGCCGCTAGCCGGGGCCGTCGCCATCGCGAGCGACGCCGCGGTCTTGAGACCGTCACGTCGGCTCCGGACCCGCCTGCATCATTGAGCGCGGCACTACCGGAGCGGGGGCCCGTGTTTGACGTCGCAAAGCCGGGGGGCTAGCGTACGGAACTGGCACTCACTGAGGTAGAGTGCTAACGCGACACAGTTGGTCTGGCACCCGCGACGGCAGGCCGACATGGTCGACTCTCTAATTCAGCTAGCCCTTTCCGGAGGGGGAGGTCAGATCGTGACGACCGCCACCAAGGTTGTTCTGAAGCCGCTCGAAGACAGGATCGTGGTACGCC
>DATJNX010000075.1:0-61715 GCA_035507615.1 Streptosporangiaceae bacterium
GCGAGCCATGTCGGTCTCGGTATCGATGCCACAACTCGGTGAGAGCGTCACCGAGGGCACAGTCACCCGCTGGCTGAAGCGGGAGGGTGAGCACGTTCAGGCCGATGAGCCGCTGCTTGAGGTCTCGACTGACAAGGTCGACACCGAGATCCCGTCTCCGGTCTCCGGAGTCCTGCGCGGTATCACCGTCGCCGAGGACGAGACTGTAGCCGTTGGCGCCGAACTGGCCGTCATCGACGAAGACGGCGTCGCGGGCCAGCCCGCTGCGGCAGCACCGGCCGCCGCCCAGGCGCCGCCAGCGGAGACTGCACCTCCGGTACAGGCTGCACCCGCTGCCCAGACTGCACAACCCGAGCCAGTCCGGCCCGAGCCAGTCCAGCCGGCACCGCCGCAAGAGCAGCCGCCCAGCTATGCTCCGCCGTCTTACCAGCAGCCTGCGGCCAGCTATCAGCCGCCTGCTGCGCCAGCGCCTGCTGTGGCTCCGCCGCCCGCCGCTCCGCAGCCAGTGCAGCCAGCCCCGGAGCCCGCGGTCGCACCGCAGGCTGCCCAGCCGGCTGCGCCATACCAGCCTGCTGCGGCCTACCAGCCCGCCGGCTATGACGAGCGCGGCAACGGTCAGGCTGCCGCGCCCGCGCAGTTCGCCCCGGACGTCACCGACGGCCCGTACGTCACCCCGCTAGTCCGCAAGCTCGCTGCCGAGCACGGCATAGACCTGGCCACAGTGGCCGGCACCGGAGTCGGCGGACGGATCCGCAAGCAAGACATCCTCGACGCGGCGGCCCGCCAGCGCGGCCCGGCGAGCCAGCCTCAGGCAGCAGCGCAGCCAGTCCCGGCGGCGTATCAGGCCGCCGCTCCCGCCCCGGCGCCCGCCGCGCCGGTCGCGCCAGCCGCGCCGGCCCAAACCCCGTTCCCGTCATCGGTCGCAGCCGCTGACGCGGAAGCTGCCCGCCTGCGGCCGGCCATCGTGCCTTCCAGCCTGCGCGGGACGACCGAGCGCATGTCGCGAGCGCGGCAGGTGATCGCGCAGCGGATGGTCGAGTCTCTTCAGACCTCGGCGCAGCTGACAACGGTGGTGGAGGCGGACGTCACCGCTATCGCCCGGCTTCGCGACCGGGCGAAGGGAGCATTCGAGGCCCGCGAAGGCGTCAAGCTCTCATTCCTGCCGTTCTTTGCCCTGGCCGCAGTCGAAGCGCTGAAGGTGCACCCGAAGCTCAACGCCGTCATCGACACCGCATCGGGTCAGGTGACCTACCACGATGCCGAGCACCTCGGCGTCGCCGTGGACACTGAGCGCGGTCTCATGGTGCCGGTGATCAAGAACGCGGGCGACCTGAATATCGGGGGCCTGGCACGCAAGATCGCCGACCTCGCCGCACGCACGAGGGCCGGCCAGGTCAGCCCGGACGACCTGTCGGGCGGCACCTTCACGCTGACGAACACCGGCAGCCGCGGCGCGCTGTTCGACACACCTATCATCAACCAGCCTCAGGTCGGCATCCTCGGCACCGGCACGGTCGTCAAGCGCGCGGTGGTCGTCGAGGATCCGGCTCTCGGCGAAGTGATCACCGTCCGCTCGATGGTCTACCTGGCACTCACCTATGACCACCGGCTCGTCGACGGTGCCGACGCTGCCCGCTTCCTGCTCACGATCAAGGAGCGGCTCGAGGAGGGCGCGTTCGAAACCGAACTCGGTCTCTGAGTCCTGCGCTCAGGCGGCAGAGCCGAGCGAGGCGCAGCCGCAGGGGTGGCTGCGGTTAGCTCCTTCCTGGCAGGTGGGAAGAATAGCCAGTCAGGACGAGCAGAGGGAGCGGCCGACATGCGGGTTGCCATCACCGGTTCGACCGGCCTCATCGGCACCGCGCTCGCGCAAGATCTTGCTGGCAGCGGAGCCAACGTGATCCGGCTGATCCGGCGGGCCCCGGCTAACGCGGGAGAGCTGCGCTGGGACCCGTCCGCGCCTGAAGGCGGCCTCAGCCCCGATGCGCTCGACGGCGTCGACGCGGTCGTGCACTTGTCCGGCGCACCGGTGGCCAGCGGCCGCTGGACACCAGCGCGGAAGCAGGAACTACGCGCCAGCAGGATCGAGAGCACCAGCGTCATCATCCGTGCGATGCTCGCTGCGCCGAAGCCGCCGCCGGTGCTCATCGCTGGCTCCGCCATCGGCTGGTATGGCGATACCGGTGACCGGACCGTCGACGAGACAGCTCCGAACGGCAGCGGTTTCCTGGCGATGCTGGTACGCGACTGGGAGGCAGCCACCGCGCCAGCGAGCGCAGCCGGTATCCGGGTCGCCAACGTACGGTCCGGCATCGTGCTATCCAGTCGCGGCGGGATACTGCCCCGCCTGATGCTGCCGTTCCGGCTTGGCCTCGGCGGCAAGTTCGGCGACGGCCGTCAGTACATCAGCTGGATCACCCTCAGCGATCACATCCGCGCGGTGCGGTTCCTGCTCGAGCGCTCGGACCTCAGCGGTGCGGTCAACCTGACCGCGCCAGCGCCGGCCACCAACGCCGAGCTGACCAAGGCGCTTGCCGCTTACCTGCACCGGCCCGCGTTGTTCGCGGTGCCGTCCGGCGCATTGCGGCTGGCACTCGGCGAGGTCTCCACTGAGTTGCTCGGCAGCTGCAGGGCCCTGCCTGCGCGGCTCGAGCAGGCCGGCTTCACCTTCGAATACCCTGCCATCGGGCCGGCTCTCGCCGCCGCTGCCGCGGACAAGACACCCGCCTGAGCCAGCAGCCGCTACTTCATTGCTGCCGGTGCCCGGAGTCGACCTCCGCCGTCAGCTCAGCGTGCTCGGTCATTAGCTCACTCGGTTCAGCAAGCACGTCGCTGAACGGACGGCTGGGATTAATGCCGACAAGCGGTATCTTCCGCAGCCTCGGCACGGGCCCGCAAACACCCTGACTGCGGAGCAAGACAGCGTTCGTCGTCCGCATCAGCCGCCGCGCCAGCAGGATCGCCACTGCCGCCAGCGGAAGCTCGATCAGCACAGCTGACAGCAGGCTCAGCAAGAATCCCTTGGTCCTGGCATCCAGCACGACGTCGAACCAGGCATCGCAGCACAGCAGGGTGGCAAGCACTACCAGGCAGATGATGAGGATCTGGCGGCGTCGGTAGGCGGCCCAGCCGGTAACCACGAACACGACCAGCTCAGCGAGGTCGAACCCGACCCAGGCGCCACGCCAGCCGCCCGCCCGGTAATACCGCGGCAGTGTGGCAGCTAGCACCCCGATCCAGGCAGCCAGGACAACGCAGCAGACGACGATGGCGGCGAGCAAGATCTGACGTCGCCTCTCCCCCGCGCCGCTGGCCGTCAGATCTTGCTCGTCCAGCGTGGCGAGTGTCTGCCTCACGCGGAGCCGTTCCTGCGGGCTCATCCGGCGCAGTTCTTGCTCGTCGAGCATGGCATGCACCTCCTGCTGAACCTAGCCAAACCGGGCGGCCGCGCATTCCCGCTGATCGTGCCCGGGAAAGCTGACTGTCACTCCGGCGCCAGCTCGGGACTCCTCCGGGCGCCCTGGCACACCGGCGGCCGGCCAGCTATGCGACGGTGACCGGCAGCGTGTCGAAGCCCCGCAGGAGGAGAGTCTCCCGGCGGACTGGCTCGCCGGCCGCCGCGATCTTCGGGAACCTCGTCAGCAGGCGAGGGAAGGCTACTGTCCCCTCCAGCCTGGCGAGCGCAGCCCCGATGCAGAAATGCGCGCCGCCACCGAAGCTCAGCGGCGCGCCTTCTGCGCGGAGCGGGTCGAATCTGTCTGGATCAGTAAATTTTCGCGGATCTCTGTTTCCAGCTCCGAGGATTGTCATGACCGAGTCACCCTCGCCGACGAAGACGTTGCCGACCTGGGTGGGATAGCCAACCCTGGACGTGAGCTGAACCGGCGAGTCGTAGCGCAGGACTTCTTCGACGAACGCGGCCGCCGACACCAGCCCGTCCCGCACTGCGGCGCCAGCTTCCGGCTGCTGCAGTACCACGGCGAGCCCGTTGCCCAGCAGGTTGGTCGTCGTCTCGAAACCCGCGACCAGCAGCAGCGTCAGGTTGTGCAGCAGTTCCGCGTCCGTCAGCCTGCCGTCGTCGGAGTCACTGATCGCCAGCAGGTCGGAAATCAGGTCATCGCGCGGATCGCCGCGGCGCTGGGCCGCCAGGCCAGTGAAGTACGCGAGCAGTTCGACCGCTGCAGCGTTGATCGCGGGCATGGCTGCCGGGTCGATCAGCTCGAAGATGCCCGCGAGATCGCGCGCGACCGGCCGGAAGCTCTCCCGGTCAGCCTGCGGGATCCCGATCAGCTCGCAGATCACCGTCACCGGCAGCAGGTAGGCGAAGTCGTGCATGAACTCCACGGCGGTGCCGTCGGCACCGCGGTCAGCCATCGCATCGAGCAAGTCGTCTGCCATCCGTGCGATCGCTGGCTCAAGGCCTGCCACTCTGCGCGCGGTAAAGGCGCGGGCGATCAGGCTCCTGATGCGTGCGTGCCGCGGCGCGTTCAGGTTCAGGATCCAGTCAACTCCCTGGACGAGCACTGGATGATCCTGCCAGCCGGGGAAGTCGCGGTCGAACGTCGCCTCGTCTGTCACGCGGAAGCCTGGGTCCCGAAGGACCGAGCTGATCGCGTCGTAACCCACCACGGCAACCGCGCCAGGCCCGAGACTTACTACGTCGCCGAGCTCGTGCAAGGCCGCGAAGTGCGGGTACGGGTTCGCCCTGCCCTGCGGCGTCCCCAGCGCGGTAAAGATCGCCATTGCGTCCATCGCTGTCTCGTTCCCCTCGGCTAGCGCTGCCCGCCCGGTGAAAACGATAAGTAGTATCGCGTCTGAAGTCAAGCTATATCGCGTTCTGAGCCGCCGCTCGCGACACGCGCGGCCGCGGGGCGCGGTGCCGAGCCGGGCTAAGCTGGCGTCATGCGTGACGAACTGGTGTTTGCCCGCCTCGGCCTCGGTGTCCGCACCATCGGTTACACCGACGCCTGGGAGCTGCAGCGACAAGTCCATCAGCAGCGAGTGGCAGGCCTCATCCCCGATACCTGCCTGCTGCTCGAGCATGCGGCGGTCTATACGGCCGGCAAGCGGACCACGCCGCTGGACCGGCCCGTCGGGGATCCGGGTGCGCCCGTCATCGACGTCGACCGTGGCGGAAACATCACCTGGCATGGTCCTGGTCAGCTGGTCGGCTATCCGATCGTCGCGCTCGACGAGCCGATGGACGTCGTCGCTTATGTCCACGGCGTCGAAGAGGCGCTGATTGGCGTGTGCCGGGAATTTGGCGTGCCGGCGGACCGGGTGGAGGGCCGCCGGGGGGTGTGGGTGACTGGGGGCAGCCGGGACCGGAAGGTTGCCGCCATCGGCGTCCGCGTTGCCAGGGGCGTCACTATGCACGGCTTCGCGCTCAACTGCGACTGCGACCTGTCGTGGTACGACCGCATCGTACCGTGCGGAATATCCGACGCCTCGGTGACGACGCTCACCGCGGAGACAGGCCGCCAGGTCACGGTGACCGACGTGCTGCCGGCGGTTGAGCACCACCTGGCCGCCGCGCTCGGGGCCAGCACCGTGCGAGCCACTGACGGAGTTCCCCTGCTGGTGTTATCCGGGACTGGCCAGCGAGCCATCGAGCGGCACGTACCGCACGCAACCTGATACCCGCGCGGCACTAGCAGCGCGCAACCTTCGCAACGAGAACGAGGGCAGCAAGCCAGCCAGCTCATCATGCGTCGCGAACGCGTAGTCGTCGAGTTCGTCTGCCTGCAGCTTGATGCCGGATGCGTCGCGCAGCGTGCCGCAGTCGAAGATGAAGTAAACACCGGGGCGAGCGTGCGGCCCGTACTCGGGCCCGGGCAGCTGCCAGTCAACGGCCAGCAGGCTGCCGACCGGCATGCTGATGCCGATTTCCTCGGCTACCTCTCGCCCGCAGCCTTCGTGTGGTGGTTCGCCGAACTCGCAGATGCCGCCAGGCAGGGTCCAGTGGTCGCGGTAGTTCGGCTTCACGACCAGCACGTTCCCTGCAGTGTCGTGAATCAGCCCGGCAGCCGCTGCCACCACGCCGGGCAGGCTGGCATGCCAGGCGACTGGCTCCACGAAGGTGTCACCTGCCAATCAGCTTGTCCCGTGCCGAAGGCTGGCGAAGTAGCTCGCGGCATCGGCGGCAGGTATCTGGACCTGCTTGCCAGACGTCATGTCCCGCACGGTCGCGGCTCTGGCCTCGTGCTCCTGCTCGCCATAGATCACCGACCAGCGGGCACCACTATCGCTTGCCCACTTCAGCTGCCTGCCGAGCTTGGCCGAGGAGCCAAGATAGACGCTGGCGCGCAGCCCCGCCGACCGGGCCGCTGCGGCCAGCGCGAACGACTGATCGGCCAGGTCGTCCCGCATTACGGTAACCGCCACGTCGAGGCGACCTCGCGTCGCGGCATCGTCGTCAGACAGCAGCGGCAGGATCCGCTCGACTCCGATGGACGAGCCGGTAGCGGGCACATCGGGGCCGCCGAGCTGCTGGATCAGCCGGTCGTAGCGGCCGCCTGAGCCAATCGAGCCGGCTATTCCGGCCGCGGTTACTTCCCAGATCGGGCCGGTGTAGTAGCTGAGCCCGCGAACCATCCGTGGCGTGAACACCAGGCGGCCGGGCGGGATCTGGCCTGACAGCAGCGACAGAATCGTGTCGACCTCCGCCAACCCGGCCGTGCCCTCCTCGGTCTTGGTCAGCGCGACTCGGATCCGGTCGGCCGAGTCGGCGGCCGTCAGCGCGCCGACCAGATCGCCAGCCTGTTCGCCGGCCAGGCCCCTGTCGGCGAGTTCGCTGATGACCTCCGCCGGCGCAAGCTTGTCGAGCTTGTCGAGCGAGATCAGCACCCCGGCGCCGATCGCCGGCGGTACGTTGAACGCCTCGAGCAGGCCCATCAGCAGGCGCCGCGAGTTCAGCAGGATAGTGAACTCCTGCAGGCCGAGCTCGGCGAACGCGTCGTGCTGAGCGCTCAGCGCCTCAGCATCGGCGAGCAGCGACTCAGAGCCGAGCGTGTCCAGGTCGCACTGGGTGAACTCGCGGTACCGGTCCTTGCCAGGCCGGTCGGCTCGCCAGACTGGACCGAGCGCGTACCGCTTGTACGGCGTCGGCAGCTGACTGCCGTATGCCGCCGCCACCCTCGCGAGCGGCACCGTGTGGTCGTATCGCAATGCCAGGTCGGCTTCTCCCGACGCCTCATGCTCGCCCCGGCGCAGGATCTTGAAGACCAGCTTGTCGCCTTCTTCGCCGTACTTTCCGAGCAGCACGTCCAGCCGCTCGAACGCTGGCGTCTGCAGCGGCTCGAAGCCATAGCGACTGAAGACCGAGCGGATGACGGCGAACGCGTGCTCGCGGCGTTCCACATCGGCAGCGAGGAAGTCGCGTGTTCCTGATGGCGGATCGAACTGACTTGGCATGTTCCTATCGTTGCCGATAGCAGGCCCCGGCGTCATATCGGCCCGCTGGCCGCGTGGTCTCCCGCTCTGCTGCTTACTTCCTGGTGCCGACCAGCAGCGAGTTAGCCAGGTCGGGCAGGACCACCTCGGTCCATGCCAGCCTCGACTCGCCCGCGAAGAACTCGCGCTTCAGATCCGCCGCCCGGAACGGGGAGTCAGCGGGGAGCGCCAGGACTGGCGTGACGTCGTCCATGACGATCCGGCCGCCGGGCTTCAGCAGGCCGACCAAGCCACTGAACGTCGCGGCATCCCGCACTCCGCTGTCACTGAAGATCAGGTCGAACGGGCCCAGTGGCGGCAGCAGCCCGGTCCAGTCGCCGGTCAGCACCGCCACCCTGGAGTCTCCGGCCAGCACGGCGGCCGCCGCCTCCGCCCGGACCGGGTCGATCTCGGCCGTCACCAGCGTGCAGTCTGCGGGCATCGCGCCGGCCATCCAGGCCGACCCGATGCCCGCGCCGGTGCCGAGCTCGGCAATGCTGCCACCGGCGCAGCCCGCAGCCAGCATCGCCAGGAACTGCCCGGTGCCGGGCAGGCTCGCCGAGCCGCGGCCGTGACCGGGATCGTCGCGCGTCAGCGGAAAGCCGATCCGCCGGGCGGCCGCGTACGCGTGCCGGACCAGCTCCGGAATAACTTCGTCAGCAGCTAGGTCAGTCATATGTGGCGACGATACGCGCGCCCGGATCAGCCCGTCGGCCCGGCCGCGAGCGTCACGGTGGCAGCCTGCGTCTGGCCGAACGTGCCTGACCACTCGACCCTGACCTTGTCGCCGGGGTGATACTCCTCCATCACCTTCTGCAGGTCAGAAGCTGAGGTGATGTGATGGCCGCCTACCGCGGTGATCGTGTCACCAGCTGCCAAGCCGGCCCTGGCCGCAGCGGTTCCGGGCACCACGCCCGCGACAGACACGCCGCTGGTCGTCTCGCCGAGGCCGCTAGCGCCCGCGCCCGAGCCGGATGCCGAGGAATCGATCTCGACGCCGAGGAATGCGGTCGCCCCGATGTGAACCGTCGCCGACGACTTCCCCGCCTCGATCTGGTTAGCAATCGAGATGGCGCGGTCAATCGGTATCGAGAAGGCCGTCGTCTTCTGTGCGGCCGTCGTGCCGTAGCCAGTGGAGCTGCTGCTCGACGCGGCCGTATCCATGCCCACGACCTGCCCGGCAGAGTCGACCAGCGGACCGCCGGAGTCGCCCGGCTCGATGTCCGCGTCGGTCTGGATCATGCCGACTAGATGCTCCTGGACGCCGTCAGCGTCATCCACCGCGGTGATCGTGTTCCCGGTGCTGGTCACCGTGCCGGTGACCAGCGCCGGCGTGCCGCCCTTGCCCTCGGCATTCCCGAGCGCCACGATCGGCTGACCCGCCGCTACCGTGGCCGAGTTGCCGAGCGAGACCGTGGCCAGTCCCGAGGCGCCGGTCAGTTGCAGCACCGCCACGTCATTCGTGTCGCTGTATCCGACAACCTTGGCGCTGTAGGTGCGGCCGTTGCCGATATCCCGCACCGTGATCGACGTCGCTCCCGCTACCACGTGGTTGTTGGTGAGCACCTCGCCGGTCGAGGTCAGCACCATTCCGGTGCCCGCCGCCTCGGCATGCTGGTAACCCAGAGTCGTGGTGATGTCCACCAGGGCCGGATCGATCCGGCTGGCGATAGCCGAGGTGCTGAGTTCGCTGGCTGTTGAGGCAGGCGTGGCGGTCGAGCCCATCGCTGCCCAGGCCGCGCCTCCGGCCACTAGTGCGGCCGCGGTCACCCCCGACGCCACGATCAGCGCGCGGTGCCGGGTACGCCGGGGAGGTGCGGCGTGCTGACCGCCATAGGGCGCTTCGTAGCCCACCCACATCGGCGGCGGCGGCGGAGGCGGCGGAGGTGGTGGCGGCGGGACTGCCCCGTAGGCTCCGTAGGCCGTCTGACCCGCGTAGCCGGCTGGCCGTCCGTAGGCGTTCTCCGGCGCCGGGCCGCCAGCCGGGTCCCCTGCGCCACCCTCGTCCTGCGAGCCATACACGCTGTTCATCCCGAATCGTTCCCCTCGGAGACCGTCATCCACTGCTTCGTCGCCCGTTGTTTCGCCGTCCGCGGCCCTAACTGCTCCGCCCGGCCCTGCTTACACTCCGATAGTCGGCTCCGACGCTGAGCCAGCCCTCGCGGCAGCCTGACCGTTGTCTCCTGATCGGTTGAGCGCATCCTGAAGGCCCCCGCTGCGGACCACGCCAGCCGCCAGCACCGGGTTCACTGCAAGCCGTAATAGGCTGAAAGGCGTGGTACTAGCACCCGAGGGTCGCCGCCTGCTGCGGCTCGAAGCGCGCAACAGCCAGGTCCCGATCGAACGCAAGCCCCCGTGGATCAAGACCCGGCTCCGTACGGGGCCCGAGTACACCGAACTGAAGCAGCTAGTTCGGCGTGAGGGTTTGCATACGGTATGCGAAGAAGCAGGCTGCCCGAACATCTTCGAGTGCTGGGAAGACCGGGAGGCGACTTTCCTCATCGGCGGCGACCAGTGCACGCGCCGGTGCGACTTTTGCCAGATCGCCACCGGTAAGCCCGGACCGCTGGACACCGATGAGCCGCGGCGCGTGGCCGAGTCGGTCGCCGCCATGGGCCTGCGGTACGCGACAGTGACTGGCGTCGCCCGGGACGATCTGCCCGACGGCGGATCCTGGCTGTACGCGCAGACCTGCCGGGAGATTCACCAGGCAGTTCCGGGCTGCGGCGTGGAGCTGCTGATTCCAGACTTCAACGCCGACTCCGATCAGCTAGCCGAGGTGTTCTCCGCCCGGCCGGAAGTTCTGGCTCACAACCTGGAAACCGTGCCGAGGATCTTCCGCCGGATCCGGCCAGGTTTCCGTTATGAGCGATCACTGCGGGTGCTTGAGCTGGCGCGCGCCGACAGCCTCGTCACCAAGTCAAACCTGATTCTCGGCATGGGCGAGCAGCGGGACGAGATCAGTCAGGCGATGGCCGATCTGCGGACCGCGGGCTGCGAGCTGATCACCATCACGCAGTACCTGCGCCCGTCGGTCCGTCACCATCCGATCGATCGCTGGGTAGCGCCCGAGGAGTTCGAAGAGCTCGCCGAGGAAGCGGCCGAGCTCGGCTTCGCAGGGGTCCAGTCCGGGCCGCTGGTCCGCTCGTCATACCGAGCAGGCCGGCTCTACCGCCAGGCCATGGAACAGCGTTCCCGCCCGGTATCCTCGCCGTCATGGTGAAGAAGTCTGGCGCAGACGCGCAGAATCCGGCCGACCCTGCGTCGATGGGGCGGATCAGGCAAATACGGATGGTCGCCGGCATCATCCGCAAGCAGAACCCGCGCGCGCTCCCGCTCGTCGCACTGGCCGGGCTGGGCGGCGCGGCCGTCGTCATCGTCATCGGCTATGCCCTGGGCCTGATCTGGATCTTCATCCCGCTCGGGATCCTGGCCGGGTTCGCAAGCGCGATGATCCTCTTCGGGCGTTTCGCGACTTCCGCGCAGTATGCGGCTCTTGAGGGGCAGCCGGCAGCCGCCGCGGCAGTCCTGCAGAGCCTGCGCGGCGGCTTCACCACCACCCCGGCCATTGCCGCGAATCGCAACATGGACGTCGTGCACCGGACCGTCGGGAAGCCGGGAGTCATCCTGGTCGGCGAGGGCTCGCCGACCAGGCTGCCGAGCTTGCTGGCTGCCGAGAAGAAGCGGATCTCACGGATCGCGAACCAGATACCGATTTACGACTTCCAGGTCGGCGACGCCGAGGGACAGGTCCCGATCCGCGAGCTGAACAAGAAGATCATGAAGCTGCCGCGCAATCTCAAGGGCCAGGCCGTCGCGGAACTCAATTTCCGGCTTAATGCCCTGCCGGCCCAGCTGCAGATGCCCAAGGGTCCGGTGCCGCGATCGGCGCGGATGCCCAAGCCGCCGCGGCCGCGAATCCGCTAGCCGCTCCGGCCGGCGCATGGTTTCGTCACCCGCCGCGCATTCTGACAGGAAACGAGGACTTACCGCCTGATCACAATGGTGCCAGCAGCTTTGTCCTGAAGACCGCGAAGATCCCGGTCCATCATCATGGCCGGCACTACCAGCATCAGCAGCAGGGTCCGCACGAACGCCCTCGGCAGCCCGACTGGCTGCCCGTCCAGCCGCACCACCCGCAGGCCGACGAGCCGCTTGCCGATCGTGAAGCCGGTAAACGCCGTCAGCAAGCAGTCCTCGACGCCGAAAACGGCTGGCGTCCACAGCCGTGGCTGCGTGAGCACGGCGGCGGTGTGCCCGGCCTGCGGGTGATAGAAAAACGCGATCGCGATCACACTGCAGACAACCCAGTCGATCAGCAGTGCGCCGAGCCGCCTGCTCCAGCCCGCCACCGAGCCGCGGCCGAACTCCGGGAGCCCGAAGTCCCGGCCCGGATAGAATGAGTCGTCGGTAGCTTGCGGACTGGATACAGGCGCCTGCTGGTTGGTCACAGGCCTAACGGTAGCCGCTTCGCCGGGATTGCGAGCCAGTGCCCGCCCTGGTGGCTGACGCGGTCGCCCGCGCTGACCGGCTCGCGCGGGGCGGCGCGTGCTGGGGGCCGGTTCTCACCTCCCGCCTGGATTCGGCGTAACACCGGCGAAACATAGGGGACACGGTCAGGAAACTGACCGCCGCTAACGTCCTACTCGGTCCCCGGATGGCGGTGCGGCTCGTGCTGCGCAGGCGTAATGCCGGGTGGCACCAACCGGGAGGCGGCAGCAATTGCGCCCGCGGCCATCACCGTGCCGGCGCGTAAGGAGAGCTGATGTTCACAAGCGGCGACGAGGTACTGCGGTTCATCGAGTCCGAGGGGGTGCAGTTCGTCGACGTGCGGTTCTGCGACCTGCCCGGCACGTTGCAGCACTTCACCGTGCCTGCTGAGTCCTTCGACGAGGGCGTCTTCAGCGAGGGCCGGATGTTCGACGGCTCGTCGATCCGGGGGTTCCAGCAGATTCATGAGTCGGACATGCTGCTGCTGCCCGACCCCAGTACCGCGGTCCTTGACCCGTTCCGGACGCACAAGACGCTGAACCTGACGTTCTTCGTGCATGACCCCCTGACTGGAGAGCCGTACAGCCGCGACCCTCGCAACATCGCCCGCAAGGCGGAGGACTACCTGCGCGGCAGCGGCATCGCGGACACGGCCTACTTCGGCCCGGAGGCCGAGTTTTACATCTTTGACTCGGCCCGTTATGAGACCGGCCCGAACCAGGGCTACTACCACATCGACTCGATCGAGGGCGCCTGGAACACCGGCCGCGACGAGCCGGGCGGGAACCTCGGCGCCAAGCCGTCCTACAAGGGCGGCTACTTCCCGGTGCCGCCGATGGACCACTACACCGACCTGCGCTCAGAGATGGTGCGCAAGCTCATCGACGTCGGCATCACGGTCGAGATGCAGCACCACGAGGTCGGAACTGCCGGGCAGGCCGAGATCGACATCAAGTTCGACACGCTGCTGAAGATGGCCGACAACCTGATGCTCTACAAGTACGTGGTCAAGAGCGTCGCCAGGGCGGCCGGCAAGACGGTCACTTTCATGCCGAAGCCGCTGTTCGGCGACAACGGCTCGGGCATGCACTGCCACCAGAGCCTGTGGAAAGACGGCGCCCCGCTGTTCTACGACGAGGTCGGCTACGCCGGGCTGTCGGACACCGGCCGCCACTACGTCGGCGGCTTGCTCAGGCACGCGCCGTCCCTGCTGGCTTTCACCAACCCGACGATGAACTCCTACCACCGGCTCGTGCCAGGCTTCGAGGCACCCGTCAACCTGGTCTACAGCCAGCGCAACCGGTCGGCCTGCATCCGGGTCCCGATCACCGGGCCGAACCCGAAGGCCAAGCGGCTCGAGTTCCGCGTCCCGGACCCGTCGGCCAACCCGTACCTGGCATTCGCCGCAATGATGATGGCCGGGATCGACGGCATCCGGAACAAGATCGAGCCGCCCGAGCCCGTCGACAAGGACCTGTACGAGCTGCCGCCGGATGAGGCCAAGGCCATTCCGCAGGTGCCGGGCTCGCTGGAGGCCGTGCTCAGCAACCTGGAAGCCGATCACGACTTCCTGCTTGAGGGCGGCGTCTTCACCCCGGACCTGATCGAGACCTGGCTGGACTACAAGCGGTCCACCGAGATCGACGCGATCCGGCTGCGCCCGCACCCGCACGAGTTCGAGCTGTACTACGACGTCTGACCGTCGCGTGACCTGAACTGGGGAGATGCCGGACGGCATCTCCCCAGTTCGCCATTACCCGCCATTAGCTGCGGCCAATATGCGCTACTCCGCTGGGTCTTGCTCGCTACGGGATGAACTGTCACACTTTGCAGCGACACTGGTACGAGGGGGCCCGTCCAGCGGGCAGAAAGCAAGTGCGCATGTCACAGGTCTGGCGATGGATTGCACCAGTGGCGGCAGCCGGGGGTCTCATTGCGGGAATGGCAGCAACTCCGGCGGCAGCCAGCCCGGCGACGGGCACCATCATCACGATCAATGCCACGTCACCGCACTTTCCGGGCCTCCGCGCCAAGGACCACGGCAAGGTCGACGGGCACGCGATCGTGATCTACAGGGGTGCGAAGAAGGCGAACCGGGCCATCGTCAGCGGCACCGTCACCACTGCTGCCACCAACGACACCGCCACCCTGCTTGCGGAGCCTTTCGGCACCACGAAGTTCACCGCCGTGGGGTCGCCGGCCACGCTGACTCCGAACAGCGGCGTTGCCTCTTACTCCTTCACCGTCACGCCATCCGTTGCGACGCAGTACAAGGTCCAACTGGCCGGCACGGACACCGAGGCCTCCGGGCCAGCAACGGTTTATGTCAGTGCGGGCGACCGCTACGCTGGCGTTCGCAAGCACTGCAGCCGGACCAAGTGCACGTTCTCATACCGCCAGTACGTGTACGTGCCCACGTCCAAGGCCTACAAGACAGAGTCCGGCAAGCACGTGTATGAATACCTGGCCGTCGGTTATCCGAAGCTGCCCAAGGACTACACGCTGAGCAAGACCGCGAAGGTGACCAAAGCGGCGAAGGTCAACTCACTCGAGTATGTGCAGAGCTTCACGTTCTACATACCGCTGCGCCCCAGATATACGGGCGTTACGTACTGGGAACCGGTTTCCTGCGTGAGAGACACCGAATCGAAGGACGGACTGGGCCTGCCGGGTCACCACGGCTGCGGCGCCGAGCGCGTCAGCCGCAGTGTCATCTATCTCGGTTAGCTGGCCGGCCTGACTTCATCCTCCGACCCGGACGCTGTCCTGGTCGAACAGCAGCTGCGCGCGGCGGGTTCTCCCGAGCGCGCGGCCAGCGAGCAGAACTACCTGAAGAGCAAGCTCGAATTCGCTGGCACGACCGTTCCGCAGGCTCGCGTGATCGTGACCGCCTGGCGGCGTGCCCACCCGCAGCTGACTGGGCCGCGCCTGACCGAGGTCGCCGCGGCGCTCTGGGACGGGCCGATCTTCGAGTGCAGGCTGGCCGCAGTCCTGCTGCTCACCGACCGGCGCGCGCTGCTCCAATCCCGCGACGCCGCGCTGGTCGAACGGATGCTTCGCACCGCCGGCACCTGGGCGCTCGTCGACGGCCTGGCCGCCGACGTGATGGGCAGCCTTGTCGAGCGCTTCGGCGATCAACTCCATCCCGTCCTAGACCAGTGGGCGACCGACGCCGACTTCTGGATCCGCAGGTCGGCCTTGCTGGCGCTGCTGGTGCCGCTGCGCCGGGGTGACGCCGCGAACTTCGCGCGGTTCGCCGGCTACGCCGACGCCATGCTGGCAGAGCGCGAGTTCTTCATCCGCAAGGCCATCGGCTGGGTGCTGCGCGAGACCGGGAAACGCCACCCCGATCTGGTGGCCGGCTGGCTTGCACCGCGGGCGCACCGGGCGTCCGGCGTCACCATGCGCGAAGCAGTCAAGTGGCTGCCAGCAGACCAGCGGGCTGCGCTGATGGCTGCCTATCATGCTGCTCAGCGGAAGGCCGGGTAGAGCGGAAGTTCCGGCGCATGCCAGTCGTCGGTCGCCGCCAGCAGCGACCGCACCATCGCCGCGATCGCGGGCAGGTCTCCGGCCGGCTCTAGCTCGGCCAGCAGAGCCTGCCACCGATGGCGCATGAGCTGGCGCGTGTGCGGCGAGGGCTGGTCAGGGTTCATCGGCTCGTCGGCCGTCAGGGACCGGCGCAGCAGCCAGGATGTGGACGACATCGTCCAGGCGGCCACCGCGCGTCGCAGGCCCGGCCGCCACACCGAGTCGTCGGCCAGGTCCGTCCAGATGGAGCTAATGTGCTCGCGGTAGGCCGCTTCGGCCTCGCCGGTCAGCTCCGGCGGGAACCGGAACACGCACCAGCAGGTGCTGAAGGGCATCGTGATGTAGGCCGCGTCCAGGAACGCCGGATGGAATCCGGCCTCCTCGAAATCGAGGAATCTGACGCCGGCAGCCGACAGCAGGTTGTTGTCCGGGCAAATGTCGCCAGGCGAGAAGACTGCGTACCGGTCCGCTCCCGCTGCGGCGGCCACTGCGGCCAGTTCCTCATCCAGCCCGCCGGGACGAGAGACGCCGATCCTGGCGGCATTCTCGGGGGCCGCGAGCACCCGGCCAGGCAGGCCGGCCAGGTGCCGTTCGTCGGGCTGGCCCGCGAGGTAGCGTACTGCTGTCGCGCCAAACTCGGCCCGCCGTTCAGCAGCCGCGACCGCCAGCCGGCCGCACGCGGCAGCCCAGTCAAGCAAGGCAGTGCGCGCCGCTGCAGCCGTGCCGCCGAGCAGCACATCCGCGAGACTGCGGCCCGAACCGAGATCGGACATCACCAGCAGCTGCCGGCCGGCGTCGGCGCCGAGGAAGGCTGGCGCCAGTCCGCTGCCAGCGGCGATTTCGAGGCCAGCCGCCTCGGCCGCGAAACAGCTGGCGCCCTCCGCCGTCTCCGGGTACGTCTTAACCACCACAGTGCTGCCTGCGTCGGCGCGATCGGCTGCCGCTTCCCGGCAGCGCAGCACCACTGCCTCCTCGCGCCCTTCGCTGATCTCGACGGGGTCGGTCAGCGGCCGGCCCAGCACGGCCGACGCGGCCGCGACGATATCTGCTACCGACTCCCCTCGCACAAGCTCCCCTTGATAAACGGCTCGCTAGCCGTAGAAAAGTCGCTCCATCACCGCGCGTGCCTGCCGAGCAGTCCTGCGCCAGTCCTGGACCAGGTCCTGCGAGCTGCCGGGCGGATAGCCGAGTACCTGAGCTACTGCCGCGAGGTCGACCGGCAGCGTCGGCAGCGTATCGGACGGCCGCCCGCGAACCAGCATCACGGCGTCCCTGATCCGGCTCGCCAGCAGCCAGGACGCGGTGAGCGTGGCCGCATCGCCGGCCGGCATCAGCCCGGCCGAGCTCGCTGCCGACAGCGCCGCGTGCGTCCGGGTGGTGCGCAGTTCCGGCACTGCCGTAGCGTGCCGCAACTGCAGCAGCTGCGCGACCCACTCCACGTCGGCCAGGCCGCCGGGTCCGAGCTTCAGGTGCAGTGCCGGCTCGACGCCGCGCGGCATCCGCTCGGCCTCCATCCGCGCCTTGATGCGACGGATCTCCCTGACGGCTGCCTGATCAATACCGTCCTCGGGATACCGGATCGGGTCCGCGATCGCGATGAAGCCAGCGCCGACGCCGGGATCGCCGGCCGCGAACTCCGCGCGCAGCAGCGCCTGCGCCTCCCAGGGCACCGACCACCGCCGGTAGTAGGCCAGATACGACGCTAGCGTGCGAACGAGCGGCCCCTGCCGGCCCTCAGGCCGCAGTCCCGCGTCGACGAGCAGCGCGGGGTCCGAGCCTGGCTTGCTGAGCAGCGCGCGGAGGTTCTCAGCCACTGCATGCGCAGCCCTGGTGGCGGTCTCAGCCGGAGCGCCAGGCAGCGGATCATGCACGAACAGCACATCGGCGTCGCTGGCATAACTCATCTCGTGCCCGCCGAGCCGGCCCATCGCGATGATCGCCAGCCGCGTCGGCAGCGGGCCGCCAGCACGCTCGGCCTCGGCTATCGCGGCCTGCAGCACCGCCTTGATGCTCACCTGCGCGACCGCGGTCAGTGCCTCGCCAGTGTCCTCGATCCCTGCGAGCCCGAGCACGTCAGCAGCGGCGGTCCGCAGCAGCTCGCGGCGCCGGATCGCGAGCACAGCGCGAGCGGCCGTCTGCGCGCTCTCGTGCCGCCGCACCGCGGCCGATGCTTCGTCTAGCAGTTCCTCCGCCGGGCGACGCGCGAGCTGCGCGTCGTCGCCGAGCATCGCCACCGCCTCGGGCGCCCGCAGCAGCAGCCCGGTCGCGTACCTGCTGGAGGCCAGCAGCCTGGCCATCCGCTGCGCTACGACAGCGTTGTCGCGCAGCAACCGCAGGTACCACGGCGACCTGCCGAGTGCCTCGCTCACCTGCCGGAACGCCAGCAGCCCGGCGTCTGGCTCGGGCGCGTCGGCGAGCCACCCGAGCAGTACCGGCAGCAGCGTCCGCTGCATCGCCGCCTTCCTCGACATGCCGGCGGTGAGCGCTTCGATATGCCGCAGCGCGCCGGCCGGGTCGGCGTAACCAAGCGCCTCGAGCATGTCCTTTGCCGACTCGGGCCGCAGCCGGGTGGCCTCACCGGGCAGTCGCGCGACAGCGTCGAGCAGCGGCCGGTAGAACAGCTTCTCGTGCAACTGGCGGGCCTGCGCAGCGTGCAGCCGCCATTCGGCGATCAGCTCGGCGGCCGGGTCGCCGGTCACGGCAACCGGCGGAGCTAGGTTCATGCGGCGCAGCGCCCGGCCGATCTCCCGGAGCACGACCGGGTCTTCAGGCAGCAGGTGGGTGCGCCGCAACTGGCGCAGCTGCACCAGGTGCTCGACGCCACGCAGGAAGCGGTACGCCGCGCCCATCGCCGATGCGTCAGCCCGGCCTACGTAACCGCCCGCTGCTAGCGCCGCAAGCGCAGGCAGCGTGGCAGGTTCGCGGAGCGTCTCGTCCCCGCGCCCGTGTACGAGCTGCAGCAGCTGAACCGCGAACTCGATGTCACGAAGTCCGCCCGGCCCGAGCTTGAGCTCCCGCCCGGCCACATTCGCCGGCAGGCTCTCCACCACCCGGCGGCGCATCGCCTGCACGTCAGTCACGAAGTCGTCGCGCTGCGCGGCATCCCACACCATCGGTGTCACGGCTGCCAGGTACTCGGCGGCAAGCTCGGCGTCCCCAGCAACGAACCTGGCCTTCAGCAGCGCCTGGAACTCCCATGTCTTCGCCCACCGCTGGTAGTACGCGCGGTGGCTGGCGACCGTGCGGACCAGCGGGCCGTCCCGGCCCTCGGGCCGCAGGTTCGGGTCAACCGGGAACAGCGGACCTTCCGGCGTCGACTGGGAGCAGACCCGGATCATCGCGCTGGCCAGCGCGGTCGCGCTGCGCAGCGCGGCGACGTCACTGCTGCCCGCCGCCGGGCCGGCCACGAAGATCACGTCGACGTCGCTGGCGTAGTTGAGTTCGCGCGCGCCGCACTTGCCCATGGCGATAACGGCGAGCCTGGCCGCCGGCAGCCCTGGCGGCAGTTCAGCCCGTGCGATCGTGAGTGCGGCCGCCAGCGCCGCGGTGGCCAGGTCCGACAAGCCAGCCATTACCTCGTCCAGCGATCTCGCCCCGGTCAGGTCGAGGGCCGCGAGCTGCAGAAGCCGCCGCCGGTAGGCGATCCGCAGCGCGGTGGCGGGATCAGTCGCCGCCTCCACTGCCGCGAGCAGCTCACCGGTCAGCTCCGTCGCGGCGTCTTCGTCCGGGAACGGGCACTCCCCGGCCAGCAGTCGCCAGTCGCCTCGATGTCTGCTGAGGTGATCACCAAGCGCCGCGCTCGCGCCAAGGACGCTGACCAGCCGATCCCGGAGTCCGGGATCATGACGCAGGGCCAGCCGCAGTTCGCTGCCGGGCACCATCCGGACCAGGGCCGCAAGCGCCAGGTCGGGGTCGGCCGCGCTGGATAGCGCTTGCAGCAACTGCTCGGAACCGTCGTCTGCACTGCCCTCCGGTATCCCGAGCTCCGCTAGCAACGCCTCGGCGCGGGCTGTGTCGGCGAAGCCCATGGCCGCAAGGTGCCCGGCCAGCGTCCCTCGCGGCATGTTCACTCCAGCACCGTAGCGAGGTCACGCAGCCAGTTCGCGCTCGAGTGCCTGGCGGCTTCTTCGGCGATTGTGACATCGGCGGCGTGCTGGCCGCTTATGTCCCCGTCAGGCTTGGTGAATATGAACGTTCCGTCGTCCGTGGCCCAGGGCCTGATCTGGTGCTGGTCAGACGTTCCCGCGGAAACGCAGAACCGGTGATGTCAGAGGATGCCGTACCGGTCCAGCTCGAACGGCGTGACTTGCCGCCGGTATTCATGCCACTCCTCGCGCTTGTTGCGCAGGAAGAAGTCGAAGACGTGCTCCCCCAGTGTGTCGGCGACGAGCTCGCTGCCCTGCATCACCGAGATCGCCTCGGACAGGTTCTGCGGCAGCGGCGCGATGCCGAGCGCATGCCGCTCGGTCGAGGTCAGCGCCCAGACATCATCTTCCGCGCCAGGCGGCAGTTCGTAGTCATCCTCGATGCCCCGCAGTCCGGCCGCCAGGATCAGCGCGAAGGCCAGGTACGGGTTGCACGCGCTGTCAATTGAGCGGAACTCGATCCGGGTCGCATTACCCTTGTTCGGCTTGTACATCGGCACCCGGATGAGAGCCGACCGGTTGTTGTGACCCCAGCACACGTAGGCGGGTGCCTCACCGCCAGCGCCGGCGATCCGCTCAGTGCCGCCCCAGAGCCGCTTATAGGAGTTCACCCACTGATTGCAGACCGCGGTGATCTCAGCGGCGTGCCGCAGCAGGCCGGCGATGAACGCCTTCCCGACTTTCGACAGGTGGTACTCGCCGCCTGGCTCGTAGAACACGTTGCGGTCGCCCTCGAATAGCGACATGTGCGTATGCATCCCGGAGCCGGGGTACTCGGTAAACGGCTTAGGCATGAACGAGGCGTAGACGCCCTGCTGCAGCGCGACCTCTTTCATCGCCAGCCGGAACGTCATGACGTTGTCGGCGGTGCTCAGCGCGTCGGCGTAGCGCAGGTCGATCTCCTGCTGGCCGGGCGCGCCCTCGTGGTGGCTGAATTCCACCGAGATGCCGAGCGCCTCCAGCATCGTGATGGCCTCGCGCCGGAAGTCATGCGCGATCCCGTGCGGCGTGTGGTCGAAATAGCCGCCCGAGTCGATCGGCCGCGGCCTAGTGCCGGACTCAGGCTTGTCCCGCAGCAGGAAGAACTCGATCTCAGGGTGGGTGTAGAAGGTGAAGCCGAGCCGGGATGCCTTCGCCAGCGCGCGCTTGAGCACGTACCGGGGGTCGGCGTAGGACGGCGACCCGTCCGGCAGCATGATGTCGCAGAACATCCGGCCAGTTCCGGCCTTGTCGTTGCCGACAGGCATCAGCTGGAAGGTCGACGGGTCCGGCTTGGCGATCATGTCCGCCTCGTAGACCCTCGCGAATCCCTCGACAGCCGATCCGTCGAAGCCGATGCCCTCGGCGAATGCCCCTTCGAGCTCGGCCGGCGCGACAGCCACTGACTTCAGGTAGCCGAGGACGTCGGTAAACCACAACCGGACGAACCGGATATCTCGCTCTTCGAGCGTGCGGAGCACGAACTCTTCCTGCCTGTCCACCGACACAGTTTGCCCGGCGTATGTTTCCTCCTTGTTACCGGCCCCGGTCAGGACGGAGGCGGCCGCAGGTCAGCAGCCAGAGCGTCCGGCCGGGCGGGCGGATCCGGCCACTAGGCTGGATGCCGTGGCTCAGCTTCGGATCGGGCTCGCCCAGGTCAACGCGACGGTTGGTGACCTGGCTGGCAATAGCGACAAGGTGATCGAGTGGACCATGCGCGCGGCCGAGCAGGGAGCGCGCATCGTGGTCTTCCCGGAGATGGCCCTGACCGGTTATCCAGTCGAGGACCTGGCGCTGCGTAAGTCGTTCGTGGACGCCTCCATCGCCGCGCTGCACCAGCTGGCGGCTGACCTTGCCGCCGAGGGACTGGACGGCGTCGCGGTGGTGGTGGGCTACCTGGACCGGCGCACCGGGCTGCCGCCGCGGGTCGGCGTTCCGGCCGGCGCACCGCTCGACGCGGCGGCCGTGCTGCACGGCGGTTCGGTGATGATCACCTCCGCGAAGCACCACCTGCCGAACTATGGCGTGTTCGACGAGTACCGGTACTTCGTGCCGGGCAACTGCCTTCCGGTATTCCGGATGGCCGCGCAAGGCGGCGAGCAGGTCGATGTCGCAATCGCCATCTGCGAGGACCTGTGGCAGGACGGCGGGCCGGTTGCGGTCACCCGCACGGCTGCCGCCAGTCTGCTGGTGGTGCCCAACGCCTCGCCTTACGAGCGGAACAAAGATGACGTCCGGCTGGAGCTCTGCCAGCGGCGCGCGCGCGAGGCTGGCGCCGTACTCGCGTACGCGAACATGGTCGGCGGCCAGGACGAGCTTGTCTTCGACGGCGACTCGATCGTCGTCTCCCCGGACGGTCGCGTGCTAGCTCGCGGGCCGCAGTTCGAAGAGGCGCTGGTGCTAGCGGACCTGGACCTGCCGCCCGCTGATTCCGGCGGGCCGGCCGGGGAGCAGCGCGCCAGCGCCGGCGACGGCACCACCATGACAATCGAGCGCATTGAGCTTGCGCCGCTGCCCGCGCCGGAGGCGGACGACCCGCTCGGCGCGCCGATGATCTGGCCGCGGCTGCCAGACCTAGCCGAGATCTACGGCGCCCTGACGCTCGGAGTCCGCGACTACGTGCGCAAGAACGGCTTTGCGTCGGTGATCCAGGGCCTGTCAGGTGGCATCGACTCGGCGCTGTGCGCGACGATCGCCGCCGATGCGCTCGGCGCTGACCGGGTGAACGTGGTGCTGAACCCGGGCCCGTACTCGTCCGAGCACTCCGTTACCGACGCCGAGGATCTGGCCCGTCGGCAGGGAATCCACGCCCGCACCATTCCAATCAAGCCGATGATGGACGGCTTTGCCACCAGCCTCGACCTGCACGGGCTCGCAGCGGAAAACCTGCAGGCCAGGATCCGCGGCATGATCTGGATGGCGCTGTCGAACGAAGAAGGACATCTGGTCCTGGCGTGCGGGAACAAGAGCGAGCTGGCGACCGGATACTCCACCATGTACGGGGACGCCGTCGGCGGCTTTGCCCCGATCAAGGACGTGCCCAAGACGCTGGTCTGGGAGCTGGCCAGGTGGCGCAACCAGCAGGCCGCCAAGCGCGGCGCGACACTGCCGATCCCGGAGAACTCGATCACCAAGCCGCCGAGCGCCGAGCTCGCGCCGGGACAGCTCGACACTGACTCGCTGCCGGACTACCACGTGCTCGACAAGCTCCTCGACGACTACGTGGAGAAGGACATGGGCTCCGCTGAGCTGGTCGCGGCCGGCCATGACCCGGCGCTCGTCGAGCGGGTCATCCGGCTAGTCGACCGGGCCGAGTACAAGCGGCGGCAATACCCTCCGGGACCGAAGATCAGCGCCAAGAACTTCGGGCGCGACCGGCGGCTGCCGATCACTAGCCGCTGGCGCGAGCCACGCATCGGCTAGGATCCGGCGGCCTCGAAGGCCCGGCCAGCCCTGGTGGCTTTCGCTCCGGGCGCGAACAGCCCGGCTGAGCCGTCGCCGGGCGTCGCTGGCAGCGCGAACCACGCATAGCGCTGAACGAACTTAAGCCGCTGCAGCATCGCGGTAGCTCTGGTGACGAAGGCCGCCTGCTGCCTGGCCGACGGAAACGTCGTCGTCGCGCCGAATCTGATCAGAGCGAACTCGGTCAGCCAGATCGGCAGGTGATAGCGGGAGTGAATTGCGCGGAGGTACGCCTCGAGCTGCTGGACGGCAGACCCGGTAGTGAAATCCCCGCCGTACCAGTGCACGGCGATGAAGTTGACCCGGTAGTGCCGAGCCGCGGCGCCGCTCATGAACTGATCGAGCCAGCCACCCGCGGTTGCCGCGCCGGTCGCCACCGCGGGACTGCCCAGAGTCATCCCGGTCGCCATCAGCCGCGGCCAGAGGTTCAGCGCCTGCGTGACTGTCATGTTCGCCTGGCCGCTGTTGTCCGGCTCGTTGAAGCCGAGCAGGTAGTGGCCTTCGTGCCGGACCTGCCGCAGGTTCGCCTTGGTGACGCTGCCCGCGCCCCAGATCATCGGAACGAACTGGACGCCGCGCGGATTCTTGAGGCCGGGATGCCCGGTCATCCAGTTGAAATACCAGGAGGCCCCGGATTCCGCCAGCGCCCGGTGCAGGCCGTTGAAGGCCCAGACGCTGACACCTTTCTTCGCGTCGGCGGCAGCAGCGGTCCGGGTCTGCCCGGGCAGGTTCACCGCTCCCGGCCGTACCGCCGCATAGGCGCCTGCGGTAAGGCCGACAGCGCACCCGATAGCAGCAACGCCGGCGGCAAGCCTGGCTTTCCAGGGCATGGCAGCACCCGCTTCGCTTAGTTCGACAGGGTTAGCACAATGATGCCGCTGAAAATGCAAGCTTGAGTGGAACTCGGAGCATCGACGTTGATCACGCCGTCGATGCCGATAGTGCCCTCGGCCTGTCCTGCGTCGCCCGGCGATCCGGCGGATAACTTCCACGATGGCGCCGAGCACCACCGTCCCTGCGAGTGCGAGCAGAAGGCCTGCCCATGGCCTGTCCTCGAAGGCCTTGCCGCCGAGCCGGCCGAGGAAGAACGCATAGCTGGCCCAGATAACTCCCGCGCACGCGGTCGCAGCGACGAAGCTGTCGCGGCGGTATCCCACCAGGCCGCAGGTAACCGTGACACCGGTCCGGCCGCCCGGGATGAACCGGCAGGCCAGAATCAGGCGAGCGCCAAACCGGTCGAGGCTGTGTTCGATCCGGGCCCGCCGGCGCGCACCTGCCTCGCCGGCAAAGAACCGGCGCTCAGCCACGCTCTGGAAGCGGCTTCCGATGAAGTAGGCGAGGTTATCCCCCGCGAACGCGCCTGCCGCCGCCAGCGCGAGCAGCAGCGCGATCCTCGGATCAGCGCTTCCCGCAGTCGTCACGCCCAGTGCTATGACTGCCGTCTCGCTCGGCACCACCGGCAGCACCGCGTCCAGTGCAGGAAGCCCGAACGCTATGAGGTACGACAGCGGCGAAGAGATCCCGAGCTGCGATAGAGCCGTCATCCGACGCGCCTCTCCTCTGCTACCACAGGCCGCTGGCCGGCCGCTTCGGCCGCGCCGGCTGCCCGGTTGGCGGAGAGCAGACTCGCAAGGGTCACGACGACCAGCACTCCGGCGATAACGGCCAGCGACAGCCCGGTGCTGATGTGCGGCACCGGAACCGGGCCGACCGCCACGACTCCGGAACCCGCCAGCGCCTCGGCGAAGAGCTTGACGCCGATGAAGGCCAGGATGACCGCCAGGCCAGCCGACAGGTAGACGAGCCGACTGAGCAGGCCGCCGATCACGAAGTACAGCTGCCGCAAGCCGAGCAGGGCGAATGCGTTGGCCGTGAAGATCAGGTACGGGTCGCGGGTCAGACCGAAGATGGCCGGGATCGAATCCAGCGCGAACATCAGGTCGGCTGCTGCCACCGCGATAATGAGCAGGAGAAACGGGGTGACCGCCGGCCGGCCGCTTGCCCTGGTGATCAGCCGGCCGGTACTGGCATCCGGGCTGACCGGTATCAGCCGCCTGACCGTGCGCAGGACGACGCCGTCGCCAGGTGCATGGCGGTCTGGCCGGCCGACGACCAGCCGTGCCGCTGCGTAGATCAGCAGTGCCCCGAAGAAGTAGAGGATCCAGCCGAACCTGCTGATCGCCGCTGCGCCGACCGCGATGAAGCTGCCACGCAGCACCAAGGCCATCGCTACGCCCAGCAAGAGCACCCTGCTGTGCAGCTCTCGCGGCACCGCCGAGCCGCCTATCAGCAGCACGAAGATGAACAGGTTGTCCAGGGACAGGCTGTACTCCGTCAGCCAGCCGGCGAAGAACTGGCTGCCTGCGGCCGGGTACCCCAGCCAGATAAGCACCAGGCCGAACAGGACCGCGAGGCCGATCACCACGGCGACGTACAGGGCCGCCGCGCCCAGCCGGACTTCACGAGGTCCCCGGCGAACGCCGGCGGCGAGCTCGGCCCCGAGTACCAGGATGACTACGCCGACGGTCGCGACCCAGACCCACAGCGAAACGTGCAGGCCGCTCATCCGTCGCAGTCCTCCCTTCGGGGTCGACAATGCTCAGCTCCGGTCCCGTCAAGCGGGCACGTCGTACCGCACTTTTGTCCTATCCGGGGCACGCGGAGCACGCGTGTGCGACCTGTGGAGACCCGGTGGAACCGGCTAGCTACCCGCGCCGTGCGGATCTGGCGGCCGGTCAGTCCAGGGGCAGGCTCACCTTCATCACCGAGCCGTGCCCCAGCTGGCTGCTCGCGGTCAGGCGGCCGCCATGCGCAAGGACGAGCTCGGCGGCGATAGCCAGCCCGATACCGCTGCCAGAGGTCTGCGCGGCGCGCCGGCCGCGCCAGAACCGCTCGAAGATATGCGGCAGCTCGTCCTCGGGTATCCCGGCACCGGTGTCGGCTACGGTCAGCACGGCTTCGCTGCCCTCGGGCCCGGCCGAAATCATGACCGTCCCGCCAGCCGGCGTGAACTTCAGCGCGTTGGTGAGCAGGTTCGTGACTACCTGGTGCAGCCAGCGCGCGTCACCGAGGATCTCAGCGGGTGCGAGCCGCCGCTCGAGCGTTATCCCGGCCGCCTCATACCGGCCGACCAGGCTGTCGGCAGCTCCCGCCGCGATTTCTGCCAGATCACAACGGGCTAGCGCCAGATGCAGCGCAGCGGCGTCGGCGGCAGCCAGCGTCTGCAGGTCGCTGACCATCCTCGCAAGCCTCAGCACTTCGTCGCGCAGCGATGCAAGCTGTTCTGGCGTGGGCTCGGCAACGCCGTCAAGCAGCGCCTCGTGCCCGGCTTGCAGGACCGCGACGGGCGTGCGGAGTTCGTGGGCGACGTCAGCAACTAGATCCCGGCGGAGCTGTTCCTGGCGGTCCAGTGTGTCTGCCATCCGGTCGAAGGCGGTGGCGAGATCACGGAGCTCAGCCGGCGCGGCCATCTCGCCAACCCGGGCTGTGCGCTCGCCTCGTTCCATCGCCTGGGTGACAGCGATGATCCGCTCGACCGGCCGGGTGAGCCGGCGGGCGAGAGCTATGCCGACCAGCAGCGCCAGCAGCGCCGCCAGCCCCGCAGCCCCGGCGATTGCCCGGAGCAGGTCTGCCTGCAGCACGTCATCGGCCCCCGCGATGCCCGACTGGGTGAACCGCACGACAGCACTGCCGACGACCTCGCGCCGCATCACGATCGGCTGGCTGTACTGCTGCGCCGGTGAAGCCCTGGCGAAGCCTGGCGAGGTCGCCACTGCCCGGCCCGACAGGTCACGGATCTGGGCGTCGGCGCCCGTATCTGCAGCCAGGTCCAGCACCGGAGCCAGGTTCGCGGCCGCCCAGCTTTGATTCTTCGACCACGCTGCCGCGGCCGCTACCGCGATCGCGCTCGTCAGAGCCGAGCGCTGCCGCGTCGTGAGCGACGAGACGTCCGCAGCGGACAGTGCCGCGACCAGGCCCGCGAGTACGGCTATCGATGCCAGCGCCACGCCCAGGAAGGTCAGCGCGAGCCGCAAGCCGACCGTGCTGCCGCGGAGCATGGCAGCCGGCGGTGACTTGCCGTCGTTAGCCATCCCGGTCGATGCCAAGCCGGTATCCGCCGCCGAGGACGGTCTGGACGATCTCCGGACTCCCCGGGTCCTTCTCGAGCTTCCGCCGCAGGTTCTTCACGTGCGAGTCGATCGTCCGCTCATATCCCTCGAACTCATACCCGCGTACCCTGTTGATGAGCTCGAACCGTGAGTACACCCGGCCGGGGACCGTTGCGAGCGCAACGAGGATGCCCCACTCGGTCGGGGTCAGCTCGGCGTCCGTGCCACGGACGGTGAGCCGGCGGCGCGGCTCGTCGATAACCAGCACCCCGTTGCCATAACTGACGGTTTCCTGGCTTGCGGACGGGTGGCCGCGCCGCAGGATTGCCTGCACGCGCAGGACCAGCTCCCGCGGGCTGAACGGCTTGGTGACGTAATCGTCGGCACCAAGTTCCAGGCCGGCGATCCGGTCTTCCTGCGTGGCCTTCGCGGTCAGGATCAGGATGGGCACCTGACTTGTCCCGCGCAGTTCGGCGGCAACGCTCTCGCCTGGCACGTCCGGCAGACCAAGATCAAGAATTACCAGGTCCGGTTGTGCATTTGCGGCGAGTGAGATCGCCTCCGCGCCCGAACTCGTGGACAGCACCGTATATCCGGCCCGTTCCAGGTAAGAGCGCACCAGTTCGCGCAGCTTCCGCTCGTCTTCTACCAGCAGCACGGTCGCCGCCACTACCACTCACCGCCTCTCGCCGGCCGATGGCCGGCCGCGTGCAGCCCCGATCGGCCGGGCCCGTGTACCCGGTCCTCTCAACCCTGTCACGCCGGCCCGCGTGCCAGATCGACCGGCCATCCGAAGGGTAGATAGCACCTGGCAGCGCAGGGCAGGAGACGAAGCAGGCGGGGGACGTGCCGATGGCGTGGTTTCTCATCGTGATCGCGGGTTTGTTCGAGACCGGATTTGCGGTGCTACTCAAGCAAAGCGGTCATTTCACCCGACTGTGGCCGACCGTCGGTTTTGCTGTCTGTGCACTCATCAGCTTCGGGTTGCTCAGCTGGGCCGTGAGCCGCATGGAGGTCGGTCCGGCTTATGCCCTGTGGACTGGAATCGGGGCCGCCGGCACTGCCGCCGTAGGCATGATCGTTCTGGGCGAATCGGTGTCGGTCATCAAGATCGTGTCGATCGGGCTCGTCCTGGCCGGGATCATCGGGCTGAACCTGTCCGGGGTTACCCCCTGATGTGCGCCAGCAGGCGCGTCACGCTGGCGCGGCGTCCACGCTGGTGCCAGGCACCAGATAGGTCGCCGGGCCGGAAGCCGCCGGGACCAGGCCGAGCAGGTTCTGCCAGAGGTTCGCGGCCTTGTCATTGAGCAACGCGTCGTGGATCCAGTAGCCGCGCTCCGGAGAAACTGCGCGCAGGTAGTCGGCCACATCGCTGAACTTCAGCCAGGGGCCGCTGACCGGCACTAGCAGCGTCCTGACCGGTTGCTCCGGCACTGTGAACGAGTCACCCGGATGGAACACCGCGCCGTCGACCAGAAACCCGGTATTCGGCACGACCGGGATCGCGCTGTCGACGCGGGCATGCTCGGCGCCGTAGACATGGACCTCGAAACCGGCGATGCTCAGCGCATCGCCGTGGTGCACGGCATGCACCCGGTCGCCGAACTCGCTGAATTGCTGCGCTACCGCTTCGCTGGCCCACAGCTGCAGGTCAGCATCGGCGCTGAGCGCACCGCGGACAGCAGCGTCGTCAACGTGGTCGACGTGTTCATGAGTGACCAGCACTGCGGCGGCGTCGAGCAGCGCATCGGGACCAGCCCAGATACCCGGGTCGATGAGCAGGCGGGCGCCGTCCTTCTCCAGCCGAACGCAGGCGTGCCCGAGCTTCGTGAGCAGCATGGCCAGAACTTTAGCGGTCAGCGCGCGGCAAGTCCGCGCAGCAGTTCCTCCACCACCCGCCTGGCGTAGCGGGCGTCCGTCGGTCCCGGCCCGTACATGCTCTGCAGCACTGCGCCATCCAGCAGAAACGAGGCTGCTTCGATGTCGGTGTCCTCGCGCAGCTCGCCGGTGGCGACGCCACGGCGCAGGACGGACCTGACCAGGTCGCGCTGCGGCTGCACAACGGTCGCCACGTACCTGGCCATCAGCCGCGGGTAACGTCTGCCCTCGCCCTGCAGCAGCGCGAACAGCCGCGCGCGCCGCGGATCCGCGGCCTCACGGCAGATCGCGCTCAGCAATGCGGTGAGGTCGGCACGCACGGACTTGCCCTGCGGTGCCGGCAGCTGGGCGCCTACCGTGCCGAGGGCATCCACCAGCATGTCCTCCTTGCCGGGCCAGCGGCGGTAAATGGTCGCCTTGCCCACGCCGGCTTTCGCTGCCACCTGCTCGATGCCCAGCGCGTCAGGACCGCACTCGGCGAACAGGTCGAGCGCGGCGGTCAGGATGGCTTTCTCGGCTTGCTCGCTGCGCGGCCGGCCCGGACGACGTGGCTGCGGTGGCTGAGCATCGGGTGATGTCTCGCGGCCGGCCGGCAGCTTGCTGTCTGTCTGGCTGCTAGGCATCGAGTGTCCCGGTGCTGGCGATGGCCTCGCCCGCGACGGCGGCCTCGGCGGATGCAGCGGATACCAGCCGCACCTTACGGCCAGGCATCCAGATCCCGATGGCTACAGCCCCAGCCGCTGCGATGACGACGGAAATCAGCGCCGCAACATGCATAGCCGCCACGAACGACGAGCTGGCGGCGGTCATCAGCCTGGCACCAGCGGGCCCGAGCTGCTGTGCGATGACCTGGGTCTGCGCGATCGATACGGTGGCGCCGCGGCGCGCACTGGCAGGCAGGACAGCCAGGTAAGGCTGCAGCCTCGCCCGGTAGGCCTGCGCCAGCACGGAGCCGAGCACTGCTACGCCGAGGGCGACTGCGACCTGCCGCGAGGTATTGGTGATCGCCGAGCCCGCTCCCCCGCGCTCCCTGGGTACGACCGACATGACGCCCTCGGTTGCGGACGGCATGACCAGGCCCATGCCGGAGCCCTGGATCAGGAACGTCAGCTCGAGCGCCCAGGACGGCGAGTGCGTGCCGAGGAAGTGATAGCCGACGAGCGCCGCGGACATCACCACCAGGCCGCTGGTGCATACCGCCTTCGCCCCGAACCGCCGCACCAGCCTGGCGCTGCGAGTGGCGAACAGCAACTGCCCCGCGGCCAGCGGTATCGTCAGCAGCCCGGCGTGCAGCGGGCTGTAGCCCCGCACGTTCTGCGTGTAGAAGCTGATGAAGAAATACACGCCGCCCATGGCGAAGAACACCAGGGCGATGGCGGCAGCAGCCGAAGACAGCCGGGGGTCGCGGAAGAGCCTGACATCCAGCGAAGGATGATCAGTCCTGGCCTCGTGCCAGACGAAGAGCGCTAGCGCGGCCAGGCCGCCGGCGATAGGCCCGAGGACGTCACCTTGCCACCATGAACCAATGTCACCGCCCTGGATGATCCCGTAGACGACCAGAACCAGCCCGGCGATTGACAGGAGCACTCCGAGGTAGTCAACCCTGCCGGGATTCGGGCTCTTCGATTCCGGGACAAGCGCCACGATCGCGGCGATGCCGACGGCGGTGAGCGGGACATTGATCAAGAAGACCGACCCCCACCAGAAGTGGTTCAGCAGGAGGCCGCCGACGATCGGGCCGATCGCGATGGCTACCCCGACAGCCGAGGCCCATATTCCGATCGCTCGCGGGCGCTCGGCCGGGTCGAACACGTTCGTGACGATCGACAGCGTCTGCGGCATGACCGCCGCACCGCCCAGCCCCATCGCGGCCCGCGCCCAGATCAGCTGGTCCGGCGTTTGCGCATAAGAGCACAGCAAGGACGAGAGCCCGAACATCGCCATGCCGATGATCAGCATCCGGCGGCGGCCGATCCGGTCGCCGATCACCCCGAACGTGAACAGCAGGCCCGCGAAGACCAGCGTGTAGGAGTTGACCGCCCACTCGAGCTGGCTCTGGCTGGCGCCAAGCCCGGAGCGGGGCTCGGAGATGGTCTTCAGCGCGATATTGAGAACGGTGTTGTCGAGGACTATCGCGGCGAGGCTGATGATCAGGACGCTGAGGATGATCCAGCGGCGCCGCTGAGCTGTCGTGCTGTCCATGCCTGCCTTCTGCGTGCGCCCGGCGCTGCCCGTTCCGGTAAGGGCCTTGCTTAAGATACGAGACTGGATCGTATCGCAAATTTGGCCGCGGCGATTCCTCTCTGGTCAGCAGGGCGCGCGGCGTGCGATCATCAGATGGTCCGGGGACGCCACGAGGGCGCAACGAGACGCGGAGGATCACATGAACCCTGCCCAGGACCAGAATCAGGCCGGGCCTACTGCTCCATCAGCCGGGACTCCAGAGCCGCTGTACGGTGGCCAGCGCTCCCGGCGGCTTACTGTCAGGGACCTCGCGGCAGCTAAGGCCCGCGGCGAGAAGTGGCCGATGCTCACCGCATACGACGCGCTGACCGCGTCGGTCTTCGACGCCGCCGGAATCCCGGTACTGCTGGTCGGAGACTCGGCAGCGATGGTCGTGTACGGGCACGATTCCACTATTCCGGTCACGCTGGACGAGCTGGTTCCGCTCACGGCCGCCGTGGTCCGTGGCACGCGCCGCGCCCTGGTCGTCGCTGACCTGCCGTTCGGCTCCTACCAGGTGTCGCCTGCCGCGGCCCTGGAAGCAGCGACCAGGTTCCTGAAGGAGGCCGGGGCCCAGGCGGTCAAGCTCGAGGGCGGCTACCGGGTTATCAGGCAGGTAGAGGAACTGGTCGCGGCCGGCATCCCGGTCATGGCCCACCTCGGCCTGACGCCGCAGTCGGTCAACGCTTTCGGCGGTTACCGGGTCCAGGGCCGCGGTGAGGATGGTGAGCGCTTGCTCCGCGACGCCAAGGCGCTGCAGGCTGCTGGCGCGTTCGCCGTCGTGCTGGAATGCGTCCCCGCCGAGCTGGCCGAGCGGGTGACCGCCAGCCTCGACGTGCCCACGATCGGCATCGGGGCCGGGCCGCACTGCGATGCGCAGGTCCTCGTGTGGCAGGACATGGCCGGCCTGTCGCCGCACACTGCGAAGTTCGTGAAGCGCTATGCCGACGTCGCGGGCGTGCTCAGGGACGCGGCGCAGTCGTTCGCGGCCGAGGTGACAGGCGGCAGCTTCCCGACGCCGGAGTACTCCTACCGCTAAGGCGCCCGGCCGGATATGCCGGCGCCCGTGGTTTACCGGCGATCCGTCAGACGTCAGTGATCCGGATCCCGGCATGCGCCTTGTACCGGCGGTTGATCGAGACCAGGTTCGCGGTCAAGGCCTCGACCTGGCCGCAGTTGCGCAGCCGCCCGCCGTACACCCCGCGCATGCCGGGGATCTGGCCCGCGAGCGCGATCACCAGGTCAGTTGCGGCCCGGTCGTCGCCAAGCACCAGCACGTCCAGGTCCATGCTCTCGACCTCGGGATCGAGCAGCAGTTGCGCTGACACATGATGGAACGCGCCCACCACGGTGCTGCCGGGCAGTACCGTCGCCGCTTGCTCCGCGGCGCTGCCCTCAGCTACGGCAAGCGGGTAAGCGCCGCGGGAGTCGAAGCCCATCGGGTTGACGCAGTCGATGACGATCTTGCCGGCCAGCGTCCCGGCCAGATCGGCAAGCAGGTCCCGGTGGCCTTCCCAGGGAATTGCCGCGATCACAAGGTCTGCCCCGGCGGCAGCCTCGCGGTTGACTTTGCCAACAACCAGCGGGCCGCCGCCGAGGTCGGCAGCGGCAGCGGCGGCCCGGCCTGCGTCGCGTGACCCGATGATGATGCGATGTCCCGCCATCGACAGCCGGCGAGCCAGGCCGCGACCCTGGTCACCGGTGCCGCCGAGAACGCCGATCGCCAGGTTGGACAGGTCCGGGATTCCAGGGGCTTGCCCGGAACCCGCTGTGTCAGCTGCCATGTGACCGATCCTGCCAGAATGGAGTCCATGAACGCGGATCAGGTGGCGGTGCTGCGCGCGCTGCTGGCGCCAACGGGCTGGCTAGACCGGACTTCGTCGTTCGCGCGGGACCTGCGGCGCAGCGCGCGGACCCCGAAAGGCTTGCTGGTGCTCGGCCCGGAATCCGACGAGCCGTGGCATATGACGGCGCACCTGGACGACGAGAGCCGGCTGGCCGGGCTCCCCGAGCTTGCTCCCACGCTGGTCAGGTGGAAGCCGGAGCCGGGCGCTCCGGCTCACCTGTCGGCCGGCCTCGACCGGCTGCGCGCCGCCACGCGCTCGGAAACCTTGCTGGTGGTCAGCGGACAGCTAGCGCCGGCCGAGTTGCTGGAGCGCGTCAACGACGTTCGCCGGGCCGGCGCGACGATATTTGCCCTCGACCAGGACGATCCAGAACTGGACCGCCTCGCGCATGAGTCGCTGCCAGTGCACCCTGGCGCGGCGCCGATGTCGTTCGAGGCCGCGCAGCACCTGGTCACTTCCGCCGTCGCCGACGACGGGGACAGCGTCGGCCTGCGGCACGCCGCCGCCATGATGTCCGCGCAGCAAGGCGTGCCGCTGGCAACACCTCCGCACGACGGAACCCGGAGCCTGCGGGCCAGGCTGGCGCGGCTGCTGGACACGGTCAGCGGTACACCCGACGACAACTAGCAGGCCGGGGGCGACGCTGGCGGAACGGACCGGCTGATCATGTCGAGGCGGATGACAGGGCCTTCCAGCTCCCGCCGGTCGCTGGCCAGGACAACGTCTCCTTCAGCGGCGACCGCGCCCAGGCCGGCCAGCGCGCTGCCGACCCGCCGGGCAACGCGTTCGATTTTCGTCGTCGTCCAGTCCTGACCGGCGTGGACTGGGTCATGGATGCGGATCGTCAGGTATCCGAGCGCGGTATGACCGCTGGCTACGTGGGCACGCGCATACGACACGCTCCAGTTCGCGGGGCTTATCGGCGGGTCCTCTTTGCCGAGTGCATTGTTGATCGACCTGATGACGTTCGCCAGCGCGCCAGGCCGGTCTTGCCAGCGGTAGCGCACGCGTAGCAGCGGGTACTGCACGAGCGGCCCGAGCCGTCCTGGCGATACCGACTCGTCTACAACGATCTGCGGACGACCCCATTCCGGTCCGTCTGATTGGCTGCGAGAACTGCTGTCCCCGACCGCCAGCCACCCTCCCGCCGCGGACTCCGCGGCCCCGTGTACTTCTCCCAGATCGTGCAGCAGCACGATGACGACCGCCGTGCCGTGCAACCGGGCGTAGTTCAGGTGCGCCAGCTGGAAGCGGAAGATGCTGTGCGGCAGCGCCTGCAACTGCCGAATGAGATGCCCGATCAGATCACTTTCGATGTTGCTCCGCGCCTCGGCGCACATCACGACCATTCGCCAGGTCATCGCATCCGGCGGCTCACCTGCCAGAGCGCGGACGTTGGAGACGTCCAGATCACCTGTCAGGACCGGCTCACCGACTCCCGCGTACCGAGGACGCGCCGTCTCCGCGATTATCCGAGGCGGTGCCGTGGGCACGGTCTGCACGGCAACCGCCAGGCCGTCCTGACCGGATTCACTGATCTGCGTGCGGATGGCTTCCAGGAAGCCGGGAAGACGGCCGAGGTCTCCCGCGTCGCGGACGGCGACCCTGACACGTGCCCATTGCCGGTCCCGGTACCGGGAATCCGGAGGCGGCACGGGCAGCTCGACCTCAAGCAGTATCAACTTGTTCCGGGCCGCCTCGATGACGGCGAGCAGAGGGTGCCGGGCCAGGACTGGCATCTCGCTGGCGTAGACGCCAATGAAGACGTCGACTGTATCGCTGATATTGTCCATAGGCGCCAGCCGGTCCGGGTCGAGCTCGAGTTCCCTGACTTGCCCGCTGACTCCGGTAGGCCAGTCGCTATCTGGCTGCCCGCGGAACACGACGAAGGTCATGGCCTGGCGCTGCGTACTCGAGTGCAGCAGCGCGAGCACGCTGCTTCGCTCGTCCGGGGCTCGGACCGCACGATGCGGCCGCAACAGGGGTGCCAGCAGTGGCCGCGAGCCTGCTGAGCTCGCGTCCTGCCAGACCACATAGCCATGTGCCAGCCGGCCGATCATGAGGGCGTCCGCCGTCGTATTGCGCCAGTAGTCGCTGCGCAACGGCTCCAGTCGGCTGTAGTCGAGCGGGGCAGTCCGGAAGTTCTGCGGCCGACCGATCCTGAGCCGGTCGTACAGACTCCGGCGGCGCGACGCTCCCGGGGATAGCGGGCCGTAGAGCATCACTACGAGCGCAAGTCCCTGGACCGCCGTGAAGACCGTGGCCCAGATGACCGCAGTCCAGCCATGCGGCTGAAAGGCCAGGGCGACCGCCAGTATCACCGGGGGAAGCATCGACCCGGCGATCAGCCAGTCGGCGATCACCGACAGCCGACCGCGCAGCGTCGACTGATCAGGCCCGGAGATACGGCTGGCCTGAATCGTCGCGAATAGCGTCAGGACGATCGCGAGGACCTCGGCCGCCGGAGATGCTGTAGAGCCGGCAGCTGCGTAGCCGAGCAAGAACAGCAGGACGCCGGCCATCAGCATCAGGCTCATGGCCGCCGAGCGCGTTGCGACAGAAAGGTAGTCCCGGACATCGAGTCGGACGTCGAGGTGAGCGGTAGCCCGTTCCGGTGTGGCCCGCTGTCCGACCTCTGGAATCATCGCCGACCTGGCCAGGATGGTTCGCGGGCCAGTACGCCTCAGCGAGACACGCCGCAGCAGGCCGGGCGGGCTCTGCCGGGCGTCATCAAGCTGCCTTCGCAGGCTCGCCAGCGTGCTTTGGTCAGCCATCTCAACCGAATCGACCGCCTGAACAATGGCAGCCAGGCTGGCCGGCGCCGAACTGGCCGTCGCGCTCGAACCGGCTGCCCCGGCCTGTGCTGGCTCCGCGGACACCCGCTCGTAGTAGCGCAGGCTTTGCATGGCCAGCGCACCCTTGGCCCGGGCAAAGTCAGCCAGGGCACCAAGGATCGTGGCGTCGCTGGCCTGTCCCGGCCCGGCAACATGGTCTAACGACGCGAGAAACTCCTCGACCGCCGGAGGCCATTTCACCGCGACGTCGAGCCGTGGCAGCGGGCTGCCGCTTTCAGCGGTGCTGACCGACTGCCCGAAGGAGAGTCCGTCGGGCAGCTCAACCTGTATCTGGCGGTCGGCATCAGCCGTCGGCAGCAGCAGGTCGACCGCGAGATGGCCGGAAAACCCGACCAGCCACGTGCTGGGCTTACGCCTGGCAACGGGCGCTGACGCGGGCATCAGCGGCCGGTCCGGAACCCGCACGGTGAGCACCGTGGGCGGGATCGAGTAGTCCGCCGGCACCACGATCACAACCGAGTCGGCCAGGGCCTGCAGAACCAAGATCGCCCGGTGCGCGAGCTCGGGCACGAACTGCTCTCGCGGCGTCCGGCTGAGTGCCCGCTGATGCAGGAGATCGATGTACGGGTTGATAAGCCTCAGCAGGGCATCGCGCGCAGCCCTGATTCGCGGGGTTTGCAGCTGACTCGGCCCGCCTTGCGGCTGCGGCGGCCCGCCGGCGGTCGCGGTGCCGTCCGGCGAGACCGAGTCATCGTCGCACCGCGACGGGTCGTGCAGCAGCCGGTAGATCGCGGCTGACAGCAGCACGCGCTCGTCGCGGCTGCTCTCCGAGCCGCGCATGTGCGCGGCTGCCATGTTGACCACAATCTCAGCCAGAGCCGAAGCGATCTGCCGACGCAGTTCGTCGGCGGGCAGCAGCGGGAGCAGATTTCCTGAAGCATCAGTCACCGAAGCGAACAGATCGAGTTCCAGATCGCGCTGACCCGGCTGCGGCGGGAGGACGGCGATAGGCAGCCAGATGCGCCCGGTACGTCCCCGAAAGGCCTCGTGCGTGATCTGCCGCAGGTCAATGTCGATCTTGAGCGTCGTCCCGATGACATCGGAGCGCGCGATGTTGATGATCTCAGACGTGGCCCGGACCCACTCATGGTTGGCGATCAGGAACAGCAGCTCGCGGCCGAGCCCGGAGTCTTCGTTATACCGCGCGTCATACGCGTAGAACTCGTCTGCCGCGACATCGGAGACCATCCGCTGCAGCCGGACGGCTGTCTGCCAGACTCTCCTGGCACCATTGACGCCGCCCTGTCCCAGCGGATCCGGCTCTTGATCGTTCTGGCGCGGGATCTGACTCAACGCTCGCCCCTCCGTTGAACGCATGATCGGGTCTAGCCCGGTTTCGTTCAATAGAGGGTGGCTGTGCCATCTCTAGTACATCTGTCAGCCGGGTGCGTCGCCGCCACTGCCGGCCGCCGGCGGCGTCGGCTCACCGGGCTCGCCGGTCTCGCCGGATTCGCCGCCATCCAGGCTCACCGAGACCTGGCGCTCAGGCGGCTGGACGGGGCGGCGGCCATCGAGTTTGTGAATGCCGTAGATGGGCGGCGGTTCCATCCGGGCGAATTGCGCGATGGCCGTGCCGACGATGCTGGCCTCGACGACATGGTCTTTGCCGAACGGCACGATCGGGCATTTGCGCTCGGTGATCCTGGTCGACATCTCCCTGACGACCACGCCCTCGGCGCCCATCCGGACCAGATCAAGCTCCAGTTCGTTCCGCGCGTCAGTGCGCATCTGCCGAACAAGCTCGGAATAGCCGACGACTTCTACGTTTCCGGCGGTAACACGGGTTTGACCTTTAGTCAGCCAGTCATCGTGCCGGTAGCCGACGGCGACGCCGAGCGCCAGGCCGACCGGAACGTAGCCGTGCGCGACCAGCTTGGTGAAGTCCTGACCGGACAAGTCGGACGCGAACGGCTGCGCCCGGCTGACCACGCCGGCTGCCCGGACCGCGGTACCGAACGCGCGGAATTCCAGGATGTCCTCGTCGTCGCCGAACGCCCCGACGGTGAGCGTCACGCCGATGACGCCCAGGCCGCCCAGCGCCGTGCACTCCGCCGTCATCCGGCTGATCGCGGCGCGGCGCGCCTGGTAGAGCACCGAAACCAGCGGCCGGGCAGACCCGATGGCCGCGGCGCCGACCGGGGGCTGAACCGGGGCGGGGCCGAGCCGTATCCCGCTCCCCGGCGGCTGGTAGGCACGGTTGCCCTCGCCGCGGTAGACGGCAACGCCGTACGGGCATTCCTCGTCACCCGCGTCGCCGATGTTGTACACGGCCGCGCCCAGCACCTGGCCAAGCGGCTGGAAACCGACCTTGGAGATCGCCGCGAACTCGCTGACTCCCAGCGACGAGCCCCAGCTGTGAGTCTGCCGCAGCTCTGCCAGGCGCGACTGCGCGATAGGCGGCACGCCTGCGGCGCGCGCGCCCGGGCCGGGCGAACCGCTGTCCGGCGGCCCCTGCCCTGTCTGACCTGTGGTCGGCATCGAAGTCCTCGGGCGGTTCCCGGCGCCGGCGGCGTCAGGAGTCCAGGCTCAGGACCATGGTGGGCGTCTGGATGATGTGGTCCTCACGCAGCGGCCGCACCGCGGTGCCGATCGCGAAGAACTCGGTGGTGTGCGAGCCCCAGGTATGGCTGTGCTGTCGCAGCTGCACGCCAACGATGCCCTCGGCGGCGAGTTCCTCGGCCTCCGCCTGCATCCGGCTCATTGCCAGCTCGCGCGCGTCGTACAGCGCCTGAGTGAACTGCTCGAGCTCCACGTTGCGGCCGACATTGCCCATCTTGCTGCCGAGACGCTGGTGCGCGATGTGGTAGACGCACGAACCCATGACCATGCCGAGCGGCGCGTAGCCGGCCCGGATGAGCGTCCAGAAGTCCTGGCCGGACAGGTCGGAGGTAAATGGCATGCCCTTGTTGTTGCGCCAGTTCGTGACACCGCCACCGCCAGCGCCCGGCTCTGCCACCACGGCTGTGCCGACCGCGATGAACTCGGCGATGTCCGCACCGAACTCCTTCAGCTCGACGTCAAGCCGCACGCCCACGATGCCGTCGGCGCCGAGGGCTTGCGCTTCGGCCTCCATCCGGGTCATCGCGAGCTCGCGAGCGTGATACATCGCCTGGGACAGCACGTCCAGTTCCTGGCTCTGGCCCCACCGGCCGAACTGGAGCCCGACATGGTAGATCGAGCTGCCGAGTACCAGCCCCACCGGCCGGAAGCCGACCTCTCTGACGAGCAGGAACTCGTTGACCGAAAGGTCGGAGGTGAAGATCGACCCCGGCCGGCCCGGGCGCAGCTCGGCCAGCCTGCGCATCGCGTCCTGCGGTACTCCGAGCACCCCGAGATCGGTGCCCTGCTGCTCAGTCATCGCGCTCCCTCAGCGTCGACTATGTTTGCTCGTGACCTGCGGCCCGCGACTGTATGCATTGCCGTCACGAGCCGAGCCGGACCCGCGCGGCCTGCCGCCGTGCCGGGTCAAGTGACATGATCGCCAGCGGCGGTTTCTCTGGCCCCCGCGGCGGGCCGAAACGCGCGATCGCGGTGCCGATGATCGTCGCCTCGAGCACGTGGTCCCGGCGGCCTTCCTGAACCGGGCACTCGTGCTCGCCGACCCTGATGTCCATCCGCTGCACCACGACTCCGTCCGCGCCGTGTCTGACGACGTCGAGTTCAAGCTGATGACGGGCATCGTGCCTGGTCGCGTTGACCAGGTCGGTGTAGCCGCTGACCTCAGTGTTGCCCGCGCCCCACCGGGTCTGGCTGACCGTCGTCCAGTCATCGTGCCTGGCCCCGACAGAGATGCCGAGCACGAGCCCGACCGGCACCCAGCCGGCGTGGATGAGCTTGGCGAACTCCTGTCCGGTCAGGTCGGAGGTGAACGGCTCGCGCAGCCGGACGCCACCTAGCGCCCGCACCGCAGTGCCGATGGCCTTGAACTCCAGCCCGCCCGCCGGGAAGCTGCCGATTGTCAGCTTGACGCCGACGACCCCGTGTCCGCCGAGTTCCTGGCACTCTGCCATCATCCTGCCGATGGCCTGCCGCCGTGCCTGGTACATAGTGCGGACAAGCGGCGCATACGAGCCGAGCGAGCCGCTGCCGGATGTGGCCGTGACGCTGGTGTATACGCCGCCGCCGTACCCGCCCAGGCCCGTGAAGCCGTACCCCGATCCGAAGGCAGGGCAGCCATAGCCGCCGGTGTACCCGATGTTGTAAACGGCTGCTCCGAGCACCTGCCCGGCCGGCTCGAAGCCAGTACTCCTGATGGCAGCGAACTCATCCGCGCTGAGCGCGGACGACCAGGTGCCGCTCTGCCGGATCTCCGCCATCCGCGCCTCAGCAGCGGGCGGAAGCTCGCGATCCGGCTCATCCACGGTCACTCTGCGCCCCCTTGTCGCGCTTTCTGCCGCTGGCCTCACGATACAAGATCGCCGGCCTGCGGCCCACCCGCCGCCCCGGAGCGCGGCCACGCCCGGCGACCAGCGCTAGCTTGCCCGCTGACGCCACGGCAGCGGGCCTGGTCAGCTGTCGGCCGACTCGCCCGGCCAGCGGTCCTGCGCGTCCCATTCCTCGTTGCGGCGCTGCACAGTCTCAAGCGCGTGCTCAGCCGCTTCGCGGGTCGGATACGGGCCGAGCCGGTCCTTCCCCGGACAGCCCGCACCCTGCTCGACCTCGTGGTGCCTGAGGCAGAACCACCAGCTCTTGTCATCGTCCATGACCCTTAGACTTGCAGATCATGTCTGCAACCCTCCAGCCTGGCCGCGTTTCCCCGGAGCGAGGCGTGCCAGCCGCCATCGACCGCCCGGAATATGTCGGACGGCGCGCCCCGCGCCTTGGTGAGCCTGACGTCAAAGATGCCGGCACCATCCAGCGCATGCGGGTCGCGGGCCGGATCGCCGCCCAGGCCCTCGCGGAGGTCGGCAGGCACGTGGCGCCCGGCATCACGACTGACGAGCTGGACCGGATCGGCCACGAGTTCCTGATCGACCATGGCGCGTACCCGAGCACGCTCGGCTACCGCGGATTCCCCAAGTCGCTCTGCACCTCGCTGAACGAGGTCATCTGCCACGGCATCCCGGATGACACGGTCGTAGCCGACGGCGACATCGTGAACATCGACATCACCGCGTTCATCGGCGGCGTGCACGGGGACACCAATGCCACGTTCCTGGCGGGCAACGCGGACGAGGAGTCCCGCCTGCTGGTCGAGCGCACTCAGGAAGCCATGATGCGCGGTATCCGCGCCGTGGCACCCGGCAGGCCGCTGAACGCCATCGGTCGCGTCATCGAGTCCTACGCCCGGCGGTTCGGCTACGGCGTCGTCCGGGATTTCACCGGGCACGGCATCGGCACCACGTTCCATTCCGGGCTGGTGGTGCCGCACTTCGACGACCCCGCTGTCGGCGTGATCATGGAGCCGGGCATGACGTTCACGATCGAGCCGATGCTCACCCTCGGCACCGTCGAGTACGACATCTGGCCGGACGGATGGACCGTGCTGACCGCTGACCGTAAGCGAACTGCCCAGTTCGAGCACACCCTGGTCGTCACCGCTGACGGGTACGAGATCCTGACTCTGCCCTAACCCGCGGGCCGATAGCGCCAGTGCTAAGGAACGAGGACGGGCGCCGGCGCCGCGTGCGATCCCTGCCCGGTCTGCACCGCAGCCAGGGCCTGCACGTTCTCGCAAGCCAGGCCCCGTCCCGGCAGCCAGCTGAGCCACGACGGCAGGTACCAGGCCCGGTCCCCGAGCAGCGCGAGCGCGGCCGGCAGCACGACGCCGCGCACCACGGTGGCATCGATAAGCACGGCAGCTGCCAGGCCGACGCCCAGCATCTTGACGTCGATCATGGACAGCGTCGCGAAGATCGAGAACACCGCAACCATGATGATCGCTGCACTGGTGACCACTCCCGCGCTGTTGCCAACGCCGTCCACGATCGAGTCGCGCGCGCTCGCCCCGCCGGTCCACAGCTCCCTGATCCGGCTGAGGATGAACACGTGGTAGTCCATGCTCAGCCCGAACAGCATGACGAACGTAAACAGCGGAACCCACGGGACCAGCGCACCGAATGAGGTGAAGCCGAGCACCCCTTGCAGGTGCCCGTCCTGGAATATCAGCGTCACCAGTCCGTATGCGCCGCCGACCGACAGCAGGTTCAGCACGATGGAGACCAGCGGGATGGTGATGCTCCTGAACGCGCACATCAGCAGCACGAATGCGAGCAGTGCCACGACGCCGAACACCAGCGGTGTGCGGGAGTCCAGGGTGGATCGCAGGTCGTAGCTCGCCGCCGTGTTGCCGGTAACGGCGAAGCTCGCGCCCGGCACCTTGCCGATGGTCGCCGGAAGGATCCTGTCCTCCAGCGTCAGCAACGCGGCGTCGGACACTTTGCCGGTGCCGTTGCCTGCCAGCGGGACTTCGATCACGAGGGCCCTGCCGTCCGCGACGGCGGTCGCGCTGACCGGACCGTGAATCGCGCCGCCCTTGACCGCGTCGGCGCGCAGCGCCGCGATCTGCGCCTGCATGACCGGGCTCTCCAGGTTGGAGCCGCTCACCACGACATCAGCCGGAGCCGGCTTGCCGGGGAACTCGTGCTGGATCGCAGCGAGCACCCTGACTACGCCCAGGTTGTCCGGCAGGTCGATCGCCGGGTTGCCGATACGCATGCCGAGCGCCGGGGCGCTCAGTGCGAGCAGGGCCGCTGCCGCGATCCCGCCAAGCAGCAGCGGCTTGCCGACCACGCGCCGGGCAACGCCGGCCCACAGCTTCGACGGCTGCGGGTGAGTCAGGCGGCGGCCGAGATACGGCAGCTGGCCGCGGTCTGCCCACGGCCCCAGCCAGGACAGCAAGGCCGGCAAGAAGAACAGTGAGCCGAGCACTGCCACTCCGACCACCATCATGGTGCCGAACGCGATGCCGGTGAAGATGTCGATGCCGGTGAGGAACAGCCCGGCAAGCGAGATCATCACGGTCAGGCCGGAGACCAGGATGGCCCGCCCGGAGGTCGCGGCTGCTATCCCGACCACGGCAAGGTTGCTGTGTCCCTTCATCCGTTCCTCGCGTTCGCGCCTCAGGTAGAACAGCGAGTAGTCGACGCCGACCGCCATGCCGATCACCAGCACGAGTTCGGAAGTACCGGAACCAACGGGAAGCCACTGGCCGGCAATGCCGAGCAGGGATACCGCGGTCACCACGGCGGTGGCGGCGAGCAGGACCGGGATGCCAGCGGCGATGAGCGCGCCGAAGACGGCGAGCAGCAGGATCAGCGTCAGCGGGACCGAGGTCCACTCGGACTGCCGGAAGTCCTGGCCGAGTAGCGCGCTAGCGACCCGGTCGGTACTCGCACCGCCCGCTTCGCGGACCACCAGACCCGGGTGCGACGCCTGGATCTGATGCACCGCCTTGAGGTCGGCCAGCACGGTGGTATCGGCTTCAGCGTTCGGCCCGGCCACCTGGAAGGTCACCAGCGCGGCCGTACCGTGGCTGGCCAGCATGCCGCGCGCGCCGGGCTCGAATGGGGAGCGGATGTCAGCGGCGGCCTGCGGCAGCGCCGCCAGTGCGGACTCGACCTGGAGAGTGACCTTTTTCACTTGAGCTGCGGCGCGCCGCACGCTAGCCGTCGCGTCCGCGGCCAGGTGGCGCTCGTCAGTCCTGGCCTCGATCAGCACGCTCTCGGTCGGAGGGGTTACCACGCCGAGGTTGGTCAGCACCTGCTCGCCGCGGCCGGCCTGGCCCGGGTCGTACTGCTGCACGCCGCTCCCGGCCGCGAACTGGCCGGCGATGAACGCGGCCGCCATGAAGGCCAGCCAGGCACCGACCGCGGTCTTGCGGTGCCTGGCGCTCCAGCAGGCAACACGCTCCACGAGAGGCCGGTGACGGACCCGTACGCCGGCAGGACAGGGTTGGCTAGGGAGCAGGCGCATGGTCGCTCTCTGGCTTGGATGCTGTGATGGGGTTGCGAGCCGCCAGAGCGCCAAGGGCAGGGAGCACGCCGCGGCTAATTCCGGCAACTGTAACCTGACCGCAACACTGAGTGGGCCGCTATCGGCCTCTTCGACCAGTTCTTTACCAGGCGCGCGGTATTTTCCCGGGCCAGCGCTCAGCTAGCCGTCAGCCTGGCGCGCGTGCCCCGCCCGCCGGCAGCACGATGACATGATGCTGCGATGGGCGAGCTGATCTTGATCAGGCACGGCGAGACCGAGTGGAGCCGCGAGGGCAAGCACACCGGACGGACGGACGTGCCGCTGACCCACGCCGGCCGCGCGGCGGCAGTAGCGCTGCAGCCCGCCCTGGCCGCCCGGCACATCGCCGCGACGTTCGTCAGTCCGGCGAACCGGGCCAGGCAGACAGCCGAGCTTGCCGGGCTCACTGACGCGCAGGTGGACGAAAACCTGTGGGAATGGGATTACGGCGGATACGAGGGTCTGACAACCGCTCACATCCGCAGGGAGCGGTCGGGCTGGTACCTGTGGCGCGATGGCGTCGTACCCGGCGACGCGCAGCATCCGGGCGAGACTGTCGAGCATGTCGGCGCCCGGGCCGATGCCGTGCTTGGCCGGGCCCGCCCGTTGCTGCACCGGGGGGACGTCGCGCTGGTCGCGCACGGGCACCTGCTCCGCGTGCTGACCGCGCGCTGGCTTGGCCTCGCCCCTGCCGCGGGCCGGCTCTTCCGGCTGGATACCGGCACGTTCAGCACGCTCGGCGAGGAGCACGCCGAGCCGGTTATCAGCTCCTGGAACATTCCCCCGTCTGGCCCGGTGGGCGCCGCCTGACTGGCCGCAGGCGTGGAAACGGCTACCGTCGCACGGCCAGGGCAGGGCAGGCTGAGTGCATGACGACCCCGTTTCCTTCGCCTTCGATCCCGGTCGCGACGCGTGCCGACGTCTTCACCGGCTACCTCGACTACTTCCGCGCCCGCCTGGTCAGCAGGTTGCAGTCACTTCCAGCCGAGGCGCTGCGGGCGAGCATGCTGCCATCCGGCTGGGCGCCCGTCGAATTGCTCAAGCACCTGCGCTACGTCGAGTACCGGTGGCTGGAGTGGGGATTCCTCGGCCGCCAGGTCCCCGACCCGTGGGGAGATCAACAGGACGGGCGCTGGTATGTCGCACCCGAGGAGTCGCTCGCGGACCTGATCGCGGCGCTGGAGGCGCAGGCCGCAACGACAACGCTCATCGTCGCGGCGCACGACCTGGCGGAGGCTGGCCAGCCTGGCGAGCGGTGGCTCGGCGATGAGCCTCCCTCGCTCGAGCGGGTGCTGTTCCACCTGATCCAGGAGTACGCGCGGCACATCGGGCAACTCGACGTGGTCTGCGAACTGGCCGGCGGCGAGGTCGGCGAATAGCTAGCCAGCTCGTTCGCGACCGGTTGCCTCATCCGCCTCGCGGCGCTCGCGCATTGCCCGGACCACCGGAAGCGCGGCGAAGTAACTGCCTGCCGCCGCGATCCCGCCGATTCCGATGTCCACCGACAGCCTGCCCTGCTTCGCCCAGTAGACATCTTTCAGGTCCAGCAGCAGCGCGAACTCGTCGACGATCAGCGCCAGCCCGCTGCCGTAACTCGTCGCGACAACGGGATGAGACCGGTAGCGCTCATCGCCATGCACAGCCACCGCGCCGACGCCAGCCAGCATCGCGATGCCCCACATGTAGTGATGCAGGTGCTCACCGCCAGCGCTGATGTTCCTGAAGGGGCCCTTGCCGGCACGGATGCTGTAGGTGATGCCGCGGACTGCGGCGAACGTAGCGGTAAACGAAACCCAGCTCGCCAGCGCCGCGCGCTGACCCTGGTCGAGGTCGTCACGCAGGACGCGGCGCAATCGCGGCAATAGTTCCGTCACACGGCTACTGTCCCCGGCGACGGGCAGCTGTAACCGGGCGGCGTGACTTGCTGCCTTTGTCCTGGGTCAGGCGGCGGCCCGCCGGCGCTGGCGCGTGTCTGACGCGCGGGCGAGTATCAGCAGCTGGGGCGGGATGCGGGTGGTGGACTCGAACGCCGCGCGCAGTGCAACCGTGACAGCCGCGTCCGTCAGGCCGATCGCCGGGGTGCCGTACATGCGGCGCGCCCAGCGCGGCAGGCTGGCGTAGGCAAGCACGTTCACCGGCGGTACGACAAGGTTCAGTGCCTTCAGGGGCAGCGGCAGCCGGGGCGCGAAGGACAGCCGGAGAGCGTGTCTTGCCTCGGCAGAGGCACGCAGCCGGGGCCGCATCCGCTGGTAGTACGCATCCAGCTCGGCCATGCTCGCCGGCACGATAGCCGGGCTGAGTCCGACGACCGCGGCGCTGCGCCGCTGCTCCGCGACGAACATGTCGAGCTCAGCCGGTGTCACGTGCACGCCGCTGCGCCTGGCGATCTCCGCGTACGATCCGATCTCCCCGCAATGCACCCAGAGCAGCAGCTCCGGGTCATCAAGCCGAAACCGGGTGCCGTCGGCATCCATGCCGGTCAGTGAGGAATGTACCTTGCGTAGCCGGGCGCCGGCCCGGTCGACTTCGGCTGTCGTGCCGTAGGTGCGAACCCGGATGAACTCGACTGTTCTGGTAAACCGCCCCCACGCCTGGTCAGGCTTGGCGAACGCGGTGTTCTGCCACGTTCCCAGCATCACCCTCGGGTGCAGCGCCTGCATGTACATGGCCCGGACCCCGGCGATCCACATCACCGGCTCGCTGAGCATCCGCCAGGTGACCGAGTCAGGCCCGTACAGGCCGTCATCGCGGTCCTGGTGTTTAGTCACCGGGCCTGGTCTCCTGGGCGACCCAGTCCAGGTACGACTGCGAGCCCGCGACGATCGGCGTGGCGATGATCTCCGGGTCGTCGTAGCTATGCCGCTCGGCGAGGAACTCGGCTAGGTCGTCGAAGCGCTCGGCAGGCAGCTTCAGCATGATCAGCCATTCCTCCGCCCGCTCCAAGCCGTCCTCCCACCAGTATGTGCTGGCAATCGGCCCGGCGACCTGAGCGCACGCAGCCAGCCGCGCCTCGACGGCGGCCTGCGCGAGCTCCACAGCCTCGGCCCGAGAGTCTGTCGTGGTTTGTACCTGGAGGAACTGCGGCCCGGTCGTTGCACGCCGCTGTGCTGGCATGGCCCCGATGGTACGCCCGGCGGCCCGGCTGCCTCAAGATCATTTATCGGTAGGCAACTAACGGCAGGCGGCGGGCAGTTGCTCGGCCGCCAGCAGCGCACTCAGGCGACCAGGTGGCGGTCTGCCCGCCGCGTCGCCGTGCCGGGCGAGCCTGGCCAGCACCCAGCAGCATCCGCCCGGCACGCTGAGCCCGGTGCGCACGGCGATCCGGTCGTAGCCCTGCCTGCGCATGTCGTGGCCGGCCAGCCGCAGCAGCGCTCGCTCGATCTCCTCGACAGACGTCCTTTCGGCGGACCCGGCGCCCACTCCCTCGCCCAGATCGGCCGCTCCGGCGGTCTGTCGCAGCGGCACCTCGCGCAGGAACCACGACAGCACGAATGCCGCTGCCGCTACCGGTATCGAGTACAGGAAGATCTTGTCGACCGACTCCGCGTAGGCCTGCACCACTGGCGTGCGCGCGACCGGGGGCAGCCGCCTGAGAAGTGCCGGGTTCGCCTGGGCGGTGGCGATGCTGAAGCCCGGCGGCAGCCGCACCCCGGCCAGCCTGGAGGTCAGCGCCGACGTCAGGTACCCCGGAGCAGGGGAGTCGCCCGCCGGGCGACTCCCCCGCAACTAGCGGCTAGTAGCCGTATCCACCGCTGCCGCTCGAACTGGACGACGGGCTGCTGGCCGGGGCAGCCGCGAGCTTGGTGCCAGCCGGCGTCATAGCCCACCACAGTCCGCCTGACACGTTGAGCCCGTTGCCCTTGACCTGGCCCGCTGCCGAATCGCCCGCGTAGGTGTACAGCGGGTGGCCGTCGTAAGTTGCCTGCACCATGCCGTTCGCCCTGGTGATCGAGCCCAGCGCGTGCGGCAGCATGGCGCCCGCGGCGGCGACCCCCTTGCCGATCACCGGCGGCCAGTAGGTGGCGCAGCTGCCGTTGCACTTCGACATCGTCGGGGTGTCGATAGCGAACCAGTAGAGCGTGTGGCCCTTGGCGTCGGTCAGGACAGTGCCGCGGCTAGTGCTGCGCGTCGAGATCACCGCACTACCCGCAGGGGCGCTGCTCTGCGCCGCGGCCGGGGCGGTCGTCGCTGCGTTAGCGGCTGGCGTGGTCCCGCTCGCTGACGGGGATCCCGAGCTGCCGCACGCGGCCAAAACGGCTGCTCCGGCAGCCACCGCCGGCATCGCCCACCATCGGTAGCGCATGGTAGCCTCCGTTCCTCGTTGATCTTGGGTTCGTTCTTACCCACGACTACGTAGGCGGGGCACGAAACGTTCAGCGCTTCGTTAACTGGTCAATCAGGGCTGCTGACGGCCCGCTAGTCTCCGGTCAGCTGGCGACAGAGCCAGGCCAGCGACATCGGGTACCGGTATCCGATACCCCCGTGCGCCCCGTCGAAAAGCTCGAAGCGGATCAGCTCGTCTGGTACTCCGATTACTCGCAATTGCTCCCTGAAGGCTTCGGCTCCAACATCCAGGAAATGCTCGTCTCTAGTTCCCGCGTCGATCCAGATCGCCCGGAGGGACCGGAGCGCGTCCGCGTACCTCGGCACCATCCTCACCGGGTCGAAGTCCAGCCAGCGCTGCCAGACCTCTGGCCGGACAACTCCGGTGCGCGGTTCGAACGGCAAGTCGATGGTGCCGTCGTCGTTAGCCGAGAACGCTGCCGCTGCCCCGAGCAAACCAAGCAGCTCGACGTCGGCCGGCTTGGTGAACGGAACTCGCGACCGGAACTCCTGCCACCACTTCCAGATGTCGCCGTCATAGCCGCGCAGTGCGCGCACTGCCGGGCCGAAGTCACGCAGATAGCACTGCTCATACAGGTTGTCGCCAGCGTGGGTGGCGAGCGCGCCGAACAAGTCGGGCCGCAGCATCGGGGTTATCATCGCGCCGAACCCACCACTTGACTTCCCCGTGACCGCGCGGTGCCCGGCGTCGGCGAGGGTTCGGTAGCGCGCATCGACCCACGGCACGACTTCCTGGCAAAAATAAGAGTGGTACCGCCCGGTTGCCGGCGAGTCGACAAACTGGCTGCCGCCGTAACTGGTCCACGCGTCGACGTACACGACGATCGCGGGCGGCGCGTGGCCGGCCGCGAACACCGCATCGGCAGTCTCCGGAAATGGTCGCTCGAACGCTGTCCGGTTTCGCCACATGCTCAGGTGCCCGGTGAAGCCCTGCAGCACGTACACTGACGGGTACCGGCGAGTCTGATCGGCGGCGTAACCGGGCGGGGTGTAGACCCACAGCGGCCGCTCGTGCGGATCGCCGAGCGCGTTCCCGCGAAGCAACTCACTGACGATCACGTGCTCGTTGAGCGTGCCGGCTAGTTCAGCGGACCACGGCAGCACAGTTGTGCCCCCTCGCGATGCGGCTACTGGTACCGGCCCATCACATCAGCACACCGCCATCGCACGCCAAGCGGGTCAGTCAGCGTGAGCCTTGCCGCGCAGCAGCGCGGCAACCGCCTGCTCTGCCTGCGCCCCGGCCGGAAGGCTGGCCGGGCCGGCGGGCACGCCAGCCAGTTCCCCGGCCGCCAGGTAACGGCTGATGATCCGGGGGTCGATGTAGGACGCGCGGGCGACCGCGGGCGTGTCGCCCAGCCATGCAGCCACCTCGCCGATCGCCGCTCGCACTGTCGTGGTGGCGGCGCGCGCCGACGTGGGTGAGCCTTCGCTCGCTAGCAGCAGGGCCATGAGCACGGTCGCATTCCAGGTCCGGAATTCCTTCGCGGTGTAGTGCCCGCCGGCGTTCCCGCCGATGTAGGCGCCAATGTCATGGGAGTGCATCGGATGCCAGATCCCGCCGTCCTGCCAGCAGAACAGCGCGTCCACGCTACTGTCGAGGCCGGCCAGCGCACCGATCGTGGCCAGCAGGGCCGGGTCGGTGACAGTGATGGTCCGTCGCTTGCCTTCCTTGGCGATGTAGTCAAACGTGACGCTGTCTGGCCCGACGCTGACGTGGCGCTTCTCCAGCGTCGCGACACCGTAATGGTGATCAAGCTCGGCGTACCTCTCCCCGCCGATGCGAAACAGGCCCAGATCGATCAGCCGGACTGCGCTGGCCACTACCCGGCCGCGGTCGAGTTCCTGATGCCGGAGGTCGGCAAGCGTGGCCTCCCGCAGCAGTGGCAGCGCTCCGGCGAATCTCAGCATGTGGTCGAACTTCTGTGCGTCGCGCTGTTCGCGCCACAGCTGGTGATAGCGGTATTGCGTGCGTCCCCGGCTGTCCACGCCGGTGGCCTGGATGTGGCCGAGCGGATCTGGTTCTATCCAGACGTCGCGCCACGCGGGCGGGATTGCCAGCGCCCGGATCCTCGCCAGCGTTGGCGCGTCAGTAATCTCGGCGCCGTCGCTGCCGACGTAGCGGACAAAGTCCGCGGCTCGCAGCCGCCGGATACCCGGCGCCCGCGGATCGCTTCGATGAAGACCCTGGACGGCTGCATAGTCCGGCACCGGGACGCTCTCAGCGGTGAACCGCGCGTCACGGCTGGTCATCTGGACACGGTAGCACGGTAGATTCCGTGGAACGTTCCTGCGGGGACGGCTGCGCCAGTCGTCGCTGCTGGTTACGACGCCTCCGGGTTGGCCACCCTGGCCAGGAACAGCGGCTCTCCGGTGCTTGCGGCCGACACCAGCAGCAGGTACGGCCGGTTGAACACGACGGGAGGGCCGGTTACTCGCGCGGACGACGGCAAGACGACCACGGCAGTCGCGGCGCTGGCAACTGTGCCCGCCGCGTCGACGCGCAGCGTCGCCGCGTGCTCGACTTCCCCCAGCGAGCCTGCCTGCAGGCTCATGCCGCTGAAGTCCGCCGCCCCGCCGAAAGCGACGCCCATGCCGAGCTTGGTGAGCAACGGCATGAGATCTGCCTGCGTCCGCAAGCTGATCTCCGGCAGCGACAAGGAGCTCACCCCGGCGCCCGGCGCGCTGAGCTCGCTGGTGAGCGCCGCCAGCGTGGTGGTGCTGATCTCAGGGCAACTGCTGATCTGCGAAGAAGACGGCGCAGGCGGCAGCAGCGCGGTCATCGACAGCTTGCCGCCCTGGTACGGCAGAGACACAGCGGTCCAGCCATTGGCCGACGCCGAGTTGAACTCGCTACCGTTCAGGTAGTGCGCCTGCACCCGCTGGCCGGCCGCAGTCAGGAATGAGCCGGTGGTCGTCTGACCCGGCGAGAACGGCGTAGCCCAGCGGGCTTTCATATACAGCGCGTCGGTCAGCACGAAGATCGAGCCCTGCACGGCCTGAGCCGAGAGCAGGTGGGTGATGTGTCCCCGCGTTGCCGCCGCGATCGCCGCATCGATCTGCTTGGTGGCCTGGTCAGGGTTGCTCAGCAGTGGCACCCGGCCGATGCCAGCGCCGTAGCCGGTCGCCACCGCGTCCAGGTAACTTCGCCGCGGCAGCAGCTTCGGGTCGGCCCAGACGCGATCGGAGCCAGCCACCGAGACACCCGGCCCGCTCAGCGACGCCAGAGCGCGTGAGCGTGCCTGCAGACCAGCCTCGATCGAGCCTGGCGTCGCCGATCCGGGCGCTGCCGACCCGCCCGTCCCTGACCTGGCGGCAGGCAGGTGCAGCACGGACGCCATCGCGGCGGCGGTCGATCCGCCGGCGCCCAGATACGCCATGCCGAGACCGCTGGCCAGGCTGGACGGCGAGAGCACGATGTTCTGCGTAGGCTTTTGCCGGCACCACGCGCCGAGAACGTCGAGGCCGAAGGCCAGATCCGCGGCGGCGTACGGCCGGGGGCTGACAGCCGGCTCGACGGCAGCCACGCCGCGGATCACCTCGGCGCCGCGCGGCTGCGGAGCCGGCCGGGAACCGCAACCAGTTGCGAGAGTGCCTACCGCAGCGATTGCTGCGGCTCCGGTGGCCAGCCGCCCAGCCTGGCGAGTCCTCTTCATGTCTGTCAGACGTCACGAGTTTCATCGCGGTTTCACCAGCACGCAATCAATCTGGCTGTGCTTATGAGGCTGTCGTGGCTTACCGTCAGATGATGAGTGCCGCGGTAGCAGGGTCAGAGCCCCGCCCGCCTGCGGGAGGGGCCGGGCAGGGCGGCGCCGAGCTGAGCGGTGCCGAAGCGAGCGCGCCCGATCTAGCCGAGCAGCGCCTCGCCCGCGCCATCCGTGAGCTCGGCGCGAGTCATCCCAGCGTCCGCCCGGCGCTTTATGATGCCATCCAGCCCGGCAGCAGCCTGTCCGTGGCACGGTGCCTTGAGCTTTTCGACGCCCAGCTGGCCAGCAGGCATCTCGACGTGGCGGCGCGCTGGCTGCGGGCCCGCGGCGCCGGGTACTACACCATCGGCTCGTCCGGCCATGAGGGTAACGCCGCCGTCGCCGCCGCGCTGCGGCTCACCGACCCGGCACTGCTGCACTATCGGTCCGGCGCCTTCTACCTGGTCCGGGCAGCGCAGGCGAGCCCGCCCAGGGACGGCGTGATCGACGTCCTGCTCGGTCTCGTCGCCGCGGCGGCCGAGCCCGTCGCAGGCGGGCGCCACAAGGTGTTCGGCCACCCCGAGCTGCACGTGATCCCGCAGACCTCCACGATCGCCTCGCACCTGCCGCGCGCGGTTGGCCTGGCGTTCGCCCTGGCGAGGGCCGCCAAGCTGGGCCTGGACACGCCATGGCCAGAGGACTCGGTCGTGGTCTGCAGCTTCGGCGACGCCTCGGCGAATCACTCGACCGCGACCGGTGCGCTCAATACCGCGGCGTACTGCGCTTACCAGGGGCTGCCGCTGCCGCTGCTGTTCGTCTGCGAGGACAACGGCATTGGCATCAGCGTCCGGACGCCGGCCGGGTGGATCGAGTCGGTCAGCACCGGGCGCCCGAGGATCAAGTACTTCAGCGCCGATGGCGCGGACCTGAACCAGGCCTACGAGACGGCATCCGCCGCCGCGCAATGGGTACGCGACCGGCGCACGCCCGCCTTCCTGCACTTGCGCACCGTGCGGCTCGGCGGGCATGCGGGCACCGACGTCGAATCCGCGTACCGGACCCCGGCCGAGATCGCTGCCGATACTGCCCGCGACCCGTTGCTCGGCACCGCGCGCCTGCTGGTGCGGTCCGGCGCACTCACCCCGGCCGAGGTGCTTGACCGGTACGAGGAGTCACGGGCCCGGGTGCTCGCGCTGGCGGGCGAGGTAGCCGGAGCGCCCAGGCTGAGGTCGGCAGCGGAGGTGATGGCGCCGATCGCGCCGCGCCGCCCGGCAATCCTGGCAGCGAACCTCGCCTACCGGGCCCGGCAGGCTCAGGCGCCGGCCCTCCGCCGGCCCGCGCCAGCGCAGCCGGACGGTCCCGCCGGGCTGCAGACACTCGCCCAGGCCATTAACCAGACACTGGCTGACGAGATGGCCGACCGGCCCGGCATGATCGTTTTCGGCGAGGATGTCGCGCGCAAGGGCGGCGTGTACGGGGTAACCAGAGGACTGCTGCGCGAGTTCGGGCCCGGTCGCGTTTTCGACACCCCGCTGGACGAGCAGTCCATCCTTGGCCTCGCACTCGGCGCGGGCCTGGCCGGCCTGTTGCCCGTGCCGGAGATCCAGTACCTGGCCTACCTGCACAATGCCGCCGACCAGATCCGCGGGGAGGCTGCCACCCTGTCGTTCTTCTCGCGCGCCCAGTACCGCAACCCGATGGTCGTCCGGATCGCGGGCCTGGCCTACCAGGAGGGCTTCGGCGGGCACTTTCACAATGACAACGGCCTCGCCGCCCTGCGCGACATCCCCGGCCTGATTGTCGCCTGCCCGGCCCGCGCCGACGACGCCGCGGCGATGCTGCGAACCTGCCTGGCCGCTGCCGAACTCGACGGCAGCGTGAGCATCTACCTCGAGCCGATCGCGCTCTACCATCAGCGGGACCTGTTCGAGCCGGGCGACGGCGGCTGGCTCGCCGCCAGCGAGCCGCCGGAGTTGCGAGCGCATTCGCACGTCCAGATCGGCCGTGGCCGGCTCTACGGCACCGGTAAGGACCTGACGATCATTTCGTTCGGGAACGGGGTTCGGCTCAGCTTGCGGGCGGCCCGCACGCTCGCGGCTCAGGGGCTGAACTGCCGGGTCCTCGATCTCCGCTGGCTCGCGCCACTGCCGTTCGAGGACCTCCTCCGCGCGGCCGCGGCCACCGGTACCGTGCTGATCGCTGACGAGACCAGGCGAACCGGAGGCGTCTCCGAAGGCGTCATCACCACCCTGGTCGATGCGGGATTTACCGGGCGCATTGCCCGGGTCGCCAGCCAGGACAGCTTCGTTCCGCTCGGCGACGCGGCCGCCACGGTGCTGCTGTCTGAGGCAGCCATCGAGGACGCCGCCCGCGACCTGTTCCGTTAGCCAGCCAGCCCGGCGAAAGTCCGGCACTCCCGGCGGTCAACTGGTCAGCTAACCCGTTATTGTCACTGCTATGAGCCACAATGCTGCCCCCGCTGGCGGACCGTCCCTGCCCCAGCGTCGTCACCTTGTCACCGAGATCCCCGGGCCGAAGTCGCGCGACCTGTTTGAGCGCCGCCAGCGCAGCGTGGCCCGAGGCCTCAGTCACGTGCTGCCAGTTTTCGTTACCGCGGCCGGCGGCGGGGTGCTGGTCGACGTCGACGGAAACTCCCTCATTGACTTCGGCTCCGGCATTGCCGTCACCTCGGTCGGCAACAGTGCCGACCTGGTGGTCAGCCGGGTCACCGAGCAAGTGGCGCAGTTCACCCATACCTGCTTCATGGTGGCGCCGTACGAGGGCTACGTGGAGGTCTGCGAGCAGCTGAACCGCCTGACGCCCGGCAGCCACGACAAGCGGTCCGCGCTGTTCAACTCTGGCGCGGAGGCCGTCGAGAACGCCGTCAAGATCGCCAGGCACGCTACCGGGCGGGACGCGATCGTCGTCTTCGACCACGCCTACCATGGCCGTACCAATCTCACGATGGCGATGACCGCGAAGAACATGCCGTACAAGGAAGGCTTCGGGCCGTTCGCAGGTGAGGTCTACCGGGTCCCGATGGCGTACCCGTTCCGCTGGCCGGGCGGGCCGGCCCGCTGCGCCGAAGAAGCACTGAGTACCGTGACCAGCCTGATTCACGCCCAGGTCGGCGAGGAGAACGTCGCCGCCGTCGTGATCGAGCCGGTGCAGGGCGAGGGCGGGTTCGTCGTGCCGCCGGATGGCTTCCTGCCCGGCCTGGCCGAGTTCTGCCGGGCCAACGGCATCGTCTTCATCGCTGACGAGATCCAGTCCGGTTTCTGCCGCACCGGCGACTGGTTCGCGGTCGACCACGAGAACGTGGTGCCGGACCTGATCACCACCGCCAAGGGCATTGCCGGCGGGCTGCCGCTGGCCGGCGTGACCGGCCGGGCCGAGCTCATGGACGCCGTCCACCCGGGCGGGCTGGGCGGCACTTACGGCGGGAACCCCGTGGCATGCGCCGCAGCGCTCGGCGCGATCGACACGATGGAGAAGGAAGACCTGCCCGCCGCCGCCCGCGCCATCGAGTCGGTCATGCTGCCGAGGCTGCGCAAGCTCGCCGAGACCAACCCGGTGATCGGCGACGTCCGCGGCCGGGGCGCGATGCTCGCCATGGAACTGGTCAAGCCGGGCACCATCGAGCCGGACGCGGCCGCAGCCAGCAAGGTGGCGAAGACCTGCCATGCAACCGGGATGATCGTGCTCACCTGCGGGACGTACGGCAACGTCCTTCGGCTGCTGCCGCCGCTGGTGATCGGCCAGCCGCTGCTGACCGAGGGCATGGGCATCCTGGAGGACGCCTTCGCCGCACTCTGAGCGCGATCCGGGCTAGGAGTGGATGATCTCGGTGTCGTGACAGAAGTGGACCCGGTCCGGAGCTGTGGCCCGGATTCTGGCGACTGACGCGCGCCAGGCGGTGACGTCGCTGGCCTGGCCTTCCGGCAGGTCATCGCTGGCCGGGTCCAGGTACTGCCGCGGCTTGTAGGCAGCGTCGCCGACGAGCACGTCGGACAGTCCGTCAGCCGAGTCCACAAGCACGGACTGATGGCCGGCAGTGTGCCCTGGGGTGGCGACGACCCGCAGGCCAGGCAGGATCTCCGCATCTCCGTCCAGGAGCTCGAACCTCGCGTTCATGAAGTCGAACCAGCCGGTCAGCTCGGGCGATTCCCGCCGGGCCCGGTCCAGCTCGGCGCGCTGGACATAAAAAGCAGCATGTTTGAAGACCGCGTTCTGCCCGCAATGGTCGAAGTGCAGGTGCGTGTTGACGACCAGGCTGATATCGCCCGGCGTCATGTCGAGCTCGTCTAGCGCGTCAGCGACTGAGCGGTTGACCACCCGCCAGTTATCCAGCCACCGCTGCGGGCCGCCGACGCCGGTGTCGACGAGCACCGCGCTGCCGGGGAACCGGACCAGGAACCCGTGAACCGGCCACTCATTGCCGTCGACGCCGCGCAAGCTGGCCAGCGCGAGCCGGGTGATCTGCAGTGCCACTGGCCACCGCTCCTGGGAAGTCCCGACGAGACAGGCGGTTAATGCTACTGAGCGGCACCGCCGGGCAGCCTGGCAGGCCAGGCCGGCGCGAGCCCGCCATCCTCCGGCTGGGCACCCCAGGCGCCAGTCACGGCCAGGAGCACGACGCCGATCGCAACGAGCAGCAGCACCGCGGGCGCGAATCCGTGCACGAGGAACCGGTCAAGGGGCCGCAGCGCCGCGACGGGAACGCCGCCGACGTCGCCCGGCATGTTCGCGATCGTGGCTGCGCACAGCCGGGCAAGCACCAGCCAGTCGAGTCTGGTTGCCGGATACAGCACCAGCGCGCAGATGATCATCGCGTCGTACCAGGGCAGCTGGTAAGGCCAGACGATAAGCCAGGCAAGGCTCAGCGCGATGGCCGGGCGCAGCGCCGGGCGCCGCAGATCGCCGGGCGGCAGTCGCCAGAGCAGCAGCGCGGCCAGCCCGAAGAACAGCAGGACCGCGACGACGGCCAGGTACTTCCAGCCGGTCAGCTCGGCGGACCGCCAGAAGCTATCCTGGGTCGTCTGGTCAGTGCGCCCGAACAAGCCCACGATGGCCGGCTTGCCAAGCCAGGCGTAGGTCGGGCCGAGCACCGCCAGCGCGCCGGCGCTGGCCGCGAGCAGCCCCGGCACGGACCGGCGCAGCGCCCAGGCCAGCGCGATGCCGAAGAGGACATAGTCGATCTTGATGTCGGCAGCCAGGCCGATCAGTGCTCCGGCGGCCACGGCCCGCCAGATCCGCGGCCTGGGGTCGCCTCGCGCTGGCTGCCGGCCGAGAGCGAGCAGGCCGAGGAGGCCGGCCCCGGCGGCTGCCGCGTCGACATGCCCGGCCGCGACCAGGTCCCAGAGCAGAAGCGGGTTAATGGTCCAGAGCAGATGCGCCCGCAGCCGCGCGGTCGGCCTGGCCCGCAGAACCCGGTCGAGGGCGACGGCCACCACCCCGAACGCCATGGCGTTCCAGAGCTTCAGCCAGAACACCACGCGCGCCATCGAGTTGCCGCCGAACTTGGCGGCCAGGTACTGCTCGATGGTCGCCGCCGGGCCGTACAGGCTGACCTGGTGCTGCCAGTGCGCCGGAATCGAGAACCCGAACACCGGATCGGTCAGCCGCAGGTAGAGCGGAGTTGCCACGTACGGGTTGTTGCCGAGCAGCGCGATGCGCCCGTACGCGGCGTAGTCGAGTGCGTCAGTTGAGCCGGCCGGCGGCAGCACCGCCAGCGCCAGGACGGTGACCGCGGCACCGACCAGGATCAGGCCGATCGGACCGCGTGCCCCTCTGCGGGCCGCCACCAGCCCGGCTGCCACTCCGCCCAGCGCGAGCAGCGCGGCCAGCCACAGGGCCACCGAGATGAGCCGTGCGGAAACGTGGACGTGCAACTCGAACGGCGGCCCGGTAGCCGGCATCGCGATCGGCGGCTGCATCCAGTCCTGGCGGACCAGGGCGGCCCCGATCATGATCATGATGGCGCTGCCGATCCCTGCCCCGGCGAGCCATCCGAGTAGCCGGACAGGAGGGACAGCGGGGCCCGAGGCCGTTTCGGTGGTGACAGTCTGGACCTGGCGAGTCAACCGGACTGAGTCGGTCATTGGTCCTTATCGCAGAAGGGTTCGTGGCGGCGCTGCTGCGCCAGCGACGAGACCCTTGAACTGGCGTTTTGCAGGCTTCCGGGCTACCCGCCCGGATGTCGCGCCCCCCGATCAGCGCGAGCCGCCCCCGTGCACCGGGCATCTGTGTGAACTCAGATCCAGGCTCTACCCGGGTGGGCTGAGCGGCAAAACGGCGCAGCCGCCCGGCGCAGCGGCCTGCCGGAAAACCGCCCCGACCGGGTGACCGGCTGTCCGACTCCTGCGGTGAGAACACCTCGGCTCCGGTGGTAACGGCACAGCGGAACAGGTAATGGCTCAACTTGTGCAGTAACGGCCTAATCCCGGTAATAGCGGTCCGCGACGGCGAGTGCCTCGTCGAGGATCGCGAGGCCCTCCTTCGCCTGCGCCTCGGCGATCGTGCACGGCGGTACCACGTGCAGCCGGTTGTAGTTGGTGAATGGCATCAGCCCGCGTGCTTTGCACTCCGCGACCAGCGCCGTCATCGCGGGCGAGCTGCCGCCGTAGGGGGCCAGCGGCTCCCTGGTCGCCCGGTCCGACACCAGGTCCAGTGCCCAGAAGACCGCGGTCCCGCGGACTTCACCGATCACCGGATGCCGTTCGGCTAGCTCCCGCAGGCCGGGACCTAGTACATCTGCGCCGATCTTGGCCGCGTTTCCTACGATGTCTTCGTCTTTCATCACGTCGATGGTCGCGACGATGGACGCGCACGCCAGCGGGTGACCGGAGTAGGTAAGCCCGCCGGGGAAGACCCGCCCGTCGAAGGTGGCCGCGATCGGATCCGAGATGATCACGCCGCCTGCCGGGACGTAACCGGAGTTGGATCCCTTGGCGAAGACGATGAGGTCCGGCACCACGTCGTGGTCCTCGAACGCGAACCAGCGGCCGGCCCGGCCGAAACCGCACATGACTTCGTCGGCGATGTACACGATGCCGTACCGGTCGCAGAGCGCGCGCACGCCGGCCAGGTAACCGGCTGGCGGGATCAGCACGCCGGCCGTGCCGACGATCGACTCCAGCAGTACCGCGGCGATCGTGTCCGGGCCCTCCATCTGGATGACCTGCTCCAGATGGGCCAGCGAGCGCTCGCATTCCTCCTCAAGCGTCTGCGCCCAGAACGCCGACCGGTACAGGTACGGCCCGAAGAAATGCACGTGACCGACGGCGAACTCGTTCGGCCAGCGGCGCGGGTCTCCGGTCGAGTTGATCGCCGCGCCGGTGTTGCCGTGGTAGGAGCGGTAGAAGCTGAGCACCTTCGTGCGCCCGGTGTGCAGTCGCGCCATCCGGATCGCGTTCTCGTTCGCGTCAGCGCCGCCGTTCGTGAAGAAGACCTTCTCGAAGCCTGCCGGCGCCAGCCCGGCGAGCCGCCTGGCGGCCTCCCCCCGCGCCTCGTTCGCGTGCTGCGGCGCGATTGTCGCCAGCTTCGCCGCCTGCGCAGCGATCGCCGCTGTCACCTTCGGGTGCTGGTGGCCGATGTTGGTGTTCACGAGCTGACTGGAGAAGTCCAGGTAGCGGTTGCCGTCGTAGTCCCAGAAGTAACTGCCTTCCGCGCCGGCAATAGCGATCGGCGTCAAGGCTTTCTGCGCGGACCAGGAATGGAACACGTGCGCGCGGTCCATCGCGTAGACCTCGGCACCGCGCTGCGGGTCGGCGGCATAGTCGATCATGGCGGCCATCTTCCTGTCCGGGAGCTCCGTGCCAGAACGCTCAGCTAGCTGCTGAAAAGCCTAGCAGCGGGCGGTTGCAGCCAGCCCTGACAGAACGTCGGCGGCTGGGCGCGGATCCTTACAGTCCGTAGCGCGATGCGGCAGAACGGCGGCGCCTGCATAGACGCGCACGGCCTCCGGGCGGACAGCATTCCAGCTACGCTGAGCGTCTCTTATCTGTGAGCCCCTCAATGGATGTGCCCCTCGGGCGAGACGACAGCGTGCCGCCGGACGGCACACTCTCGCGCTACAGCGGCGCCAGCAGGTCACGCCAGGACCACGCCCCGGCGACCGTCGCTGACCTGTTCCGCCGCCACCACCTCGAGCTGGTCCGGCTCGCTCTGGTGATGGTCGGTGACCTGGCGACCGCCGAGGACGTGGTGCAGGACTGTTTCGAGCGGCTGCACGCCCGCTGGCCCCGTGTCCGCGAGCCGGAGCGGGCGCTGGCCTACGCCCGCTCAGCGGTCCTGAACGGCTGCCGGTCGGTGCACCGGCGATCCGCGGTGGCCCGCCGGCACGCGCCGCGGCTAGCGGTGCGCGCGGACGCGGCCGCCCCGGACACCGCCTCTGTCACCGCCAACCGGTGGCAGCTGGCCGCAGCACTGCGGAAGCTGCCGCGCCGTCAGCGTGAGGTGCTGGTGCTCCGCTATTACGCCGAACTGAGCGTGACCGAGATCGCCGCGACGCTGGGGATCAGCGCGGGCAACGCCCGCGCGTGCCTGAGCCGCGGGCTTGCGAGGCTCGCCGCTGAGATAGGGGAGGACGAGCGATGACAGCACTGGAGGACCGGCTCACGCAGGAACTCCGCCAGCTGGCCGAGGTAGCGCAGCCAGAGACTATCCGCCCGCTCGGTGGCCCGGCCGGGCGCAGCAGGGCCGCAGTACCAGGGCGGCTGTACTTGGCCTGGACACGGCGTTCCCGGCTGTTTGCGCCCGTCGTTGCCACCGTGGCGGTAGTCGCGGTCGCCGTGGGGCTCGGCGTGGTCGCGCCGTGGCTAAGCCAGCCCGGCGGAGGAACGCGGCCGACGGCGTCGGCGCTGGCGCGCAGCAACGCTATCCCGCCGTATTACGCGACTGTCACCGGGCCATCCGACCACGGCCTTAAGACCTTCGTGGCGGTGTACGACTCGGCGACCGGCGCCAGGGTTGCCCGGGTGAGCCTGCCGACCGTGTACTTCAAGGACGGCCACATCTCCGCGCTCTCCCTGCCGGACATCACAGCCGCCCGCAACGGCCGGACCTTCGTGCTCCTGTCGGCACCATTTCCGTTCCCCGATAACCGCGAAGGTTCGTTTGGTTACGCCACCAGGATGTTCCGGCTGCAGGTCAGCGACAGCGGCGCCGTCCATGTAACGCAGCTGCCATTTCATGTTCCGTCCGACGCATACATAAGCTCGCCAGAGGACATTGACCTATCACCCGATGGCACCAGGCTCGCGATCGCGTCCGACTGGGACTGCGGCAAGACTCGCTGCGCGCGTACTGGCATCCAGGTACTGAACCTGACCACCGGTGCGGTCACCGGCAGCTGGTCGACGCTCGGCGGCATCGGTGAGGTGGACAATCTCTCCTGGGTGAACTCCACATCGCTGGCGTTCGAGTGGGTTCCCCTGACTCAAAGGGGGGACCGGATCATCTATCAGCCTGTTACCCGCGGGTCCAGGCCCTACCGGGTGCTGGCACTGTCCGCCGCACCCGTCACAGACCTGCTGGCCGCCAGCGAGCCCGTCGCCTCACCGGACGCCCAGCAACCAGACTTCAACACCGTTCCGACGGTCCTTGTCACCCCGGACGGCCAGACTGTCGTCACTTCGCAGGTGACTCTCAGCTCGCACGGCCACGAAGCCGAGGGCCGGATCGTGGAACTGGATGCGCACACCGGCCAACGGGAGCGCACTCTGTATACCGCCAGCGCGACCGGCGACGCCAGCGAGCTTGAGGCCGGGTGCAACGTCTTGTCGCTGGG
>DATJNX010000076.1:0-66106 GCA_035507615.1 Streptosporangiaceae bacterium
TCGGCGGCTTGCGGCTCCCAGGTAGCTGCACTCTGGTTGGACTGATTGGAAAACAGCGGCATGGTGCCTCCCGGCAGTGCGGTAATGGCCACACGCAGCCTACTGCGGTCCGCTCCTTTCCTCGCTGCGCTAGCTAGCCGCCCCGCTGCTCGCCTGGTGCGGCCGCTGGCCGCACTTCGACCTCGAGGTCGGGCCGGACCAGGCGGGATTCGGCGTAAAGCTGGTACGCCCGCAGGTCGGCCTCGGTCGGCGGGGGCGGCACGAGCGCGCGCGGCCACAGCTTCCTGACCCGGACCACGTCCAGCTCAACTGCGTAGAGCGTGATCTGTGCCTGCAGGTAGAGCCAGGCAAGCAGGCCGAGGACGATGCCGAAGGTTCCGTACGCGGAGTTGCTGGCGTGCTTCACGAACACGCCGCCGACGATCTGCAGGATCTGCCATGCGACGGCGGCCAGGATGGCGCTCAGCCGCATATCGCGGGTGGCAACCTCGGCAGCAGTCGCGATCCGGAAGCCGAGCCAGAACAGGCCGATGTTCAGGACTAGTGACACCGCGATGGCGGTGATCTGGCCGCCCACTCCGCCAAGGTGGGCCGAGCCGCCCGCGATGGTGGAGAGCGCGATCGTGATGATCTGGCCGGGTCCGATCACGCCGATCAGGCCCAGGCTGCGCAGCAGGTTGGCGGGGAACCGGGGGCGCCGGAATAGAGGCACTTCCCAGACGCTGTTCAGCGCGTTCTGGATCGCTCTGGCGATGCCGCGCGCGCCGTAGAGCGTAAACAAGATGCCGAACAGCAAGGCGAGGCCGGTCCCGGTCAGCCCGTGCTTCATAGCGCCGCTGAGCTCGGTGCCAATGACCGGGTACTGATGCAGCGCGTGCAGCAGGTGGTCACCCACCGCCTTGTTCTTGCTCGCGATGATGCCGAGGACCGTCACCGCGATCAGCAGCAGCGGGAAGATCGAGGCGAAGGCGAAGTAGGCAACCAGGGCGGCCAGGTTGCCGGCCCGGTCGTCGCTGAACTTCCTCAGGGTCGCAACAGCGATACCAATCCAGGGCCGGTCGCGCTGCATCCGGTCAACCGACTTGACCAATCCGCTGGCTTTGGCGGCCGGGCCCTTGCCGGCTTGCTGGTGCATGCCCATGACGCCCGGATATCTACCCGGCAGTGCGGACTTACTCGCCGGCGCCGGCACGACCGGTCGGCGCGACGCGCTCTGGGCGCCGGGTCCGCTACAGCGTGGCCAGTACTTCCGCGGCGGCCCGTTCCCCCGACCGGATCGCCCCGTCCATGTAACCGGTCCATACCGGCGAAGTCTCCGTGCCTGCCCAGTGGATCGGCCCGACGGGCTCGCGCAGCGCTGGCCCGTACCGAGTCCACACGTTCGGCCCGAACAGGGTGCTGTAACAGCCGCCGCTCCACTTTTCCTGCTGCCAGTCGAGCTCAAGGAACGCCTCCGGCTTGGCCGCGCGCGGGCCGAAGTACCTGACCAGGGAGTCGAGCACGGTCTGGCGTCGTACGGCCGCGGATTCCCGGCCGAGCCGGCGTGCCTCGTCGCCCTCCACGAACGCCAGCAGGATGCCCGGCGTCCCGTCCGGCGGGGAGTTGTCGAAGACAACCCGGGTTCCGGTGCCGTCCCCGGTCGCTTGCCCGGACAGGCCATCCTTGCGCCAGAATGGCTCGTCGTAGATCACCTGGCACTTGATCACCGAGCCCATCGGGGTTCGCTGAGTCAGCTGCTCGCGCGCGGACGGCAGCGCCGGCGAGTACTCGATGCGGCCCGCCAGGTGCGGCGGCGTGGCAACGATCACCCGCCGGGACCCGAACTGGCCGGCCGGCGTTGCCGCCGTCACCGCGTCGCCGCGGACCTCGATGCGGCCCACCGGCGCCTCCAGCCGGACGACATCCCCGAGCCGTGCGGCCAGCCCCTCAGCGAGCAGCGCCGAGCCACCGGTGAACCGGTCCTGCTGCGCCCCGCCGGTCGTGTCGATAAGCCGCTGGAATGACCCGCCGGCGTGCACGTAGAACAGCATGTGGAGCAGGGAGATATCGCCCGGCTCAGCGGCGAACACCGCCTCCACAGCGAGCGCGAGCAGGGTCCTGGCGCCCTTGCTGACGCCGTTCCGGCGCATCCAGGTCTGGAACGTCTGCCCGTCCAGTTTCTCTGCGCCAGGAGCAGTCCACGGCGCTTCGGCCGGCACCTTCCTGGCCAGCGCCTCCAGCCGGGCCTGCGCCAGGCCGATATCGAACAGCACGAACGGGCTGATCCGGGGAATCGTGCCGCCGTAGGTAGCGCGTTTCCCGTTGAAGTGCAGGACCTTCCGGCCGGTGTCGTAAGTCGGGAAGGTCGTCACGCCGAGATCTGCGGCAAGCGCGTACACCCGGTCCTGAGTCGGCCCGGCATACTCGCCGCCCATCTCGACGATCTTCCCGTCGCCGATGCCCTGCGACACTACCCGGCCGCCGACCCGGTCCCTGGCCTCGAGCACGAGTACCGAGCGCCCGGCGGCGACCAGGTCTCGGGCGGCGGCCAGCCCGGCCAGCCCGGCTCCAACTACCAGCACATCAGCTGCTTCGGCCATCCGAGCAGCCTAAAGCGGATCGGGCCGCGAGTGCACCCTTCATGGTTTCGCACCGACGCTTCATGGCTTTGCCACGATTTCGTGGCCTGTTTGCCCGCTTTGTGGTCGACGAACCCATGAAGGATCGCTGAGCGGTGCGCCGGGGAGTTCGGGTCGCTGAATGCAGGAGGAGCTCCGATCGCCGCGTACGCCGGGGGAGCTCGGATCGCTGCAGTGCCGGGCTCACGGCAGCAGCACATGTTCAGTCACCAAGCCGAACGTGCGGAAGCCGAGCCGGCGGTAGACCGGCTCGCCCTGGTCCGACGCCGCCAGCACGGCGAAGTCCGCGCCCATCTCGCGGGCAGTCAGCAGGCTGGCGGCCGTGATCGCGGTGCCGAAACCGCGCCGCTGGTGGCTTGCCAGAGTCGAGATGTTGTACAGACCGGCTACATCGGCATAATCGAAGATCTCAGCCGTGCATACCGGCCGGTCGTCGTAATACCCGATGAGATAGCGGGCCCGGCTGCCCGGCGACAACACCCCCCCGGCCGTCCGGCCAAAGAAGTCGATTACTGTCGCCGCGGGCGGGTCCCAGTTGGCGGCCAGCACCCAAGACCAATCCCGCAACTGGCTGGGCGACGCGACGACGCGGATATCCAGGCTGGCTGTTACCGCCCTGGCCGCAGCAGGATCGGCTCTCAGCAGCGGCTCGCCAGTGAGCGAACGCCACATGGCCGGCTCGGTGTTGGCCGGCGGCAGCCCGGCTGCGCTCAGCAGCACCCCGAGGTTGCCGGGAGTCGTTGCCGGGCCGACCCGCCAGGCGAACTGGCGGCCGGTCGCCGATACTTCCGCGACGGTCTCGGCCACGCGGCCTGACGCGGTCGCGGCGCCGAACCGGGCTGCGCCAACGAAGTTGAAGGTGTCGTCATCGAGGCCGCTGTCGGCGATCAGGAGGTCCGGCCCCTGGCGCACGGTCATGCCCGGCGTCTGACGGTGCAGATGGCTGGCGTGCTCAGCCAGGTTCAGTTCCAGCCGCTGCCCGAGATCACCTGGCGGCTGCACGAAAGCCGGCTGCTGCCCGCCCGATCTGCCCGTCACCGGGCCCACGGTAGTCTTGCGCAGGGGACAGGCACGGGGATCCGCGCTTGAAGGGCTGTCATCATTGCTATCGCTGGTAATACCGAAGGGCTCGCTCGAGCGCGCCACCCTCGAGCTCTTTGACGCCGCCGATCTGACGGTGCGCCGGTCGTCGGACCGCGACTACCACGCGAGCATCGATGATCCGCGGATCGAGCGGGTTCGCTTCCTCCGCCCGCAGGAGATCCCGTCCTACGTCGAGCAAGGGCTATTCGACTTCGGCATCACGGGCCGGGACTGGATCACTGAGACCGGCGCCGACGTCGAGTCGCTCGGCGAGCTTCAGTACTCCAAGGCCACCTCGGACCCGGTCCGGGTCGTGCTCGCGGTGCCGGCCAACGTGCCCTGGCAGTCAGCGGCCGAGCTGCCCGAAGGCATTCGCATCTCGACCGAGTTCCCGGCACTGACCCGCAGGTACCTGGAATCGCACGGAGTCAAGGCGGTGGTGATCCCGTCCTACGGCGCCACCGAGGCCAAGGTGCCCGACATCGTCGACGCGATCGTGGACCTGACCGAGACTGGCGCGTCGCTGGCGCGCAACGGCCTGCGCATCCTCGACACGCTGCTCACCAGCTACACCGAGCTGATCGCCAACCCGGCGGCGTACGCCGACACGGCCAAGCGGGATGCGATGGAGGACGTGGCGCTGCTGCTGCGCGGCGCCATCAGCGCGCGAGGCAACGTCCTGCTGAAGCTCAACGTCAGCGCGTCCGACCTCGGAGCAGTCTCGGCGATCCTGCCGGCCATGTCCTCGCCGACCGTAACGTCGCTGGCCCGCGGCGACATGCACGCAGTCGAGGCGGTGGTGCCCAAGCGCGGGGTGAACCGGCTGATCCCGGCGCTCAAGGCGGCGGGCGGTCGCGACATCCTGGAGATCCCGATCAGCAAGATTGTCGAGTAAGGCCCCCCGTGTCTGGTAACACAGTGCCGGGTAACACAGTCCTCAGGCGAGTTGACCTGCGCGGCCAGGTGCCCAGCCGGATGCCGGCGGCGGACCTGGCGGCGCTGCTTCCGCGCGCCAAGCTGGACGTCGGCGCCGCCGTCGACCAGGTGCGGCCGCTGTGCGAGGACGTGCGGCAGCGCGGCGCTGCCGCGGTGCGGGACTACTCGGCCCGGTTCGACGGCGTCGACCTGACCAGCACCGTCGTTCCGCAGGAGGCGCTGGCTGCGGCCCTGGCGGACCTCGACCCGGCGGTGCGGGCTGCGCTCACCGAGGCAGCCAGGCGCGCCCGGCTCGTGCATCGGGCCCAGCGCCCGGCCGAGACCTGGACGGCTGTCGCCGCTGGATCCACAGTCACCGAGCGATACCTGCCAGTCCGCCGTGCTGGCGTATACGTGCCTGGCGGCCTGGTGGCCTATCCGTCGTCGGTGCTGATGAACGTCATCCCGGCCCAGGTAGCCGGGGTCACGGAGATCGCCGTGGCGTCGCCGCCGCAAGCCGAGCACGGCGGGCTGCCCCACCCGGCCATCTTGGCGGCGTGTGCCCTTCTCGGCATCACCGAGGTGCACGCAGCCGGCGGGGCACAAGCCATCGCGATGCTCGGCTACGGCACATCGGACTGCTCGCCGGTCGACGTGATCACCGGTCCCGGCAACGTCTACGTCGCCGCGGCGAAGCGCCTGCTGCGCGAGCGAGTCGCCATCGACGCCGAGGCCGGTCCGACCGAGATCGCGATCGTCGCTGATGACGGCGCGGACGCTAGTTTCGTCGCCGCCGACCTGGTTGCCCAGGCGGAGCACGACCCGCTGGCGGCCTGCTTGCTGATCAGCACCAGTGCCGCGCTGGCCGACCGGGTTGACATCGAGCTGGCGAAGGCAGCGGCGCAGGCCAAGCACTCCGAGCGGGTCCAGGCAGCGCTGGCCGGGCAGTCCGCCTGCGTCGTGGTCGACGACGCCGACGCGGCGCTCGCCGTCTGTGACGCCTGGGCACCGGAGCACCTGGAGATCCAGGCAAGAGACGCCGCCATCCTGGCCCGCCGGGTCCGCAACGCCGGAGCGATCTTCGTCGGGCCGTGGGCGCCGGTGTCGCTTGGCGACTACCTGGCCGGCTCCAACCATGTGCTGCCCACCGGCGGCACGGCGCGATACTGCGGCGGTCTGTCAGTGCTGTCCTTCCTGCGCTGCGTGCACGTGGTGGAGTGCGACGAGTCAGCCCTGGCGGAAGTTGCGCCGCACATCGACGCGCTGGGCGGGGCGGAGGACCTGGCTGCGCACGTGCAGGCGGTGCGCGTCCGGGTGCCGGCCGACGGGGTGCACCGGTGAGCGCCCCGCCGATCCGGGCCGACCTGGCCGGCCGCAACCCGTACGGCGCGCCGCAACTCGATGTGCCGGTGCGGCTGAACACCAACGAGAACCCGTACCCGCCGTCGCCTGCGCTGGTCGCCGACATCGCCGCTGTGGTCACCGAGGTGGCGGCCGGCCTCAACCGGTACCCGGACCGGGACGCTGTCGCGCTCCGGTCCGCACTGGCTCACTACCTGGGACACGGGCTCACTAGTGACCGCACCTGGGCAGCCAACGGCTCGAACGAGATCATCCAGCAGTTGCTGCAGGCTTTCGGCGGCCCCGGCCGCAGTGCCATGGGCTTCGAGCCGTCGTACTCGATGCATCCGTTGATCAGCCAGACAACCGCGACCCAGTGGATTGCCGCGGAGCGGAGCAGCGATTTCGGCCTGGAGCCTGCCGAGGCGGCCGCGGCGGTAGACCGCCATCAGCCCGATGTGGTGTTCCTGACCTCACCGAATAACCCGACTGGATCGGCCACGCCGCTCGCGGTCATCGAGGCCGTTTGCGCCGCCGCGCCCGGCATGGTGATCGTCGACGAGGCGTACGCCGAGTTTTCCAGGGACCCGTCGGCGACGGCTGTCACGCTGTTGCCAAGGTTCCCGCGGCTGGTCGTCGTCCGAACTATGTCGAAGGCGTTCGCGCTTGCCGGTGCGCGCGTCGGCTATCTCGCCGCCGAACCGGAAGTCGTCAGGGCACTCTTGCTGGTGCGCCTGCCCTACCACCTGTCCGCGCTCACTCAGGCAGTGGCGCTCGCGGCGCTCAGGCACTCGGCCGAGTTGGTCTCCTCGGTCGCCGCGATCCGGGCCGAGCGCGACGCTCTCGTTCTCGACCTGCGCGAGATGGGGCTGACTGCCGGGGATTCCGATGCCAACTTCGTGCTGTTCGGCAAGTTCGCAGACAGCCACGAGATCTGGTCAGCGCTGCTGGACCGCGGTGTGCTGGTCAGGGAAACCGGCCCGCCCCCTTGGCTCCGCGTCAGCATCGGGACAGCTGCCGAGAATGCCACGTTTCTTAGCGAGCTAAGGAGCGTCCTGGACGGCCGCGCGGCTGCGGTGCTGCCATGACGAGGACAGCGCGAATCGGCCGGGTCACCGGTGAGACCCAGGTCCTGGTCGAGCTCAACCTGGACGGGGCCGGAGTTGGCAGGGCCGAGACCGGCGTGCCGTTCTTCGATCACATGCTGGCGCAACTCGGCCGGCACGGACTGCTCGACCTGACCGTGCAGGCGCGCGGCGACCTTGAGGTCGATGCCCATCACACGGTGGAAGACACGGCAATCGCACTCGGCCAGGCACTGCGCGAGGCGCTCGGCGAGAAGCTCGGCATCTGCCGGTTCGGGGACGCGCTGGTGCCGCTGGACGAGACGCTGGTGCGGGCAGCCGTCGACCTGTCCGGCCGGCCGTATGTCGTACATACCGAGCCGGACGGCATGTCGCCGCTGATCGGCACCTATGACACGACGCTGACCAGGCACTTCTTTGAGTCGCTCGCGCATTCGGCGGCGATCTGCGTCCACCTGGACGTGCTGCGCGGGCGCAATCCGCATCACATCGTGGAGGCCGAGTTCAAGGCGTTCGCGCGGGCGCTGCGGGCGGCGGCCGCGCCGGATCCGCGGTCGGGTGGCTCGGTGCCGAGCACGAAGGGCGTCCTGTAGGCCGCCCTGGTGCATGCGCTGACCTTCGCCGCAATGCGGGCAGCGTGCGAAAATCGGAGGGCCGCGAGGAAGGAGTACCCGGTGACTCAGGCCGTGCCATCGCCGCTGTTCGACCCGTTCGCGCCGGGTTTCACCGACGACCCCTATCCGCAGTACGCGGTGCTGCGGGCGCAGGCGCCGGTATACCAGCACCCGTTCGGATTCTGGCTCCTCACGCGCTACGAGGACGTGTCGTGGCTGCTGCGCGCCGGGCTCTCGGTAGAGGACCGCAATGTGACCAACGGGCCGTTCCGCGAGCTACGCGACCAGATGTACGGCGACCATGCGCCCGCTTCGGACAAGTCAATGCTCGACCGGGACCCGCCCGACCACACCAGACTGCGCCGGCTGGTCTCGAAGGCGTTCACGCCGCGGGCCGTGGAGGCACTGCGGCCGCGGATCACCAGCCTGGTCGACGGCATGCTCGATGCAATTGACCAGCAGGGCAGCGTTGACCTGGTCGATGCGCTGGCGTTTCCGCTGCCGTTCGCGGTGATCGCGGAGATGCTCGGCACGCCGCCGGCCGATCACGAACGCATCAGGCAGCTGAGCGGCACGGTGGTTCGCTCGCTGGAACCGGTGGCCGATCCTGACCTGGTCGCGGCGATCGCGGCGGCAGACGCCGAGCTGACCGCGATCGCGACTGAGATGATCTCGTGGAAGCGCAGCAACCCGGCTGACGACCTGCTCACGGCGCTCATCGCCGCCGAGGACGACGGCGACGCGCTCAGTGATGACGAACTGGTCGCGCAGACCCTGCTGCTGTACATTGCCGGGCACGAGACGACGGTCAACCTCATCGCGGGCGGAACACTGGCCCTGCTGCGCAACCCAGGTCAGCTCGCGGCGCTGCGCAGCGACCCGGCTCGGGCTGGCAGCGCAGTCGAAGAACTGCTGCGCTACGACAGCCCCGTGCAGGCCAGCAGGAGAATCACGCTCGAGCCGGTCACCATCCGCGGCACGGCCATCCCGGCAGGCGCCTTCGTCATGGCCAGCCTCGGCTCGGCTAACCGCGACGAGCTCTTCTGGGGCGCCGACGCCGCCGAGGTCAGGCTCAGCCGCGACAACGCGCACCACCATGTTTCCTTCGGCGCCGGGCCGCATCACTGCCTCGGTGCGTCACTGGCCCGCCTGGAAGCCTCGATCGCGTTCGAGCGCCTCGTGACGCGCTTCCCCGGGCTAACCCTCGACGGTGACGTGGTCTGGAACGGCCGGATCAACCTCCGCGGACCCGCGCACCTCCCGGTGTCAGTGTCGGCATAACACTGGCGACCCGTCAGACGCCGGGCAGGCGCCAGAACCTCGCGGTGGGGCCCGTCCTTGACGCGACGTCGATGCAAAGGAGCTTGGCCACATGCCACCTGTGTCCCTGCCCGACGGCGCCAGCCTTGCTCAGCTTCGGAAGCAGGCCAAGGACCTGCGCGACCTGGCCCGTGCGGGCGTCCCCGGAGCCGTGGATATCGTCGCCGAGTATCACCCGAAGGGCGCGCACCCGGTCACGCTGACCGGCGCCCAGCTCGTGGTCGCCCGGCACAACGGCTTCGCCTCGTGGGCGCGGCTCGAGCAGCACCTGGAGATGATCGAGCGGTACCGCCGGTCTCCCGACGAGGTCGACCAGACCTCCGGCGCGGTAGCTGACTTCCTTGCGTTCGCCTGCCTGCGCTTCGGCGGCGACGACGAGCCCTCCCGCTGGGAACGGGCGGCGCGGGTGCTCGCCGCTCACCCCGGGCTGACGCGGTCCAGCATCCACGTCACGGCCGCCGCGGCGGACGAAGCGTCGGTCCGGGCGCAGCTAGCGGCCGAACCAGCCCTGGCCTGCCATGAGGGCGGCCCGTACGGCTGGGTGCCGCTGCTGTACCTCGCGAGCGCCCGGCACGACCCGCGGATCAGCGCGGAAGCCACGCTCGGCACGGCGCGAGCCCTGCTGGAGCACGGCGCCGACCCGAACACCGGCTACTTGTGGCACGGCCTGTACCCGCCGTACACGGCGGCGACCTGCGCGCTGGGCAGTCACGACGAGGACGAGCACCCGCACGCGTTCGCGCTGGCCGAGCTGCTGCTGACAGCGGGGGCGGACGCGAACGACGGCCAGCTTCTCTATAACCGCCAGTTCGGCCGCGACGACCGGCACCTGGTCCTGTTGCTCGAGCATGGTCTTGGCCGCGGGGACGGCGGGCCGTGGGCGGCGCGGTTCGGAGCCAAGGCCGACTCACCGCGCGAGATGCTGCGCGGCCAGCTGTGGTGGGCAATCGTGCACGACAGGCGTGACCGGGTTGCGCTGCTGGTCGAGCACGGCGCCGACGTCCGCACGCCGTACGCGGCACCCGGCGGGCGGCCGACAGCGCTGCGGAACTCGGACGGGCTCACCCCGGCCGAGCTGGCGATGCTGAGCGGGTACCCGGAGCTGGCCGGATGGCTGGTCGCCCACGGCGCCGCCCGGCCGGCGCTCGACGAGACGAACGCGCTGATAGCGGCGGTCCTGGCCGGGGATCGCGACACGGCGGCGCGGCTGCGCGCCTACGCGCCGGCCGCGCGCGAGCGGCGGCCCGGTCTCATGGCGTGGGCGGCGGCGGGCCGCAAGCTCGACGGGCTCGCCTTGCTCGCCGAGCTCGGCTTCGACGTGAACGCCCGCGGCCGTCTTGACATCCCGCTTGAGCAGCAGTGGTTCACCCCGCTGCACGAGGCGGCGCAGTCCGGTGATGTCGAGATGGCCAGGCTGCTTCTGCGGCTGGGCGCGGATCCGAACGTCAGCAGCGAGTGGGGAGCGACGCCGCTGGAGAGCGCGCGACAACATGGCCAGGACGCCGTCGCCGAGCTGCTCGAGCCCCTGACCGGTACCGACCGTGCGCGCCCGCGCCGGGCTACGCCGCCGACTGACACCAGCTGAGGGTCAAGGCCTCATCCGCGTCCTCCCGCCCCGATCAGGGCGTGACACCGCTGGTCAGTGCTTGAGGTCGCCGATGCGCAGCGAGCCAGCCGCGTGCTCAGCCCGCTCCGCCGCTTCGGTCTGGAGTACGTATGTCTCCGGGTCCTTGTCGACCGGCTGCACGCCGGCGAAGTTGCGCGCTTCGAACGCAGCGAACCGGACTGCCAGCTCGTGCCGCTTCTGCAGGCTGACCCGGCGCCGGAAGTCGGTGAGGCCTTCGCGCTCTTCTTCGGCCATGTGGTTGCCGTTCGCCACGTTGACCGCGGCGATCGCGTCGCGCCAGCCCTGGCTGCCGGCCAGATGGCCGGCGACGGCCGCGATCGCGTCCCGGATCTCGTTGTGGTCTCCGATGGCGTCGAGAGTCTCGGGCTCCGCGCTTGCCAGCGGCCTCGGGCTGATCGCCAGCGCGAGCAGCTCGGGGTAGAAGATCTCCTCTTCGGCCTCGGCATGCAGTTCAAGGAAGACCGACAGGCGTTCCCAGATGTCGCCGAGCGCTGCAGTGTCCGACGAGTCGATCTGCTCGAGCATCGCGAACAGCCGGCGCTGCTCGTGGTGGTCGTCCAGGATCAGCTGGGTGATGTCCATGGCGTCCCTTCGCTACCCGCCGTGGTCCGGCGAAAACGCCGGGCTCGCTAGCCTAGTGGCATGACCAGCCGCCGGCCGAGCGTTGTGGTGCTCGACTATGGCTCGGGCAACCTCCGGTCCGCGCAGCGGGCCCTGCAGCGGGCAGGCGCGGACGCCGAGATCAGCGCTGACCCCGGCTCAGCCTTGCGTGCGGACGGGCTCGTGGTGCCCGGCGTCGGGGCGTTCGCGGCATGCATGACCGGGCTGCGAGCCGTGGGCGGCGACGACGTCATAGTGACGAGGCTCGCGGGCTCCCGGCCGGTGCTCGGCATCTGCGTGGGCATGCAGATCCTGTTCGCGGCAGGCGACGAGCACGGCGTCAAAACCGAAGGGGTGGGCTGCTGGCCGGGCGTGGTGCAGAAGCTGACCGCTCCCGTCCTTCCGCATATGGGATGGAACGTGGTCGCCCGCCCCCCGGCCTCCCGCCTGCTCGCCGGTCTTGACCCGGACGCCATGTTCTACTTCGTGCACTCCTACGCCGCGCGGCAGGCCCCCCCGGCCAGGCACGGTGCCACTGACCCGCCGGTAACCGGCTGGACCACGCACGGCGAACCGTTTGTCGCGCTCGTCGAGGACGGGCCGCTGATGGCGACTCAGTTCCACCCGGAGAAGTCGTCCGATGCCGGCGCGGTGCTCCTGGCCAACTGGCTGGAGGTGCTGCGGTGAGCCTGGAGTTGCTCCCTGCCGTCGACGTGGCGGGCGGCCAGGCGGTCCGGCTGGTGCAGGGCGCCGCGGGGACCGAGACGAGTTACGGCGACCCGGTGGATGCCGCCCTGGCCTGGCAAGACGCCGGCGCCGGCTGGATCCACCTGGTCGACCTCGACGCGGCGTTCGGCCGCGGCTCGAACGGGCCGCAGCTTGCGGACCTGATCGGCAAGCTCACGGTCCGGGTCGAGCTGTCCGGCGGCATTCGCGACGACAAGTCGCTCGCGACGGCGCTGGCGACGGGCTGCAACCGCGTCGTGATCGGCACCGCCGCGCTGGAGAAACCGGACTGGGTTGCCGCGATGATCGCCGAGCACGGCGACCGGATCGCGGTGGGGCTCGACGTCCGGGGCACCCGCCTCGCGGCACGTGGCTGGACTACTGACGGCGGCGAGCTTGACTACGCGCTGGCCCGGCTGGAGGCAGCTGGCTGCCATCGCTACGTCGTCACCGACATCGAGAAAGACGGCATGCTGCGCGGCCCGAACCTCGACCTGCTCCGCCGGGTATGCGCGCGGACCGACCGGCCGGTGGTCGCCAGCGGCGGCGTGTCGAGCCTGGCCGACCTGCGAGCGATTGCCGGGCTGGTCCCGCTCGGCGTCGAGGGCGCGATCGTCGGCAAGGCGCTGTACGCCGGCGCGTTCACGCTGCCCGAGGCGCTGGCGGAGGTGGCCCGATGAGGGGTGACCCGGTGACCGGCGTCCGTAAGGTATCCAGCGGCACCAGGTGGGAACCCGTTGCCGGGTACAGCCGGGCGGTCGCGGCCGGCGACTACATTTTCGTGTCCGGCTGCACGTCGGTGGCGGGCGCGGAGTTTGTCCATCCGGGCGATGCCTACGCCCAGACCATGCAGGCCATCGCGAACGTCAGGACTGGGCTCGAAACGCTCGGCGCCGGCCTGGCCGACGTGGTGCGCACCCGGATGTTCGTGACCGATATATCCCGCTGGGAGGAGTACGGCCGGGCGCATGGCGAAGCATTCGCCGGTGTCCTGCCCGCTACCTCGATGATTCAGGTCAGCGCGCTGATCGACGCACGGATGCTGGTCGAGGGGGAGGCAGTTGCGTACAGGCCGGGGATTGGCGCCGGTCAGCCGGGGGCCGGTGCGCCATGACCGTGGCCGTGCGGGTAATCCCGTGCCTGGACGTCGATGCCGGCCGCGTCGTCAAGGGAGTCAACTTCGCCAACCTGCGGGACGCCGGCGATCCGGTCGAGCTGGCCGCGCGCTACGACCGGGCTGGCGCCGACGAGCTTACGTTCCTCGATATCACGGCATCCAGCGACGACCGGGAAACCATGTACGACGCGGTCCGGCGTACCGCCGAGCAGGTCTTTATCCCGCTGACGGTGGGCGGCGGGGTGCGCAGCGCGGCGGATGTCGACCGGCTGCTGCGGGCCGGGGCGGACAAGGTCGCGCTGAACACCGCCGCCGTCGCCAGGCCGGAAGTGCTGGCTGAGGCCGCGCAGCGGTTCGGCGCGCAGTGCGTGGTTCTGTCGGTGGACGCTCGGCGTTCCCCGGATACCCGGTCCGGCTACGAGGTCACCACCCACGGCGGCCGCAGGGGTACCGGGATCGACGCGATCGACTGGGCGCGGCAGGCCGTTAGTCTCGGTGCGGGCGAGATCTTGCTTAACTCGGTGGACGCTGATGGCACTCGAGCAGGGTTCGACCTCGAGCTGATCGCAGCGGTTCGCCAGGCGGTCCCCGTTCCCGTCATAGCAAGCGGGGGGGCCGGAGCGCTGAGTCATTTCGGACCTGCGGTCGATGCCGGGGCGGATGCGGTCCTGGCTGCGAGCCTGTTTCACTTCGGTGAACTGACGATCGGCGCCGTGAAGGATGCGCTCGCGGCGGCCGGGCACCTGGTCCGGCCGGTGGCGGCACAGGAGGTTAGGAATGCGGATTGACGCCGCGGCGTCCGGGCTGGACCCGAAGATCGCCGCCCGGCTGAAGCGGAACGATGACGGCCTGGTCGCGGCCATCGCCCAGCAGCACGACACCGGCGAGGTGCTGATGCTGGGCTGGATGGATGACGAGGCGCTGCACCGGACGCTCACCACCGGGCGCTGCACCTACTGGTCGCGCAGCAGGCGGGAGTACTGGGTCAAGGGGGAGACCTCCGGCCACGTGCAGCGGGTGGTCTCGGTTGCGCTCGACTGTGACGGGGATGCCCTGCTGGTCCGCGTCGACCAGACCGATGGCGCGTGCCACACCGGCGACCGGACCTGCTTCGACGCGGATGTGCTGCTCAGCGAGAGCTGAGCTCAGGACGCGGACGATGCCTCGGCCGGCGTAATGCCGGCCAGGCGGCACTGCGGGCGGGTGAGCAGCGACTCCTTGTCCGTCCCGGCGTAGGCGCGCTTGCAGAGCGAACGTGCGCCGGCGCCGCACTGGTGGATGAGCGCTCCGCCGGTGCTGCTGGGCACCGTCACCGTGACACAGCCGTCTTTCGAACTGCCGTAAGTACCCGGCCGGACGGCGGCCCAGACCGCGACCGCAGCCAGCACCAGCGCGATGGCCGCGACGACGGCGGCGATCTTGCGCTTGTCCCTGGTAGTTGCCTGCTCGGCTGGCGGCATGCTGGCGAATGGCATTGCGGGAAGTATAGGCAGGACACGGCAGTCAGGTCTGCCCGGGCGCAATCGCCTGATGGCTGATCAGGTCAGCCCGATCGCGCCGCTGTACGCCGGCGGGCCTACTGCCGGGAAGCTGCGGCCAGCCGCTGGTCGTCGCTCTCCCGGGCAATCTGGAAGAACTGCGACTGTGCCCCGAAGCGCGCGATGAGCATCAGGATGATACCGACTCCAATGATGCCCACCAGCGACCAGCGCTGGGACTCGGGGGCCAGCTGGACCGACCTGACGAACATCCAGCCGAGGAAGCCGGCAGCGCCGAGAGGGAGCACGCCGAGGACGATGAAGTCCCACGTTCCGCCGAAGACGCGGCGCCGGTAGTACACGATGGTTGCCAGCGCGGTGAGGATGTAGAAGACGGCGAACAGCAGCCCGGTCACGTCCACCACATCGTCGAACGCGTTCTCCACCGATGTAGCCAGCAGATAGACCCAGGTGAGGGCGATGATGAGCACGCCGACGACCACACTGGCGGCGACCGGCGTGGCGAACCGGCGAGAGACGTTGCTCAGCGACTCCGGCAGCGCGCGGTAGCTTGCCATTCCGTAGACGATGCGGGCCGTGAGCACGATGCCAGTGCCGGTGGTCGCGATCACCGACAGTGCCAGCGACAAGGCCATGACCTTGGCCCACCCGCTGCCGCCCAGCGCATTGGCGACGTACACGAGCACGTCGGCCGCGTTCGCCTGCAGCTTGCTGGGCGATACAGTGCCTTGCAGGCCCACGGTCGCAAGCGTGTAGATGATGGCGAGGAGAGCTACGGCGATCATCGCGGCGCGTCCTGGGTTGACGCGCCGGTGCCTTACCTCCTCGTTGACGTAAACGGTGCCGTCCCAGCCGGTGAACATGAAGACCGCGATGAGGAAGCCCGCCACCGCGTCTCCCTTGCCGCCGATCCCGCTGAAGCTCAGCCAGCTGCTGGTGAACCCGAAGGTGCCGGCGTGATGGTTCAGCACGAAGATGAGGCCGACGATCGCGAAACCGATCAGGATCGCGTACTCCACCAGGGCCATGCTGACCTGAGCACGCGCGGTGATCTTGATGCCGACGATCGCGATCACGAGCATGACCAGGCCGACCCCCGTGCCGATGCCGATGTCGGCCCAGGTGCTGCCCGTTGAGCTTGAGCTGAAAACGGCTATCACTGACGGGCCGAGTACCTCGACGCCGCTGACTGTGGCGATGATGTACGCGGCGATCATCAGCCAGCCGGTGAGGAACCCGAGGTACGGGCTAATCGCACGGCCGACCCACTCAAAGGACGCGCCGCAGTTCGCGTTCCACAGGTTCAGCCGACGGTAGGCATTGGCGATAATCAGCATCGGAATCGCGGTGAGAATGATGATCGGCCCGGTGCCGTAGGCGACCGCTGCGACAAGGAACGGCAGCGTCAGCGCCACAGATGCGGCCGGGGCCGATGAGGCCATGCCAATGACAGTGTCCTGCGCGACGCCGATAGCGTCCGGCTCGAGTCGCGCAGCCGGGGCTGTCGAGGCGCCCAGCACGGATGCGGCTGAGTGGTCCGTCATCTGGTTCTCCTCTCGCTCCGCGCTGAGCTATCCCCGGTTAGCCAGGCGGCTTGCCTTGTGGTGAAAGGTTAGTTATTGACCACCTGCGCGATCATAACTCCTATTTATGACTCCCAGATAGGTTGATGGTCAATCTTCGCGCGTATGTGTCCGGCGGCATTAGTACGGAAGCGATCGCACATACGTACGGAAAACTTAGGCAAGTGGCAGAGGACTGAAGTTTGTCACGACAGGCCAGCAACGATCATGGGCCGGACTGACGCCGCCGGACGGATCGGCTAGCGGACGGTGCTTGCTGGCCGGGCTTCCCAGACTGTCCACAGCGGCCGGTAACCCTGCTGACTCCAGAACGGCGCAGACAGCGGGTTGACCTGCGCGTAGTGCAGCAACATGGTCTGCACGCCGGCCGAAGCCGCGTCGTCGTGCAGTCGCGCCGCAAGTGCTGCCCCCACGCCGCGGCTGCGCTCCGCGGGCTGCACCCCCATCAACAGGAGGTAGGCGCAAGGCGCCGAGCCCACGAGTGGCGTCAGCCACGCTGCCGCATCCGGCGGCTCGGCGATCACCATGCCGACGGAGACACCGTCGCGCTCAGCCAGCCACGCCCAGGGCTTCGGGCGCGACAACAGGTCCAGGCAATCGTTCCGGAGCGCCGCTGCCGTACTCGCGCGCTCCGTCACGCTGCAGACCTGAGAGTCGAACCGGATGACCTCCAGCCCGATGGCAACCACCGCGTCGATGTCTGACGCCCCGGCCCTTCGCAGCTCGATGCCGTCCTCGCGGAGGTCCGGGAGCCCCGCAGGTGGGTGACCCGCAGCGCTGCGCGCGGCGACGACCGCCGATGGTACGAAGCCGTGCCGGAGCAGGGCTTGCACTCCGCGGGTGTCCCTGGACGGCCAGGTTACGGTCGCGGCGGTATCTGCCTCGCCGGTGCCAGGACAGTCCGCCAGGTGGTCGCGCCACAGCGTCAGAAGCTGGTCCAGCGACGGCCCGACGTCTGGACCCGCTACCAGTGCATCCAACCGGAACTGGTGCGCCGGACCCCAGGTCAGGTCAAGCGACTCAGCCGCTCCGTGCCAGTGCTCGCAGGTCCCGGCAGCGAGCAAGCTTCGGCCCGGGGCGGTGACCTGGAGTTGTGCACCGCAATGAGGCCGCGCATGGTGCAGCGCTGGCAACAACGGATCGATCGCTTGCCACCGGGCGGCGACTTCGCCAATGAGGCTCGGAATCCCATCAGAGATAGGCGGCATCGTCTCCCTCAACCTCTTGCGCTGCGCTCGGGACGCAGCCTAGTGGCTGAGCGTGCCGCGGCCGCCGTCTGCTGTTGCCGAGCGTGGTCTCGTCGGGAAGTGATAGTCCGGTTTTCACCTGGATGTGATGTAGCCGGATAGTGGTGCGTCAGTCACGCTCCGTGAAAAGTGGGGAAGGCCAGGCCTCGCTCCGCACCTTTCATCCGGAATATCGCTTTTGCGCCGCCATCAGCGGGCGAAAGTTACAGCGAGCAGGTACACGTTCATCGCGATGATGAGCCCGGCCGTGCTGGCCGCAGCCCATGTGGTGATCCGCCGGTTCACCAGCGCGCCCATGACGTCGCGCCGCCTTGTCAGTGCCACCAGCGGCACCAGCGCGAACGGGATGCCGAACGACAGCACGACCTGGGAGAGCACCAGGCTGGCCGTCGGCGGCAGGCCGGCCGCGAGCACGATCAGGGCCGGCAGCATCGTCACAGCGCGGCGGGCGAACAGCGGCACGCTGCGCCCGACGAAGCCCTGCATGACTACCTGGCCGGCATAGGTCCCCACGCTCGACGCGGACAGTCCGGACGCGAGCAGCGCGACTGCGAACGCAAGCGCGGCGCCGCCGCCCACGAGCCGGCCGAGGTCGGCATGGGCAGCCTCGATCGATCCGCTAGCGACCGCCGCGGCCGCGCCGCCGCGGCTCGCATGGCTGAACAGCGCCGCCGCCACGACCAGCATCGCCAGGTTGATCAGGCCTGCGGCGCCGAGCGCGACGAGCACGTCCAGCCGCTGGTAGCGCAGCAACTGATGGCGCTCCCCGTCGTCGGCGACCGATACCCGCGACTTGGTCAGCGCCGAATGCAGGTAGACGACGTGCGGCATCACCGTGGCCCCGACGATGCCGACGGTCAGCAGCAAGTACGCCGACCCGCCGAGCCGGGGAATCAGACCGCTCGCGATGCCGGCCGCGCTCGGATGAACCGCGACCAGGTCGTAAGCGAACCCGAGCAAGACGATGCCCAGCAGCCCGATGATGGCGAGCTCGAAACGCCGGTAGCCGCGCTGATCCAGGGCGAGGATGCCGAACGCCACGACCGCCGTGATCAGGCCGGCGACGAGCAGCGGAGTGCCGAAGAGCAGGTTCAGCCCGATCGCCGCGCCGACGAACTCGGCCATGTCAGTCGCCATGGCCACGAGTTCCGCCTGAACCCACAGAGCGCGGGACACCGGGCGCGGCAGCCGCTCCCGGCACAGCTCGGGCAGGTCTTTCCCGGTCGCGACGCCGATCTTGGCCGACAGGTACTGGACCAGCATGGCCATCAGGTTGGCGGCCAGGATCACCCAGCCGAGGCGGTAGGCGAACGTCGCGCCGGCCGAGAAGTTGGTCGCGAAGTTGCCGGGGTCGACGTACGCGATCGCGGCGACGAACGCGGGGCCGAGCACCGCAGCCACCCCGCGCAGCCACCCGCGGGCGCGCAGCTGGGAAAGCTCAGGCCCGGCCGGCCGCGCGGCGAGGTCAGGCTCGGCAGCAGTCACCATCGCCCCGGGCCGTCCTGATGCGCGGTCACGGCCCGCCAGCCCGGCGACCACGCGACGCTGGCGGCGCCCGGCGCGATCGCCGCTCGCATGGAGTTGGCGTCCTCAGCCAATCGACGGGCCGAGGCCGAGCGACTGGGGCGTGCTGGAGTCAGGAGACGGCTGGTGCAGGCCCTCGTCCAGCGGGCCGAACTCGGTCATCAGCGCCGGGCTGCCACCCCACGGCGTCTGCTCCTCGGCGACCAGCGTGTTGGTCGTGAGCAGCAAGCCAGCCACCGACGCGCCGTTCTGCAGGGCGGAGCGCGCGACTCTGAGCGGGTCGATAATGCCCATCTCGATCATGTTCCCGTACCGCCCTTCGAGCGCGTCGAAACCGTCGTCAGGGCCAAGCCCGGCTAGCCGGGTGATGACCTCGGTCCCGTCATAGCCAGCATTCGCGGCGATCAGGAACGCCGGAGCGGTGAGCACCTTGCGCACGATAGCGACACCAGTGGCGTAATCACCAGAGACGTCCAGGTCATCGAGGGCCGGGCCGGCGTGCAGCAGCGCAGCCCCGCCGCCCGCAACGATGCCCTCGGCCATCGCCGCCCGAGTCGCCGACAGGGCGTCTTCGACCCGGTGCTGCAGTTCCTTCAGCTCCGCGTTGGTCGGCGCCCCCACCCGGATCACCGCGACCTTCCCGGATAGCGCGCCGATCCGCTCAGTGAGCACGTCTTCGTCGATACCGAAGGTGGCCCGGTCACGCTCGGCACGCAGCTGGGTCAGGCGGAACTGGACGGCGTCCGGCGAACCGTGACCGTCAATGATCGCCGTCCGCTCGGCAGTCACCCGCACCTGGGCAGCCCGGCCCAGCTGGTCCAGCGTCATTGTCTCCAGCGTGAATCCGGACTGCTTGCTGCACACCGCGCCGCCGGTAATCGCGGCGATGTCCTCGAGCTTGTGCAGCCGCCGGTCGCCGAAACCAGGCGCCCGCACCACGCAGCACTTGAACACGCCGCTGACGTGGTTGTGCACCAGCATCGACAGCGCCGTTCCCTCGACGTTCTCGGCGATGATCACCAGCGGCCTGGGTGCCCGCATGATCTTGTCGAGCACCGGCATGAGCTGCTGCACCTGCGTGATCTTCTCGCTGCACAGCAGGATGTACGGGTCGTCGAGCACGGCCTGCAGACTTGCCGGGTTAGTGACGAGGTAAGGGGATAGGTAGCCGTTCTCGAACTCGAAGCCCTCGACAAAGTCCACCGACATCCCGTTCACGGCCGACTCCTCGACCGTGACGATGCCGCCGTCGCCGACGGTGTGCAGCGCCTTGGCGATCACCGCGCCGACGTAAGTGTCGTCATTAGCTGAGATCGCCGCGACCCGCGCGTAGTCCGCTTCCGTCGACACCGGGTGGGCCGCCTGCTGCAGATGCCCGACTAGGGCGCGGACCGCAACGTCGATGCCGCGCTTGAGCAGGACAGGATTGGCGCCGTCGCCGATCGCCCGCATGCCCTCGCGCACGACTGCCTGGGCGATCACGGTCGCCGTGGTCGTGCCGTCGCCCACAATGTCGTTGGTCTTGATTGCCGCTTCCTTGACCAGCTGGGCGCCCATGTTCTGGAACTGGTCCTTGAGGTGGATCTCGCGGGCAATAGTGACGCCGTCGTTGGTCACCACCGGTGAACCGGTGATCTTCTCCAGGATCACGTTCCGGCCCTTAGGCCCCAGCGTCGATTTGACTGCCTCTGCGAGCTGGTCGACCCCGGCCAGCAGCAAGCTGCGGGCTTCCGCTCCGAAACGTAGTTCCTTGGCCATGCGTCCTCCCTCGGCGCGGCGGCGATGTCGATTTGCTTTTTCAGGGAACGAGGATTGCCCGCCCTCGGACCCGGCCGGCATCCAGGTCTGCGATCGCCTCGACCGCTTGATCCAGCGGGTATGCCCTGGTGTGCAGGGTGACCTTTCCCGCTTGGGCGAGCACCATCAGCTCGGCCAGCTCGTTGTAGGTGCCGACGATGTTGCCGATGATGTTCCGCTCGGTGGAGATGATGTCGAGAGTCGGCACCTGCACCGTGCCGCCGTAACCGATCACGTAGTAGGACCCGGCCCGGCCGGTCATCGCCCAGCCGTCGTGCTCCGCGCCCTGCTCGGCCACGAAGTCCAGCACTACTTCGGCCCCCGCGCCGCCGGTCAGGTCCATGACAGCCTGCACCTGGCCGCCGTCGGCGACCACGGTGTGCTGCGCGCCGAGCTGCTCCGCCAGCTTCAGCGCGTCCGGGTTGCGGTCGACGACGATGATCTTGGTGGCCGTCAGCGCGGCCAGGCACTGAATGCCGATGTGGCCGAGGCCGCCAGCCCCGATGACCACGCAGGTGGTGCCCGGGTACAGCAACGGGATGGCCTTGCGCACCGCGTGATACGCAGTGATGCCCGCGTCCGCCAGGGCGGCGACGTCTTGCGGCCGGGTAGTCGGGTCGAGCTTGACGCACGCTCGCGCCGAGGTGAGCAGGTACTCGGCCATCCCGCCGTCGGTGGACAGGCCGGGGAACGTCGAGTTGCTGCAGTGCATATCCTGTCCCGCCCGGCAGGCCCGGCACAGGCCGCAGGTGGGCGTCGGATGGAGGATGACAGTGTCACCGACCGCCACGCTGGTCACGGCGGAGCCGATCTCGTGCACCCAGCCGGCGTTCTCGTGACCCAGGATGTAGGGCAGCGGCGTGCCCATCGCGGCGTCCCACTGCCCGTCGATGATGTGCAGGTCAGTGCGGCAGACGCCGGCCCCGCCGACCCTCACGATCACGTCGAGGGGGCCGGCGATCTTGGGCTCTGGTACTTCGTCGACGACTGGCTGCTGATGGAACGCGTGCAGACGGACAGCCTTCATTGAGAGTCCTCCTCGCCGGGAATGTCGTAACGCTGCCGCAGCATGCCGCGGCAGATGCCGCCGTTCGCCTGCATGCTGATCGCCGTGACGCGGGCGCGCCGCAGGTGCAGCGGGACCGCCTGGGCGCTCACCGGATCGCCGGTTGCCGGGTCGACGAGCAGCAGCGCGTTGTCGCCGACGGGTAGCCCGAGCTCGGCCCGCCGTTGCCTGAGCCGCTCAAGCGCCGCGGACGGCGGGACTTCGCCGAGCGTGATGGCGCAAAGGAACTCCGGATCCGCCCCGGCGGCCCGCAGCGCCCGGCAGACCTGGTCTGTGCCGGCCAGCACCGCCTTCCGCAGGAAGTCACGGCGCAGGTCGTGCAGCTCGCCGATGGCCTCGCCGTCGAACGATTGTGCGAACCCGGCTTGCGCTGCGACGCCGCCATTGATCGCATCGGCGGCGAAGTGGTCTTCCAGCAGGACGCGGGCAGTCCGCACGCCGGGGACCGCGGTGACCGCGTCGTAGGCGTCGGCAACCATCAGGTAGGCGAAGTTGGGCGCGCAGAAGTACGTCGGGAGCCGGAGCCTGACCTCGGCGTCCCCGCCGGGGGACAGCGTGCACGCGGCCACGAAGCCGAGCGAGGTAATGGGCTCGTCCAGCTCCGGGTCGCGTACCATGCCGAGCGCGGTAAGCAGCGGCGTGGTGCTAACAGCCGTTGCCGTCATGTTTCTAGTCGACCAGTTGAGCGTCTTGCTGGGCGGCTGGCGCCCCGGCATCGGCTGGCAGCTGGTACTCGGCCGGGACCGGGATGTCGTAAAGCTTCGCGGCATTGAGCCCGAGGATCTTCTTCTTGCCCGCGGTGCCGAGCCTGGGGTAGTCGGAGAACTCCTCGGTGTCTGGCATCTCCCAGTCGACGAAGCCCTCGACCTGCCACTTGGGCTCCCAGATGGCGTAGTCGCTGCCGAAGATCATCTTGTCCTCGCCGACCCAGAACAGCAGCTCACCCATCACCTTGGCCATGAACCGGGGCCGCGCGTGCATCAGGCCGCCGGTCACGACGGCGAGGCCGGCGTAGACGTTCGGCTCCTGGGTCGCCATGAAGCAGAAGTCCTCGATCCTGGGCAGGCCAACGTGCTCGACGATGAAGTTCAGCTCCGGGAAGTCGGTCGCCGCGTGGTCGACGTCGCTCACGTCGAACGCGTCCTTGTCCAGCGGCCAGATAGTCGGGCCCTTGTGCACATGGACGTTCTTGATCCCGAGGTTCTGCGCAGCCTCCAGGTAGCGGTACGCGGCCGTGTCGCTGAGCTTGTAACCGCGTGATCCGGCGTTCCATTCGGCGGTGTAGAGCTTGACTCCCTTGGAGCCGAAGCGCTCCACGTTCCGCTTGAGCTCTTCCAGGCCAGCGTCCCCGTCGCGGGGGTCGAACCGGGTGTTGTAGACGAACTTGCCGGGATGCCGCTCACCCATCAGAGCATTGCGCTCGGTGGTGTTGAAGCCCTCGGAATACCACTCCTTCAGGTAGGTGGGCTGGAAGATGGCCACGTCGACGTGGCCGTCTTCGAAGAGGTCCTTCATCAGGTCGTCTTCGGAGTACTTCTGGAAGTGCTCAAGGCTCCAGTGGGTCTCTGGCGGCCCGAGCCCCTGGTAGGCGTGGAAGCACTCGATCCAGCCCTTGGCGTACTGCTCAGCGCCGGGCACCCAGTTGTCCGGCGCCGCATTCCAGTAGTGCATGTGGCCGTCGACCACGAAATACTTCTCGCCGTCCTTCTCGTACACGGTGCCTCCCGGTATGTGCTCAGTGGGGCTGGCTGGCCTCGACTACCTACTCTGGTCCTACGCCGACGTGGGCGTAAGGTCAAAGCCCAGGTAATCGGCGGCGTCCTCGGGATTGGCGAACATAATCGTCGCGTCGTCGGTGTGGATCATCCGGCCGTAGTGCGTCGACATGCTCTCCTCGAACTGAGCGGCGTCGAAGAATCCCGGCTCCTCGCCGAGCGCCTCGGACACCTCGTCGTAGACCACGTCCATCCGGCCGACCGCGTCCACCCTGATCATCGACGGGAGCGGCGTCACCGTGACGTTCGGCTTCGTGGCCATGACCTGGGCGACGACCGCGCCGATCTGGTTGTTCATCAGCGTGAATCCGCACATGTTCGAGGCCGTGTTGTCGGACTTGAACGGACTCTCCGCGGTAGTGAACGTGCTCACTGGTTCAGCTCCTTCGGTGCGTCGAGGTGGAGGTCGGAGACGATGCCGGCGAACCGGTTCTTGGCCGCGTCCAGGCCATCTTCGAACCGCGGAGGCCTGGAGTCGGGCTGCGACCACAGCGGCTGCAGGGTCCGGGCTGCGCCGAGCGAGCGGGCGGTCCAGGTGGACAGCCACTCGGCAAGCAGGCCCTTGTTGTGGCCGGCGAACTCGCGGTCGCTGGTGAGCAGCTGGAACATCGGGATCGTGTACCGCAGGTCGCGCTCGGCGAAGTCGTACTCGGCGGCGCCGACCAGAGTGGGAGTGACGAAGTCGCCGTTGCGTGGTGCCGCGTGCATGACCAGCTGGCTGCGGAACAGTTCGCCGACCAGCGGCTCGAAGACCACGTTCGCGGCGAAGATCGCCTCGCACCAGTCGTCGATAGCGGTGAGCTGCTCGGCGACCTCGCGCACGCCTTGCCAGACCGGGTCGGAGTTCCACGCGTGCAGGTGCGCGGCGCCGTCGAAGCCATCGATCTCCTCGGTCAGGGTCAGGTTGTACAGGGCGAGGTCCTGTGCGGCCCTGATGCGGTGCATGCTGTTCACCGAGATCGCGTTGTTGTGCATATTGGTGGGCGCCCGCCGGTTGGCATTGGCGAACAGGTACAGGCCCAGGCCGTGGTCCACGTGCATCCACGCGCCTACGTGCGACTCGACGAAGCGAACCCAGTTGGGGTTCCACTGGCTGAAGGCCTTCGACTGGCGGGCGACGTCGATGTTCTGGTTGAGCTGCCGGACGACGTTGGAGTTGTACCGGTAGAAGGTGAGCTCCCACTCCTCGTTCGGGTCACGGAACTCATGCCAGCCGGTTGACGGCCAGTCGTAGCCCTTGCCGCCCGAGCCGGGGTACCGCTCAGGCTCTGGCCGGTCGCTGCCCCACGCCTTCAGCGCGGTCCAGTCCAGCGGGTAGCCGCCGCGGCCGTCGGAGAAGCCGTACAGCCAGCCCTGAGACAGGTAGTGGCGCGGGTCGGGCTGCACCTCGACGGTGACGTCCTCGTAGTGGGACTGCTTGCGCTTTGCGGGGATGTAGTAGTTGAACCGCCGGGCCGTGGAGTCCGGGAATGTCTTCGCGCCGGCCTCCGCATCGGTGAAGACAGGCTTGGGGACGCTGCGTTCGGCTGTCGTCTCGCTCATGGGGAGTCCTCCGGGTTACCGGTGAAGGTGAACTTGTCGTAGTAGATGCGTTTCTCCTCGACGCCGAGGCTGGCCAGCAGCGGCAGCGCTGCCTCCACCATCGGCGGCGGTCCGCAGACGTAGGCGTGCGCGCCGGTGAGGTCACTGGCGTGCCGCCGGACGACGTCGGTGATCAGGCCGGTCTCGCCGTCCCAGCCGTCGCCGCCGCCCGGTTCGGACAGCGCTGGCAGGTAACGGAAGTCCGGCAGCTTGCGCTCGAGCTCGCCCAGCTCCGCCTCGAAGCAGAGGTCCGCACGCGTCCGGGCGCCGTAGAAGAACGTTGTCTTCCGGGCGATGCCGCGCTCGGCCATCGACCGCAGCAATGCCAGGATCGGCGCGAGGCCGGCCCCGCCGCCGACGAAAACCAGGTCGTTGTCACCCTCGCGGAGGGTGAAGACGCCGAACGGGCCGGTCAGCTCAAGCCGGTCGCCCTCGACCAGCTTGTCCGCCAGGAACCGGGAGAACTGGCCATCCGGGTAGACCTTGATAACGAATTCCAGCAGTCCGCCGTCACGGCTGCTGGTGTTCGCCATCGAGAAGGACCGGACAACTGCCGTTTCCGGAATTTTGATGTCCATATATTGACCGGGGAAGAACTTGATCTCGCCCGGCTCGAGGAGTCGCAGCACCAGGTGACGCATGTCGTGGGTGACCGCGTCGCTGGATACCACCTCCGCCACGCCCTGCTGGATGGGCAGCCCAGAGCGGATCATCTCCTCGTCGTAGTTGAGCAGCTCGATCGTGAGGTCCTCGTAGGCGTGCGCCCGGCACAGCAGCGTGTAGCCTTCCTCGAGCTCGTAATCGGGCAGCGCGAACGTGGAGTACTTGTCGTGCTCGATGTCGTCGCCGTCCAGGATGAAGGACTTGCACGAGGCGCATTGCCCTTCCTTGCAGCCGTGCATGAGCATGATGCCCTGCTCGGCCGCGGCACGCAGGATGGTCTGGTCCTCGCCTACCTCGATCTCGATGCCGACCGGCTCGAACCGGACGACGTGCTTATCGGGCATGAATCCTCCTTCCGGCTGCGGGACGTGTGATCCGGATCGCGTAGTGAGCGCCGGGCAGTGAGCGCGGGGCAGCGAGCGTGGGGCAGGGCGCGCGCCGCCGCGCGGAGGGGGCCGCTGATCGGGCAGCCCACTCCGGCGCCGGCCGATGAGGAGGGCTAGGAGACCGCCGGAGCGGGGCGCCCGGCCGGGCCTTGCCTGATGTAGTCGGCGTGGAACGCCTGCCGCTGCTCGTCGGTCATCTCGTTGAGCAGCACGTTCGGGCTGAGCACCGGCGGCATCCTGCGCAGGTGGTCCAGCGTCCACATCTTCTTCGGGTCGAGGTTCAGGTGCGGCTGCGCGACCATGGTCTTGCCGTCGTCACGGACGTAACCCATGTCGGAGACCACGTCGGCCCAGTTCCAGCCGTGGTACAGCGTCTCCCACTCGCGCTTGCCGATGAGCTGGCCCATGTTCGGCGTCTGGCGGCCCTGGTAGGTCGGCCGGAACGCGACCGCGTCGGTCCACCGGCACTCCTCGTGGCAGTAGGTCCGCCACTGGCCGTCGACCTCGTCCATGACCATGTCCTCGCGGACAAGGCAGGGGACCATGCAGGTCCAGCACCGGTGCGGGTACACATAGTCGACGTCCTCCGCCACGATCGGGTGGTGACCGTTCGGCGTGGCCAGGCGGTTGTAGTTCTCCCACCACTTGCCGTACCGGTCATACCAGCCGGGGTACTTGTACTCGAACCACTCGAAGTCCTTGTCGGTCATCGGGTCGATCCGCCAGTAGTTCGCCAGCCAGCCGGTGGCGAAGAACTGGGCGACTTCGTGCACGTAGCCCTTGTTCCAGATCTGGTTCCAGGCTTCCTCGATCAGGTCGTGCGGGATGACCAGGCCGTACTTCTCCAGCGGCACGAGGTAGCTGCGGTAGTAGTCGTCGTAGATCCACCGCCGCCACATCTCGGCATAGGACTCGCGATCCTTGCGCCGGTCCTTGGTGCCGTACTCGATGAACGTGCCGATGGCCGCGTCCACCACGCGGTGGTTGTTCCACCAGGCGTACCGCAGGTCGCGCTGGAGCAACTGGTGGTTGCTCTCGTCGGCCAGCGCCATCAGCAAGGTTGCGTACCCGTTGCTGATGTGCCGCGACTCGTCCGACTGGACCGAGTGGAACACGGTCGGCAGCAGGTAGTCGCCGTTCGCCGCGGCCTCTGCGGGCATGGCCACGAACAGCGTGTTCGTGAACGCGGTCTCCGCCACGATGGTCAGGTAGATACTCGCCGCGGTGATGGCGTCACCAGTGATAAAGCCCTCGGCGAACTGGCGCCCGATCGTGCCGCAGTAGTCATTCTGGAAGTTGCGGAGGCTGCTGTTGAAGCCGGCCGGGTCGATGTAGTTGTTCATGTACAGGCGCTTGAGGTTCTGCTGGATCGTCGAGTGCCGGACCTCGTCGATCATCTGGATCGCCTGGCCGTTGTGCAGCTCCGGGTTCGGAACGGTCCGGAAGAGCAGCGGCATTGCCCGCGCGGCGGAGATCTCCGGCAGCGGGATGATCGACAGGAACAGCTTCTGCCATTCCAGCCAGCGCTCCTGAACCTGGCGGAACATGTTGCCGCGGATGGCGCCGTCCTGCGCGCCGTACACGCGGTTGTCCTTCTCTTCCTGCATCGGGAAGTAGGACCGGAGGACTTGCTTGAGCGGGTCCTTCTTCTGGGCCTTGGCGAACGTGTAGTCGGTGCCGTACTGAGAGACGGGCTCGTGGTACAGCGGTTCCCAGGCGAGTTCCTGGATCTTCTGGTGAGCCTTGGCTACGCTCTGGCGACTCATTGTCACCCCTTTCTTGATCCGGCCGACCCGAGACGGCCCTGCTCGTGCTGCCGATCACACCTCGCCGGAGGACACAACGAGCTCTCAACATGAGACAGGGATGTTTCCGGCAGGGAACGGGGTCGTTTCGCAGGCGGCCTGCGCCCGGCCGGCGTTGTCCGGCTTACTCGCCGCCGAACATCGCGATCCGGAGCCGTTCAAGCTCGCTGCGAACGTGCTCGGCGAGTTGCCTGTTGCCGTCCGCGGCCGGAGTGATGCCGAGCGCGCGCAGCAGGTCGGTGGCGGCCGCTCCTGGATCGCCTGATTCGCCCAGTACCGGGTGCAATCCCTGCGCGGCCAGGTGGTGGAACACCAGATTCACGATGCTCCACGGGTTGTAGGTCTCGCGCTCGTCGTCGGCGGGCATACGGCATAGAAAGCCGCGCGCAATAGCTTGCGGGTCTCAACTTGAGACAGGTTGGCTGGAGAGCGTGTTTACCTTGAAGGCAACGCAATGTCGTTCGCGCGCGGGCTGACCCCGCCGGCCCGCGTGAGCCCTTCGGCTTAGGCAGGAGGCGGCTGATGCTCCACACGGCACGGCAGCCGTCGGCTCCCGGTGACGACAAGGGGCTGGCGAAGGCACGCGAGCGGTTCCTCACGGCCGAGTCCGTCGAGCCGTATCACGTGCGTGACACCATCCTGGCGTCCTGGTGGCGGTCCCGCAGGTCGAGCGTCGCCGCTGACCGGATCGACCTGAGCTATATCCGTGACCCCAACCTCGACACCCCGCTGACCCGCAGCGCGATGCCGGTTCTGCGCAGCCTGCGTGATGCGCTGGACGGTCAGCCGATCAGCGTGATCCTGACCGACGCGGACGGGCTGGTGCTGTCCAGGCTGGCCGCGGACACCGAGCTGGACCGGCACCTGGACGGCGTGCGGCTGGCACCCGGCTTCAGCTATGCCGAGGAGTTCGTCGGCACCAACGGCATCGGCACCGCCCTGGAAGGCGGCCAGCCCATGCACGTATTCGGGCACGAGCATTACGCGGAGCACCTGGAAGACCTGGCCTGCGCGGGGGTGCCGATCCGGCATCCGGTCTCCGGCCGCACCATCGGCGCGGTCGACCTCACCTGCTGGCGCAAGGACGCCGATCCGCTGCTTATCGCGCTGGCCAAGACGACGGCGGAGCAGATCATGCAGGCGCTGCTCGCCGACACCAGCGCGCAAGAGGTGCAGCTACTGCAGGAGTACCTGCGAGCCTGCAAGCGGACGAGCGGGATGGTGTTCGCGCTGAGCCGGGACACGGTGATGCTGAACGACTATGCCCGCCAGGTGCTCGACCCGGCCGATCAGGCCGTGCTGCTCGGGCAGGCGGCCGAGGCGCTGAACACCGGTCAGCACGGCCCGGTGCAGGTGGCCCTGCCGACCGGCGTGACGGCACGGCTCTACTGCCGTCCGCTCGACGGCGCGGAGGCCTTTGGGGCGGCCGCGCCACGGGCCGGCGTCGTGCACGTCCGGCTGGCTGACGCGGCCAGCCGGGTAAGCGCGGATGTGGCACCGCACCTGCGGATGTACCTGCCCGGGCTGGTTGGATCGGGGCCGTTGTGGCTGCGCGGCTGCAGCCAGGTCGAGGCCGCCTATGCGTCGGGCGAGTGGCTCGCACTCGGCGGGGAGTCGGGCACCGGGAAGGTCGCCGTGCTGCGCGCCGTGCATCAGCGGCGGAACCCGGCAGGCTGGTTCCATGTCATCGACGCGGCTGAGGCGGCTGGTCCGGACTGGCTTGCCAGCGCGCAAGCCGAGCTGGCCGGCGAGTCCGGCACGCTGGTCATCAGGCACGTGGACCGGCTGAACGCGCGCCGCCTGCACGCGCTGTCGGCTGCGCTGCAGGAAACCGTCGCCGCTGGCAGGCACCGGTCGCTCTGGGTCGCGGTAACGCTCGGCCACGGCAAGCCCGGCCCGGACCTGGCCAGGCTGCTCCGCTACTTCCCGTGCACGGTAGAGCTGCCGCCGCTCCGGCATCACATCGAGGATCTCCACGAGCTCGTGCCGTTCCTGCTCGGCAAGCTCAACCCGCCCGGCCGGCTGGTCTGCTCCGGAGAGGCCATGCAACTGCTGCTCCGGTATAGCTGGCCAGGGAACTCCGAGCAGCTGTGGCAGGTGCTCCGGCGCGTCGTCCAGCTCCGCCGCACCGGCATCATCAAGGCCAAGGACCTGCCGCCGGAATGCCGCACAGTCAGCCGCCGCCTGCTGAGCCCGCTGGAGTCGATGGAGCGCGATGCCATCGTGCAGAGCCTGCTCGACTTCGATGGCAACAAGGTGAAGGCCGCCGAGTCGCTCGGCATGTCCAGGGCCACGATCTACCGCAAGATCCACGAGTACGGGATCGTCGTCCCGGCGGGATGAGGCCGGGCGGCGCGGGGCAGCCTCGGGTCAGGCGCCCGGCGGGGCTTGTTGCGGGTCGGTGGCATGCTCCAGCGCGGCCGCTGACTCAAACTGAGAGTCTTTTGGCAGCCACGCGGCGGTACGAGTGAGTCAGGCCCGCAGTCGCGGGTCGAGCACTCTCTCGCGAGGAGGCGGTCATGACCGCAATCGGCGCTGCTGACGAGTCGGCGAACGTACCTGTCCGGCCAACCGGCTCGGTAGACGTGATCGAGGTGGCGGAAGTCGCGGTCACCGGACCGCTGGCCGGCGACCCGATGGCGCTCGGGCTGCCGGCCTTCATCGTGGGCTCGGTCGCCCTCGGCCTGACTCTCGTCGGGATGGTGCCCGCTGCCGCGGTCGGCGCGCCGCTGGCGATCATTCTTGCCGCCACTTCGGTTGGTTTGCTGGCCGCGACGATCTGGAGCGCGGCAGTCGGCCAGAGCGCGGTGGCAAGCGTGTTCGGCACTTTCGCGGGCTTCTGGCTCAGCTACGCAGTTCTGGTGCTCGGGCTGACGCACAACTGGTTCGTGATCCCGGCCGCCGCGGTGACCAGCACGGAAGAACTCTTCCTGACCGCGTGGCTGATCATCATTCTGTCCCTCACGCTCGCGACGCTACGGCTGCCGGTCGCGTTCACTGCCCTGCTCGGGCTCGTGGATCTCGCCCTCCTGCTAGTGCTGCTCGGTACCAGCCAGGGCTCTAGCGGATTGACCAAGGCTGGCGGCGTCGTGGTGCTCGCGTTCGCCGCACTCGGCATCTATCTCTACTTCGGCACAGCGTCGACGGCGACCGGTGGCGGACCGGTTCCTCTCGGCAAGCCCATCCTTCACGGCTAACGTGCCGTGCCGAACGCGCCCGCGTCTGCCGAGCACCCGAGCCGGCAGGCGCGGGCGCCTTCTGCGAAGCGCCGCCGCCGCGGGCATGGCAGGGCAGGCCGGTCACGCCTCTGGCTAACCAGAGGCTCGATTAGAGTCATCCGGTCCTGACGGGCGCAGCACCCAGATCGAGGCTGCCGCCCACAGGCTGGTCAGGACGAGCCACACAACCAGAGCCACCCAGCCGGGCCGCCCGATACTTGGCGCGGCAAGCGGCGCGTATCCAGTCCAGCCGAACGCGATCCCGTGCTGGCCCAGGCTGAGGAGGTAACTGCCGACCGCCAGGAAGGCGACTCCCAGAGCAACGACGACAACGACCCGCTGTGCCTTGCCCAGCTTGTCAATCCAGTGCATAGCTGTGCATTCTGGCAGATTCTCTGCCGCGTGGGTGGAGGATTGGTGGCGCCACAGAACCCCACTAATCCTCCACCCATAGGGGAAGGCGCCGCCGCCTTATGCGCACTGCGTCAGTGCTTGACCGGGCCGGGCTCGTGATGGTTGATTTCAACTAATGAACTCCGGAGGGGATCGGCCGCTTAGGCGGCGCCGGTGAGTTGGGCGGTTGCGTTCACGGTGTGCGGAGCCGTGGCGTTCTTTGCTGCTGTCCTCGCGTTCCTGGGCCTCGGTCAGGTCCGGCTCTTGGGTGCAGCAGCCATCGAACGTGACGGACTCGCCACCGGGAGGCGCGCGCCTGCCTGGTCGCTGCCGGATTCGGCGGGAGTCGTGCACACTTCCCCGCCGTCGCTGCCGCTGCAGCTAGTGGTGTTCGCCGACCATTCGCTGAAGTCCTTCCCGTCAGTGGCGGAAGGCCTGCGCGAGTTGCTGGCCGACCAGAGCCCGGTCGAGATCGTGCTGCTCCTGAAGCAGCAAAATCCGATGGCCGGGCCGGTGCTCGCCGAGCTAGGTCTCGGTGCCGTCACCGTGCTGACCGGCTCTCCGGCGCTGTACGCGGACTACAACGTCCGCGTCGGGCCGTTCTTGATCTTTGTCGACTCGGCCGGGCTGGTCCGGGCGTCGAGCCTGGTGAATTATTCGTGGCAGGTGGCCAAGCTGCGGCAGCTTGCCACCCTGCCGGCTCCGGCGGCGATCCGGTGACCCCGCTGGTCCTGGCTGCCAAGGCCGCAGTAGCGGTGGTGCTGCTGGCTTCCGGCGGAGCCAAACTTGCCGGCCCAACTGGCTTCGCTGGCACCATCCGGCTCTTCATCCCAGCCCGCGCGCTGCCGTTGACCCTGGCTGCCGCAGTGGCAATCGCGGCCACCGAAGTGCTCAGCGGCGCCGTGAGCCTGTGCTGGCCTGGTCTCGGATGGGTGAACCTCGCGGTGCTTGTGCTCAGCTGTGGCTTCGCGATCCTTGCAGCCGTCGGCTACGTCCGCCATCGGGGCCGTCCCTGCCACTGCTTCGGAGCGCTGTCCAGGACCGGGTTCGGCCTCTCAAGCCTGCTGCGCGCGCTGGCGATCGTAGCGGCCGCCGCGGTTGCCTGCTCACCTATCCGGCCTGCGCCGCAGCTGCATTTCGCGCTCGCCTTCCACCTGCTTCTGCTCGCCGGGGCTGTTCTCATGGCGGCCGCCGCGGCGGCTGCCGCCAATGCGCTGCTCGCGCAGCCGGATTCTGCTGGGACGGTCGCCTGATGCGCATACCGATGTACCTGGAGATAGCGCAGTGGGCATTGCTGCTCGGGCTCGGCTCGCTGCTGATCGTGCTGTACCGCCAGCTCGGGCGGCTCCTCAGCAACCGGAATGACTCCGCTGAACTTGGCCCGCCGGTGGGCAGCAAGGCAGCGCCGATCCGCTACGCCGCCGTTCCGGACGGCAGCCGTGAGCAGTTCGCGCCGGGACACGGGCAGCCTGCGCTGATCGCATTTGTCGACCCGACCTGCCCGGCTTGCGAGCAGCTGGTCTCCAGCCTCGGCGAGATGCAAGCAGCGGGGGAACTGGCTGACTACCGTGTGCTCCTGCTCATGTCTGATCCGCCGGGCTATGTCGGTATCTCAGCAGCGTTTCAGTCAACCAGCCTGCCCATCGGCCGGCCGCTCGCCGTTGCGGAGGTTGCCGGGTACCGGGCAACCGGGACGCCGTTGCTGGTCGCTATCGACGGCAGCGGCACCGTGCGCGCTGCCGGGGTGACTAGCAAGCTCGCCGAGGTCCGGTCCTACGCGAGTACCGCTCGGTCGCACTCAGGCACAGGTGTCAGCGACGGTGTTTCCGACGAGAGGGAGGTTGTCCGGTGAGCTGGAAACACGCGGGGGAGCGCTTTGACGCTCGCGTCGGTAACCTGGCCGAGCGCGCGGTCCGGCGCGTCAGCAGACGCAATGCGCTGCGCGGCGTCCTGCTCGGCGGCACTGCCGGGCTGGCCGCTCTAGCCGCGGGCGAGCGGCCCGCACTGGCCGCGGAGTGCACGTGCGGCCCGACGCGCCGGTGCTCCCACTGCCCCGAAGTCGGCTGCCCGCACGGTTACAAGCTGTGCAAGAGCTCGTACAACGAGGACTGCTACAACGGGCAGGGGTATCGCTGTGAGTGGCCGCAAGGCACCTGGATCGCCTGCATGGGTGCGGGCAAGGGATATGGCTACCGGGTCTGTTACGACTGCATCGGCGCCTCAGGGTGTGAGGGCTGGTGCACCTGCCTGAGCGAATGCATCTGCTGCCACTGCCAGACTGTCGCTGACGTCCGGGCTGAGCAGCACCGGCTTCAGTTGCTTGCGCCGCCGTGACCGGTATCGACAGGGCCGTGGCTGCGGCCGCCGGAGCTCGCGCGGCGCTGGCGGAGACTACCGGCATCCGCAAGGCGGCGGCGGCGACGGTCGCGATCGGCAGCGGCATGGCCGTGGCGTGGCTGGCGAACGAGGTCTGGCCGGCAAACGTGGCCTGGCCGGCATCCGGGGCCGTCGGCCTGCTCGCCGGGATGGGTGTCCTGCTGGCCGCCAGCAACGGTTACGCCAAGGCTTACTCGCCTTGAGGCGCCAACTCGGCGGCCTCGCTGGCCGCTTGTCTTCCGGTCGGGAGACTCGCCAGGATCTGCACCGTCCTGCTTGCCTATGCGATTCCCGGTGCTGCCGCCTGGGCGCTGCTCGGCCTGGTGCTCGGCGTGCTCCCGGTAGCGCACGCCGCGGTTGTTATCGCTGCGGTCTACGGTTGCGGCTACGGCGTGGCCGAACTCTGGGGCCTGCGCTGGCCTGTGCCGGGGCGCCGCTGGCAGGTGCCACAGGACCTGCTCATCGGCGCGGGCGGTCCGCGCCGGCTGATGGTCTGGGGAGCGATACTCGGCCCGGGTTTTCTCACCAGGAACCCCTACGCAGGCTTCGGCATGCTCCTGCTGCTCGCTGCCTCGACCGGGAGCCTGCCAGCGGCCGTGGTCGTCGCAGCAGCGATCGGCGCGGCCCATTCCAGCGGTCGCGCTTTCGCGCTGCTCCGGGACAGCGCCACTGCTCATCAGGAGCCGTTCGTCCTGCTGCTCCAGTCGCTTCGGTGGCGAGCCCTGGACGGCGTGGCGCTCCTCGCGACAGCGGGCGTGGCGATCGTGACGACCAGCCACTGGTTCGGGTGAGTGACAGCAATTTGAGGAGGGCTGATGCGCGGAGCGGCGGTTAGCACAGCAGTTACAAGCAGAGCGGCCAGGGTCGCCCTGGCGCTCGCTGTCGTGCCCGGCCTGCTGCTGGCCTGGGCAGCCGGGTCGGCTCAGGCGGCATCAGCAGCAGCCCGGCCTGCTGCGGCGCGGCAGGCCGCCGAGCGCTTCCACCTGACTACTAATGACGCCGCGTCCAATCGTGAGCTGGTCCGGGCTACCGGCCCGTTCACCGCACGCGGCCACGCGTTCGCCGGTGACTTCGCAGCTGGTCACGCGGTCAGCCGGCTCGTGTTCTCTCGCGGTGCGGTGCGCCTGGTGACCAGCGCAGCACATAGCTCGGCGTCGGTACCGAACCCTGGGACGTGTAAGTTCACCGAAGTCTCGACCGGCTCCTACGTGATTCGCGGCGGTTCTGGCAGGTACCGGCATGCCACCGGCTCCGGCAGCTACGTCAGCAGGATCTTCGGCAAGCTGAAGAAGACCCGCGGCGGCGGCTGCGGTTCGCGACTAGCCTCCTTCTGGCAGTCGACGCGGACCCTGGGGTCACTGCACCTGTAGCGCACCATAGCGAAGGACAGGCATGGACGGAGATCTGTCCGGGCGTACGTTCCTGGTGACCGGCGGCAACACGGGCATCGGCCTGGCCACTGCCCGCGCGCTGGCCAAGCGGGGCGGCCGGGTCTACATCGCCTGCCGCTCGGAGCAAAAGGGCCAGGCCGCAGCTGCCGAGATCGGCGCGGCAGCGGGAACCAACCAGGTCAGGTTCCTGCACCTGGACCTAGCCGATCTTGCCTCCGTCCGGGCCAGTGCCCAGGCGTTCCTGGCGCTCGGCGAGCAACTGGACGTGCTGATCAACAACGCGGGCGTGGCAGGCAGGCGCGGACTGACCGCGGATGGCTTTGAGCTGATGTTCGGCGTCAATCACCTTGGTCATTTCGCCTTCACCACCGCGCTGCTGGACTGCCTGACCAGCAGTAAATCCAGGATCGTCAATGTCTCGAGCGATGCGCACTACGCGGCCAAGGGCATTGATTTTGACCAGCTGCGACGTCCGGCCCGAGGTATCACCGGGATGGCCGAGTACGCGGTCTCCAAGCTGTGCAACGTCCTGTTCACCCAGGAGCTTGCCCGCCGTCTCGCCGGTACCGGAGTGACCAGTTACGCGCTGCACCCAGGTGTCGTCGCATCGGACATCTGGCGGCGGGTGCCGTGGCCGGTTCGGCCCTTGGTAACCCGCCGCATGCTGACCACCGACCAGGGCGCTCAGACGTCGCTGTACTGCGCCTCGTCACCGGAACTGGCCGAGGTCAGCGGCCGGTTCTACGACAACTGCGCCGAGCGTGACCCGAGCCCGGTAGCAACACCGGACCTCGCCGGACAGCTCTGGCGGCATAGCGAGGCCTGGTCGGATTCCTGAGGTTCCCCGCACCGGCTGCCGCAGGATGGCGGACGGCGCTACTGTCGGACAATGCGACTCAACCGGCGCGAAGCAATCACGCTGGCCCTCGCGGCCTTGCCCTGCGCGGGGTGCGCCGCCGCGCAGAAGCTCGGGCCAGCCACGGCCGGGGAGAGTGCGCAGGCCACTGTGCCCGGCAGCCAGTCGCCGAGCAGCGAACCGGCTAGCCCATCGATCAGTTCGTCCGCCAGCCCCAGTTCGGTGGCGTTGCCGCTAGCCGGGAAGGTCGTCGGAATCGACCCCGGTCACAACGGCGGCAACTTCGCCGATCCCGGCTTCATTAATCAGCTGATCTGGAACGGCCGGGAGCAGGAAACCTGCGACACCACCGGCACCCAGACCGACAGCGGGTACACCGAGGCGCTGTTCAACTTCCACGTGGCCAGCCATCTGCGGGACGACCTGGTCGCCGCCGGCGCGACCGTCGTCATGACCCGGAAGACCAACAACGGCGTCGGGCCGTGCGTGAACCATCGTGCAGAGATCATCAACGCGGCCCGAGCCGACGTGGCAATCGATATTCACGCCGACGGTGGCCCGTCGTGGGGCCGGGGCTTCACCGTACTCGAGCCGGTCGCCGATGGCCCGAACGACAAGGTGATCCGGGACTCGATCCGGTTCGGCGCCAGTGTGCGGGATGCTCTGCTGAAATACAGCAGCATGCCGCAGAGCGACTATTACGGGCAAGACGGCGTGGTCTTCCGCAATGACCTGGCCGGGCTCAACCTGACGACAGTGCCGAAGGTACTCGTCGAATGCGGCAACATGCCGAACTCGACGGATGCTGCCCTGCTTGCCAGCCGGTCGTTCCAGCGGGAGATTGCCGGTGCCTTTACCACTGCGATCATCTCGTTCCTGACCGGCCAGAGCTGACAACGAACCAGCAGAGCTCACGAAGGTGCAGAGACCATGCTCGATCATGTGTCCATCCAGTGTGCCGACGTCGCCGCGAGCGCGGCCTTCTACGACGCAGTCCTCGCACCGCTCGGCGGCGTGCGGATCATGGATTTCGGCGAGGCGATCGGCTACGGTGTGCCGCCGCGCCCTGACTTCTGGATCGGCCAGCAGCAGACTGGCGACGGCTTCCGCGAATCGCACCTCGCCTTCATCGCATCCGACCGGCTGGCGGTGCGCGCGTTCTTTGAGGCGGCGGTAGCGGCCGGCGCCGAGGTTCTGCACGAGCCGCGCGTCTGGCCGGAGTATCACGAGAACTACTTCGGAGCCTTCGTCCGGGACCCGGACGGCAACAATGTCGAGGCGGTCAGCCACGGCCCCGAATAGCCAGCCTCTGACCGGCGGCTGACCGCCACACGGTCAGGCTCCGGTCAGGCCATCTTGAACGACTCCCGGGGCTCCGGCTGCGCCTGCAGCGGCACCACCGGGGTCCCGGCAAAATGCCCGCGGATACCGTTGATCCATCGCTGGCACCGCCGTTCGAGTGAGTTGTCGTCGGCTTGCAACCGCCCGCGGGTTACCAGCGCGCCGAGGTCGGCACCGCGATAACGAAAATCGCCCGGCGCGAGTATGCGCAGGAAGAACGCCTCCGACTCATCGCTGATCCCGTGCCAGTCGGTCGCCTGGCGGCGGAAATCGGCCGTCCCGTCGGGCGCGATCGTGTAGACCCCGGATCGGGGAGCGCGGGTGAGCAGATCGACTCCGGACGCTGTCTCCTTGAGGATGAGCTGGCTCCACACATCCACGGCCGCTTCCCGCGACCACCGCTGGTTGATCTCGTCGATGTCGACGTCGTAATCGAGGTCCAGGTATTCGAGCAGGTGGAACAGGAACAACGGCATGTCCGCATATGCACCCGCGGTCACGTTCGTCATCGGGCTGATGCCGCTGATCCGCGGATTGAGCTCGCCCAGGTAGAGCTCACCGGACGTGGTGTCGACCAGGTAGTCGACCTCGAAGAAGCCCAGATAGCCTTGCCCGGCCAGCTGGTCGCCGAGCTTACGGGTCAGCTCCCTGGCACGCTGCTTCTGCTCGGCGGACAGCGTCGCCGGGTAGTCGTTGCCCGCCCAGCCGCCACGGTACGGGGTGAGTTCAGGATGCCCGGTGATGTCGTTCATCAGCGGCCCGACCAGCGTGCCGTGCCGGGTGAGGACGGCTTCGACGGCGATGGCCCGGTGGTCGATCCGCCGCATCACCTTCAGCTCCTGCGATGTGACCGGCTCCTTGGCCGCAGCTTTCGACCACGCTTCCTGGTTGGCGATGAAGAACGTTGTCTTCCCCGAGTCCCCGTAGGGCAGCTGCACGACGAGGTCCGAGCCGAGCCCGGCATTCGTCGCCAGCTCGATCAGCTCGGCGTAGCTCGATGCGCGGCCCAGCACGTTCGGCACGCTGGGCACGCCCGCCGCATTGCCGAGCTGCGTCGTGGTGATCTTGGAGTCCAGCCGGTGGCGCAGGGTGGCCGGCGGATGCGCCACCCGCAGCCCGATCTCGGCCGCGAGGGCCTCAGTCTCTTCGTCGAACATGACGAACGTGACAAGTCCGCCCGACCCGCGGGATCGGACCAGGTTGCGCACTTCGGGATGACGGAGCAGGTAGTTACAGATGTCCTCGATCGACTCGAACTCCGGCGCCCGCCGGTCGGCCGGGACGAAGACATTCGGATGGCCGCCGTCGAAGGAGTCGTAATGACAGACGTAGCGAAACTCGCGCACCCACCGGTCGATCCCGAGCAGGTTGAACGCCGTCGGCGAGACAAAGTAGATCGGCCGCTGGTTGGTCCGGAAGAACTCTCTTAAATCGGAGACTCCCCGCAGCTTGGCGCCAGTGGTCACGGAAGCCTCCTCCGCCCGAAGTGACAATAACGGGCTACCGCGCATTTCCCGACGTCAAACCCTCAATCATGCGGGAAACGGGGTTTTACCCGGCATCTGCTCCGGGCCGGCGCGCGGCGCCCCGGGCGGGTTGCTAGATCTGGCCTTCCAGGGTGCTCACGGGCGCAGCCGTGCAGACGTCGGCCGGGGCGTTGCCGGTCAGCTTGCAGATGGCGGCGGTGAACAAGTTGGCCGATCCGTCGACCCCTTGAGCGACCGGCGAGGACGGGTTATGCAGGTCTGCCGCGATCTGGCTCCAGGTCAGCCCGTGCAGTACCTGGGGGTCGTAGGTAGTACCCGCGATGAGGCGATTGCCGAAGTTGATGAACGGGTAGCCGTTGCTCGGGTCGTATTTGTTCCAGATTGCCTGTTGGGCCGGCGTTGGCTTCTCCAGCAGGTTGTGGTTGATGTCCTCGTTCTCGACCGGGTCGAACACCACGTACTGGCTGGTGTACTTGGCCTGGTAGAAGGTCAGCGTCGCGGTGTTCGGGTACACATCGGTCGCCGAGGAGTGGATGCCCTTCAGCGGGGAGAACGAACCGAACCGGTTCAGCGCGACGGCCATCGCCCACCGCTCGGCCGCGCAGTACGGGCACCATTCCGCGCCGATGTAGAGCATCTCCGGCTTCCCGCCGGAGGTGAGCACCGCGCCGCTGCCGGGTCGTAGTGCTGAGGGCAGCGCGCTGCCGATGCCGACCTTGGCCAGTGTGCTGGCAGGGACCTTGAGGTCCGACTGGACGCTGGCCGGGAGCGGGCCGGTGGTGGCCGTGGCCTGCTTCGGCTTGCTCGAATTCAGCGCAACGCCGATGATGACGCCGATCACCGCAAGCAGCACAACCGTGATGCCGCCGAGCAGGATTATCCGGCGGCGTTGCTCAGCCTTACGCTGCGCTGCCTGCTGGGCGGCGATCCGTGCCCGTGCGGACTGGTTCCTGTTGCGATCCGCCTTGCCCATGCTCAGGATCGGTTCCTTGGCTCTGGCACGTCTGTTACGCGCTGTCACACAATGATGACACGACGATTCCGGGGCTCGAGGCCCGGTTCGTGCTCCGGCCGGTCCCTGGTCAGGGCACGCGGCGGTCGCCGCGCGCGGCGGGCGTCTCCCAGCTGAAGGCGGCATGGAAGATCAGCAGCGCGAAGATCAGGAATGTGGCCACGTGCACGCTGGTACACCACAGGCAGATGGCGTGGATCTGATCGAGTTCGGCGTAAATGAGGTACAGGACGAAGCCCATGCCCGCGATCACCGAGCCGAGCCGGAGCCAGCGGACCGCTGGCAAACTCAGCCGCCAGCCCCACGGCGAGTTGATCGCAACCATGAAGACGTAGAACGCCAGCCCGAGCACTGCGACCGGGAAGATGCCGAACACCATCGACTGGGAACTGGTCGTTACCTCCTCGCAGTTGATCAGGCCCTTGTCCGAGCAGATCAGCGAGATGTGGGTGTCGTAGTGCGCGATCGTCAGGTAGATCGAGGCGCCCAGGCCGTACAGCGACAGGATGAACGTGACCAGCGGCAGCGCGCCCATGGACCTGAACGGCGAGAGCAAAGCGCCGAGCCCGCGCGCCGGGACCCTAGCCGGTCCGGCGGCCGGAATGGCTGCCGTCTTGGCCTTGGCCCCGCTACCGGGCTTAGTGCCGGCAGCCACCGCGGTTGCACCGTTGGCGGTCGCCGGTGATTTGTCGTCACGGTTCCCGGCCGCGCTTGCTGATCTGGCGGCATCCGGCCGGCCCGGGCCGGCCGTGGCGGCCTTGCCCGCCGCCGGACGCTTGCTTGCCGTGGCAGGCCGCGCGGTGGGGGAGCCGGGCCGGACCGGACCTTGCTTGGTGCTGGACGAACGGCGGCCGCCCGGCTTCTGCCCGGCCATCAGAGTGATCCCGCCCCGGCCTTGGCAGCCGCTGAGTTGCAGACGGCGGCAGGCGCGTTATTGGTGATCTTGCAGATCGCCGCGGTGATCGAGTTCGCGACGCCGTCGATGTCCTGCGCGACCGGGCTGGCCGGGTTCTTGAGGTCACCGGCGATCTGCGACCAGGTCAGCCCGTAGTGCGTCGGGTCAATCGACTGCGTGGTACCGAGGTCCGAGGGCGCGTACTGGGCACCGAGGACCAGGTACTGGTTGCCGATGTCGACGAATGGGAAACTGCCCGCTTCACTCGACGAGATGTAGGGCGGCGCGTCGTACTTCGCCATCAGCGTGCTCTCCGCCTTGCTGGGCGCTTGCAGTGTGGCGTAGCCGCCCGACTTGAGAGCTTTCTCGCTGTACCACTCGACCGGGTCGAACTTCACGTAATTGCTGGTATAGGTCGACTTGTAGAACGAGAACGTCGAGGTGTTGGAGTAGATGTCGTTGCTCGTGGAGTGGATCAGGTGCAGGCCGGAGAAGGTCCCGAACCGGCTTAGCGCCACGACCATGCCCCAGCGCTCGGCGGCACAGAAGGGGCAGTATTCCGCGCCGACGTAGAGGATCTCGGGCTTGCCGCCAGAGGTCAGCGCGGGCTGTCCCTTCGTCGCGATCAGCGGGTCCACAGTGCCCTTCCCCACGGCATTCAGGGTAGTCGCCGGGACCGAGGTGGCTTCATTGATCACCGACGCGGTTGTCGCCGTGCTCGCACCAGGCCCCGATGAGGCTCCGGCAGGCGTATTGCTAGCGCTCTTGACGATGATCAAGACGACCACGATCACCAGCACGCCGAGGACACTGCCGCTGGCCAGGAACATGCGCCGGCGCGCTTCAGCCCGCCGGGCGAGCGCCTGCTGCGCCGCGATCTTCTCCCGAGCGTTCATCCGCCGGATCCGCTCAGCCTTGCCCATGCCTGCCTCGTTCGGGTTGGGGGGGTTTGTCCCGCGGCTTGGAAGGGTGCCGCATCAATGCTAAGACGCGCTGTCGGGTGCGACCGCAACTGTTATCGAAGCGGAAGCAGCTGAAGACTAGCTGAAGGTCGGCTCTCCCCGGACTGAGCGGCAGGGGTCAAAACCGTATCCAAGTCGTGTCCATGATTCTTGCGGGACGCAACCGGTGATAGCTATCGTCAGGCAGATGGTGGCCCTCACTTATCAGCGCGGCGCCCGAATCGGTGCGCTCATCGCAATTGCCTGTCTCGGGCTGGCCGCAGCTGGCTGCGGCAGCTCGTCCCCCAGCACCTCCGGCTCCAAGCCGAAGGTCACCGGAACTGTGAGCGTGGCGTACGCGTCATCGCTGCAGTTCCTCAACGAGAAGGTGATCAGTCCCGCATTCACCAAGGCCGACGGCTACAAGTTCAGCGGGTTTGGCGCCTCGTCTGGTGACCTTGAGTCCGACATCGCTAGCGGGGAGATTCACCCCAACGTCTTCGAGAGTGTCGGCGGCGACAACATCACGCCGCTGTTCCCGAAATTCACCAAGTGGTACGTCCAGTACGCTGGCACGTCGATGGTCGTTGCCTACAACCCGAACAGCAAGTACGCGCCGGAGTTCAAGGCGATCGCTGACGGCAGCAAGCCGCTGAAGGACCTGTTCACGTTGATGGAGACGCCAGGCTTCAAGCTCGGGCGCACGGACCCGGCGATCGACCCGCAGGGCCGCGACTTCATCTACATGCTGGAACTGGCGCAGTCCTACTATCACCTGCCGAAGGACACCGTCACGAAGATCCTCGGCGGCCCGGCAGGCTCGTCCACATCGTCGCAGATCTACGCGGAGTCCTCGCTCGACTCGACGCTGCAGTCCGGTCAGCTGGACGCCTCCAGCGCGTTCATCACGCAGGCAATCGAGCTGCACCTGGACTACATCCCGCTGCCGTCGGCGATCAACCTGGGCGACTTCGCCCTGAAGGACCAGTACGCGACGGCGACGGTCACGGTGACGCCACCCGGCGGCAGCCCGACGGTGAAGTCCGGCTCGCCGCAGGTCATCGACATCACGATCATTGGCAAGCCAACTCCGGCCGCGATCGCGTTCGTCAAGTACACGCTCTCTAAGACCGGCCTGGCCCTCTACAAGGCGGGCGGATTCAAGCTCTTCACGCTCGCGGCGACCGGGCCGACGAGCGACATACCGGCCCAGATACGTAGTGAGCTGGGCGGCTAGCCCAGCGCCGGCGGCCGGCGCTGCCCCTGGTGTAGAGCCACCGGGGCAGCCCGGCCGGCCTAGTCGGCTGCCGGCTCTGCCGCGCGGCGCCCGGTCGGTCTCGGGCGCCGTGTCGGTGATCGGCGGCGCGGTGATCTGGATCGCACTGCTCGGTCCCGTAATCACCCTGCTCACGCATCTGTCCTGGCACTCGATCGTGAGTTCGCTCGACTACCCGGGCGCGCTGAGCCCGCTGGTCGTCTCGCTTGAGTCCGGCGCGGTCACGCTCGTCGTGCTGTTCGTGATCTGCACCCCGCTGGCCTGGATGCTGGCGCACGGCTCACTGCCGTTTCCGCGGGTCTGGGAGGCAGGGGTGCTCTGTAGCCTGCTGCTCCCGCCGCTGGTCATCGGGCTCTTGCTGGTGTTCATGGTCGGCCCGTACACCACGTTCGGGAACCTGATAGCACACTTCAACTGGTCGGCGACGAACACTTTCCTGGCTTTGGTTATCGCCGAGGTCTATGAGTCCGCGCCGTATTACGTCGTCGGCGCCCAGGCCGCGTTCAGTTCGGTCAACCCGCGGCTGGAGCAGCAGGCCGCGCTGCTTGGCGACCGGCCGATCCGCGTATTCCGGCGCGTTACGCTGCCGCTCGCCGCGCCTGGCCTGTCGATGGCGCTGGCGGTAGCGTGGGCGCGGGCAATGGGAGCTTTCGGCGCCGTCATCATCATCGCCTACCATCCTTACGGGCTGCCGCTGCAGATCTACACGACGCTGCAGGAGACCGGCCTGGCCTCAGCTCTGCCATATGCCCTGGTATTGCTCGTGGTCGCACTGCCGCTGCCGCTAGCCGCATATATCTGGAGCGCGCGTGCTCAAGGCCGACGTCGAGGTTGACCGCCGGGACTTCACCGTGCGCGCGGCGATCGAGGTGGGGCCGGGCGAGCGGCTGGCCCTGTTCGGACCGTCTGGTGCCGGGAAGACCACGCTGCTCGAGACGATCGCCGGACTGGTGCAGCCGGCCAGCGGGCTGATCGAGCTGGCCGGCCGGACCCTAACCCGGACCGCGGCCCCGAAGGTCGCGGTGCCGGCCTGGCAGCGGCAGGTGGGGCTGTTGCGGCAGGATCCAGGCCTGTTCCCGCACCTGTCGGTCCGGGACAACCTGGCCTACGCTCGCGCCACCGGCCGGCGCGGCGCCGAACTCGCCGGGCTGGCTGATGCCCTGGGCATCGGCGACTTCCTCGACTCGATGCCGTCCCGGCTGTCGGGTGGTCAGCAGCACCGGGCCGCGCTTGGCAGGCTGCTGCTCGCGCACTGCCACGTGCTGCTGCTCGACGAGCCTTACTCGGGCCTCGACGCAGTCCTGCGCCGGACGCTGACATCGCTGGTGGTCCGGCTGGTGACCGAGCGCGGCGTGCCTGCCGTGCTGGTGGCACATGAGCTAGCCGACGCCCAGGCGTTCGCGAACCGGCTGGCCGTTCTGGACAGGGGCGCGGTGCTGCAGATCGGCGCGCCGGACGAGGTCGTGCTGCGGCCGGCCGTCATGCGGGTTGCTGAACTCGTCGGTTATCTGGGGTTCGCGCCGGTCGGCGGCCTGCCGGGCACGGTGGCTGGCATTCACCCGGACCGGGTAGTGGCCGGTGCCCATGCGGCCCGCGGACTGGTGCTGACCGGCACGATTGCCGCCAGCCGGCCGGCCGGCGCGGCGTTCGAAGTCGACCTGCAGTGTGCGGAAAACGCCGTGGTGACGGCCCGGCTCGCGGACCGGCCTGGCGCGGAGGGCGCAATCCTCACGGTCACCGCGCTGGACCCGCCGTGTTTCGGCCCCGACGGGTCGGCCGTCCCCTGGCGCCCCGGCCCGATGGCCGGACTGCCCGTGCGCGACGGGCCAGTAACCCGGGGAGCAGGGTCGTGACCGGCCAGCCGGAAGGTAGCGGGGCACGCGCCGGGGTCAGGCTGCGACTGGCCCGCCAGGCACGCGGCTTTTCTCAGCAGCAGCTGGCGGGCATGGCCGGGGTGTCCAGGCAGGCGGTATCTGCCGTCGAAGCGGGCGTCTCCGACCCGTCGCTGCGGGTCGCTGTTGCGCTGAGCCGGTCTCTAGGCATGACTGTGGAAGACCTGTTCGGGCCGGCTATCCCCGAGCCCGTCGTGCCGGTCCGGCCGCTGGCGCCGCTCGGTAGCGCCGGGGCCAGAGTCTCGCTTGCCCCGGTGGGCGACTCCTTCGTCGCGCTGCCGTTGTCGGGCGGAACGGTCACCAGATCCGGATTCACGCCGGCCGGCGGCCGGGTGACCATGGGCGGTGACGTCGCTCCGCTGGGCCCGCCCCGGCCGACGCTGCTCGTGGCCGGGTGTGACCCCGCGCTGCCCCTCATCGAGCTGCCGCTGAGCCTGCTGGACCCGCCGGTTTCGTTCGCCTGGTGGCCGTGCCCGAGTCAGGAAGCTCTCGGCCTTGCGGCGGACGGCCTTGTGCACGTGGCCGGCGCGCATCTGCGCGGCCGCACCGGCGACTACAACACCGGCCCCGCCGGTGAGCTCCTGCCCGGCGGCGGCGAGGTCATCGGGTTCTGCTCGTGGCGAGAAGGCGTGGTGCTGCGGCCGGACGTGGCAGCCGGAGTATCCGGCATCGCCGACGTCGCGGCTGCCGGGCTGCGCCTGGTTAACAGGGGGCCGGGGGCGGAAGCTCGCCGGGTGCTGGACCGGGAACTGGCCAGGCAGGGCATCGACGGTCAGGAACTGCCCGGTTACCGGACGCTGGCGACCGGGCACCTCGAGGTTGCCGCGGCGATCGCGGCCGGCCTCGCAGATGCCGGCATCGCGAGCGAGCCGGCCGCGCTGGCCTACGGCCTGGCCTTCGTACCGCTGACGGCGGAGCGGTTCGACCTGGTGATCCCCGCTGCGCAGGCCGGGTCGCGGGAGGTGCAGGCGCTCTTCAGGGCGCTGACGTCGCCGTGGCTGCTGGACCAGCTGGCTAGCCTGCCCGGCTATACCGTGACGCAGTGCGGCGAGCGGGTCGCCACCATTCCGCCAAGCCCGGCCCTGAACCCGGCCTGACCAGGCCGGCTCTGCGGAGCTCGGGCCGGAGAACCTTCTACTCAGCCTTGCGGGCCAGCACGAGCGTGGTGATATAGCTGACGGTCATCTGGCCGTCCGGGAACCGGTCAGCGACGATCCTCGCTACCTGGCTCAGCACCGATTCCCTGACGGCTGGCGCAAGCTCGATGACGTAGGACTTGCTGCGCTCGTCAGTGAGCCAGCGGCCGGCCGGAAGGCGCCGGGTCCAGGGCACCACGACATGGCCGGCCGGTTCCATCCGGGCCTGCGCCGTGACGACGTCGTCGGCCCAGTCCGGCGCCATCTGCTCGTCGCGCAGGTGCATCCACCGGTAGCTCGCGCAGGACTCCGCCATGAGCTGCTGGTAGGTGTCGAACCAGGCCTCGCCGTCAGCGTGCGCGCGGTTCCACCAGGCTGCCCAGTGACCGCCGGGCTTGAGGACCCTGGCCACCTGGGCAGCCGCCAGCCGCTGGTCGAACCAGTGCCAGGACTGGGCGAACGTCACCAGGTCGGCCGCTGCCGAGCGGGCGGGCATCCGGTTGCCGTCGGCTAGCACACAGGCCGATCGCGGGTTGCGTGCCTTGGCCTTCGCGAGCATCAGCTCGCCGATGTCCAGCGAGACAACCCTGGCCCCGCGCTCGGCCAGCTGCCGGCTCGCGATGCCGGTACCGGCGCCGCAGTCGAGCGTGACCTTCCCGGTCAGCGGTCCGGTCTTGCCGGCGAGCTCGGCGAACAGCGCATCCGGGTAGGCGGGTCTGGCCGCGTCATACTGGTCGGCGGCCGAATCGAACACCGACCGGGTTATCGCGTTACTTGGCGGCATAGCACCATTCTCGCCGTCGCTGAGCGCCGCTCCAGCGCTCGCGGCACAGCAGCACGGCGGGAACGGGCTCTCGCTACCTGACAGCCGACGGGTGGCTGGCTGCGGAGATGGCTTCGAGCCCGTTCCCGGCATGATGAATGAGAAGCGGCGCGCTGTTGATCAGCCGGCGTGGCCGTAGACCGGCACGATCACCGCCTTGGCGATCGTGGCGAAGGTGAGGTTGAAGCCTGCGACCGCGGGGGAGACGTCGGAGTCAACGCCCAGATGGTCAGTGCTGAGGGCGTACACGGTGAACACGTAGCGGTGCGGCTCGCCGGGCGGCGGCGCGGCACCCCCGAAGTCCTTTGTCCCGTAGTCATTGCGGACCGAGAAGGCCCCGGCGGGTAGCCGGTCACCGGCGCTGCCGCCCGCTCCGGCGGGCAATTCGGTGACCGAGGCCGGGATGTCCAGCACCAGCCAGTGCCAGAAGCCCGAGCCGGTCGGGGCGTCCGGGTCGTAGCAAGTGACCGCGAATCCCTTGGTCTCTGGCGGGAAGCCGTGCCAGCGCAGGGACGGGGAAATGTTCTGGCCGCTCATGCCGAAACTGTTGTAGACCTGGGTATCGCCCATCTGCTGGCCGTCGGCCACGTCGTCGCTTTCTACGGTGAACGACGGGACCTTCGGCAGGATGTCGTGCGGAAGCGGAGCGCGTTCAGTCATCGATTCCTCCAGATCGGGGGCCGGGCGTGGCCTCCTCCACGCTACTGAAACGGCCGGGGGGCCGGCAGGCAAGGCGCGGACACGCGGCCGGCCAAGTGCGGTTACGGTGGTGTGGGCAAAGTGCGAGAGGGAGGGCCGGCAGGAGTCGTGAGGGTCGCACGGGGGCCGGCTACCTGGGCGAAGCGGGCGTTTGTTGCCGTCGTCCTGGTCGGGGCCGCCGTGATTCCGGGCCGGGCCAGCAGCGGACCGCCGCAGCACTGCACCGGTATCCGGTGCACCGCAGCAGGCTCGACCCTGTGGACTGCCGCGCTGCCAGGGCTCTGGGTTGCAGAGGCCGGCGTGTCGGGCACCGTTCCGGCCAAGGTGGGCGCTTACGCTGCGACCGGCGGCGGCCTCGCGGTCATCGGGGCAGGCTCGGCGGTGAGCGGGTACGACGAACGGACCGGGAAGCGGCTGTGGCGGGTGGCCCTGACGGGCGCTCCGGCTGGCTCGGCTGTCGTCGGCGTGCGCGCGTTCCCCGGAGTAATCGCGGTCGGCCTGGCCCCGCCGCCGGGCCAGTCGGTTGGGGGCCGGTCAGGGGCACAGTCGCAGGGGGCCCAGTCGCATGCAGCACAGCCGGCCCTGGGGGACTCCGGGCAGAGCCTGACGGGCGCGGCACGTTACGAGGTCATGTTGTCGGCCGCGACCGGCCGGCAGATCCGGATCTACCCGGCCGCCACTTACGGCGGAGCGGTCGCGGCTAACGACGCCACTACTGTCATCGTCGGAACGGGCGCGATCACTGCTTACGACAACGCGACCGGCGTGGTGCGGTGGAGCCGGGCCATCGGCGGGGCGGGACAGGCCTGGCGCGTGTCTGGCGGGACGATCTATGTCACCGACCGCGGCGGCGCACCTGGCGCGACCGGACCGACTGCGCTGCGGCGGATCGACCTGCGGACCGGAGCACAGAAGATCGTGCACCTGGACGTGGCGGCCGGGACCTCTCTCGGCTCGCTCAGCGATGCCATCGGCAACTTCGTGCTCTTCTCTGGTGCCGACACGGTGACCGCGTACAACGGCCTTACCGGCGGCAGGAGCCTCTGGCGCCGCACCAGCGCGAATCTGGAGCTCGCCGACGGCGGCCAGGGTGACGTCTACCTGGCGAGCGGCAATCGCCTCCTCGGTATCGCCGTCTCGACCGACACGGTGGCCAGCGAGGCTCCGATCTCGGTAGCGGCGAGCTTGTACTGGGTCAGCAACGCGGTGGCGCTCGGGCTGGACGAGAACGGACTGGGCGAGGCTTGGGGCTACGACCTGCAGACCCGGCGGATCGTCTGGACGTCCGAGTCGTTGGCGTGGCCACATTTCTTCGTGGACCTGTCCGGCCTGGGCGGGAGCGTGAGCCCTGGCAGCACTATCGCGCTGCTTGCCGCCTGCGCCGACGTCGGGTCCCCGGCTGGGCCGAACGCCGCGCCAGTCTGCAGCCGGCCAGAGCTCGAAGCGGTCCGGATCTGAGCTTGCGGGCGTCAGGTTAGCTTGCTGAGGTCCCTGCTTACTTGCTGAGGTCCCTGCTTACTTGCCGAGGTACAGAGGCGAGAGGCTATACGGCGCCCGGCAGAGCTTGGACTTATTGTGGGCGGTCGACTGCGCGCGGGGCTGGGTGCAGGAATTGCCGGGAGTAGCGCGGGCGACGAAAACGATCGCGGTGATCGCGACCGCGACAGCGATCGGGAAGTACAGAGCCACCCGCTGGTGCGGCTGGAGCCGGAACGGCCAGCGCAGCTTCGAGCAGATGGCGGCGGCAATCATGCGCAGCCGGGCCAGAACCGCCTGAGCGCCATGCCGCAGTTGCTCTATCCTCGGCATCTCCTCGTCCCGGTTCAGCCGGGCGAATATGCCGTAGAGCGCAGCAAGCTTCGGGTCTGATCCGTTAAGCGTGATTTCGATCCGCTCGAGCACTCTGCGCTGCCGTACTGGCAGGCCCATCGAAATACCTCCGATCTGGCCCTTCGATTTCCCCGGCACAACCTAACAGGCGGCTGTGATCATTCTGTGACCGGGCTGATGTCGATAGGTGACATCTGTAACGGTCAGATCCGGACGTCGGGCATAAGCGTCGATAACGCTGCCCGCACTAGCCTGGACCCCGAGCTGCTCCAACAGTTGCCGCCGGGCTACGGGGCTCAGGCGGGAGCAGCTGACAGGGGATATATGTCCAGCCAGACGCTGCTCTACCTTGTTATCGGCGGTGCCGTTCTCGGTCTGCTCATTTACCGCCAGCTGGTCGCCCGGCCGGTCCGGGGCAACCAGCGGATCGTGCTCATCCTCATCATCATCGGTCTGGTGGAGGCGGTGCAGTTCCTTCAGAAGCTGCACGCGGGGTCGGCACCCGTCATAGCCCTGGTCGGCAGTCTGGTGCTGGCCGCGCTGTTCGGCGCGGCGCGTGCGGCGACGGTAAAGATCTGGATGCAAGAGGGCCAGCCATGGGTGAAGGGCAATCTGCTGACTGCGGCCCTGTGGGTCGCCGCAGTCGCTGCGCATCTCGGCTACGACTACGCGATAGGGCAGCACAAGGACATCGGCGCGCTCGGCGACGCGACAGTGCTTCTGTACCTGGCGGTCAGCCTTGCGGTGCAGCGGGTCATCGTCTCCGCCCGCGCGCAGCGGCTCGAGCCGGCAACGGTCGGCAGCCGGATCTGACCCGGGCCGCGCGGGTCAGCCGGCCTGCTCGGCCAGATAGCGGTCCTCACTCGCATAGTCCAGGTACGAATCGAAGTAGCCGTCGCTCAGCCAGGCCAGCGCCTGTTCGCCCGCATGGCCCGCCGCCGCGGATACCAGCCACTCAACCTCGCCGGCCACCGTCGAGGCGTAGTCGCCAGCGGGGATGTAGCCAAGCTCAAGCGCAGCGGTCATCTCGAGCACGATCGGGAACCTCGCCTGCCACGGATGGCGCCCGAGTGCCGGGTCGGCGGGCTTGGCTTCGCGGGCCGACATGGCTGGGCCGGCTGGGCCCGACGGTTTGGCTGGGTCGGACGGTTTGGCTGAGCCGGACGGATTGGCTGGGCCGGACGGTTTGGCTGGCCCCGCTGGCTCGGTTGGCTTAGCTAGGCTGGCTTCTTGCGCTGGGTCGTCGAGCAGTACTTCGTCCCAGCTGTGGCCAAGCAAGCCCGCGATCGTGCGGGCAATCTCAAGCGCGCTGGGTGCATCGGGGTCTGCGCTGTTCAGTATTCGCCGGCCCGGCTTCTCGGCGACCGCTTCGATCAGGGCCGCAACATTGTCGGCAGCAACTGTCTGGGCCACGCCAGTCCCGCGCCGGGCCAGGAAGACTGCAGGTCGGCGGTCCAGCACCCGCTTGACGAAAACCCACTCTCTCGGCCTGGCGGCCCACGGGCCGTGAATCTTCCCCGGCCTGAGCACGGTGACCGGCGCGCCGCTGTCGAGTAGCACCTGCTCAGCCGCGACCTTGCAAGCACCGTAGCCGTCCCGGCTCTGGTGGTCGGCGCTCGCGGACGGCGCCATAGTGGGCTGGTCTTCGCGTACCGGCCTGCCGAAGTTCGGCGAGGTCTCCGAGTTCGTGTGATAACCGGCTGCGTCGACGTAGACCGCGTTGCTTGAGATCATCACCGCCGAGTTCGCCGCCCGCGCCAGTGGCGCCAGCCTGGCTGCGTCGGCAGCGGTGTAGCAGAGGCAGTCGACGATCAGGTCGGCTCCATCGCCAGCGGCTGCGAGCAAGGCAGCGTCGTCCGACCGGTCGACTGTGACGAACCGGGCGCCTGCTGCCATCAGCGACGCCGGCATGCGAGCGGCATTCCGTCCGGTCAGGTCGACTTGCCAGCCGGCGGCAATCAGGCGGCTCGCCACTGCTCTGCCGATGAGACCCGTTCCGCCGATGATCAACGCGCGACGCATTCCGCCCAAACTACCCCACGGCTGTAAGCCCCTGCGCACTTAGCATCCGACCCTGCCCCTCAGGTGCGACCTTATCGGTGGTTATGTCCGGTCTGCGTGGGCGGTTTCAGATGCTAAGTGCACCGCACAAGATCAAACCCCGAACCCTGATGTGGGTTCGGGGTGTCCTCGATGTCTTGCGACATCACAGCGGTGCCCCCGGCAGGACTCGAACCTGCAATCAACGGCTTAGAAGGCCGCTGCCTTATCCGTTAGGCCACGGGGGCCGACAACCGGACTCCGACGTGCGGAGTCCCGCTGAGCTACGGGCGCCTACCCGGACATTGTGCCCGACCGAGATCACGTAGCGGACACGCCTTGTGGTTCCGGCTTCGGCGAGCAGGCCCTCCCGGCGGTTCGCCGGGGCGGCGAGCCATCGCCCGCGGCCACTTTGGGCGTGAGTTACCGCCGTCCCTCATAGGGCCTCGATCGGCAACTGACGCCCCAGCCGGCGTTCTGCCTGACGGCGGCACCGGGCTGGCTGGCGGGCGGCGCGGCTATGGCGGCGGCGTCTCTGGCTATGTCGTAGCGCTCTGAGCCGCGGAGCTTGCGTCCAGGCCGGCACCGGTCCCGGCATCGCCTGGCGCGTCGGTCAGGCTCGAGTTGCGGAGCGCAGGGATCAGGGCCCCGAGCACCAGCGCGCCCGCCACGCATGCCAGGCCGCCGCTGACGACCGAGAACACCGGCGATACCAGCCTCGCCACGCCGCCAGCCTCCACGTTGCCGAGGGCCGGGGCGGTGGTCACCTGGGCCAGGTACAAGCTCGACACCCGGCCGCGCAGGTGATCCGGCGTGTAGCGCTGCAGCAGCGCGTTACGCAGCACCTCGGAGATCAGGTCGCCCATCCCGGCGAGCGCGAGAAAGAACAGGGCCAGCGGCAGGCTGCTGACGATACCGAACAGCGCGATGGCGGCCCCCCAGACGATGCCCGCACCGATGACGACAACGCCCGGCCGACGCAGGCGTCCGGTCCAGCCGCTGGTCGCGGCGCCGATCATTGCGCCGAGTCCGGGTGCGGCCACCAGCAGCCCGAACGTGGCCGAGCCGCCGTGGAAGTGCGTGCTGGCCAGGGCCGGGAACAGGGCAGACGGCATCCCGAACAGCATGGCGTTCGTGTCGACCAGCAGCATGCCGCCCACAACGCCGTTGTGCCTGACGTACGCCAGCCCCTCGGCCAGCGACTTCAGCCCTGGCCGCTGCGCCTTGACCAGCGGCGGAAGCGGCGAGATCCGGAGCAAAGCCAAGCCGAACACCGCAAAGCACACGGCGTCGATCGCATAACAGCTGGCGAGGCCGGGCCCGGCGATGAGCACACCGGCGATGGCAGGCCCGCCGAGCTGGCCGAGCTGGCTCGCGGTCGCGTTCAGCGCAGCGGCGGCAGGCAGCTTGTCGAGGCCGACCAGCGCGGGTGTTGCCGCGGTGGAGGCGGGCGATGCCAGCCCGGAGCACAAGCCGATGCAGAAGGTGACCGCGTAAAGCGGCCAGAGCGCGGGATGGCTCAGCAGGCTGTTAGCCATCAGCAGCGCGGCGAGCCCCGCCTGCGGCAGCAGGACCGCCATGATCACTTTGCGCCGGTCGTGCCGGTCGGCGAGCATGCCGCCAGCGAGCAGCCCGACCATCATGCCGGCGCCGGACGCCAGCGTCAGCAGACCGACGGCCAGCGAGTTCTGGGTGAGGCTGTAGACCTGCCAGTTGGCTGCGGTTGTCGCTACCGCGTTCCCGGCCATGGACACGAAACGCCCGGTGAACAGCCTGCGATAGTCGCGGCTTTCGCGCAGCGGCGCAACGTCGATGACGATTTGCCCGATACGCACTGCCGGCTCCGAGTGAGGGGTAGGCGAGGCGGCTGCCCACTCGCACGCCGCGCCCGGCCATTGAACGACCGCTTAGGCAGGTTACTTGCCGGCCGGCAATGGTGGGGTTCCGGGGCCCGGGCGACCCGCGCCTCGCATCGGTCAGCAGCCGAGCGCCGACCCCGCCGCGGTCAGCTTCCGGGCGCCGGGCAGCCCGCGTTCCACCGCGCTGCCCTACGCTTCGACCAGCTCTGCCTTGTCGAATTCCCAGAAAGCGCGCAGTGCTATCAGCTGCCCCGTGTCGTTGCACCGGTAGGTATAGACGCCGCGTACCACCGCCACGTGCCTGCCACCGGGCAGCACGGTGCGGATCACGCCGACATCTGCTACCTCGTTGCCGCACAGGTAAGAGTTCTCGATCTCGAATGTAATGAGCTCGTTCGGGGCGATAACGGTGTCGTAGAAAGCCGCGATCGCCGACGGCCCGTGATGACCTTTCCCGTTCGGGTCGAACGGCGACGGCCCGATCGGATCCTGCACCACGGCATCGTCGGCGAACAGGCTCAGCCAGCCCTCACGGTCCTTCACCTTGACAGCGGCCTGAGACCGGCGGGCCAGATCGCGCGCGGTGCAGCTTTTGTCTGGGCTTGTCTCATCCGGCATAGCAAAAAGTAGAACAGGTTCTAGCTCTGACTTCAACGGGTGGCGTTAAGAGCGATGTGAAGAACGGGAATCCGGGGCTAGGACGCGACCTTCACCACGTTCAGCGTTCCGCGCGCCGTTTTCGTCGAGGTAAGTCGCTTTCCATGCTCACGTTCCAGGTGAAAGGTCACCGGCCGACTCGGCATAACGCGCAAACTGCCGCCTGGCTCGCCGATGACACCGCCACCGTGACCGCAGGTCCGTTCCCCGGTCGGCACGGACAGCGACACGAACCGCGGCTACCGCTGCTAGCAGCGGGTATGTGGGACAGTTGATCGACTCGACCGAAGGAGAGACATGGCTCTGCCGACACTTACCCCGGAGCAGCGCGCCGAGGCGCTGGCCAAGGCTCAGGCTGCCCGGAAGAAGCGCAGCGAACTGCTGGCCTCAGTCAAATCCGGAAAGACGAGCATTGCCCAAGTGCTCGCCAAGACCGATGACATCACCAAGAAGACCAAGGTTTCGCAGGTCATCAGGGCAATGCCCGGCTATGGCCCGGCGAAGGCCGCTGCGGTGATGGAAGAGGCCGGAATTGACGACAACCGCCGCGTCGGCGGCCTAGGCGACCAGCAGCGCAAGAAGTTGCTTGACGCTGTAGCAGGATGAGCTGGGCCGGGCGGCTGCCGGCCAGGTGGCTGCCCGGCTCGGCCGTTTCACCATTTTTTACCGGGAACGGGGTATCTTTCGCCCGGTCAGTCCCTTGCCCGTAACGCCATTGACGGTGACTCACGTCCGGTTGCGGGATTCGCCCTTAGCCCGGCCTGCCCTCGACACGCGGGCAAGCACTGCGGCACGCTTGCCGGCGCTTGTCGCTCGGCCTGGCGTGACGGGGCCAGGCCGGGTTCGGCATGATGAAGGTCTGGCCGGTGAGAGCTAAGGAGCACCAGATGCATCAGCCACCCATCCCGCATGTCGCCGGCAGCGATCCGGATGTTGCCGAGCTGATCCAGGCAGAGGCTCGCCGCCAGCGCGACAAGGTCAGGCTGATCCCGTCCGAGAACTACGTCTCGGTTGCCGTGCTGGAGGCTAGTGGCTCGGTGCTGACCAACAAGTATTCCGAGGGCTACGCCGGCCGCCGCTACTACGAGGGCCAGCAGTTCATCGACCCGCTTGAGCGAATCGCGTGCGAACGGGCCGAGAGCCTGTTCGGGGTGGATCACGCGAACGTCCAGCCATACTCGGGGTCGCCCGCCAACCTGGCCGTTTACCTGGCTTTCCTGTCCCCGGGCGACACGGTCATGGGGATGTCGCTGCCGATGGGCGGCCATCTGACGCACGGTTGGCCGGTCTCCGTCACCGGCAAGTGGTTCCGGTCGGTGCAGTACGGCGTCCGGGCTGACACCGGCAGACTCGATCTTGACGAGGTCCGCGATCTGGCCAGGCGTGAGCGGCCCAAGGTGATTTTCTGCGGCGGCACCGCGATCCCGCGCACCATCGACTTCCCGGCGTTCGCCGAGATCGCGAACGAAATCGGCGCTGTGCTCGTTGCCGACATCGCCCACATTGCCGGATTGATCGCGGGAGGCGCCCATCCGTCGCCGGTCGGCTACGCGAGCGTGCTCACCACGACCACGCACAAGACTCTCCGCGGACCCCGCGGCGCGATGATCATGTCGGTCGCCGAGCATGCTTCTGCCCTGGACAAGGCAGTCTTCCCGGGCCTGCAGGGCGGGCCGCACAACCACACGACAGCAGCGATCGCGGTCGCACTCCGCGAGGCGGCACAGCCGTCGTTCCGCGCCTACGCGCACCAGGTCGTGGCCAACAGCCAAGCGCTCGCGGACGCCCTGCTCGCCCGCGGCTACACGCTGGTGTCCGGCGGCACGGACAATCACCTGATCTTGCTGGACCTGACCGCGCAGGGTATCGGGGGCAAGCCTGCGGCGAAGGCGCTGGACCGGGCTGGCATCGAGGTGAATTACAACACCGTGCCGTTCGACACGCGCAAGCCGTTCGATCCCTCGGGCATCCGCATCGGCACCCCGGCGATCACCACCCGGGGATTGACGCAGGAACACATGAGCCAGATCGCCGCCTGGATGGACGAGGCAATCACGGCGGCGACGAAGGATGACGAGGAAGTCATCGACCGCGTCGCCCGGGAAGTGCGCGAGCTGCTGGCCGGCTATCCGATGCCCGGCTGGGCCGCGGCCTGAGCGGAGCGCTGGCGGGAACAGCCCCGTTTCTTGCCGGATTGGGCAACCGGGGCTGGCCTGGCCGCGGACTTGCCTCCGCCGCCGAGCGAATGTATGTTCGAATGTAGTAGTTCTGCCTGTCTTCCCCTGGGCGGTTGGTGGCACCTGCGCGGTGCCTGTGCCAGGGAGCGGGAGCATGCGCGGTATCCGCGGCGAGCCGGTGGAGGTCTGGCTGCGGAGCGACCGGCCAGCAAGGTTCGTCTGGCGCGGGCGGATGTATACGGTCATGTTCGTGCTGGACCGGCCGGCCACGCCGGACGACCCGTTAACCGGCGACGGAGGCGGAGTTGAGTGCTGGCGGGTCGAGGCGACGCCCGAGCGGAGCGTGCCGCCGGCCACCTACGAGCTGTGCCGGGATCCGGTATCCGGCCGCTGGCTGCTGTCGCGTGCCTGACTGACCAGCATGCGCGGGCCGTGGGGTTTCGCGCCAAGCGTCGCGCAGGTTCCCGTACTGTATATGTGTCTGAACCAGCCGGAGCCTTTCACGCTAGGACATCCATGACTTCCGTACCGGACAAGATCGCTAAGGCTGCCTGGAGCGTCATCCCTGCTCCGCTCGAGCAAAAGCTACGCACCGAGGCGGGCAAGCGGTTCTCCCGGTTCATTCTCGTCGCCGTTGCCGCGGTGATCACCAGCCAGGTCGTCCTCGGCGTCCTCACCGGCCCGGTCAACCTCAGCGCGGGAGCGTCCGGCGTCATCGCTTCGATGGTTGCGGCCCTGGTGAGCTACCTGCTTAGCCGGTGGGCATGGGAACGCAAGGGCAAGCCGGATTTGCTGCGCGAGACCTTGCCGTTCTGGGTCGTCTCTATCGCGGTGTGGATCGTCCTGGGCCTGACGTCGCACTACGCGAGCGTCTGGGCGCACTCGATGGGCTACACCCACCTGATGAAGCACGTCGTCGTTCAGGGTGCGTACTTCCTGATGAACTGCGTGACGTTCGTTGCCCGCTTCCTGATCTTCCACTACGTGCTGTTCACGGATAAGAGCAAGGACGAAGAGGCTGCCGCAACCGTCGGAGCTGACCTGGCGACTGCGGAGGCCCCGGTCGGCGGTAGCAGCGGCAGCGATACTGGCCCTCTTGCGCTTGTGCATCCAGACTCGGGCCCGCCGAGCCGCTGACCCTCCGTCCTTAGCCGGGACGGGCAGTCCGATGTGACTGCCTCGTCGGCTGCGCTGTGCCATTCTGAGATGCCGTGGGGCAGGGAGGTGCTGGCATCGTGACGCGGCCGGAGGGGGCGCCAGCAGTCGTGAATCCGGTGACCGAAGCGTCATACCGGATACTGCGCTCCCGGATCGATTTCTCCCGGCTGCCGAAGTTCAGCCGGGACGTGACCGAGCGTGTCATTCACGCCAGCGCGGATTTTGACTACTTCACCGACCTGATATGTGACGAGGATGCCCTCGCCGAGGGTGTCGCCGCGCTGGCAGCCGGCGCGCCGGTCGTCGCCGACTCGGCCATGGTGGCGGCGGGGATCACCGGCAGCCCGGTGCTGTGCAAGCTCAACGAACCGCTGACCCTCCGGCTGGCCAGGACGACGTCGATCAGCAGGGCCGCCGCCGCCGTCCGGCTCGCGTTCGGTGATACCGGTCCGGGTGCGGTCTGGGTTGTCGGAGGCGGCCCGGACGCGCTGGCGGAGATCATCAGCCGCCGGGTCGAGCCGGCATTCGTGGTCGGCCTCCCGGTCGGTTTCGTCGGTGCTGCCGAGGCCAAGGACGCACTGCGGGCCAGCGGCATCCGGTCGGTGAGCAATGTGTCGGAGAAAGGCGGCCCGGCCGTCGCGGTCGCGGCGTTCAACGCATTGCTCAGCAGTGCGCTGGCAGCGCCCGGCTCACTGGCGGGCTGGGGGCCGGATCAGCCGGCCGTCCTGGCTGACGACGACGGCACGGCGTGGTGAAGCCCCCCTGCCGCGGCTGCGCCGCCGGGGAGTCGCAGATAAGGGGCGAGCCCAGCGAGATGAGGAGCGGGCAGTAACTTGACACCCGAAATGCATGCATTTTCCGATGACCAGCGTGCTGCGGTCTACCGGGTGATCGAGGAGCGCCGGGATGTCCGCCGCGACTTCCTGCCCGACCCGATCCCGCCGGATGTCCTCGAGCGCGTGCTGGCCGCAGCGCACCGGGCGCCGTCGGTTGGCTTCTCGCAGCCGTGGGACTTCATCGTCATCGCGGACGCTGGCCGCAGGGCCAGGATCAAGGCCCTGGCAGAGCAGGCCCGTCAGGACTTCGCTGCGGCGCTGCCGGCGGCCAGAGCCCGGGCTTTTGACCGGCTCAAGACAGAGGCCATCCTGCAGACGCCGGTCAACATCGTCGTCACATGCGATCCGACCAGAGGCGGCCGGCACACCCTCGGCCGGCACGCACAGCCGCAGACTGCCGTCTACTCGAGCGTCCTCGCTGTCGCGAACCTCTGGCTGGCAGCCAGGGCCGAAGGGCTGGGCGTCGGCTGGGTCAGTTTCTTCAGCGAGCGCGAGCTTGCTGCTGAACTCGGCCTGCCGCCGCACCTTGAAGTGGTCGCGTACCTGTGCGTCGGTTACGTCGCGAGCTTTGCGCCGGAGCCTGAGCTCGAGCTAGCAGGCTGGGCCCGCAGGCGCCCGCTCGGCTGGGCGGTGCACGCCGAGGAATACGGCAAGCGTGAGCTTCCCGGGCGCGCCGCAGTGAGCCTGCTCGACGATGTCACTGCGGCCGTGCGGCCGCTTGACGCCGATGCGGTCGCCGCCGCGCGGCAGCGCCAGTCCCAGCTGACCAAGCCCGTTGGCTCACTCGGCGTGCTCGAGGATGTCTCGGTCCAGCTGTCCGGGCTCGCCGGCACCTGCCCGCCGCCGATGCCGGAACCGGCCGCCGTCGCAGTATTCGCCGGCGATCACGGCGTGCACGCGCAGGGCGTCACGCCCTGGCCGCAGGAGGTCACCGGCCAGATGGTGGCTAACTTCCTGGCCGGCGGCGCAGTCGTTAATGCGTTTGCCGCGCAAGCCGGGGCTGAGGTCGTTGTAGTCGACGTGGGCGTTGCCGCCGACCTGGGTCAGGTGGCTGGCCTGCTGCCCCGCAAGGTCGCCAGGGGCACCCGCGACTTCACGCAGGGACCGGCCATGACCCGCGACGAGGCCGTGACGGCCATCGGCGCGGGCATTGAGGTGGCGCGCGACCTGATCGCGGCCGGCAACCGATGCCTGCTGACCGGCGACATGGGCATTGCCAACACCACCGCGTCGGCCGCGCTGATCTGTGCTTTCACCGGCCGGGACGCCGCCGAGGTAACGGGCCGCGGCACCGGAGTCGATGACGAGACATGGCACAGGAAAGTTGCGGTGGTGCGCGCGGGTCTGGCGCTGCACCAGCCAGATCCCGCCGATCCGGTCGGCGTGCTGGCAGCCTTCGGAGGCTTCGAGCACGCTGCTCTGGCTGGCTTCGTCATCGGGGCGGCCGCGCTGCGAGTTCCGGTCATCGTGGACGGGGTAATTGCCGGAAGCGCCGCTCTGGCTGCATGCGCGATCGCACCCGCAGCCGCCTGCTGCCTGATCGCCGGGCACCGCTCGGCCGAACCCGGCCATACCGTGATGATGGATTACCTGGGCCTCCGGCCGCTCGTCGACCTGGATCTCCGGCTCGGCGAGGGGACCGGCGCTTTGCTGGCGCTCCCGATCGTCCAGAGCGCCGTCCGGGCTCTTCGGGACGTGGCCACCTTCGATTCGGCAGGGGTGACGGGAAAGCAGTCCTGATAGCGCTCGAATACCTGAGCGGTTAAAGCTGGCTGACGGTGTCGATCCGGATATGACCTGGCGAATCATGCCGCCGGCAGCGGGGCGGCGACTGGCTGACTTCCCCCGCCCGTCTGGTTTGCAGGTCCAGGTTGCAGTATCACTAAGGGTAATCTGCGCTAGCGGCGCACAATTACCTCAAGGGCGGATACTGTGTCGGCCCGGGACTGGACAACTCGGGTTCCGGCGTTTGAAAGTCGTGATGGTAAAGCGTGACCTGCTCGGCGTAGCCGCACGCGGGGCAGACGCAGGCATAACTGGCACTGCTGGGGCAGGAGACCCTGAAGCATGACCGAGCGAGAGGACGCGGCTGCGGCGCCAATGCCGCCAAGCGGAGCCGGCCCGTCAGGGCCGGTTGCTGCCGACCGCTCATTCGGCGGCGCTCTCGGCGTGCCCGGTTTCGCCGGTTCGGCTGCGTCGTTTGCCGAGGTAGCCATGACGGCGCCGGTTCCGGCGGGCTCTCCCGATCTGGCCGCGGCTTCAGCTGAGCGCAGCGGCACTGGCTGGCCTGCAGACGCGGGCGGCACGCCGCCAGCCGGACCGGGCGAAGCCCAGCCCCAGCAAGCAAGCTCGCAGGAGCCACCGTCGCCCGACCGCGACCAGCCGTCACGGGCCGGCGGGTCAACCGAGCCTCGCCTTGTGGTCAGCGGACAAGGCGGGCAAGTCGCCGGGACGATCTGGACTCCGGCCAGCGAATCGGGGCCGGCTGCCAGTGACGCGGCTGCCGCGGACGCCGACGAAGAGCCGTTTGCCAGGGTGGACGCCCGGAAACTCGAGGCTGCCCTGCTTGGCCTGCGCCATCCCATAGTGACCGTGCCGCTGCTGTTCGAGTCGCCAGGCGTGACACAGGCACGCGCGGAGCGCGTCAAACTGCTGAGCCAGATCGATGACTACTTGCTGCCGAGGTTGCGCCAGTCCGGCGCGCCGATCCTGGTGGCCTTGGTCGGATCGACAGGCGCCGGCAAGTCGACCCTGATGAACAGCGTGGTCGGCAAGCAGGTGAGTGCCACCGGCATCCGTCGTCCGACCACCAATAGCCCGGTGCTCGCCTGCCATCCAGACGACATGCGGTGGTTCGCGGAGAACGTCTTCATGCCCACACTGCCTCGAGTCCGTCAGCATGGCCTGGCTATGCCTGGCCGCGACGGGCTGCTGGTGCTGGCTGCCAGCGAGGGTATGCCGAGGGGCGTCGCTGTGCTGGATACCCCGGACATCGATTCGGTCGTCCAGGCCCACCGTGACTTCGCCGATCAGTTCCTGGATGCCTCAGACCTCTGGCTCTTCGTGACGACCGCGCGCCGGTACGCCGACGCGGCAGTCTGGGAAATGCTGCAGGATGCTCGCGATCGCGGTGCTGCTCTTGCCATCGCATTGTCCAGAGTCCCGCTGGCCGCGACGGCTGAGCTGTCCACGCACTTCGATGCCATGCTGGAGGCCAACGGCCTGAGCGAAGTCCGCCGGTTCATCATCCCCGAGACCGTCATCACCGACGCTCAGCTGCCAGCCGAGGTGGCCGGTCCGGTGCGCGACTGGCTAGCCGACACCGCCAGGCGCGAAGACCGCCGGGTTGCCGTGCTGACTCAGACAATGTCCGGCATGCTCGATACCTTCCGCAGCCGGGTACCAGCGCTGGCCGACGAGGTAACCGCACAGGCTGCGGTACGAGATGAGTTGCGCCAGACGGTCGAGTCGGCGTTCGGGACGGGCCTCGCCGAGTTCGACGAGGCGACCGGGGACGGGTCGCTGCTGCACGGCGAGGTGCTGGCCCGCTGGCAGGATTTCACTGGCACCGGCGACCTCATGCGTACTCTTCAGGCGCGGCGGGGGCGGGGCGGTAAGCAGCGAAAGCAGCAGCTCCCGGCCAGAGCGGTCGCGCTGAAGGGCGCGCTGCATGCCAGCCTCGTCTCGCTGATCACCGCGACTGCCGACCGGGCTGCCGAGCTTGCGGTGTCCGGCTGGCAGGAGCAGCCCGCAGGCAGCAGCCTGCTGGCCGAGCACGGGGCAACCGGCCGCCGGCCCGATGGCAGCAGCGCCGGGCTGACTGAAGCGGATTTTGTTGCCGCCGCGCTGGCCGACCTCGGCCTGGTGAGCGGGACCGGTGCCGACGGCGGCGACCACGATCCGGCGGCGCTGGCCCGGGCAACTGCGCGCCTCGCTGCGGCCGCAACGACGGCGGTCAGCGACTGGCAAGAACATGTCCGGCAGCAGGTGAGGCAGGAAAACGTCACCAAGCGCTCGATTGCCCGGGTGGTCTCGTTCGACGATGAATCGCTGGCGCTGGTGCTGACGATGGGCGTTCTGGGCTCCGCCGCATCGTCGCCAACCAGCACTAAGCCGGCCAGCGCCGGGTCAGCCAGCACCGGGTCAGCCAATCTGGCGGTGCCGCAGCTGCTCGAGTCGCTGTTCGGCGCCGGGTTGCTCCGCGACATGGGTGCGCGCGTCCGGCAGGACTTGCGCGAGCGCGTGAGCCGCCTCTTCGGGGCCGAAGCGGAGCGTTTCTTCGCGATCATCGATTCGGTCGGCGTCCTGGACGACGGCGCGGCTGGCGAATTGCTGCAGGCCGGCGACGCGCTTGAGGGAGCGCGATGACCGTCATGCTGTCAGCCCAGGTTTCCGACAGTGCCGACCGCGCAGGGTTGTCCGCGCGGTTGACGGCGCTGGCCAGGCTGGTGCAGATCGGTAGCGTGCGGACCGGCCCGGACGGATTCAGCCAGGATCTGCTGACCGAGGCGAGTGATCTGCTGACCAGGGCTGGAGAGCGACTCATGCTCTCCTCCCGGCACACCGTGGTGTCGCTGGCAGGCGGTACTGGCAGCGGCAAATCGTCGTTGTTCAACCAGCTAGCCGGGGCTGACTTTTCCACGGTCGGCGTGACCAGGCCAGTGACCAGGGACGCGCACGCGTGCGTCTGGGGCGTCTCCGGCTCGGGGCCGTTGCTGGAATGGCTGGGCGTACCCCGCCGGCACCGGTATGCGCGCGCAAGCGCGCTGGGCAGCGGTGAGCAGTCGATGAACGGGCTGGTACTGCTGGACCTGCCCGACCACGACTCGGTGATGGGGCACGCCACGAACCTGGTCGATCAGCTGGTTGGCTTGTCCGACCTGATCGTCTGGGTGCTTGATCCGCAGAAGTACGCGGATGCGGCGGTGCACCGGCGCTTCCTCGTGCCGCTGGCCGGACATTCTGAGGTCATCGCCGTCGTGCTGAATCAAGCCGATCTGCTCTCAGCTGGTCAGATCGAGGACTGCGTGCATGACCTTCGGCGGCTGCTTGACTCTGAGGGCCTGCCCGACGTGCAGATTCTGGTGACTTCGGCGAAGAATGGCGCGGGCATTGAGGAACTGCGCAAACTTCTCATCGAGGCGGTAACCGCTAGGAAGGCCGCGACAGCACGGATCTCCGCCGACGTGGACAAGGTTGCGGCCAAGTTCGAACCCTACGGTGCCATCGAGGAAGGCTCGCTCGACGCTTCAGGCCAAGAACACCTGCGAGCGGGAACGGCGGCTGAGCTAGCCGATGACTTCGCTTCGGCCGCAGGAGTCTCCGCTATCGGGGACGCGCTAGGTAGCGCGCGCGAATTGCGGGCGATGGACTACGTGGGCTGGCCGGTGAGCTGGCTGGCCGAGCGGCTGACCAGCCCCGACCCGATCCGCAGGGTTCGGCTCGGCCGGATCTGGGATGAGTTGCGCGGTCTGTCCGCCGGCCCGTCCGGCGCGCAGCAGGCGGAGATCGATAACGCGCTGACCCGAGTAGCGGACGAGAAAGTGCCTGCGCTGCCCTCTCCCTGGTCGCGCACGGTGCGCGCAGCGGTGCGGTCGAGGGCTTCTGAAGTCCCGGCCGCCGTTGGCGAGGAAATCACCGCCGCGCTGCCTGCTGGGCCGGTGGTCGACAGGTGGTGGCGCCTGATCGGCGTGGTTCAGGGGCTGCTGCTGGGCTGCGTGCTCGTCGGTATCGTCTGGCTCGCCTCGCTGATCATCCTGGGTGTCGCGCACGTTGGTTCAGGTATTCCGACGCTGTTCAGCGACGTGTGGCTACTGCCCTGGGCCGCCGTGATGCTGATCGCTGGCCTGTCCGGCGGGTGGCTCACCGCGCGGCTCGGGACGCGCGCGGTCAGCCGCGCGGCGGCACGTGAGACCGAGGACCTGGAGGACGATATCCGCCGGCGACTCGCCGCCGTGGCAGGCGATCTCGTGCTAGCTCCGGCTGAGTCGGAACTCGATGAGCTGGCTCGCTTCCGGGCCGAGTTGCGCGCCGCTGCCGGCGCTGGCATGGTCGACCCGGCGTCCGCCTGGAACTGATCGTCCACAGGCTAGGCGCCAGTCCCCTGGTTGTGCACAGGCCAGACCCGCCAGGCTGCCGGTCCTGGGCAACCGGGCAGATCCTTGACACGCGCTGGCGGCGCAGGGCCGCCGGCTTTGAGCGGCGGGCGCGGAGGCTGACGGTCGCCGCGCGCGATGTCGAGGAGGGCCTGGAAGTGGTTAACGAGGCGACCTTAAGCGTGACCGGCTACATAGCGACGCAGCCGAAAGTCGGATGGACCAGGGACGGGACCCGGACGCTGTACATGAGGCTCGGCTGGACTCCGCGCCGGATGAACAGGACCACCGGCGAGTGGGCGGATCAGCCGACTTCCTTCATCAGCGTGATCTGCTACCGCAAGGTGGCCGAGAATGCCGCGGCTTGCCTGCGCAGGGGCGACCCGGTAGTGCTCAAGGGCAATCTGCGAGTACGCGAGTACGGAGACGACAACGCGCCCAAGCGGACAGCGGTCGAAGTCATCGCTGACAGCATCGGGCACGACCTGTCGCGCGGTGTCACGCTCTTCAAGAAGTCGACGGAGCAGCTGGAGAAGACTGCTCTGGAGCGCGAGCAGGAGATGGCGGCTGGCGAGCCGCGCCAGCCGCTGCCAGGGGACCGCGACGCAGCCGAGCGGGCTAGCCGCGCGCTCGACGAGGAGTACTTCGCTCACGGCGATCCGGGCACTCAGCGAGATCTCGATTCCAGGTACGCAACAGAGTCGGAGCCTGACGTCCATGAGCCTGACGACCACGAGCTCGGGGACAGCGACGAGTTCGACGAGGAGGAAGCCCGCCAGATGCTGGCGCAGGCGGACGAGGCAGCCGAGCCGGTCGGCGCGGCCACCTGACGGCCTGCGGGTGCACCGGGCCCGGCCGTCGACGGCGCCGGACGGGCCCGGAGCATGTCCGGCCGGGCGCTAGCCAAGCGGCGGCTGGTGAACTGGCCGGGGCGCTAGTCGGGCGCTGGCCGGGGTCTGGCCGGGGGACTGGCCGGGCGCTGGCCGGGCACCCGCAGGTATTGGCCCGGAGCTTATGCCGGCCGGTCATGGAGCTTCTGCCAGGCCGGATTGGAGGATCCGCCGGCCGTACCTGGAGTGGCTGCCCGGGCAGGCCGGTTCGTAGCCCTTGCCGCGAGCCCCTACCCTTGGTGACATGCCGGAGTTCATCTATCAGATGAGCCGTGTCCGTAAAGCGCACGGCGACAAGGTCATCCTCGACGACGTGACGCTCGCCTTCCTGCCGGGCGCGAAGATCGGCGTGGTCGGTCCGAACGGGACCGGCAAGTCGACGTTGCTGCGGATGATGGCGGGCGTGGAGCAGCCGTCGAACGGCGACGCCAGGCTGATGCCAGGGTTCACGGTCGGGATCTTGGACCAGGAGCCGGAGCTGGATGACTCCAAGACGGTGCTCGGCAATGTCGAGGAGGGCGTCGCGGAGACTAAGGCGTTGCTGGACCGGTACAACCAGATCGCCGAGCAGATGGCCACCGACTACTCCGATGGGCTGCTGGAAGAGATGGGCAAGCTGCAGGAGCAGCTGGACCACCGCGATGCGTGGGATCTTCAGAGTCAGCTGGATCAGGCGATGGATGCGCTGCGCTGCCCGCCGCCGGATGCCGAGGTCAGCGTGCTGTCGGGTGGTGAGCGGCGCCGGGTGGCACTGTGCAAGCTGCTGCTGGCCCAGCCGGACCTGCTGTTGCTGGATGAGCCGACTAACCATCTGGACGCCGAGAGCGTGCAGTGGCTGGAGCAGCATCTGGAGAAG
>DATJNX010000077.1:0-25217 GCA_035507615.1 Streptosporangiaceae bacterium
GTGGGCTTCTTCCTCAACGTCGACGACTTCGATGCCGCGCACGCACAGATGGCGGCCGCCGGGGTTCAGTTCCTGACCGGGCCGCGCACGGAGTCCTACGGCCGCGTCGCGGTGTTCCTCGACATCGCCGGCAACAAGTGGGATCTCATCGGTCCCGGGCCGCGCGGCTAGCGGATCAGTCTCCTGAATTGGCCGGATTGCCTGTTCCCCAAGACCGCGTGCACAGCACCAGCCGGTAACCGTCCGGGTCGATGATCGTCACGCCCCACTCGTCCCAGTACGGATTGCGCGCCGCTACCCGAGTACCGCCTGCATCGACCAGGCCGGTGATCACCTCGTCGTCGACGGGACCGTCCAGGTACAGGACGAGCAGGTCTTCCTCTGTCGGAGCTGGTGGCGTCTCCGCAGCCGGATCCCCGACCAGTTCGAGATGCCAGGCCGCGCCCGGCCAGCCGGCCATCAGCAGACCGTGGCCGCCCTCAGCCGAGTCGTCGAGCCGGAACAGCACCTCAAGGCCGAGGCCGGCCACCCAGAACCGCTCGGCCGCCGCCAGGTTGCGGCTTGGCCGGGCAACCCGCAGATGACTTGCCGGTCCTGGCTTCATGACCCGTCAGGACACGCCGTCGAGGTGCGCGGTGTCGTTGAAGCCACGCACGATCCAGCGATCCCCGGCGATGACGATGCGGGATATCGAGGTGTTCTCCGCCCCCAGGAACGCGAACGGCCGCGATCCGCTAGCCAGCGCCAGCGCCTGGCCGATCACCCCGCCGTGAGTGAACGCGGCCACCCGCTGGCCAGGATGAGCCGCCGCCAGCCGCTCGATCGCCTCTCGGACCCGGGCTTCCAGCTCGGCCGAGGGCTCGGCCCCCGGAATCACGTCCCAGCGCTCCTCGGCGGCCATCCGCAAGCTGATGGGGTGGCCCTCGGCCACCATCTTCCGGAAGATCCCGCCTTCCCATTCGCCCAGGTAGACCTCACGCAGGTCGGGTTCCACCTGGACGTCAAGGCCGACCTGCTCGGCGAGCGGCGCCGCGGTCTCGGCGGTCCGGCGAAGGTTGCTGGCGTAGATGACGTCCACCCCGGTGGCGGCAAGCCGTGTGCCGACAAGGTCCGCCTGTTCCTTGCCCTCGGCCGAGAGCGGCGGATCGCCGTGGCCGCCTACCAGCGCGAACAGATTCCCGTCCAGATAGGCCTCGGACGCGCCGTGGCGCACGAGCAGCAGGTCCGTTGCTCCTGGCGGCACTTCGTACCGCCGCTGGCGGAATGCGGTTGGCTCCTGCTCACTCACTGCGCCCGTCACAGCAGAAAAGTACCGGCCGGCTCGAGGCACCCCGAACGGCAGGTACCGCAAACGCGCCGAACCGGAACCGGGCGCCGATAACGGCCCGTCGTTACATGCGCGCGAAGGCCCAGTTCAGCAGCCGCCGAGCGGCGACGATGGCCGACCCCGGATTACTTGTCGGGCTGGCGTGCAGCACAACGCCGATCAGCGTCACGCCGCGCCGCGTGGCCTCGAAGAGCAGGCAGTTCCCGGCCGCCTTAGTGTCGCCGGTCTTGACTCCGAGAGCGCCCGGGTAGGACCCGATCAGCACGTTCGTCTGCTGCCACAGATAAGCGTGATGACTCGTCGTTGCCCGGAGGCGGTACTTTCGCATTGCGACAATGGACTGAAACACCGGGTACTTCATGGCCGCCAGGCCGAGCGTGATCAGGTCCGCGGGCGTGGAGTAGGTCGAGTGCTCGGTCGGGTACGGCATACCGTCAAAGCTCGTGAAATGCGTCGACGTCATGCCAAGCTCCGCAGCGGTCGCGTTCATCTTGGCGATGAACGCCGGCCGTCCCGGCCCGTAGGCGGTGGCCAGCAGATAGGCAGCATCGCAGCCAGACGGGATCAGCATGGCCGCCAGCAGCTGGCGAACTGTCAGCATGTCGCCCGGGATCAGGCCCGCGCTGCTCGCGCCGTCCCTGCTGACGTAACGGACGGCGGCCTTTGTTACCTCGATCTTCCGGTTCAGGCCGCCGGCCTGGAGCACGACGAGAGCCGTCATGACCTTAGTGATGCTGCCCATCGGGCGGCTGATGCCCAGGCCCTGTGCCCACAGCGAAGCGCCGGTGCTGGCGTTGACCAGCTCGCCGCCGAACACGCTGATCGGCGGTGAGCTTGGAGCGACCGCGGGCTGACTGTCCGCGAATGGCGCCACCCAGGCGAGCGCGGGCGCAGCCGTGGCGGTCATGACGCCCGGCAGCACCGCGGCCACAGCGATGCCGCGCACTGCCCGCAGGACTCGCCCGCGTGCACGCCAAGTCGACACAGTGCGATCTAACCAGGCGCAGAACTGCTCATCCCGCTGAAACGGCAGACTGGATGAAACTAGCGCGACTGCGGCAGTTTGAACGACCTCTTCCGGCCCGCGGCTGCCGACGGCGGCGGCACGACGGGCCCGATGTCGCCGTCCGGGGCCTCGTCCAGGTCAACGATTACCGGCGCGTGGTCACTTGGACCGGTCCCTTTCCTGGCCTGCCGGTCGACCCAGGCCGCCCTGACCCGGCTGGCCACGCTATCGGTAACCAGCACGAGGTCGATTCGCATGCCGAGATCCTGATGGAACATCCCGGCCCGGTAATCCCAGTAGGTGAAGACGCGCTTGTCCGGCCACCGCTCGCGGACCACATCCCGCAGCCCCGCCGACTCAAGGCTGGCGAGGGCAGCGCGCTCCGGGTCGGTAACGTGCGTTTGCCCGATATAGGCGGACGGGTCGAAGACATCGCTGTCGGTCGGCGCGATGTTCATGTCCCCGGAGACGATCGCCGCGTCAGGACCGGCTCGCACCACTTGCTCCAGCGCAGCGAGCCAGGCCAGCTTGTACCGGTAGTGATCAGAGTCCGGCTCCCTGCCGTTGGGCACGTATACCGAGTGGACCCGGATGCCGCCGCAGGTCGCAGCCACCGCGCGAGCTTCAGGCTCGGGGAAGCCGGGAGCTCCGGCCAGCCCGCGCTCCACGTCGGCCAGCCCGACCCGGGACAGGATTGCCACGCCGTTCCAGCGCGGCTCGCCGTAGACCGCTGCCGCATAGCCTCGGTTTTCCAGGTCAGCGCCAAGCAATTCGGTGAACGCGTCATCGGCGAGCTTGGTTTCCTGCAGGCAGACCACGTCGGGCTGACGCTCGTCCAGCCAGGGGAGGAATCTCGGCACTCGCTGCTTGACCGAGTTCACGTTCCAGGTAGCGACCCGCACCGCGCCTACACTAGCGGCCGCGGCGCAGCGGCCGGCGTGCGCTGCCGGCAGATCCCAGCCGGCCGCGCGCGTGCCGACGGCCGGGTGTCCATCGAGCCCGTTCCCGCTCGTCGTGATCTTAGAAACAGTCACCGATCCAGCTGAGGAGCTCGCAATGAAGTACCTGCTACTGGTGTGCATGGAGCAGCCGCCCGGCCCGCAGGAGGCGGCCGAGGCTGATCCGGCCAGCAAGGAAGCCGATGGTGATGACGGCATCCGGACGTGGTTTGCCGAGATCGACAAGCGCGGAAGCAGGCTCATCGGCAGCCAGGTCGGCCTGCCGGCCACTGCGGCCACGGTGCGGACTCGCGATGGCGAGGTGCTCGTCAGCGACGGCCCGTTCGCCGAGACGAAGGAGTGGATGGCCGGCTTCGACGTGATCGAGTGCGGCAGCATGGCTGAGGCCATCGAGATCGCCGCTCTGCATCCGGTGGCCGCGTTCGGAATGATCGAAGTCCGGCCGTTCCTGCCGGAGTGATGTCGTAACTAACTGCCCCGCGCGAGGTTACCCGGCCGTCGCCTGGCCGGGAGGTGTGGCGAGCACACGCTCCGCAATGATCCGCAGGCCCGCCGCGAAGTCTTGCGCCGTCGGCGCGTGCCCGGGATCGAGGAAGTACTTCGCCATCAGCCCGATGAACAGGGCGTGCATCACGGTGCCTGCCAGCCTGGACGTCTCCGGATCGGCCGCCATGTCGATGCCGAGAAACAACTCCGCTAGCCCCCGACCACCCAGTTCCTGAACGCTGGCCAGGAACGCCCGCAGCTCGTCATTGCGCTCCACCAGGCCAAGCAGCTCGAGTTGCGCCGCCCACAGGCCCTTGTCCTGCCCGCCGAATGAGCGCAGCGTCCGGTCAGCAGCGGCTTCGAAACGCTGTAGCGGAGGACTGTCGAGCACCTGATCGGCCGCCATCGCGCTCTGCAGCTCGTCGGCCCACTCGCCGATCAGGTTGAATACGGCGAGGTTCATCAGCGCGTCTTTGGAGCCGAAGTGGTAGCCGATGGCGGCCAGGCTCACTCCCGACGCGGCCGCGATGTCTCGCGCCGTCGTCGCCGCGTAGCCCTTCTCGAGCAGGCAGCGCTTGGCCCCGGCTATCAGGTCCTCGCGGTTTCCCATGGCGGCAGCATACCGCCGTGTCTCAAACAAACGTCTTGCACATACGTCTAAGACGTGCGTACAGTCTCTCGTGGACAGTCGGCCAGCCCTTGGGCGGCGGTCGCGACAGAAGAGCCAGCAGACGTACGGAGGCAGAAACATGGTCAGCGCACAGACATCGCCGGCCGGTCAGGCGCCCCGTCAGCTGAGGGCCGGCGGCCGGGAGTGGACCGGGCTTGCCGTGCTGCTGCTCCCCCTCCTCCTGGTCTCCATGGACGTGTCGGTGCTGTACTTCGCCGTCCCGTTCATCAGCAGGGACCTGCAGCCGAGCAGCGCGCAACAGTTGTGGATCTTCGATGTCTACGGCTTCGTCCTCGCCGGACTGCTCATCACGATGGGCTCGCTCGGTGACCGGATCGGGCGCCGGCGGCTGCTGCTCATCGGCGCGTTCTGCTTCAGCCTCGCGTCGCTGGGCGCTGCTTACTCGCACTCGGCCGCCGAACTGATCGCGGCCAGGGCCGTTCAGGGCGTTGCCGGTGCCACCTTGATGCCGTCCACGCTCGCGCTGATCCGCAACATGTTCCACGACGAGAAGCAGCGCCGGACCGCCATTGCGATCTGGGCCAGCGCGACCATGAGCGGCATCGCCCTCGGCCCGGTGCTGAGCGGCTTCCTCCTCGATCACTTCTGGTGGGGCTCGGTCTTCCTCATCAACGTGCCGTTCATGGTCCTGCTGCTCGCTCTCGCTCCGGCCCTGCTGCCAGAGTTCCGGGCTCCGCAGCGGGGGCGGTTCGACCTCGTCAGCGCGGCACTCTCGCTCGGCGCGGTACTGCCGGTCATCTACGGGATGCAGGAGATCTCAGCTAGCGGCGCCCAGCCCGCCACCGTCGCAGCCATCGTCGCGGGACTCGCCGTCGGCGCGGTGTTCGTCCTCCGGCAGGCACGCAGTCATGCGCCGATGATCGACTTGGCGCTCTTCCGCAGCCGTGGCTTCACCGGGGCAGTCGCGCTGAACCTGGTATCCATGTTCGCGATCGTCGGCTTCGCCATCTTCGCCACGCAGTACCTGCAGTCGGTCCGCGGCTTGAGCCCGCTGACAGCGGCACTGTGGTCCATGGTGCCGATGACCGGCACGATGACCGCGGTTCCGCTCAGCCAGCTGCTGGTGAAGCGCGTTGACCGCGGCTACCTCGCCGCAGCGGGCCTGCTCGCCGCGGCAGGCGGCTACGCCCTCCTGACTCAGGCGCAGGCTCACTCCGGCCTGTGGTTCGTGCTGCTGGGCGCGAGCATCTACGCGGGCGGCGTAGTGACCGCGGTGACCGTCGGGAACGAGCTCGTCATGGGCGCCGTCCCGCCGGACCGCGCGGGCGCGGCCGCGGCAGTTGTCGAGACATCGTCCGAGTTCGGCGGCGCTCTCGGCATGGCAGTGCTGGGCAGCATCGGCGTGGCGGTCTACCGCTCCGGCCTCGCGCATACCGCTCCGGCCGGCCTGCCGTCAGCGGCGCTGGACGCCTCCCGCAGCACCCTGGGCGGCGCGCTCGCCGTGGCCGGGCACCTTCCGGCGCAGCTGAGCAGTCAGCTCGTCGCTGCGGCGCGCATCGCCTTCAGCCACGGCCTCGACGCGGCGGCACTCGGCGCCGGCCTCGCGATGATCGTGGCCGCGCTGCTCAGCGCGCTGTTCTTCCGCGGCATCGAGGTAGTGCCGGAGGGCGCTGACGCCGACTACCTCGGGGCCGCCGCCAGCGCGAACGCCAGCAGCGAGTTGGCGGTGTAGTCGTCAGCAGGCTCGACCGACGGCCAGGAAACAACGTTGTCCTCGTACTTGGCGGTCTTAGTGTCGAACGGGCCATAGTTGCCTGCGCTGCACGACTTCATCCCGCTAACCGTGCCGAGGCCGACGAAGTTCGGCGGGCTGCTCGGCCCGTCGGTGACGGCGCCGAGCTGGATGTCGCCCTTGCCGGTCAGCGACCCGGCCAGGTTCGCGATCTCGCTCTGCATGCAGTGCGGGTACGTCGTTCCGGCGCCGACCACGAAGGAGCTGCCCCAGCCGTTGGCGCCGAGCGTGAAGTTGAGCTGCTGCTGAGCGAACGCGGCGAACTGGTCGCTGCCGCCATATTGCTGATACAGCGCGTTGGTGATGTAGAGGCCGAACGCGTGCGGCGTGGCGTCGCTGGGGCCTAGTTCGGTGCCTAGCCCGAACGGGTCGCCTTTGTCGCGCCTGGCCCAGCTCTCGCCCAGCCGGAGCTGCGCCGCGAGGTCAGCCAGCAGGGCCTGCCGGGTGATCAGGCCGGATCCATGACCCGTCCGCGCCTGGCCGGCCCACCGGCCGCGCCCGGCCTGCTGCAGTGCGCGAAGCAACTCACCCTCGCCAATTGCGCCGTTGTCATACAAGTTGAGGGTGTCACCACCGGCCGGGTGGCCTTGCGCGATATAGGCGCGCGCCCACCGGCTGGCCGTCAGCAGGTCCGCCCGGACCTGCGCGGCCGGTGCGTGCAGCGCCTCATCGGCGAGCGCGATCTCGGCGGCGCCCCAGAGCATGTCGCTCTTCCACTCGGTGCCGCCGTAGTAGTCATACGGATACGTCGTGACGATCCGGCCGACGTGCTTGGTCTTGGCCATCGCGTAGATGCCGCGGGCCAGCGACAGCCAGTGCTCGGCCGCCGGCCGGCTGCTCCGCGCGTCAAGCTGCGCGGCCAGACCGAAGTCGGCAGCGAACCGCCCGGCGAAGTCGGGGCTGATCTTCTGGCCCGCCGGGGCGGCCTCGAACACCGGCCGGTACTTAACGTAGTAGGCAGTCGGTCCCGGCTTCCCGCCCTTCTTGACGTTCATCTTGTCCTCGGCCTGCGGCAGGAACCAGAAGTTGTAGTCACCCTGGATCGTGTTGCTCGCGTTCCCGTTGCCGATGCCGACCTGGATGTAGAGCACCTTCTTCTTGGCGTTCCACAGCTTGTTCAGCCAGCTCAGCCCGAAGCTTGCCTCCGGCCCCAATGTCGGGTAGCGGCCGGGGTAATCCCGCTGCGCGATCTGCAGCAGCGCGTCAGCGTAGCTGGCGGTGTAGGCGAACTTCTCGTAGCCGCCGCCGGCATCGAACCAGCCGCCAGACACGTTCACCGGCCCGCCGATCCTGCGGAATCCGCCGGTCAGGTTGTCGTTGCTGTCGTACTTCGGCGTCGCGTACACATACGCGTGCTCGTCGGTCAGGTTGGCGGGCTCGCGGTTCAGCACCGAGTGCTCAACGTCGCTGCCGTCACGCTCGGAGGTGAAATACCGCACCGCGTTCGTGACCAGCTTGCCGTACTGCTGGCCAGACAATCCCACCGAGAACTCCGGCGACCTGGCAATCTGGCCATCCGCAGTGACCTGGACGCGATAGCTGCCCGGCCGCCGCACCGCGGAAAACGTCAGCTCATAGACTGCGCCATAGCGCTTGTTCCAGCCGCCAAGGTCGGAAGTCGATGTGCCCCGGAACACGACGCCGTCACTGCCGGAAACCGTGAACGCGACTGAGGCAACCCTGGCCGGCAGCATGGCGTACGCGACCTTCGCGGCGCCGACCGGGTAGTCCACCTGGTTGACCCGGACCGCCACCGGGACCGGACTCGCGGCGGCAGGCGTCGCCGCCGCGGTCCCGCCAGCCGCCGCTAGCAGCGGAACCACGGCCAGTGCCGACACGCCGGCCAACGCCAGTACCCGATCTCGCATGTCCGGCCTCCATCGCTGCCGCCAAGGGCAATTCGTTAGGAAACCTACTAAACCAAAGAAAGCCAGACAAGAAAAGAGCCGCAACGTACCGGGAACGGGCCCTAAGCCAGCACAGTCGCCGGCCGGAGGTCAGCTGTCGAGCTCGATGCGAACGCCGAGAAGCCGGGATAGCCCGGCAACCCGGCTGAGCTCGGCCGGGCTGAACGGCTCGCCGTCCCGGCCGAAGCGCAACGGGCCGGCTGCGCCGCCGGCGTTCCCGTGCGAAGGCTCCCCGCCTGCGATGAGGCGAAGCCGCGCACCGTTGGGCCAGGTCAGCTCGGCTCCTGAGCGGCTTGTCTCCGGCCGCGTGCTGACTTCGCCGCCGAGCACTGACCCGAATAGCCGGATCGCAGCGTCAAGGTCGCTGACGTAGTGCTCGACCACCGTGAATGACGACGGCAGGCGAGCCGGGCAGAGGGCGTCCGGCGGCGGGAGTTCCGGTGGCTGCCCGGACTGCTCGGCGACCTGGATGACGATGCCGAACGCGTCGCGCGGGCGCAGGAACGCTTCCTTCCAGTTCGGCTCGTCAAGCCTGACCTGGACGGGCTCGATCCCGAGCGCCTCAATCCGGCCCAGCGTCTCGGCGATGTCGCTGACCATGAAGTTGAGGTGATGCGGCCCAGGGCCTCTGTCGTCGAGGAAGCGCTCCAGGAAGGCCGAGTCGGGGCCCGGCGTGGGCGTGATCAGCTCGATCTTGGGGCCGCCGCGGAACTCCAGCTGCCCCCACCAGAAGCCCGGCGAGTCGCCGCCGTAAGCCCACGTCCCGCCGAGCACGCCCCCGAACAGTTCCCAGCCGTCAGCAAGCTCGCGAGTCCCGATCGAGACATGGTCAAAGACGGTCTTGGTCACAGGCACCCGCTGCTGCGCACGAAAGGAGATGCTAGCGGGCGGCCGATCCGGGCGGCGCAAGGGCGTGAGTTACTAACCGATGCCCCTCATGGGGCTACGATCGGCAACTCACGCCCTTCCTGGCCCCGGCCGCTATTCGACCAGTTCTTCGACTGGCTTCACCCCGGCCTTGCCGGCCCGCAGGCGCCAGACGAGCGCGGCTACGTACCACAGCAGCGCCAGGCCGGCGCCGTAGCCGACCACCTTGTCAGCTGCATGGAACGGCCCCGGCACCGACAGCACGAAGATGATCAGAGCGCTGTACACCAGCACGAAGATAATGACTGGCCAGGCCCAGCGGCCCAGCGAGAAAGCGCCGGGGATCGAGTCCAGCGTGCGCCGCTTGTAGGCGTAACCAGCGGTGATCAGGAAGTAGATGATGTACGGGATGATCGCGGTCGCGCCGACCAGTGTCGCGAACGCGCTGGCCTGCAAGTAGCCGTACCAGGTCACGGCAATGTCGACGACGGCGAAGACCAGCAGCGCGACGATCGGTGTCTGCGTACTGGCGTTCACCTTCCGCAGCTGCTTGGAGAACGGCAGCATGTTGTCGCGCGACATCGAGTAGGCCAGCCGTGCCTGGGCGCCGGCTCCGACGACCAGGATCGCGAACATCGAGAAGATGACGAACGCGATGAAGACCTTGACCAGCCACCCTGGCAGCCAGTAACCAGCGATTGCCAGAAGCGGGAGTGGTGCCGACTCCACCGTCTTCAGGTTCGGGATCGCGATCGTGAACCCGATCAGCGCGATCATGCCAAGGACGGCCGATCCGACCACAGCCCAGATCACTCCTCGCGGCACGCTGCGCCTAGGATCGACGGCGTCCTCCGACATGTCGGCAGCGAGCTCAAAGCCGACTAGCGTGAATGCGCCGATCAGGCCCGCCAGCGCGAACGCGTAGATGGTCGGGTTATGCAGCACTGACGTGGTGTTGGTAAGGATGCTGGCACCGTAAGGCGCGGGCTTAGTCTTGAAGGCCCAGAGCACTAGCAGCAGCACTCCGAAGACGACTGTGCCAATGATCTCAGTGAACACCGCGATGTTGTTAACCCGAGCGGCGACCTGGATGCTGATGATGTTGATGATCACTGGCAGCACCATGAGGATTAGGGCCACCCCGAACACCAGCCGGGCGCTCGGCGTGTTGTCGCCGAACTCGCTCAGCAGCAGCGGTGAGGCGACGCCCAGCATGATCGCGCCGCCGCCGACGCTCATGTACAGCAGGCCGGCGAAGCCTACGAACCATCCGTAGGTCGGGTTCACCAGGCGCGCGCTCCACTGATAGGCGTACCCGGCCAGCGGGATCCGCGTGCCGAGCTCGGCGACAACGAGGGCGATCATCACGTTGCCGACGCCGACGATCGGCCAGGTCCAGATGGACGCCGGTCCCCAGTAGGCAAGCCCGAAGCCATAGTTGAGGAAGATTCCGGTGGTGATCGAGATGATCGAGAAGGCAATGGCGAACATCGAGAAGAAGCGCAGCGACCTGCGCAGCTCAGGCTTATAGCCCGCCTTGGCCAGGATGGCCTCTTCGCTGTCGCCGGCCGCCACGGCTACTGCGGCTGGCCTGGCCGATTCGTCGGTGCTCATGTGATACCGCCTTCGTGTTGTCGTGCCTGGACGGCGGCAAAGGCCTCGTCGGTGGCGGCGAGGGCCTTGGCCAGATCTGCGTCGGTCATCGCCGCAGAGATGAACCAGTTGTGGCGCGGATGCAGGTATGCGCCGGCCCGGATGGCCGCCGCAGCGAAAGTGCTGGCTAGCTGGTGACCGCGGTCGCCGGCGAAAGTCAGGTACGGCATAGCGGCCGGCCCGGTGTAGTTGATCCCGATGCCGCGCGCCGCAGCCTGTTCCAGGATCCCGGCCCGCAGGGCGGTCCCCATCTCGTCCATCGCCTCGATCGCGCCTTCGTCGCGCAACGCGCCGATGGTGGCGATCCCTGCCGCCATCGCGGACGCTGAGAACCAGAACGATCCGGTCACGAAAATGCCCGCGGCCGCCTCGGCATATGCACCGGTGCCGAGCACCGCGGCCAGCGGATGGCCGTTAGCGATGGCCTTGCTCCAGGCCGACAGATCCGGCAGCACGCCGATGGGCTCCCAGCTCGAGCCGAGGTGCAGCCGGAAACCGCAGCGGACGTCATCCAGGATCAGGGCAGCCCCGGTTCGCGTGCACAGCTCGCGCAGGCCGCGGGCGAACGCAGGGTCGACGAGTTCCTGGTCGTAGCCGGCATCGTGCCTGAACGGGCTGACGACGATCGCGGCGAGATCGCTGCCGGCCGCTGCCGCGGCCGCGGTCACCGAAGCCAGGTCGTTGAACGTGTAATGGCCAAGGTTCGCACGGTCTTCTGCTGTGACGCCCGCGAGCCTGGGCGTGCACCAGGGCGCGGCGCCGTGATAGGCGCCGGTCGCTACCAGGATGTGCGACCTGCCAGTGTGCGCCCGGGCAATCGTGCAGCACATCGTGGTCGCGTCGGTGCCGTTCTTGGCGAACATCGCCCAGTCCGCGTGCTGCACCGTGCTGACGAGCAATTCGGCAAGCTCGACCATGACCGCGCCCGGCCCGTTCTGGCAGTCGGCCATATCCGCCTGGGCGGCTGCCGCAGACTCCACGGCCGGATGCCGGTGACCGAGCACTATCGGGCCGTAACTGCACATCAGGTCGACGTACTCGTTACCGTCCACGTCCCAGACCCGTGCACCGAGGCCAGCCCGCATGAACTGCGGGTACTCCGGCGGCAGCGGGCCGGCCGACTGATGCCCGTACATCCCGCCGGGAATCACTGCGCGGGCCCGGCGACGCAGCTGCTCGTCAACGCTGCGCGGCCGGTCGTCCCGGCGGGCGGCCCGGACTAGCTGATCCGTCATGCCATTCGCTCCCCTGTGCCGATTCCGCTGGTGCTTGCTCCGACAGTGCTGGTGGCTCCCGAGCTGTTAGCTGCCGTGCCAGCTGGTACACGGTGCTTTGCCGGAAGGCGCGCGCCGATGCGGTCGGCTGCCCCGGAGCTCGCGGCGCGCAGGAAATCCAGGACCTGGCCGAGGCTCTCCAGGCCCGCATCCGACCCGAGGCCGGTCGCCACCAGCGCCCCGCAGGCGACGCCCAGCCAGGCAGCGTCGACCGGGTCGCAGCCCAGCAGCAGACCGGTCAGCATGCCTGCGTCGAACCCGTCTCCGCAGCCGGTGGTGTCGACCACGTCGACCGCGATCGCGGGAATATGGGTCAGCGTGAAGTCGGTGCTGGTCCCGGCAGTGACCAGGCAGCCGTCGGCACCAAGGGTCACCGCGACGCCGCCAGTGCCAAGCGAGAGCACGTCAGCGATCGCGCGCTCCAGGTCTGCCCGGCCGGTCAGGGCGAGAAGCTGGTCGGCGTTCGGCCAGAACCAGTCCGCGCCGCCGAGCGCGGGGCCGATCCGGGTGAAGTCGCGCTCGCTGCCCGGATGCAGCACGTCGACAGCGACGAGCGCGCCGTCGTTCTTCGCGGCCGCGACCACGGCAGTGAGGTCGGCGTCCGACAGGCCAGCTAGCGCATCGGGACCGCCCAGCAGCACAGCATCGAATCCGGCTAGTCCGGCCAGGTCGATGTCTTCGAGCCGGAGCAGTCTGGTGGCGCCCGGCACGTGCAGGGCGGGACGCTCACCGTTCGGCCGGATCGGCAGGATCGTCGCAGACGTCTGGGCAGTGGCCGACGGGACGAGACCGCTGGTGTCGACGCCATGCGCTGCCAGCGCCGCGATGAGGATGTCGGCCAGCAGGTCGGTGCCGACAGCTCCGATCGAGCGCACGTAGTTCCCGAGCTTGGCCAGGTCCACGCCGGTACCCGCGGCGGTCCCGGCCGCGGTGACCCGGATCTCGGTCAGCCGGGTGCTGCCCTGCCCGGCCGGTATCGACTCGACCGGCCGGCCCAGGACGTCCAGGATGTGCGGGCCGATGACGGCCACCCTGTGTGCCGCCGCAGCCTCCCCGGAGACCGCGCCGTGGCCGGGTGCCGCCGTCACCGCTGCCGCCGTTCCCCGTAATGACGCCGTCGCGACTCGGCGGCTACTTCGTCCAGCTCAGCCTGGGAGAGGATCCGTGGCTCGCCATGGGCGCGGGCGAGCCGGTAGACCATGGCCAGCCACTCCAGCAGCACCGCGCGGTCGTAGGCTTCGCGCAGCGTGCGGCCGTAGCAGATCGCGCCGTGGTTCTGCAGGATCGCGGCCCGGCGCCCGTCCAGGGCGGCCACTGCGGCGTCTGCCAGGCCTGCCGAGCCGAACCTGGTGTACGCAGCGACACGCACGGGACCGCCCAGCCCGTTGATCGCGTAGTGCACGGCAGGCAGTTCGGCGCACGTAGCCGACACGGCTATGACCTCGGCGGAATGCGTATGTACAACGGCGCCCGCCCCGGTAGCCGCATAAACAGCGAGGTGCATCGGCAGTTCGCTCGACGGCGTCTCGGGCGCGTCGACTTCCTCGCCGGAGAGCGTCGTGATGCAGATGTCCGATGGCATCAGCTCGGCGTAGCTCAGCCCGGACGGCGTGATCGCGACGAGGTCGTCCTCGCGCACGCTCATGTTGCCAGCCGCGCCGACGGCCAGCCCGTCCGCGATCATGCGCCCGCAGTAGCTGACTAGTTGCTCGCGAGCGGTTTGCAGTTCCGCGTTGGTTTGCATTAGAACGGATGTTAGACGGACGTCCGACAAAAAAACAGACACTAATCCGGCGAGCCTTCGAGGGGATGCGATGCCCAAGATCGTTGACTGGGATGAGCGGCGGGATGAGATCCTCTCGGCAACCTGGCGGGTAATCGCACGCGACGGGATCGCTGGTGCGACCATCCGGGCCATCGCCAAGGAGGCGAACTGCTCGCGCGGGATCCTCGGGCATTACTTCGATGACAAGGCCGACATCCTCGGGTCGGCGCTGGTGCACTCACATCGCCGGGTGGGTGCGCGGATGGCGGCAGCGGCTGCTGGCCTCGCCGGCCTGGCCGCCCTGCGGGCCGTCATGCTGGAGGCGCTGCCGCTGGATGACCGGCGCGACCTCGAGGCCCAGATCGAGATCAGCTTCTGGGGCCGGGCTCTGGGTAACGCGGACATGCGGGACCTGCAGCACAGTGAGTTCGACCGGTTCTGCGACCGGCTGCGCGGCCACCTGGCGGAGGCTGCGGAACTCGGCGAGCTGGCAGACGGTTGCGACCTGGGCCTGGCTACCCATCAGCTGGTCGTGCTCATCGACGGCCTGTCCGCCGAGCGCGTCCTGTATCAGGACCGGGTGACTCCGGAGCGGCAGGTCCAGATGCTCGACTTGCTGCTGCGGAGCTTCCGGGGCGCAGCGGTGGCGGCCCCGGCCAGCGAGACCGCGGCAGCCAGCAAGACCGCGGCTGCTCGCTAGACGCGATGTGCCAGGGCTGGTGCCTGCTATCTGGTTAGCCAGAGTCACGAGTTAACGTGGCACCGTGGTGAGACGCGCAGAACGGTCGATGTCGTTCGGAACCGTCGCGGGCGACTACGACCGGGTCCGGCCGAGCGCGCCGCCCGAAGCTATCGACTGGCTGCTGCCAGCCCGCCGCGACGTAGTCGTCGACCTGGCTGCCGGGACCGGCCTGCTGTCCAGGGCGCTGGCAGGCAAGGTCGGCCACGTCATCGCCGTCGAACCCGACGAACGAATGCGATCCGTGCTGCAGGCCCGATCTGGTGACGTCGAGGTCCTCGCAGGCCGCGGCGAGGCTATCCCGCTCCCCGATGCCAGCGCCGATGCGGTGTTCATCTCCTCGGCCTGGCACTGGATGGATCCTGACCTGGCCGTGCCGGAGATCGCCAGGGTGCTGCGCGACGGCGGCAGGTTCGGGATCATCTGGACCGGCCGGCAGCCCGGAATCGAGTGGCTGCACGCTGATGAGTGGTTCGCCGAGGCAGTCGCGGAGCGCCGGTCCAGCCCTGCGCCACCAGGCCCGCAGCTAGCGGCCGCGGACGGACTGGCCGGCGAGCTTCCCGAAGCTGAGCGGATCCGTGACGGCGAGGCTCGCCAGGTCCGGCTGCCTGACCGGACATTGTTCACAAATATCGAGACGCACGTGTTCCGGTTCAGCCGCTACATGCCAGTCGGCGACATCGCGGACTGGCTGACGACCTACAGCCAGGTGATAACCGCCAGTCCGGAGCTCAGGGACATCGGCAGAGCGCGAGCCGCGGCCGCGCTGGCCGAGCAGTTCCCGGGCGCCGGGGAACTGGAGATACCGATGCGCTCGCGCTGCTGGCGTGCCGACCGGGTGAGTCGCTAGCGGGCTGCGGTGCGCCGGCTCAGTTTTCCAGCGGCAGCATCTCGGCCGCGAACTCGGCCACGTACTCCTCGATGCCTGGACCGCCTGCGGCCGGGAGCGCTGGCCTGACCACGAACTTGCTCAGCCCGGCCTCGATGTAAGCCTCGATCATCTGCCGGGCCTGCGCCCAGTTAGCCGGCGCGAGCGTGGCCGGATCGACTCCCGGCCGGCGTCGCTCGATCGCCCGCGCGAAGTCCGGGGTGACGGCCCCTACGGCCAGGCTTATGCCGTAGTGGTCGTCCTCGATCTCGCGCCCGGCGGCTGCGGCGGCCTGCTCTATCTGCTCGCGAGCCGTCCGGGCCTCCGCAGGCGTGAGGAAGCTGCCGAGCCAGCCATCGCCGTACCGGCCGACCCGGCGTAGCCCCTCCGGCGCGCTGCCGCCAAGCCAGATATCGAGCGGCTTGGCTGGCAACGGGCCGATGCTCGCGCCTGTCACGGTGAAGAACTTGCCGGAGAAAGACACGTCCTGCTCGGACAGCAGAAGCCTCAGCAGTTCGAGCGACTCGTCGAACACTGCGGCCCGGCCGCCGTGGACCGGGAACGCGGCCGCCTCGGGCGGGCGCGCCGGACGCAGGCCGAACACCGGCAGCACCCGCCGGGGGGCGAGCGCGGCGAGCGACGCCAGTTCCTTCGCGACCAGCACCGGATGCCGGCCAGGCAGCACCGCGACGCCGGTGCCGACCTTCATGCGGCTGGTCCTGGCCAGCGTGTAGGTCATGCCGATCAGCGGCTCGACAATCCCGCCGTAGACGACCTCGCTAAACCACAGCGAGTCGATGCCCGCGGACTCGATGGGGCCGATCGCTGCTGCCAGCCCGTCGGGCGTCGCGTAGGGGCCGAGGCTGATGCCGATGCGAACCTTCATGACTCCATCCGATCACAGCCATACGGAGATGACGCCATCCGATCGCAAGCGGGACCGGCGGTCAGGCAGACCGTCGTCCCGACATTTCATCGGTTTGCCGGTCGCGAGAGGTGCTTTGTCACGGTTCGCACCGCAAAGATGCGTGAAATGCCGGCGAGAGACGGTGCTCAGATCCGGTCGAGTGCGGCGCGCAGCGGATCGAGGCCGAGCGCCCCGAGTGCCAGCGCCTGGCTGTGGAATTCCTTCAGGCTGAAGTTCGCTCCCTTGCGCTGCCGGACATCTTCCCTCGCCTGCAGCCAGATCCGTTCGCCGAGCTTGTACGACGGCGCCTGGCCCGGCCAGCCGAGATACCGGTTCAGCTCGAACCGCAGCATCTCGTCATCCATGTGCACCCGGCTGCGCAGGAACTCCCAGGCCAGCTCGGCGCTCCAGGTCTCGCCCTCGTGCCAGCCAGTGCCGGCCGGGATCGGCAGCTCCAGGTGCACGCCGAGGTCGACCACAACGCGCGCGGCCCGCAGCAGCTGGCTGTCGAGCATGCCCAGCAGCGCGCCCGGGTCGGCCAGGTAGCCGAGTTCTCCCATCAGGCGCTCGGCGTACAGCGCCCAGCCTTCACCGTGCCCGGAAACCCAGCACAGCAGCCGCTGCCAGCGGTTCAGCGACTCCTTCTCGAAGACAGCCTGACTGACCTGCAGGTGATGGCCGGGTACACCCTCGTGATAAATCGTGGTGATCTCTTTCCAGGTGGCGAACTGGTCGACACCGTCCGGCACCGTCCACCACATGCGCCCCGGCCTGGTCCAGTCTTCGCTCGGGCCGGTGTAGTAGATGCCGCCGTCGCTGGTCGGGGCGATCATGGCCTCGATCCGCCTGGCAGGCTCAGGGATGTCGAAATGAGTCCCGTGCAGTTCGGCAATGGTGCGGTCGGCGAAATCCTGCATCCAGGACTTCAGGTTGTCCGCGCCGGTGATCTGCCGTGCCGGATCGGCGTCCAGTTGCGCAGTCGCCTCTTCGACCGTGCCGGCTGGAACGATGAGGCCGGCAACTCGCGCCATCTCGGCCTCGAGCCGCATTACCTCGGCCCAGCCCCAGTTGTAGGCCTCGTCCAGATCGACCCGGGCACCGAGAAAGTAGCGCGACGCGAGCGCGTACCTGTCGCGGCCGACAGCATCGCGCTGCGGTGCCAGCGGCAGCAGCTCGGTCTCCAGGAACTTGCCGAGTTCCGCTGTCGCGGCGTTCGCCGCATCCGCGGCTGCGGTCAGGTCTGCCAGCAGGCCGCCCGTCGCGCCGGTGCGGTCTACTAGCCCGCGGTAGAAGCTAGTGCCGGGCGCCGACCAATGCGCGCATTGCTTGGCGCACTCGATGACCTGACGGCGCGCCGCGACTCGATTCTGGCGGGCCGCCTCGGTGTAGGTCTGTCTCAGCGCGGCGTAGGCGGCGGGTACCGCGGCCATCCGGGCGGCGATGTTCCGCTGCGCTTCCTCGCCGTCGAGCGGCATCAGGTCGAATACCTGACGCACTCCCTGGATCCAGCTCGCGATGACGTTGAGATCACGAGTGGTTTCGCCGGCGTCGTAGAGCTCGACGGAAAGTCCGAGCCGTTCCAGCATTGCTGCGCGCGCGACTCGTTCCCGCTCGGTTTCCGGCTCGGCCGCTGTCAGTGCAGCGACGGTAGCGCGATCCAGCTCCGCCCGGTCGGCAAAGCCGCTGAGGCTCAGGTCGGTCAGCTGATCGTCGTGGCCGGCAATGCCGACACTTGTGGCCATCACCGGGTCAAGGTCCGTCGCCTGGACCACGTACCGCTCTGCGATGTCGTTAACTGCGCCCATAGCCGACACACTGTATCTGTCGGAGCCCTGCGTCAGTATTCGGGCCGAGTGGTGCGGGCCGGATTGGCGGGGCAGCGCCCGTTCCCTTAGAGTATATCTTGACGTCGAGATATTTCTTGGAGGTGAACCGGTCGTGATCCACCACGTGCTGCTGGCCTGTCCGGCCGGGTCCGAAGACGCGTCGCGGGCGTTCTACTGCGGCGTGCTCGGGCTGGACGAGATCGACAAGCCGCCCGCGCTGGCGCAGAACGGCGGCTGCTGGTTTCGCGGCCACGGATTCGAGCTGCACCTCGGCGTTGACGCTGACTTCAGGCCGGCCCGGAAGGCACATCCGGCACTGCTGGTGTCCGGGATCGGCGACTGGGCGGCGCGGCTGGCGGCAGCTGGTTATGCGGCGAGCTTCGACGACGGGTTCCCCGGAATGCGCCGTTTCTACAGCAGTGACCCGCACGGGAACCGGCTCGAGTTCCTGGAGCCCCTCGCCGCTTGCTAGGCGCTCGTTTACTGGCCTGTCCTGCCGTCGATGCGTTCGCGAAGCAGGTCGGCGTGCCCGCAGTGGCGGGCGTACTCCTCGATCCGGTGAACCAGTAGCTCCCTGATGGCGATACCTTCCTGGCCCACCCGCGTGCCCAGATCGGCGTACGCGGCCAGTACCGCATCGGTTGCCGCCTGCTCCCGAGCAAGATCGGCGAAGGCGCCCTCGACCAGCGCCTCCTGCCCGGCAGCGCCGTCGAAATCGGCATCGCGCGCACCGTACAGCTTCGGTTCCGGGTCCCCGCAGTGAGTCCAGTTGCGCCAGGCCCGCTCCCCCTCGGCGAGGTGGCGCACCAGGCCAAGCAACGACATGGTCGACGGCGGCGCCGACCGACGCGCCAGTTGTTCTGGATCCAGACCGTCGCACTTCATCTGCAGAGTCAGCCGGTAGCTGGTCAGGTAGTCCTGCAGCGTCGCGAGCTCACCGTCCGGGCTGACCCCGTCAGTGTTGCGCGGGTCATCGTCGGGGTTCACCCACATATCGGGGTAGACCGTGGCCTGCGTCCATCGCTCGGGCACCTCGCTCATCGTGCTCACGATGCCGGGTGGCGGGGCGGCAGGCAATCGAATATTTCAGGCGCTGGTAGCCGCACCCTGAGGGTCGCGTTCGGCGGCTGTCGCGTCGTCGCGGTCGGTGGAGACGGTGAGATCGTGCCAGGCGGCATCGGACTCGGCCCTCGCCCGCGCGGCTGCCGTCGCGTAGGCGTACGCGTCGCTGCCCAGGATCAGCCGCAACGGCGGGTCGGCCAGTCCCGCGACGGTGAGAACGACCCGGGCCACCTTGGCCGGATCTCCGAGCGACCTGCCACTGCCGAGTTCCTCGTGCATCCTTGCCATCACGCCGACGGTCGGCTGGTACGGCTCGCTGACCGGAGGTACGTGCATGGAGGAGCCAGCCCAGTCGGTCTGCATGCCGCCCGGTTCCAGAACGGTGACCTTGATACCGAGCGGGCCGACCTCTCGCGCCAGGACTTCCGAGAAGCCGCCGACCGCCCACTTAGCCGACTGATAGGCAGACAAGCCAGCCGTAGCCAGGCGCCCGCCGATCGACGAGACCTGGATGATGTGGCCGCTGCCCTGCTCCCGCAAGACGGGCAGCGCCGCCTTGGTGACGTTGACGACGCCGAACAAGTTGGCGTCGAATTGCGCCCGGAAGTCCGCCAGGGTGATGTCCTCAACCGCGGCGAGGTTGGCATATCCGGCGTTGTTGACGATGACGTCGAGGCGGCCGAACGCCTTGGTCCCGGCGTCCACTGCAGCCGCGGCCCCGTCGGGGTCGGTGACGTCAAGCGCCACCGGGAGAATCCGGGCACCGTAACGGTCTGCCAGGTCGGCCAGGCTGTCCGGCTGCCGGGCGGTGGCGACCAGCTGGTGCCCGGCCGCCAGCGTGGCCTCGGCAATCTGGCGGCCTAGACCCCGGCTGCTCCCGGTCAGGAAGAAGACCTGTGACATAAGTTCTGTCCCTTCGGAGAGTTAACGCAACATCGTTTTGATAATAGCAGAACGACGTTGCGTTAGGTAAACTGGGCCTGTCATGACCGCGGAAACCTTTCAGCGAGCGCGCCGCCCTGAGCAGAAGCTGCAGCGGCAGGACGCGATCCTCGATGCTGCGCGCGACCTTGCCCTGCGCGACGGCGTCCGCAACGTGAGCCTGGCCGACATCGCAGCGCGGGTTGGCATCCACAAGTCGGCGCTGCTGCGCTACTTCGAGACGCGCGAGCAGATCTTCCTGGAACTGGCCGCCGATGCCTGGCGCGACTGGGCTCGCGAACTGCACGCCCGACTCGACACGGCTGAGCCGGGGTCGGCGTCGCTAGTCGCTGAGCTGTTCGCGCGCAGCTTCAGCGACCGGCCGGTGCTGTGCGACCTCATCGCGCATACTCCGCTCAACCTTGAACGCAACGTCTCTCCGGAGGCCGTACGCCATTACAAGCAGACGTCCCTCGGAGTCGTCAACGAAGGCGCCGCGATCGTCCACTCGGTGCTGCCCGACCTGACACTTGCCGAGTCCAGGGAGTTCGTCGCCAGCATGGCTTCCCTCGCCGGATCCCTGTGGCAGATCGCCAATCCCGTACCCGCCCTCGCAGCGCTCTACGCCTCTGATCCTGAGCTGGCCCAGGCTTGTGTCGACCTCGCGCCCCGGCTGCGGCGAACTGCGGAGATCCTGCTGGCCGGGCTGCCGGCCAGCAGGAATCCCCCGGTTTTGCGCACAGCCGCCGACTCGGATTGACTACAGCTATGACTGAGCGGCCCGCTGCCTTGCGCACCTGGCACGAGATCGCTGCGGCACAGGACCCGGCGCTACTGGACGACCTGCTCGCCGATGACGTGGAGTTCCGGTCACCGGCCGTGTTCGCGCCGCAGAAGGGCAAGGCGCTGACGGCGCTCTACTTGTCAGGCGCGCTGGTCGTGCTCGGACCCTCGCTGCGGTATGTCGGCGAGTGGTACGACGACAGCAGCGCGGTTCTCGAGTTCGAGGCAACCCTCGACGGGCTCTATGTCCAGGGCGTCGACATGCTGCGCTGGAACGCCGCCGGCAAGCTGGTCAGCTTCACGGTCATGGTGCGACCGCTGCGCGGTCTGGAGAAGCTGATAGAGCTGATGGCCCGGCAGCTGACCGCATCCCAAAGTCACGGAACGCCTGCTGGCTGAGTGCCCACGCGAGCGTTGCCGCGAGAGTGACCGCAGCAAAGATGAAGAAGACGCCCGGCCCGTAGCGATGGACCACCAGCCCGGCTAGCGCTACCGAGATCGGGAACATCCCGTAACTGGTGGTCAGCAGGAGTCCGCTTAGCCGGCCGAGGAGATCAGGCGGAGCCCAGCGCTGGAACGCGGTCTGGGTCGTGATGTTAGCCCACATGTTGAGGCCGCCCCACAGCGCCACAGTTGCCGCCGCTATAGCGAGACCCGGCGCCCATGGCAGGCAGATCATCAATGGCACCTGGGCCAGGAAGACCAGGCCCGCTGCGAGAGCGGGCCTGCGCGCCCGGTTCAGGCGCGTCGCGGCAAGTGATCCGGCCAGCGCACCGATGCCAACACTGGCAATCAGCGCGCCATAGCCGCCTGCCCCGGCATGCAGATGCTGGCGCGCAAACAACGGCAGGGCGACCTCGCTGGTGCCGGCGCTGCCGAGGTTCGCCACGATGTCGATCGCCATGATCAGCGGAACGACCCGCTCGCGCCGCACGAACGTGCTGAAGCTCACGGGCTCAGGCTCGCTCTCGCCGAGCTGACCATCGCCGGGCGAATGCGCCCAGTCAGGCAGCGGCGCAGTCTCACGAGACTGAGCGGATTCAGCGGACTGCACTGCACGGACCGCTGATCGTGCGGCGACCGTCGCGCCAAGCCGCCAGAGGGTAAGCGCGGACACGCCGAAGCTCAGCGCGTCCAGTCCGAAGCCAGCCGCCGAGCTCAGCGCCGCGACTACTGCCCCGCCAAGCGCCGGCCCGGCGAAGACAGCTAGCTGCGTGCTTGCCGACAGCAGCGCGTTGCCGCTCTGCAGCTCGTCGTCGGCAACCAGCCTCGGCATGATCGCATACGACGCGGGCAGGAAGAGACCCTCACCTGCGCCTAGGCCGAACGCGATCGGCGCGAGAGTCAGGAACTCAGGATGGCGTGTCGCCGCCAGCACGGCGAGGCCGCCCGCGAGTCCCAGTCGGCCGATGTCAGCGCCCATCATCACGGTCCACGGGCTGAGCCGGTCCGCTAGATGGCCGCCGACCATGATCAGGCAAGTCCGGGGGATTCCGTACGCGGCAAGCACGGTGCCGAGCAGAATCGCTCCGCCGTGATGCGAGAGCACGTACCAGGGCAATGCGACCGCGTAGAGGCCGTCGCCGACGTTCGACACGAACTGACCGCTTGCCAGCAGCCGGAGGGGTCGCGACCGCAGGGCAGGCATTGAGGCAGCCATCCGGCGAAGGGCTGACCGAAGAGAAGCTCGCGGCCGCCCGGCGCGGGCAGTCACGGGGTTGTCTCCTCAAGCGGGGTGAACATCGGCGCGAACTCGATGACACCCTGCACCGGCTTGGCGCCCGCGGGCCGCTCCTGACCGGACAGCCTGATAAGCGGCACGTACAAATCCCGGATCTGCGTGCGCAACCGGAGCAGCTCCTCTGCCGTGACGTAGAGCACCGTCTGGTCGCTGCCTGCGGCCTGCCGCCACTCGGCGGGATAGTCGGCTTCCTGTGCCAGATACCGGCGCCGGGCTTCCCGCCAGTGCTCGTCCAGGCTGGAATTCAGCAGCCGGGCTGCCATTTCAGCAACCGGGTCATCCAGGTCTTCGATCGTTGTCGAGCTCACGACCGCGCGCCACGGCCGCTCCCGGCCGTTCGCGGCCGCAGCCTGGTCCTGCTCGACGAAGCCGTAGCGGGCGAGCTGGCGCAGGTGATAGCTACAGGCCGACGGAGACAACGCGGCGACGGGCGCGCACTCGGTGGCAGTCGCCGGACCCTCAAGCAGCAAGTGCTGCCACAGCGCGATCCGGGCCGGATGAGCCAGCGCGCGCATGGTCTCGGGATCGGTCAGCTTGATCGACTTGCCGGGGAGTCCGAACGCCTCCGGGTCCGCCGAGGAGTTAGCCGGCTCGGCCGGACGGTCGTCCCGTGACGTGAAGGACATGTTTCAAAAGAAACACTTCAGATTGCCCGTCTGTCAAGTCACACCATCAGAACTCGTTGACCGCCCGGACGCGGAGTTACACGGGCCAGGCCTCCCGGCGGTAGCCCATGTCCCAGAACATCCACTCGTAGCGGCTAGTCGCTCCGAAGTGACGGTGCATACGCATGCGCTCAGCGGGTGAGATCTCTTCGCCGAGCCTGTCGGTGACAGCGATCACCTCGCGAGCCTCGTCGCCGAACTCTTCTGCTGCGTAGGTATCGATCCATCGCTGGTACCGGGGATCGGGCGAGCCGTTCTCGAGCAGGTGCTTTCCCACTTCCCAGTAGATCCAGTAGCAAGGCAGCACCGCGCCCACCCCTTCGCCGTACGATCCGCCGGCGGCGGCCAGCAGATAGCTGGTGTAGGCGAGGGTGGTGGGCGCCTCCTGCGCCGCAGCGACGACACCGGGATCTATGTCAAGATCGGCCAGCAGCGACTCGTGCAGGCCCATCTCGACTGCGACGATGCCCGCGGCGTGCCGCGAGAACATCTCCGTCTCCGCGGGGGCCGGTGCGCGGCTACCGACAGCCGCCAGCGCCTGTGCGTACTTGCGCAGGTACAGGGCGTCCTGGATGACATAGAACTCGAAGGATTCGCGCGGGAGGCTGCCATCGGCCAGCCCGGTGACGAACGGGTGCTCCAGGATCGCCGCGTAGATGTCGGTGATACCACTCCACAACTCGGCCGCGAAGCTCTCGTTCGTCACGTCAGCTACTCCAGTCAGCCCGGTTGATGCCAGTTCGGCGCGACTTATGGTTCCACGCCGACGCGCCTGCGTGCACGTCCGCCCGCTCCGCATGCTCGGCCGCAAAACGCTACGGTTTCGGGGTGGCCGAGCTCCTGCACATCACCGACCGAGAGAGCTGGCACGAAGCTGTCCGCGATGGCGAGTACCGGATGTCGACTCGCGGCGTGACGCTTGAGCAGCAGGGCTTTATCCACTGCTCCCTGCAGCCTCAGCTGCGCGCTGTCGCCGAGCTGGTCTATGGCGACGCTGACGACCTGGTGGTGCTCGTGATCGACAGCGGGCAGGTGCCTGCCGAGATCCGGTACGAGGCTGCGGTTCCTGATGGCGAGCGGTACCCGCATATCTACGGCCCGCTGCCGGTCAGCGCCGTGACCGACGTCATCAGCGTAGGCCGGGACGGCAGCGGCCGGATGATCCTGCCGGATTAGCGGGTGGACTGCATGTCAGTGCTCAGGCGGAACGCCGGGGTGGAAGGAAGCCATCAACGCGCTGACCATGTACTACGGCGACAGGATCACCCTCAACTAATGGAGATCACCGCCACCCACGAAATTTCTGACAGTCGCGCCTCGGTGACTGGTGAAAGCAGGCAGTACCTGCGGCGGCAAGCGGTGCACGTGGACCGGCGAAGCGAGCTGCGGTCAGAGCACATCGGGGTGAACACCGCGAGAGCGCCGCAGAGAGTTCCGCTTCGGCAGGCGGAGCCAGGCTGCTCGGGCGCAGGGGGCGGCAGGCGTTCGCCTAGAGCGCGCATGCTTTGCCGGATGCCGGGCCGGATTTATGATCAGAAGCGCAGACGGCGGAGGGGCTCGCCGTTAATCGCGGTCGCCGCCAACGGTCCCTGTCCACCCCAGGACAGGAGGCCGATTGCCCAGGACCGACGCTGAGCCGGCGGGGTCCGGTCTCAGGCAGCGCCTGGCAGGTGCCTCACCGGCGCTGAAATTCGTGCTGCTGGTCGGCGTGATGAGCTTCTTCGCCGACTTCACCTACGAGGGCTCTCGCTCGGTGATCGGCCCGTTTCTGGGCACGCTTGGCGCGGGGGCGCTGGCGATCGCCGTGATCAGCGGCCTTGGCGAGTTTCTCGGCTACGGGCTGCGGCTGTTCTCCGGCCGGGGCGCGGACCGCACCGGCCGGTACTGGCCGATCACCATCGGCGGGTACGTGGTGCAGATGGCGGCGGTGCCGCTGCTGGCGCTGGCCGGGAACTGGGAAGTCGCGGCGCTGCTGATCATCGCCGAGCGGGTCGGCAAGGCGACCAGGAACCCGCCGCGGGACGCGATGCTGTCGCAC
>DATJNX010000078.1:0-96716 GCA_035507615.1 Streptosporangiaceae bacterium
CGTGTCGGCGGGACCGGGTCCGGCCAGCGAGAGGCCGGGAACCCGGCCCATCGCTCATCTCGCCTGCGCACCAGGACGCGAAGCTCGAGGATCTCAAGGGCCTTCCCGGCGGGCGGCTAGGCACCGCCCGTCAGTTCAGACCGTACCCAAGGGAACCGACAGGCGGAAGTACCGTAACTAGCTGTTCATGCCCGGCCTGCGGTCGTAACGATCCGTTCACGCAGTTCCGGCCCAGTGGCCCGGCTTCGGCCTGGGGCTGAGTCAGGCGCCGAACCGCCGGTGACGCTCGCCGAAGGAGCGCAACGCACGGAGAAAGTCGACCCGGCGGAAGGCCGGCCAGTAAGCGTCACAGAAGTAGAACTCCGAGTGTGCGCTCTGCCACAGCAGGAACCCGCCAAGGCGCTGCTCCCCCGAGGTCCTGATGACCAGGTCCGGGTCGGGTTGCCCGGCCGTATACAAGTGCTCGGCAATGTGCTCGACATCCAGGACCTCGGCGAGCTCCTCGATCGTCGTGCCCTTCGTCGCGTGCTCCTGCAGCAATGACCGGACCGCATCGGCGATCTCCCGCCGGCCACCATAACCGACTGCCACGTTGACCAGCAGGCCGCCGCGCCCAGCCGTGACCTCGGCCGCATCCTTGAGCGCCTGCGCGGTGTCGGCTGGCAGCAGGTCAAGCGCGCCCACTGGCTTGACGTGCCAGCCCTGCGCAACCAGCTCCCGCACGGTGTCCTCGATGATGCGGAGCAGCGGCTCGAGCTCAGCCGACTCCCGGCTCAGGTTGTCGGTGGACAGCAACCACAGCGTGACAACCTCGACGCCGGTCTCCTGACACCACTCAAGCAGCTCGAAGATCTTCTCAGCGCCAGCCTGATGGCCGCTGCTGACATCGGCGAGCCCCGCAGATCTCGCCCACCTGCGGTTACCGTCGCACATCACTCCGACGTGCCGCGGGATCGCCTGAGGGTCCAGCGTCGCCTCGAGTCTCCGCTCGTAGAGCCGGTAGACGAGATCGCGCAGTCCCATCCGGCACCCTTCCTCGCTGTCGCCATGGCGGCCATGCCGCGCCGCCCGGTGACTCACACACTGATTGGACGTCCGCCGCCTGCGTCTGGTTGGCGAAACCGTCCGCTGAAACCCCGTCACCTGTAACACCGGCCGCCGAAACACTGGCCGCCGAAACACTGGCCGCCGCGTGCCCGGCTGCTGACGTCGCTCCGGTCAGGACACTCCCGGCCGCGGCAGCAGTTCCGGCTGACTCCGGCCCTGCTGCCTTCGAACTGGCTGGCTCTGTCAGCACCGTATCCAAGAATGCCACCAGTTCAGCCGAAGTCAGGACAGCCCGCACCCCGACTCCGCCGTCTCCCCAGGCCTCGATGAACGCCCGCCTGGTCAGGCGCCACCGCCCCGCACCGCCGGCCGGCCGCCGGGCCAGGCCGGGCCGCTGGCCGGGCACGGCATGCTGGCCGAGCGACGGCCCGGATCCGCCATGGTGCGGATGCTGCACATGAGCAGTGTGCGCCTGGTTGTAACCGATGCCCATGCACTCGCCGAGCCACACCGCAGTTGACCGTAGTACGCAGCGCAATTCACCGGTTCCGGGCAGGTCACTGCGATCCCGTGACCGCAGCGTGAAGTACTCGTGATCGCCAGGCAAGCCCGGATCCGGTCCGCCGCACGCGGCCGGGAACCGGTCGTCCGGGTCAGGCCATGCCGCTGCCTGATCGGGGTCGGTCCTAGCAGCGTTGACGCGCTCGGCCAGCTCGGAGAAGTGGTAGCCACAGCGCTGGCCCACAGCCGCGAACGGCACCGAGTCCCTGGCCAGTTGCAGGGTGATTTCGTACGGCTTGCCGGCCGAGTCGCGACAGGTCACGGCCTGCACGGACAGCACGGAACCATCGACGCAGCGTAGTAGCCCCATAACGGAACGTTAACATCGCTGCGTCCGAAACCTACACCCCCAGGTGGCTGGTTTCGGCGTGGCGCCTCAGTCCGCCTGCGCGGCGAGCGCTGCCGCGACCCGGCGGTGCGCTGCCCAGATCTCCTCGGGCAGGCCGTCGAACTGCGCCAGGTGCGTTTCGCGGTGCGCCATCTCCGTAGTCCACCGGTCGGTGTCGATGCTGAGGACCTTGTCGAGATCCTCAGGCCGGATATCGACGCCATCGAGGTCGAGTTCGTCTTTTGTCGGAACGATGCCCACCGGCGTCTGCGTGCCGTGGACCTCGCCGTCCTTCAGCCGCAGCAGCCAGAGCAGCGGCCGCAGGTTCTCGCGGTAACCGGGCCACAGGAAGTGACCGTCCTCCGGGTCCCGCTGGAACCAGTTGACGTGAGCGAAGATCGGCTGATCGGCGGCGGAACCGATGATGCTGAGCCAGTGGGCCGCGTAGGCGCCTTCGGGATAGGACATGAACGGGCGCATCGACATCGGGTCATACCGCAGCTGGCCGTCCACGCCCTCGGCCGCGAAGGTTGCCTCGGCTCCGAGCGTGAGCCCGTCGTAGACTCCCTCGGCGAGGTCGGTAATGGCGCGAATCAGCGGCTCGCGATCGCGCGTCCGGCCACCGAAAATAATCGCGTCGATCGGCACGCCAGTGCGAACGCCGTAATCCGTGGCAATGTTCGGCACGTTCGTCAGCGACGTCGTGAAGCGGCTGTTCGGGTGCGCCCAGGGCTTGTCCTGCTCCGCTGCCGTCCGCTCGGAGACTAGCTTGCCGGTCCAGTCCCGCCAGCCGGTCACATCGGCAGGCCGCTGCGGCGTCCTGCCCTCCCACCACACTTCCTGCGTTAGCTCGTTATAAGCCACGTTCGTGAACAAGACTTTGGTGCCGGATCCGACCGACCGCAGCGCCGTCGGGTTGGTCACCTCGTTGGTGTCCTTGGCGACCCCGAAGACCCCGAACTCCGGGTTGATCGCGTAGATCTTCCCGTTGCTCGGGTCGACGCGCAGCCAGGCAATGTCGTCGCCGTAGAACGCCACGTGATACCGGTCACCAAGGCTGTCCGGGGCGAGCATCATCGCCAGATTGGTCTTGCCGGACGCGCTGGGGAAGCCGCCGCAGATGTGCCAGGTGCGGCCCGTCTGCTTGTCGGTGATCCCGATCAGCATGAACTGCTCAGCGAGGAACTGACCGGATGCCCAGCCGTCGTATGCCGCTTGCCGCAGTCCGTGCGCGATCTTGCCCAGCAGGGCGTTGCCGCCGTAGGAGGAACCGAAATGCAAGATCGTGCGCTCGTCAGCGAACGTAACGAAGTAACGCTTGTCTCCCGGCGTGCCCTGGCCGAGATTCTCCAGGTCACCAGTGACGTGCACGCCGCGCACGAACCGGTCGGGCTGAGCCAGGTTGTTCACGTGCTCGACGCCGCACCGCGCCATGCGGATCATGTGCAGCGCCACGGTCCGGTGATCGGTTAGCTCGACGCCGACTGCGTACGGCTCGAGCGGCGAGCCAGGCGGCGCCATCAGGTACGGGATGACGTACATGGTCTTGCCGGCGGACGCGCCGCGCATGAGGCCCTCAAGCAGCGGGCGCATCTCGCCCGACGGACGCCAGTTGTTGTAAACGCCCTTGTCCGCCGGATTAGCGGTGGCCACGATCGTGCGCTCCTCCGAGCGCGCGGTGTCCTTGACGTAACTGCGCGCGTAGTAGCGCCCTTCGCCGGCCGGAAGGATCTCGCCCGCCGCAAGTGATTCGGTGATGAGCCGGGCGTCGTCGGAAGCGCCTATTACCTCGACACGCTCGGCTCCGGTAAGTTCCGCCCAGTGCTGCACGTACTCGCGCACGTACGGGTTCTTCAGGCCAGCATCGTCGAGACTCGTCTCGAGGTCAGCCAGATCCGAGGCCGCATTCAGGTCATACGCCACGACTGGTCCTCCTCAAGGGCTTTGCGGGTAGCTCCGCTTCGGGGGGACCCGGAACTACCTAGGGCCGCAAAACCCTGAGAGCCGGGATTGGGGGAGTGTACCCCGGCGTGACCCGATCAATTCTGACTGGTCAGGGCTAATCGTCTCGGCACGAGAAGGCGCCGTTACTTTCTGTAGGCGAAATACCGTCAGGCCGGAACGGCCGACCGGCCGCCGCGCGGCTGGCTGTCAGGCGGCAGAGACTGACGCAACCTCGTTTCCGGCTGGGTGAAGACCAGTGACGCGGACGCCCGCCCGGACGCCCGCGCCCGCCGTCGCCGACGGGATTACTGGCCTGGCCCGTCTGCTCTGACCTGCTCAACCTTGCGGAGGGCCGACCTCAGGTCGGCCAGCCAGGTCTCCTCATGCTCACCGACCAGGCGCACGCACCAGGCGAGCGCGTCGCTTCGGCTGCGGGCCACGCCGGCATCCACAAGGGTGTCCAGCACCTGCCGCTCGGACTGGCGCAAGCGCGTCATAACCGGCACGGAGAACGTGGTGAACATCACCCTGCGGCCATTGCATTCAACGCCCCAGGAAACCTTGCGGCCGAACTTATGCTCGGCCTCTCGCGCGATCTCGATCCGGTGCTCGCGTGTCTCCTCGCGGAACCGGCGGCTGCGACCCTCGGCGGCGGCAGCAGCCTCGGCGTCGCTTGCGCCAGCGGCGTTCTCGGTATCGGCGAGGGCGCCGACAATGGTGATCTCCTCGCGATCGACCTTGATTTCCGGCGCAGCGGTGAACCAGCCTGCCGGGAGACGGCCGGCGAACCAGCCGCGAAGGGAGTCCTCGGCCTTGTTCTCGCCGTTGCCGGTGTCCTCAGTAGTCATGTAATCATAATTACACCGTACGATGGGCTCCGCAAGGAGCTCAGCGCTGCCAACTCACTTCCTGTTGGTTTGCCGGGCACAAACGGCACGAAACAGGCGCGGCAAACCGGCTAACTGACAGGGAGTCGCGGAACGACCTGTCAGCCAGCGATGTCGGCCGCAACAGCGGCGGCAAGGCGCGGGTACACGGCGACCGCGCCGGCGAAACCGCCGGTGAAGATGGCGGGCACTATCTGAACGTCCTCGCCCGGCTCGGGCGCTTGAAGCATCAGGCCCTTGCCGAGGTAGATCGCGACGTGCGAGATGTACGTCGGCGCAGTCGGATCGGTGTGGTAGAAGAGCAGGTCACCAGGCACAAGGTCGGCCAACGGGACCTGAGGGCCGGTCTGCGCCTGGTTCACGGCAACCCGCGGCATGGTGATGCCTGCCTGGCGCATCGACCACTGGACTAGCCCGGAGCAGTCGAACACGTTGGGCCCGGCGCCGCCCCAGACGTACCGCTTGCCGACCTGGGCGAGTGCCGCGGTCAGGAAGGCCCTGGTCTGCGCAACCGTGAGACCTGACCCGTCGGCTGCCGTGATCTCGACCGCGCCGGCCGATCCCGGCAATCCGCGGACGGCGGCCTGCCCGACCAGCGGAGCGACCGAGGCGGTTTTAGGCAGCAGGCGCGCGATCTTGCGCATCAGCGCGCTCAGCCTCGCATGCGGCGCGCTGATCACGATCGCGTTACCGGCTGGCATGCCGAGCGAGCGGGCCACGGAGTCAGAGACGACCGCGTCGATGCCGCTGATGCCGACAGTGCCGAAGCCGGCGACCGGGATCTGCTCGGTCCGTGCGCCATCGACCTGCACGGTCCCGCCGAGCGGGATCTTCTCCTGCTGTCCCATCAGATAGGAAACCGCGATGCCGCCCGCTGCCACGTTCCGCCAGAGCATTGTCGACCTGGCGGTCGGCTTGGCCGCGAACTCACGGAAGGTAGACGGGTTCACGCCGAGGATGGCGACGTATCCGCCGTTAACTTTGATCCTCGCGGCGCCGAGCAGGTTCGCTGCGGTCACACCGGGCAGCTTGCGGATGGCCGAGATAGCCGCGGCTGGCAGCGCGGCCGGCGCGACGACGAGCAAGTCCGGCTGGCGCAACGTCCGGAGCGGCCGGACTCGCGGTGCGGCAGAATTCGCGGCCAGGCTGGCAACCTGGACGGCGGAGGAGGACGAGCCGGCCCTGCTTGGCAGGAACACTCCCGCCTGCTGAGCGGCAGCAACCTCAGTCTGGCCCGCTGCCTCGCGAGCTGCCGTGGCTGCCGCCACCGCGTTGCTGCCGCCGGGGGCTGACCTCGTGCCGATGCTGCTCAGCACCGCGGCGTAACGACGCTCGACTGCTGCCGCTCTCGCTGCGGCACTCTCCTGGCCGGCGATCCGAGTGCCAGTCCCGCGTCCGGCAGAACCTGCCAGCTGGCTGTGGCCGCCGGCCGGGTCGGACAGCTCAGGACCGATGATGGTGATGGAAAGGGACGCCGCGACGCCGACCCCGACAGCGACCCAGAGGCCAGCGCGCAAGCGGCGGGTTCCGTCGCGCACCGGTCATTCCCTCCCTGAATCCCGTTGCCAGACCATCGCTGCCCGATCTCCGCCTGCGGCAGCGTCCTCGTTGTCCTACGATGCACGCCGAATCCGCATGCGTCCATAGCCCGCGATTCCCGATAATCGCGCAAGGAATTCTCAGGCGTCAGTATGTGTGGCGAACCCTTGGCAAACTTCTACCTGGCCGTTGGTTAACTCGGCCTTACATTCGTGACGAACTGGACCAGTCCGGCGTCGGCTCACTAGTCGCGCTGGCTAGCTGTGCGGCCTGGCCGTGCCGCCTGGCCGTGCCGCCTGGCCGTGCTGCCTGGCCGTGCCGCCTGGCGGTACTGGCTAGCCCGGTACTGGCTAGCCGATACCCGAGCCGAGCGCAGCGCGAAGCTGATCTGGCTCGGTGACCGGTGCCCGGCAGCTGAAGTTCCGGCACACGTAAGCGGCCGGGTGACCGTCGACGGGACCCTTTCCGGCTAGCAGCGGGATTGGCTCGCCGGTGCCGTCGCCCACGGCCAGGACCGCGCCCGGCGGCGCTGCCATCAACGCGATCCGGTGAAGTTCGGCACGACGCTCCGTCGCCGGGCCGGTGATCGCGATCTCGACCGGGCCCGACAGCGCAGCTTCGGCAGTCGCCAGGCCTGACCCTGCGGCGCGCGGATACCTCGGCGCGAGGTCGGCGACGCTGGCCAGCGCGGCTATGGCTGCGTCCCGGTGGCCCACGGAGCCGGTCAATGCGGAGTAGCTCAGCAGAGCGTCCGCCGTCGCGAAGGTACCGGACGGGCTGGGTCCGTCAGCCACGTCAGCAGGCCGGTAGATCAACTGCTCGCTGTCGTCGGCGGTGTCGTAGAAGCCGCCGGTTCCGATGCTGAACCGGGCCAGGGCGGTATCCAGCAGCTGGCCAGCGATCGCCAGCCACCGGCCAGCCCCGCCGGCCCCGGCCAGCGCGATCAGGCCAGCGGCGACGCAGCCGTAGTCCTCCAGCACTCCGGCAGCACCAGAGGCCCGGCCGTCTCTGGACGTTCGCGCCAGCCGGCCGGCGCTCAGGTGCACGGCAGTCAGCAGTTCCGCGGCCTTGGCTGCTGCGGCGATGAGATCAGGCCGGCTGAAAAGCAGTCCGCAGTCGGCCAGCGCGGCGATAGCCAGCCCGTTCCACGCTGCCACGACCTTGTCATCCCGGGTCGGCCTGGTCCGCTCGGCCCGCGCCTCGAGCAGACGCGCTCGCACCCGGCCCAGCCGGGCGGCGTCGGCCGGATCCGCGCGCAACTGCAGGACTGACGAGCCATGGTCGAAAGTGCCGGCCTCAGTCACTCCGAACACGCCGGCAGCGTATCCGGCGTCCCCGTTCCCGAGTGCCGCAGTCAGCTGGGCAGGTGTCCAGACGTAGAAGGCACCTTCCCTGCCGTCGGAGTCCGCATCCAGCGCGGCAGCGAAACCGCCCTCGGTTGTGCGCAGCTCAGCTATCAGCCAGTCAGCGGTCTCTTCGGCGACGCGCCTGGCCAGCGGGCTGCCGGTGCGCCGCCACAGGTGCGCGTAAAGCCGGGCCAGCAGCGCGTTGTCGTAGAGCATCTTCTCGAAATGCGGGACGACCCAGTCGGCGTCGACGCTGTACCGGGCGAAGCCGCCGGCCAGCTGGTCGTAGATGCCGCCGCGGGCCATCGCGCCAGCCGTCACCTCGGCCATCGTCAGCGCCTGCTGCGCGCCGGGCCCGCTGACCCGCTCAGAGTGGCGGAGCAGGAACTCCAGCACCATGGACGGCGGGAACTTCGGCGCGCCGCCGAAGCCGCCGCGGCTAGCGTCGAATTCCCGGGCCAGGGTCGCGACCGCCGATTCGCAGGCGGCGGCCAGCCGGTTCGCGGATTCCGCCGCTCCTGATCCGCCCGTCGCGCCATCCGGACCGAACAGTGCGGCCGGCTGACCGTCGGTTGCCGGGCTAGCCGGTGCCGGGCTAGCCGGTCCCGGGCCTGCCCGCTCAGCCAGCGCGGCCGCTATCTGGCTGGCCTGGGCACATACCTGGTCCCTGTCTTCCTGCCAGGCCCGCGCGACTCCGAGAACCAGCCGCTCGAATTGGGCGCGGGGAAAATAGGTACCGCAATAGAACGGCTGCCGGTCCGGAGTCATGAAGACCGTCATCGGCCAGCCACCTTGGCCAGTCATGGCCTGCGTCGCCGTCATATAGACGCTGTCGACGTCCGGCCGCTCTTCCCGGTCCACCTTGATGCAGACCAAGTTCTCATTCATGAGCGCGGCCGTTTGCTCGTTCTCGAAAGACTCATGCGCCATGACGTGGCACCAGTGACACGCCGAGTAGCCGACCGATAGCAGGACTGGCACTCCGCGCTCGGCGGCTGCGGCGAACGCCTCATCGCTCCACGGCCACCAGTCGACCGGGTTGTCGGCGTGCTGCAAGAGGTAGGGACTGGTCACGCCGCGAAGCCGCTCTGCCATACTTCCCATCCTGCCCCGCTGCGGCCGCGCCGGGGCGGGCCGGCCGTGACTTCGGCAGCTGCGGTGCCTTTTAGCGGGGCCTTCTAGCCGGGCCTTCTGGCCGGTGCCCGGCGATCGCTGCTTCTGGGGCGAAGAGCGCTGGTTTGCCGCTGCAGGTACGCTCAACGGTTGCTGCTAATACGCTGTCCGTGCTAGCGGGTGGGCTGCTCGCGGGTCATGCTGGTGTGAAGTCGCTTTCGCAGGCCCGCGAACCCGGCGCCCGACGACGCGTGGCGGCGAAAACAGGAGGCTGACCTGATGTGTCAGTCGCCTCACATAGTGGTAAGGAAATGAGCATCGCGGCGGAAATCGCCCGGTACACTGCCACGGATGCCAACCTTGGGAGCCCGGCCCTCAAGCTCTGACGCCGACCGTGGCTAGATAGCACCGGGCGCAGTTCGAGAGCAGTGAAGCAAACTTTGGAGCACCTATGCGCGTTCTGGTCCTCGGCGGCGACGGCTTTTGTGGCTGGCCCACCTCGCTGTACCTGTCCGATCGTGGCCATGACATCACGATCGTGGACAACCTCAGCCGCCGGAAGATCGACGTCGACCTAGAAGTCGACTCGCTGACGCCGATCCGGCCGATCAGCCAGCGGCTCGCCGCGTGGAAGGAAGTCTCCGGCCGCGACATCGGCTACGTGAACCTGGACCTGGCAACCGAGTACGACAAGCTGGTCGCGCTCCTGCTCGAGCAGCGGCCAGATGCGATCGTGCACTTCGCCGAGCAGCGGGCGGCGCCGTACTCGATGCGGACCGAGTCGACCAAGCGCTACACCGTCGACAACAACGTCCGGGGCACCCACAACCTGCTGACCGCGCTCGTTGACACCGGCCTCGACGCGTCGCTGGTTCACCTCGGCACGATGGGCGTCTACGGCTACGGCTGGTCTGGCAGCGCGCCGATCCCGGAGGGCTACCTGGCCGTCAAGGTCCCGACGCCGGACGGTGAGCTTGAGCGGGAGATCCTGCACCCGGCCAACCCGGGCTCGGTCTACCACCTGACCAAGACGCTGGACCAGCTGCTGTTCTCCTTCTACGCCAAGAACGACGGGCTGCGGATCACCGACCTCCACCAGGGGATCGTGTGGGGTACGCAGACCGACCAGACCGCGCGCGACGAGCGGCTGATCAACCGGTTCGATTACGACGGTGACTACGGCACGGTGCTGAACAGGTTCCTGATGCAGGCTGCCATCGGTCACCCGCTGACGGTGCACGGCACCGGTGGCCAGACCCGGGCCTTCATCCACATCCGCGACACCGTCCGGTGCATCGAGATCGCGATCAACAACCCGCCGGAGGCCGGCGACAAGGTGCTGGTACGCAACCAGGTCACCGAGACCCACCGGCTGCTGGACCTGGCCAAGATGATCGCCGACATGACCGGCGGCGAGATCGCCTACCTGCCGAACCCACGGCTCGAGGCGGATGAGAACGAGCTGATCGTCCGCAATGACCAGTTCCTGGCGCTCGGGCTCCAGCCGACCACGCTGTCGGAAGGCCTTCTGGAGGAGATCACCGACATCGCCGGCCGGTACCGGGACCGCGTGGACCCGCACAAGATCATCGCCCGGTCGGTGTGGCGTGCCGGTATGGAGACTTCGGCGGACCTGATGACCGAGGTCCCGCAGAAGTAATCACCGGACCACTAGCATCAAGGCCGCCGTCGCCGGGCAGACAGCCTGGCGCGGCGGCCTTTTGCTGCCCGGCACGCCGGGACGGCGAGAATGCGTGCGGTCAGAGCCCGGCATGCGGGCTGCTACCGTGCGAGTGTGAGCTCACCGCAGCCAGCAACGCCCTCTGCCGCACGCGGCACCCGGGTCCGCGGCACCCGCCAGTCCGAAGCGCTGGCAACCGTGCTCGGCGGCCTGCCGGGATTCTGCAGCGCTCAGCAGATTCACGCTGAGCTGCGGCAACGCGGTGAGCACGTCGGCCTGACGACTGTCTACCGGCATCTGCAGGTGCTGAGCGACAACGGCCAGGTCGACACGATCAGGGATTCCGGCGGCGAGACGCTATACCGGCGCTGCCGCACTGACTCGCACCACCACCACCTGACCTGCCGCGAGTGCGGCCGCAGCGTCGAGGTCGAGGGCAAGGCCGTGGAGCACTGGGCCGAGCAAGTCGCTGCCGACGCCGGGTTCACCGAGGTAGGCCACACTGTCGAGCTCTTCGGATTGTGCCCGGACTGCTCGGCCAGTGGCTGACTCGGCCCGGGGCTGACTCGGCCCGTGGCTGACTCGGCCAGTGACTGACTCGGCCCGTGGCTGACTCGGCCAGTGACTGACTCGGCCAGTGACTGACCGGCTGGTCCGCGTTACCGGCCGGGCGCGTCCGACGGCCCGACGTTCTGGGTGAGCCAGTCGCCGAGCGGTTCGCTGGCGATCAGGAAGTCCGCGATCCGCTGCCTCGCGGCCGGCGTCGCAAGCCATGGCTCGACCGGCCATTCCTTCCATGCCACCAGGCCTTTGTGCCGCAACAGCTCGATACGAGGGTGATCCGCGGGGTAACCGCGCGGCGCGCTCTTGAGCGATTCCCTGCCGTGCACGTCAATATCGTGCTTGCGCAGGACCGCGATGACTTCCTCGAGCGCCGCGCCGGTCCGGTCGGCCGCCACCGCCGCCCGGTACCGCTCCAGCTGATCAGGCTCCATCCCGTACATGCCGCGGCCCGCCGCAAGGCCCGCCGCGGACAGCTGCACGTAGCCCTCACCGACATGCGCGCCGATGGCCGTCTTGTACGGCGACTTGTCCTTACTGAACCGCAGGTCCCGGTACGGCCGGTAAATCTTCGTCTCGCCGTGCACCGGCTCGAGTTCGGCCATCAGCTCCGCCATCGGCCCCAGCACGCAAGTCTCGTAGACGTCCTTGTGCGCCTGCCAGTACGTGCGGGAGTTGTCGGCCTCCAGCCCGTCGTAGAAGTCGAGCGCTTCCTCCGGCCAGCCTGCAAATACCATCGTGGCTCCTTCAAACCCGATCATCACGGGAACGGGGCATCGAGCGCCCGCCGCCCAGAGCATGCCACCGCCGTGGCAGTCAGTGCACCCCAACCTGACTATCCCGGCAGGCGACCGGCCGGGCACACGCCCGGCCGGTCAGGATGACATGCGGCTGGAGCCTTTTCAGATGTGCCCGAGCACCGGATGCGGTACGTACGGCTCCTCGAGCCGGCGCACCTCATCCGCGGTCAGGACCAGTTCCTCCGCTGCAAGCGCGTCCTCCAGGTGACCCTGCTTGGTGGCGCCGACTATCGGTGCGGTCACGCCCGGCCGGTGCAGCAGCCAGGCCAGGGCGACCTGAGCGGACGGGACGCCGCGTCCGGCGGCTACCTCGGCGCAGCGGTCGACGACATCAAAGTCAGCGGCAAGCGTGTAGAGCGAATCCCCGAACGCGTCCGAGCCTGCCCGCACGGTATGCCGCTCGCCGCTCCTGCTGCGGTTGCCGGCCAGCAGGCCCCGCGCTAGCGGGCTCCACGGGATCACGCCGACGCCCTGGTCTATGCATTGCGGGATCATCTCCCGCTCTTCCTCGCGGTAGACCAGGTTGTAGTGGTTCTGCATGGACACGAACCGGGTCCAGCCGCGAGAGTCGGCAGCGTACTGCGCCTTGGCGAACTGCCAGGCAAACATGCTGCTGGCGCCGATGTACCGCGCCTTGCCGGCCCGCACCACGTCATGCAGTGCCGCCATCGTCTCCTCGATCGGCGTGCGGTGGTCGAAGCGGTGGATCTGGTACAAGTCGACGTAGTCGGTGCCGAGCCGCCGCAGCGACGCGTCGATGCCAGCCATGATGTGCTTGCGTGACAGGCCCCGGTCGTTCTCGCCCTGTCCGATCGGGCTGAAGACCTTCGTGGCCAGGACGTACTGCTCACGGTCGAGGAACTTGGACAGCAGCCGTCCGGTGGCTACCTCGCTCGCGCCGCCAGAGTAGACATCTGCCGTGTCGAAGAAGGTAATGCCGCCCTCGACCGCCGCTTTGACAATCGGCTCTGCCGCGTCCTCGTCAAGCACCCACGGACGTTCGCTGCCGTTCCCGTAGCTCATCATGCCAAGGCAGATGCGGGATACCCGGACTCCGGTCGCGCCTAGGTTGACGTACTTCAACGTTGCTCTCCGTAGCTCGATGGCAGTTGACGTGCAGGCACAACCACCGTTGCCGCGACCCGATTCCGCGGCGTCCCATCACTTTGCACACTGTCGTCTTGCTCGCGGATGCCGTATCGGGCGTACAGGTGGCGCAGCGGTCCGGGCGCCCACCAGTTCGCCTGGCTCAGCAAGCGCATGACGGCAGGGACCAGTAGCACCCGGACGATGGACGCGTCGACGATCAGCGCGACGATCATGCCCACGCCCATGAGCTTGATGAACGTGATACCGGAGGCTGAAAAGGCGCCGACGACGACCACCAGGAGCAGCGCCGCGCTGGTGATCACCCCGCCGGTGCGCTGCAAGCCGCTGGCGATCGCCTCGGGAGTGTCGCCGGTCATGTCATAGCGCTCGCGGATCCTCGACAACAGGAACACCTCGTAATCCATGGACAGGCCGAAGATGATCGCGAGCATGAGGATTGGCATGGTCGGGTCGATCGTCCCCGTCGGCGTGAACCGCAGCAGACCAGACAGGTGGCCCTCCTGGAAGATCCAGACCACAACCCCGAACGTCGCCGCCAGCGACAGCAGGTTCGCCGCGATGGCCTTGACGGGCAGCACCAGTGATCCGAACGCGAGGAACAGCAGCACGAAAGTCGCGGCCGCCATCACCAGCGCCATCCACGGCACGGTGGCAGACAGGCTGCTCAGCTCGTCTACTAGCTGGGCGGTCTGGCCGCCGACTTGCACGCTGGCGGAGGCGGGCGGACTCACCCCGCGGACCCGCTGCACGAGTTGCCTGGCCTGCGCGGACAGCGGGTCAGGCTGGTACCGCAGGTCGATCCTGGCGAAGTCGCCTCGCACGCCGGTCACTTGCGCGCCGGCAACCCCTGGCAGATGCCCGAGCTTGCTTACGTATGCGGTCAGTTCCGCCTGCCGGACGGACGAGCCGTCGACGGGACCGGGGAACTGCACGAGCGATTCGATCGGCGCTGTGACGTTGCCGGGGAAGTCGACGGTCAGCACTTCGGTAACCTGCCGGGCCGGGGCACTGGCCGGCAGCGCCCGCGCGTCGGTCCCGCCCCAGCTGATGTGCAGCACCGGGGCACCGAGCGCCAGGAGGACGACGACAAACACGCCAGCGAACACCAGCGGCCGGCGCATCACGCTACGCGCCAGCCGGTACCAGCCGCCTGCCGCCGCGGCCGGCCTCGGGTTCCGGACCGAGCGGCGGATGCGCAACGCGTTCACCCGGTGACCGAGCACGGCGAGCAGAGCCGGCATCACGGTCAGGGCGGCGAGCATGTCGACGAGCACCGTCGCGACGCCGCCGTAGCCCATCGACCGCAAGAACACTTCGGGGAAGAGCAGCAGGCTGGCCAGCGCCATCGCCACCGTGATGCCGGATACAGCGACAGTGCGTCCGGCCGTGGCCATCGTCCGCGCCACCGCGTCCGCGACAGTGGGCTGCCGGTGCAGTTCCTCGCGGAACCTGCCGACCATGAACAGGCCGTAGTCGATAGCCAGACCGAGGCCGAGAATCGTGGTGATGTTGACCGAGTAGATCGAGACAGGCGTCGCCAGCGTCAGCAGGCGCAGCGCGGCAAACGAGCCGATGATGCCGATACCGCCGATGGCCAGCGGCAAGCTGGCGGCTGCGAGGCTGCCGAAGATGACCAGCAGCAGGATCAGCAGTACCGGCATCGAGATCGCCTCGGCTCGCCCGATGTCGCTGGTTACCTGGTGGTTGATCGCGGCTTCGGTCGGGATCTGGCCGCCAGCCAGGACCGTCAGGCCGGGTGCGGTGAGATTCCCTTGAATCGCGTCAAAGCTCTTGATCCGCGATGCATCGCTGTCGCCAGCCAGTTCCAGCACGGCATAGGTGACCCGGCCAGTTGTGCTGACGAACTCCGGGGATCCGGTCGACCACCAAGTCGCCTCGGACACCACACGGCTGCGCGGAAGCCGCGCCAGAGAACCGGTTACGGCGGCGCGATAAGCAGGCGAGTGAACGGTCTCCGTGGGGCTGCTGTAGACCAGTACGACGTCGCCAGTGTCCCTGCCGAAGACCGCAGCAGCGCGGTTCGCCTCCTGCTGGCTCTGGCTTGCCGGCGGGGCGAAGCCGCCAGCCGACTGAAGCCTACCGAAGACGCCGGTACCCCAGATGGCGGCGCACACGATGGCTACCGCAGCGACAGCCAGCACCAGCCGTCGGCGGCGGAAGATGATTTGTCCCCAAGCCTCGAACATGCCTCACCCCGCAGCTAGACTCGTTAGCGATCATTGCTTTGGTTAACGCCGTTTATTGATTACGGTGTAAACTTGGCATACACAGTTAACAGAAGTCAAGCTGACGAGCTAAGCCCGTTGGCACAGGGCCGGGCCAGGTTTCTGGCGCGCGGCCCGGACAGGCGGAGATGGATGGCGATCACGGTTCAGACGCCGAGCAGGCGCGATCGCGTCCGCGCCGCGACGACCCAGGAGATCATCCAGACCGCGCGGCGCTTGCTCGTAGAGCAAGGCCCCGACGCGGTCTCGCTGCGCGCGATCGCGCGCGAGATGGGGATGACAGCGCCAGCGTTGTACCGGTACTTCGGTAGCCACGAAGAACTGCTGCGGCACGTCATCGCCGACATCTTTACCGATCTGGCCACGCACGTGAAAGCTGCAATTCACGACGCTGCCGCGGGCACGGAGGGCCTCGACGAGGCCGAGCTTATGGTCGTCAAGATGGCTGCGGGCTGCAGGGAGTTCCGCGCCTGGACGCTGGAGCACGTGCCGGAGTTCAGCATGATCTTCGGCAGCCCGCTGCCAGGCCTCGAGGTGCTGCACGAGATGCACCAGGATCCGACGGTCGACTGCGGCTACAAGTTCGGCCAGGTGTTCCTTGATCTGTTCGGCGAGTTGTACCGGCGGCGGCCGTTCCCGATCCCGGCCGACGGCGAGATCGATCCGGCGCTGCGTCGGCAACTCGTCAGGTACCGCGAGCTAGTCGGCTCAGAGCTGCCGCTCGGCGCGCTGCAGACGTTCCTGCGCTGCTGGGTGCTGCTGTACGGGGCCGTCAGCCTGGAGGTCTTCGGGCACCTGCGGTTCGCGCTCGACGACCCCTCGCCGATGTTCGAGCTGATGCTGGCGGACCTGGCACCGATGATCGGCCTGCCGTACCCGCTGCCCCGCCAGCAGGCTCAGGGGCAGCGGTCCCGCTGACGCGCCTGAGCGTCCCCGGCCGCGGCGGCCCGGCCAGGCCACGAACGGCACAGTCTCGCTACGAACGGCACAGTCAGGCCACGAACGGCACAGCCCCCGAGTCGCTCACCATGGGCAGGCCAGCTGCAGCCCAGTCCTGCATGCCGCCAGCCACGTTGACCGCTTGCCAGCCTGCGCCGTTGAGCGCTTGCGTCGCCCTGGCCGACCGGGCACCGGAGCGGCAGATCACGTAAATCTGCTGGTCCTGAGGGATGTCCGCGGTGTGAGCGCCGAGCTGGCCCAGCGGTATATGCCTAGCGTCCGGTGCGTGGCCCGCGGCCCACTCATCGTCTTCCCGGACATCGAGCAGCCACGCCTGCGCAGGCACACTGGCCGCCGGCACCTCAGGTAGCGCTCCTGCCACGCCAACCACCGCTTTCCGGTCTTTCGGATTCTCTGGCCTGTCCGGCTCTCGCTAACCCTAACCGGCTCGCTGTATTGCCCTGATCCCGGCGCACTCTCACCGAACGTCGAGGTCCAGGCCGTAGGCCAGTAGTTCGACACCGGGCTCAGGGGAGATGTCACGGTCTGGCAACCGGGTGAAGCCGGCTTCCTCATAGATCCCGTGAGCGACCTTCATCTCGGGCTGCGTGAGCAACAGCAGATGCGTGACTCCCAGACTGGCGGCGCGCTCGACTACCGCAGTCACCAGGGCCCTGCCGACGCCGCGGCCGCGAGCCTCGGGCCGCACAGCCAGGGCGCGGATCTCAGCCTCAGCCGGGCTGCGCAGCAGTTCCCCTCCGTTCGGCCAGGTCTGCAGCATGACCGTGCCAAGAATGGCGTCATTATCCGCGGCGACCAGTACTGGGCCGATGCCGTCCGAGCCGAGCTCGCGCAGTCGCGGCGCGTAGCGCGAATCCGCCGGCAAGAACCCGTCCGCGCGATAGGCGGTGACTCTGATGTCACCGATCTCGGCGAACTCGTCCTGGCGTGCGTCCCTGATGAGCATTCCGCCATCTTCTCAAACACGCGATATCGGGCAACTGCCCCCTGCCAGACGCGCTGGCGGGCTGGTCGCGCGCTCGGGCAGATAGCTGCGGAGCGGCTAAGCAAGCCTCGTCAGGCTGACAGTCACTTCCATGGTCCGGCTGGGCGCCCCGTGGTAGATGCCCTTCAGCGGCGGGACGTCGGCGTAGTCCCGGCCCGCAGCGACCACCACGTGCTGGTGGCCGACCGCGCTGTCGTTGGTCGGGTCGCAGGCGGCCCACTCACCGGTCCAGTACTCCACCCAGGCGTGCGACTGCCCGGTGACTTCCGCTCCCGGCGCTGCGTCCGGCTTCGGAAACAGATAGCCGGAAACGTACCTGGCCGGCAGCCCGACCGTCCGCAGCAACGCCACCGTCAGGTGCGCGATGTCCTGGCAGACGCCCTGGCCCTGGTCCCAGGCTTCCTTCGCGCTGGTCTGCACGCCCGTGCTGCCCGGCATGTAGGTCACGTGCTGGTACACCCACGCGGCGATCTCGGCGGCCGCCGCCCGCGGATCCAGCCCGGCCACCCGCTGCCTGGCTGCGGCGGCCAGCTCGGCGCCGACCGTGGTCCGCGGCGTGGGCATCAGGAACTCCAGCAGCCGGCCGCTTCTCGTCTGGGCTGTCAGCTCTGACCAGTCCATCGGGTCTCCGTCGGGCCCGGCCGCCGAGCTGGTCTCCACCGTGGCCCGTGAGGTGATCTGCAGTTCCTCATGCGGCGCTTGGATGTCGAACGCGCTGACCTCGGTGCCCCAGTAGTCGCGGTAAGTCCAGACCGGAACCTGCGCGTCGGTCCACAGCCTGGTCTCCAGCACGTTCTGACCGGGCAGGGCGACCGGCGTCATCCGCGCCTCGTTATAGGACGCGCGCGCCGGGCCGTGATAACCCACGACGGTCCGGTGGGTGATGAGCAGCCGCCAGCCCACGGTTAGCCCCCGCTCGCCCACGCGACCGGCTCGGTGTAGCTGAAGTAGCGCTCCGCGATCGCCTGGCTGGCCTGCAGGCAGGTTTCCTGCAATGTGCCGAGCAAGGCAGCAAGCTGGTCGGCCGGCAGGTCGGTGCGCGAGTATTCCAGCCGCGTCCGCAGCGCGCCGATCGGCCGCCGCGCCGGGTCGGCCATGCCAGCCCTGCCTGCCTCGGGATCCAGCGAGGCCAGGCAGTCCTCCGCGGTGCCGAGCGAGTGCAGGACAGACCTGGGAAACAGCCGGTCCAGGATCAGGAACTCCGTCGCCTCGCCGTGGCCGCCGGTCCAGCCGTGGCTGCGGATGAAGGACTCATAGGCGCCGCACGCCCGCAGCAGCATCGGCCAGCCGACCTCGTATGGCGTATCCGGCATTCTGGCCAGCAGCAGCCGCGCCGTCATGTCCACGCGCTCGAGGCTGCGGCCGAGCACCAGGAAGCGCCAGGCGTCGTCATGGCTCATCGTCGAGTCGGCGAGCCCGAAAAACAGCGCGGCGCGCTCGCGGATGAAACGAAGGAAGATGTGCGGCCCAAGACGCTCCGCGGAGCGTCGCTGCGCGGCCAGGCTGTGCCCGGTGACGTTAAGGCACTCCCACATCTCGCTGGAGATCACATCGCGAACGCTCCTGGCGCCGGACCGCGCCGCCAGCACGGCCCCGGTGATCGCGCTCAGGCTCTTCGCGTCGTAAGCGAGCTGGTAGACAGTCGCGCCGATGTCCAGCACGGCATCGCCAGCCACCGGGATACCCAGCACGGACAGCAGCGCCCGGCAGTCAGCGTCCTCGTCCGGCCGCGGTTCCTCGAGCAGACGGTGCACGTACACGTCCACCATGCGCGCGGTGTCGTCGGCGCGCTCGACGTAGCGGCCAGTCCAGAACAACGTCTCAGCGATCCGGCTGAGCAGCCCGGTATTCACCGCACCTCACCAGTCATTGCTGGGCACCACTCATTGCTGGTCACCACCGGGCCCGGCCTGACGCGCGATCCCGGCGCTGTCTGCCTGCCGCTGCACCGGGACTAGCGGCAGGTAGCCAACCGCAGGCCCGGCGCCGGCTGCGGCCAGCACCCAGGTGTCCTTGGACCCGCCGCCCTGGCTGGAGTTCACTACCAGCGCACCCTCGGGCAGCGCGACCCTGGTCAGCCCGCCCGGCAGTACCCAAACGTCAGAGCCGTCATGTACGGCGAACGGCCGCAAGTCGATATGCCGGGGCGCCAGCCGTTCACCGATCAGCACGGGCGAGGTCGACAGCGCGACCGGCCGCTGCGCAATCCAGCTGCGCGGGCTGGACGCGACCTTGCCGCGCAGCCGTTCCAGCGTCTGCCCATCCGCGTGCGGGCCGATTACGATGCCGCTGCCGCCGGCGCCGTCAACCGGTTTCAGCACGAGCTGGTCGAGCCGGGACAGCGCCCAGTCCAGGACGTCCGGGTCGCCGAGCCGGTAAGTCTCCACGTTGCCGAGCAGCGGTTCCTCGGCCAGGTAGTACCTGATGAGGTCCGGCACGTAGGTGTAGATCAGCTTGTCGTCAGCTACCCCGTTGCCGACCGCATTCGCGATGGTTACCTGGCCCGCTCTGGCCGCGTTCAGCAGCCCCGGGCAGCCGAGTACCGACTCCGGGCGGAAGTGCAGCGGATCCAGGAAGTCGTCGTCCACCCGCCGGTAGATCACGTCGACGGGCCGCAAGCCGGCAGTTGTGTGCACGAACACCTGATTGTCCGCGGCGAGCAAGTCGCGGCCCTCGACCAGTTCCACGCCCATCAGCCGGGCCAGCAGAGTGTGCTCGAAATAGGCGGCGTTACTCACCCCGGGGGTGAGCACCACTACGACAGGGTCGCGCCTGGAGGCCGGAGCGGCGGCCCGCAACGCAGCCAGCAAGCGTGCCGGATAGCTATCTACCTGACGCACGTGCTGTTCGGCGAAGAGCGCAGGAAACGTGCGCGTCATGGCCAGGCGGTTCTCCAGCACGTAACTGACTCCGGAGGGAATCCGGACATTGTCCTCCAGCACGCAGAACTTGCCCTGCTCGTCGCGGATCAAGTCGATCCCGGCGATGTGAATCCGCACCCCGTTAGGCGGCGTGATGCCGTGCGCCGCCCGGTGAAACTGCCGGGAGGTGGCGAGTAGCTGCCACGGCACGACGCCGTCGTCTACCACCTGTGCCGGGCCGTAGACGTCGGCCAGGAACGCCTCCAGAGCCAGCACGCGCTGCCGCACGCCACGGGCTATCAGGTCCCATTCGACCGCGTCGATGATCCGCGGGACCAGGTCCAGCGGGAACGGGCGTTCCTCGCCGGCGTAGTCGAAGGTCACCCCGCGATCGGTGAAGATCCGGGCTAGCTGATCGGCTCGGTACCGCAACTCGGCCGGATCGAGTGGCTGCAACGCCGCGACCAGACCCTGATAGGGACCCCGCGGCGTGCCAGGCTGCTCGAACATCTCATCCCACGCTGCTGCCAGCTGATAGCTGTCGAAGATGTCCGCCACGTCCAGAGCGTATTCACGGCATGTTTCGCTGTCATTACGTCACCGGTGCCGGATTCTCGCCATCACCCGCCAGCAGCAAGTAGGCCGGGCGCAGCAGCGTGACCAGGTCCTGGCCACCGGCCGTGATAAGCGGCGGATCAAGACTCCGCAGCAGCAAGTCTGGAGGAGCCGGCGTGGCGGGCGGCAGCGCCCGCAGCCGGGCCGCGCTGAGCGGAGTAGACCAGAAACTGCCGACGCACTCGGCCAGCGGCTTGTCGGCTGCATCGCCAGCGAGCCCGTCGCCGCTCTGCCGCGCGCCGTCACGGCGCGCGGCAGAACCGTGCTCGTTGGTACTGGGCAGGCTGGTACCGGTCTGGCTCCCGCTTGCCTCGCGGCTACCGGACCCGGTGGCGGCCCGCCCGCCACTCAGCAACCGCAACGCTGCCAGCAGGTCAGCGCGCCCTTTGCCCCGCCAGGCCAGCATCGCGAACGGGTCGTCGTCGAACGCCTCAGCCAGCACGTAACAGACCGCGGCGACGTGCTTACACGGCACCTCCCAGTCCGGGCAGGTACAGGTCATCTCGATGTCGCGCTCCGACTTCGGGAACAGCGGCGTGCCGCAGTCGGCGAACACTTGCTCGATCTCGGCCGGCATCTCCCCGGCGAGCAACCGGGCGCGGAAGATAGCGCGCGCGGCAAGCGCATCCTCGACTCGCCGCCATTGCCGCGTCGTCAGCGGATCGACGGTCAGCTTCACCCGGTACGGCTTGACCCGCGACCCCTGCACCATGGCAGTGACGTGTCCGGTGCCGACATCCAGCTTGAGGACCTGGCCGGATCTCGCGTAATTCCGCCCGCGGCTGAGCCTGGTCTGCAGCCCGAACGACTCCAGCACGTCGATGAATCGGCGCGACCACCACTGCTCGCCGATAGAGCCGCGTTTGCTGCGCGCCTTGATACCGCCTTCGGCCTTCCGGGGCCTCGACGGCGGGAAGCGCTCGTCCCAGCTGCTCACTGTGACACCGCTTCCGGCGAGAGTTCGATCACGCGTCGCAGGTCGGCGACCGAGAGTTCGGTCAGCCAGCTCTCGCCGTTGCCGACGATTGCCTGCGCGAGCGCTTTCTTCTGCTCGATCATCTGGTCGATCCGCTCTTCAACGGTGCCGACGCAGACGAACTTCCGGACCTGCACGTCGCGGCGCTGCCCGATCCGGAAAGCGCGGTCAGTGGCCTGGTCTTCGACCGCAGGGTTCCACCACCGGTCCACATGGATGACATGGTTGGCCGCGGTGAGGTTCAGGCCGGTACCGCCAGCCTTGAGCGAGAGCAGGAAGACGGCCGGCCCGGTGCCATCCTGGAAGTCACGGACCAGTGCGTCCCGCCGCTTCTTCGCGGTGCCGCCGTGCAGGAAGTGGACCTCGCAGCCGAGCCGCGCGGCCAGGTACGGCTGCAGCATCCCGCCGAACTCGGCGTACTGGGTGAAGCACAGCGCCTTGTCGCCGGCTTCGATGATCTCGTCGCAGATCTCCTCCAGCCGGGCTAGCTTGCCCGATCGGCCAGCCAGCCGCGAGCCGTCGCCCAGCAGGTGCGCCGGGTGGTTGCAGACCTGCTTGAGCTTGGCCATCGTGGCGAGCACCAGACCGCGCCGCTCGATACCGGGCTCAGCGGCCTCGATCCGCTCCATCATGTCGTCCACGGTCGCCTGATAGAGCGAGGCCTGCTCAGGCGTCAGGTTGCACCAGACTTTCATTTCCAGCTTGGCTGGCAGATCGGCGATCACGTTCTTGTCGGTCTTCAGCCGGCGCAAGATGAACGGCCCGGTGATTCGCTTCAGCTGCTCGGTCGCGGCTGCGTCCGAGTTGCGCTCGATGGGGATCGCGAACCGCCGGCGGAACTTCTCAGCCGGCCCGAGCAGGCCGGGACTCGTGAACTCCATGATCGACCACAGCTCAGCCAGCCGGTTCTCCACCGGCGTGCCAGTAAGCGCGATCCGGGCCGCGGCCGGGATCGCGCGCACCGCCTGCGCCTGCCGCGTCGACGCGTTCTTAATGTTCTGCGCCTCGTCGCATACCACACGCGCCCAGGGCACCTGGGCCAGCGCGACCCGGTCCCTGGTGGCGACGCCGTAGGTCGTGATGACGATGTCGGCTACCGCGCCGGCCGCGGCTAGCTCCGGGCCTGCGAGACGGCCGGCCCCGTGATGCACGTGCACGGCGAGGTCGGGAGTGAACCGGGCCGCCTCTCGCTGCCAGTTCCCGACCAGGGACATCGGGCAGATCAGCAACGTCGGCCCGGCGGCGGTTCCGGCATCCCGCTCGGCTTGCAGGAGCGCAAGCGTCTGCGGCGACTTGCCGAGGCCCATGTCGTCGGCGAGCACGGCGCCAAGCCCGAGCTTCCCCAGGAACGACAGCCACGCCAGCCCGCGTTCTTGGTAAGGCCGAAGCTCGCCATGGAACGACACGGGCGTGCTCATCGGTTCGAGCCGGCGGTCTGCCTGCCCGGACAGCAGGTCGCCGAGCCAGCCGTCGGCGTCGACTCCGATCAGCGGCAGTTCGCCGGCACTTTCGCTCAGCCCTGCGAGGAGCGCGTCACCGGAGCTCATGACTCCGGAGCCGCCGTTCTCCAGGAACCGGAGCGCCGCATGCAAGTGCCGCTCATCCAGCTCGACCCACTGACCGCGGATGCGAACCAGCGGCACCTTAAGCCGGGCCAGCTCGGCGAGCTCGGCCCGGTCGAGTGTCTGGTCGCCGATAGCGAGCTCGTACCTGAAGTTCACCAAGTCGGACAGGCTGAACGTCGGCTCTGTTGCGGAGGCTGCCGCGGTGGTTGTCCGGGACCGCGCGGTGAGCTTCAGGCCGAGCCGCGATCTGCGAACCCAGTCGGGCAGCAGCACGCCGAAGCCTGCCGCGGCCAGCAGCGGCCCGGTCTCCTTCAGGAATCGGAGCGCGCCCCTGGTGTCGAGCTCGACCGACACCGGCGCGGCGCCCTGGAGCTCGTCGTCAAGCTCCGGAAACAGCCGCGAGGCGCGGCCGAGCCCGGCAAGCAGGTCATCCTCTGGGTAGCTCAGGCCGGCCGCAGCCCAGCCATCCGCGGTATCGCCTGACCAGATATCCGAAGCCGGGAGCAGCAAGCTCGGATCGTCGGTCGACTGCAGCGCGAAGTCCACTCGCCAGGTTGCCGCGGCCGGATGGTCCGGCTCGATGAGCCGGAAGCAGGTCCGCGCCGGCCCGGGCGGCTCCTGCGCGGCGTCCTGCCAGGCCCACAGCGCGAAGGCGAGCTGGGCGGCCTTGGCTGCCTCGGCCTTTGTCACGATGAGCCGGCCGTCTGCGCCGGTAAGAGCGGCCGCCCAGCGGTCGGTGAGCCCGGCAGCCGGATTCGGCGGAAGCAGCGAGAACTCCGGCGTAGCGGCGAGCCGGGCGCGCACAGCGGCGTCCGTCAGCAGGCCAAGCGCGTCCGCGACGACGGTAGCTGACGGCACGCCATCTGCGCTGGTCGCACGGCACAGTGGCGGCAGCGCCAGCGTTAGCTCACGTGCGCGCAGCGCATCGGCGCCGGCGAGCACCGGTCGCCACCTGGCGACGTGGCTGGCACTTTCGGGGTAGCTGCCGTCTGGCGACTCCTCCAGGCCCGGCAGCACCCGGCTGCGTGCAGACAGGTCAGCGGCAAGCGACGCCACCGCGGCAAGGAGCTGGGCGCTGCCAGCCAGCACACCGCGTTCGGACCGGGCGCCAGGCTGGCGAATGGCGGTGAGCAGCGCCAGCGCTGCGCCGGGATCGAAGCTGACCGCGGGGACCTGCCAGGGACCTAGCGCGACCCGGCCCGGCCGTCCGGGACCTGTTGCGGCCCGCGGCACGTGCCCGTTCCCGGTCTGTTCTGCCCTCATCTCGGCGTGGTCAGGCGAGGCCAGCGGGCCTGCACCAGTAGCGGGCAACCAGAGCGTCAGCTCGGTCTCGGCGGCCTTGCGGACCAGGTCACTGACAGCGTCGCCGAACTCGGCCAGCACATCGCAGAGAAGGTCGGTCGTCGCCGCGAACGGGTGCACCGGACCGGATACGCGGTCAGCCGCCTGCCGGGGCCGGTCCGAGTCCTCGGCCCACAGGCTCAGCTGGCCGTCGGACCAGACTCCGTGGATCGCCAGCATTGACACCGCACCCCGCACTTGCCGGGACTATCAGGCAAGAACTTAGCAACCAGCGGTGACAGACACGCCGTGAAGAGAGCGGTGCTAGCCCAAGTCGGCAAGCTGTGCTAGAGCCGCCGGAGGTGCCGCTGGATCAGCGCAGGCTAGAGCTCGAAGTCGATCATGGCAGCGTTCGCTCGGATTGCTGCCGCTCGTAGTCGGACTGCGCCAGAGGGTTATGTGGTTCGCGAACCGCGCTGGCGCTGCCGGGCGTCCCAGTCCCGGCTGCCGCGGCGTCCGCGAGCATTGCCTCCTGCCGGGCCGCCTCGTTGATCTTGCGCAAGTGCTTGGTCAGGGACCTGAACACGAAGAACAGGATGACAGCCAGCCCGAACACGACGAGGAATCCGAGGGTGCCTGGCTCATCCCAGGCGCTCGTCGACTTAGCTGCCGCCGCAGCGAGCTCCATCACAGGATCACCCTCTCCCGGATCCCGGCGAAGAGGTCGTCTTCCGGCTGTCCGGCATCCACCAATGACCTGGCCAGATGATAGTCCTCAGTCGGCCAGGCGGCGCGCTGGACCTCTGCCGGAACGGCGAACCAGCCGCCGTTCGGGTCCACTTGCGTCGCGTGCGCGATCAGGGCCCGGTTGCGGATCTCGAAGTAATCACCGCACTGGATACGCGTAGTAATGGCGTGGGGTGGGCGCTTCCCGGCCGCGATCTCCTCTTCCTCTTCCCTCGCCCACTCCTCGATCCGGTCGGCGTACGGCGAGTCCTTGCCGTTGCGGAGCATCTCCTCGTGCAGCGCCGTCAGCCGCTCGCGATGGAAGGTGAGGAAGTAGTAGAGCTTGAGCGGCTGCCACGGCACGCCGCAGCCCGGATACCGGTCCGGATCGGCCGCAGCCTCGAAAGCCTCGACCGCAACCTCGTGCGTCTTGATGTGATCCGGATGCGGGTACCCGCCGTTCTCGTCGTATGTCAGCATGACGTGCGGCCGGAACTCCCTGACTGCCTCGACGAGCGGCCCGGCGGCCTCGGCGATCGGGGTCAGCGCGAAGCAGCCGGCCGGCAGGGGCGGAAGCGGATCTCCCTCGGGCAGGCCGGAGTCGGTGAAGCCGAGGAAGCGCTGCTGCACCCCGAGGATCTCGCGGGCCTTTGCCATCTCAGCCCGGCGGATCTGCGTCAGGTTGGCCCGAATGTCGGGCAGCTCCATGGCGGGGTTCAGTATGTCGCCACGTTCGCCGCCAGTCAGCGTGCAGACGAGGACCTCGACGCCTTCCCGGACGTATCTCGCCATGGTCGCGGCGCCCTTGCTGGACTCGTCATCCGGATGAGCGTGCACAGCCATCAGCCGCAGCGGCTCGCGGCACAGCCCGCCGTCGCTGACGGTCATCTTGATGTCGGCTGCGCCCCTGTCAGGACCGGAAAGCACGCGGAAGTCACCTCAACATCGTCTGGCCGGGGAACCGGACATGCCCGCTGGCTTGTACCGGGTGCTAGCTGCAGCGCGGCCGACACGCTGCAGGGCCCTCGCGCTGCCAGACTGCCTGTGCTGGCCGGCTGGCGCTAAGACCCCGGAGTGTCCAACGCGACTGCCCTCGCGACGCATTCCCCCGCTAAGCTCTCAGGCCGCTGACTCGGCCGGCAGCAGCAGATCGGCGAAAAGGGCTGCCAGCATCCGGTGACCGGACGCGTTCGGGTGCAGCCGGTCGGCCGTGAATAGGTCGGGCCTGGTCGTCACGTCCTTCATAGCCCAGGTGTCGAGGCAGACCGCGCCGTGAGCGGCGGCCTGCTCCCGGATGATGTCACTTGCCTGCGACAGTCGCCGGCTGGCGATCGCCACATGCTCCGGGGGCAGCCGGACGACGCCGGCAACGTCCGGCAGCGTGCATGTCAGCACGGTGGCCCCGGTCTGCGCCAGACCGGCAAGAAGGCGCCCCACATCGGCTGCGAATTCGCCGGGGCTGAACTCCGCGCCGCGGATGTCATTCATGCCAACGGTCGCGCTGACGAGCTCCGGGCTCAAGCCCTGTAGTTCCGGCAACTGGTCCGCGAGGACCCGGCCGACCGTGGCGCCGTCGGCCGCGAGGTTCGTCAGCGTGCAGTTCACCCCGGTGCGGCCAGTGAGCAACGTGGCCAGCCGCCTCGCCCAGCCAACCGGGCGGCCGTCCGGCGCGAAATCGCCCCGGCCGGCCGTCAGGCTGTCGCCCAGCGCCACGTAGTCCGACCATGAGCGGGGCGAGGCCAGGAGGTCCATATCGCAGAATAAGCGGAAAGCCAGCCTGGCCCGCGAAGTCAATCGTGCTTTCGGCCGCCCTGCCGCTGAGTCAGCCAAGAGACCCCGATGAAGACCGGCAGGCTGATTCCCAGCAGCAGCAGGCTCCCGGTAATCGCGCTGGCCAGGAAACTGCCGCCGACCTTCGCGACGCCGTAGTAGTACAGCACCACGACCGCGACGAGCACCAGGTAGCCGCCAAGCGCGTCGGACAGCACATGCAGGATGAGAGCCGGCCAGCCGCGGTCCCGCCGTCCTGTCAGCCGCGTGATTGGCTTGCCTGCGGCCGTGCGCCGGCGCTGCATCACCAGGCCAACCGCCAGGATCACCATGAGGATGAGGTAGCCGCCCAGGATGGGATCCAGGTCAGACCTCAGCAGATGCGATGACATCTCAGTCGTCCGCTGCTTGGGAGCTCGTCACGCCCGGAGCAGGAAGTGCCAGCCGCGCACGAACAAGTGCCAGCCGAGCCACAGCCAGAGCGCGAACAGTGCCCACCGGCCCGGTGGGTACCGCATTATGGCCCGGAATGTCGCGCTAAGCGTAGGGACGCTACCGCTGATGCCGCTGAGCGCCAGGCCCTCCCAGGCGAATACAGCGCCGATCAGCAACGCCCATACTAGGTAACCAAGAACCGGATGATTGGCCATCCCGACCTCCAGGTCGCGCCAAGGCATGCGCAGAAAAGACCCTATTCCGGAATCCGCCCGGCACACGGGGCAACGGGCGACGATCTGACTTTGCCAGGGAACGAGGCCGACGGGGGCCAGCCACACGCCAAAACGCGGTACACACGCATTATTTGCCCAGATTCGACCTGACTTGTTTAGCATCAGGCATTGACAGGTACCACGTACTTGCAGAGCCTTGTTAGCCTGGTTGATTACCCCCAATGGGCCGGCCTGGCCCAGCGGACCCTTAACTCCGCACCCATCCGAGGAGTACCCGTGACCGAGACTCGCGACGACACCTTTACCTGGCTTACTCAGGAGGCGTACGACCGGCTCAAGGCTGAGCTCGACTATCTGTCGGGCCCGGGGCGGATTGAGATCGCGAAGAAGATCGAAGCCGCGCGGGAAGAGGGCGATCTGAAGGAGAACGGCGGCTATCACGCCGCCAAGGACGAGCAGGGCATGCGGGAGGCTCGGATCAGGCAACTGACGCAGATCCTGGAGAACACCCGGGTCGGCGAACCGCCGCACACCGAGGGCGTGGTCGGCCCTGGCATGACCGTCACCATCAGGTTCGAAGGCGACGAGGATGAAGTGACTTTCCTGCTCGCATCGCGCGAGGAGGTCGGGTCGCCGATCGACGTGTACTCACCCAAGTCGCCGCTTGGCAGCGCGATCTCCGGTAAGAAGGTGGGCGAGACAGCGACATACACGCTGCCGAACGGCCGCGCCACCACCGTCGAAATCCTCGAGGCCGTCCCGTACAACGGCGCGTAAGCCTCAGCCTCAGCAACCGAACGCCGGCCTCCACCCGTTGCGGAGGCCGGCGTTCGCGGTTGCGGCTGGCCATACTGGGGCCAGCCGTGCTGCGCCAAGCGCTGCCAGGCTACGCTCCGTGCACCAGTTCCGGTTCGGCCGGCGCCTGGTCCTGGGCCGGCTCTATCCGGCCGCGGAGCGGGATCTCCTTGACCAGCAGCGCCAGCAGGAACACGGCGACGGTGGTCGGAATCGTCCACCAGAAGACGCCCGAGATAGCACTGCTGATGGCGTGGAACGCCGCGTTCTTTACCGCGGCCGGCAGGTTGTTGATGGTGGCCGGGTCAAGGTTCGCCGAGCCGGCGAAGCTCTGATGAGAGTGCAACAGGCTGGTCATCGAGTCAGAGAAACGGCGGAAGAAGATGACGCCGAACAAAGAGACACCCAGCGAGCCGCCGATCTGCTGGAAGAAGCTCCGTGAGCTGCTCGCCACGCCCATGTCCCGCTGCGGCACACTGTTCTGCGCGATCAGGGAGGTGATCTGCATCAGGAAGCCCATGCCGACCCCCAGCACCACGAAGTAGAGCGCAGAAGTAAGCCGGGTGGTATCCACGCTCAGGTGCGTCAGCAGGTAGAGGCCGACGGTCATGATCACCGCGCCAGTGATCGGCAAGATCTTGTACCGGCCGGTCTTGCTCGTCACCTGCCCGGAGATCAGTGAGGTCACGGTCGAGCCGAGCATCAGCGGGATCAGCATCAGGCCGCTGCCAGTCGGTGACGCATGCTGGACTGTCTGCTGGTACAGCGGCAGGAATGTCAGCGCTCCCAGCATGGCCATGCCCAGCAGCAGGCTCATCCCGGACGCGAGCGAGAAGTTGCGGGTCCTGAAGACGTGCAGCGGCAGCATCGGCTCAGCTGCCCTGCTCTCGACCACGAAGAACGCCGCCAGTGCGGCCGCCGAGATAACGGCAAGCATGATGATCTCCCAGGATCCCCACGCGTACTGACTGCCGCCCCAGCTGGTAAGCAGCACGACCGCAGTCGAGAAAACGGCGATCACTGTCGCGCCCAGATAGTCGATCTTGTGCTCGACCCGCTTCCGCGGCAGGTGCAACGTCGCCCACAGGTAGACCAGCGCCGCGCCGCCGATCGGCATGTTGATGTAGAAGATCCACCGCCACGACCAGTGCTGCGTGATGTAGCCGCCGACCAGTGGTCCGGCGATCATGGCCAGCATCATCGCGGCCATCATGTAGCCCATGTACTGACCGCGCTCTCGCGGCGAGACCATGTCACCGATCGTTGCGATAGCGCCCACCATCAGGCCGCCCGCGCCGAGGCCCTGCAGCGCACGGAACGCGATGAGCTGATCCATCGAGTGCGCCAGCCCGGACAGTGCCGAGCCGATCAGGAACAGCACGATCGCGATCATGAGGAACCGCTTGCGGCCGTACATGTCGCCGAGCTTGCCGTAGAACAGCGTGGTGATCGTCGAGGCGAGAATGTAGGCCGTGACGACCCAGGCTAGGTGGTTCAGACCGCCAAGGTCACCGACGATCCTCGGCAGCGCGGTCGAGACGACCAGCTGGTCGAGCATCGCGATGATGAGCGTCAGCAGCAGGCCGGGCAGGACGATGAGGATCTCCCGCCGCGGCCCGGTCGGCACGTCGCTCGCTGCCAAGGCAGCCTGGTTGTCTGTCACGAAAAGGGCTCCTTGCTCGCGCTCGCGAACGTGTGCACCCCTGGAGTCAGCGGCGCTTCCAACTTACTTGCCGACCGGCTAGCATCCGGTCAGGGCTACAGGCTAGGCTGGTTACTAACCGGCCGTCAAGTAGGTTACCTTGGCCGGTGAAAGGACTAACACCCGAGGCCATGCCAGACAACGTCGACAGCGCCAGCGTGAACGGCGCCAACGCCCACGGCGAGGGGCACGATCGCGGCCGCGACACCAGGTCGCGGCTCCGTGAGCTGGCCCTGCAGCTGTTCGCCGAGCAGGGTTACGAGAAGACTTCGCTCCGGGAGATCGCCGAGCGGCTCGGAGTCACCAAGGCGGCGCTCTACTACTACTTCAAGTCGAAGGAAGACATCGTCCGCAGTCTCGTCGAGGACTACATGGCCGAGATCGACGAGCTGATCGCGTGGGGCAAGGAGCAGCCGCGCTCGGCCGAGACCAGGACCCAGATCGTCCGTCGTTACCTGGAGATCATCGCCAACGGGACCGCCGTGTTCCGGCTGTTGCATCAGAACCAGGCAGCGGTGAGCTCGCTGGCGGCTGCCAAAGAGCGCGGCGAGCTATTCCGGGAGCGGATGGACGCCCTCGTCGAGCTGCTCACCGAGCCAGGCGCGCCGGTACATGACCAGGTCAGGGCCGCGTCATGCCTGGTCAGCATCAGCTTCTGCGCCATGCACTACCAGGACCGGGTAGCTGACCCGACAGAGTTGAGACAAGCCGTGCTGGACATGGCCCTGCAGCTAGCGAACGCCGCTCCGGCGGATGCCTCTGCCTGACACGCCGCTGCCTGACATGGCGCAGCCTGACATGGCGCAGCCTGATCTGGCTGCCTGACTCCCTAGCTTTGATCCGGTCCGGCCGCCGCGGCGCGGACGAGCGGCAGTACCCGGTGCCGCAGCGGGCTGTCCAGCACAATGACCGTCGAGGTCCGGACCACGCCCTCAAGTTCGACGATCGAGTCGATCACCCGCTGCAAGTCAGCATTACTGCGCGCGACCACGCGGCACAGCATGTCGCCCGCCCCGGTGATGGTGTGCGCTTCGAGCACTTCGGCGATAGCGGCGAGGCGGTCGGCTACCGGGTCGTGGCCGCCTGCCTGCCTGATCTCCAGCGTGATGAAAGCCATCACCCCGTAGCCGATCGCGGCCGGCTCGATGTCCGGGCCGTAACCGGTCACCACGCCGCGGGCCTGCATCCTGTCGAGCCGGGCCTGAACGGTCCCGCGCGCGACACCGAGCCGCCTGGACGCCTCCAGCACGCCGACCCGCGGCTCCGCCATCAGGAGCCCGATCAGCCGCCCGTCCAGCGCATCAATCATGACTCACATCTCTCGCTACAAACTGTACAAGTATGCTAGCAAAATCTCGTAGCTGTTAGTCAAGCTGACTAGCTCAACGGAGCACAGTTGCACATCCTGACCTGCTGGCAGATGCTGCTGCCCTAGCCGATCGACGAGCAAGGGAGCACCGCGATGACGGCCGAGGCGGGCTATGCACAATTCCTGGCGACCGATGAGTTCCCGGTTAGCGGAATGGACGCGGCGGTCTTTGCCGTCGGCAACGCCCGCCAGGCAGCGCACTTCTACTCGACGGCGTTCGGCATGCGGTGCGTCGGTTACCGCGGGCCGGAGACCGGCTGCAGGGACGAGGCGTCCTATGTCCTGGAGTCCGGCAACGCGAGGTTCGTCTTCCGCGGACCGGTGCGCGCCGGCACGGCACTAGGCGCACACGTCGCAGCACACGGAGACGGTGTCATCGATCTCGCTCTGACCGTGCCTTCCGCGACCGCCGCCTGGCAGTACGCAACGGCGCACGGTGCGCGCAGCCTCGCCGAGCCAGACGTAGCCGAAGACGAGTACGGCAAGGTAGTGCTCGCCGCGGTGGCAACATACGGTGACACCCGGCATACCTTCGTGGAGCGCAATGACTATGCGGGCCCATATCTGCCCGGCTACGTACCGGCCACGCCGCTGACCGCCGAGCCTCCCGGGCCGTTCTTCACCGAGATCGACCACTGCGTCGGCAACGTCGAGCTTGGCCGGATGAACGAGTGGGTCGAGTTCTACCACCGGGTCATGGGCTTCACGAACATGAAGGAGTTCGTGGGCGATGACATCGCCACCGAGTACTCCGCGCTCATGAGCAAGGTCGTCGCTGACGGCAGCCGCAAGGTCAAGTTCCCGATCAACGAGCCGGCAGCCGGCAAGAAGAAGTCGCAGATCGACGAGTACCTGGAGTTCTACGGCAGCCCGGGCGTTCAGCACCTGGCACTGGCGACCGACGACATCGTCGGCGCGGTGCACGGCATGAAGGCCGCTGGCGTGCAGTTCCTCGACACGCCGGACAGCTACTACGAAACGCTTGGCGAGTGGGTCGGAGACACCAGGGTGCCGCTCGACGAACTCCGCGAGCTGAAGATCCTTGCCGACCGGGACGAGGACGGCTATCTGCTGCAGATTTTCACTAAGCCGGTCCAGGACCGGCCGACTGTCTTCTTCGAGCTAATCGAGCGGCACGGCTCTCAGGGCTTCGGCAAGGGTAACTTCAAGGCACTCTTCGAGGCCATCGAGCGCGAGCAGGAGCGTCGCGGGAACTTGTGAGACTGCCAATCCGCGGGCGAGCAGCCGGCGGTTCTTATCAGGCTCATTGCACCGCTATGCACGCGGCCAGCCGATAGGGCATCATGACCGGGTGAATCAGCCTCCAGATTCCGCCGCGGGACCCGGCCAGCCCGGCAATCAGGGCTACCCCGGATATCCGCAGCCCAGCTACGGCACGCCGCCCAGCCAGGGCTACCCCCAGCCCGGCTACGGCACGCCGCCCAGCCAGGGCAATCCGCAGCCCGGCTACGGCACGCCGCCCAACCAGGGCTACCCCCAGCCCGGCTACAGCCAGCCGCAGAACCAGGGCTACCCGATCTACCCCCAGTCCGGCTACAGCCAGCCGTATCAGTCCTATGGCTACCAGGTGGCGGGCAAGGACCCGGCGCTGGCTGAGTGGTGGCGGCGACTGCTCGCGCGCGTCATCGACGGGCTGGTTCTCGCCGTCATCGTCGCCCCGCTGTGGATACCGGTGTGGCGGACCTATTTCAACCAGGTCACCGCTATCACAAGCCGCTATCCGGCCGGTGCCAGTCTGAGCACCAACCCCGCCGCGAGCAAGGCCCTGAACACCGCCACCGCGCACCTCTTCGTCAAACTCATCTTCATCGGCTTGCTGTTCTACCTGGTGGCATTCGCCTATGACTGGATCCAGCACGCCGCCTGGGGCCAGACCATAGGGAAACGGGCACTTGGCACTAAAGTGGTGAAAGACGACGGCAACCCCTCGATTGGCGGCGGAGCGGCTGCGGGCCGGGCCGCTGTCTATGCGCTCGTGCCGCTCGTACCACTCGTCGGGGGGCTGTTCGGCCTGCTCAACGAACTGTGGCTGACCTGGGATCCGCGCAGGCAGTGCCTGCACGATAAAGCCGCGCATACAGTTGTCATCAAGAAGGACTACCAGCTCTCGCGGCCGCAGGCCGGCGCCTGGTAGCAGGGCAGAGTAGCCTGCGCCGACTGGCGACCGCCGCCCTGACACGGGGCGCAGCCTCGCTCCGCCGGCCGCATAAGGATCACTGCCAGGATGACGCAGCACGACGAGACCGGGACGGCTACAGGCCGGCCCGAGCCGACGCCCGCGGAGGCGGCCCCACCGTCGCCTTACCTAGATTCCGGCGGGTCAGTGCCGGAGGCATACCTGGCGCCGCCCCAGGCCGGCCAGCCGAAGTACGGCGCGCCGCGGGACTTGGGACCTGGCCAGCGGCAGTTCGGCCCCGTGGGTCAGACAGCGGGGCGTCAGACAGCGGGGCGACAGACAGCCGGGCGACAGGCACCGGGGCCTCCGGCTTACGGCCAGTCCGGTTACCAGCAGGCCGGATACGGGCGCCCGGCTAGCGCGCGGACTGCGTTCGCACTTCGGCGCGATCCGGCTCTCGCGGCGCCGTGGGAACGGCTAGCGGCAACAGTCATCGACTGGGTCATCATCTTCGCCATAGTGACCCTGGCCTTCATCTCGCCGCTGGAGCGGATCTCGCGGGAAATGCAGGCCGTCCACGCTCACTACGCGGATCTGTATTCGCCGCACGCGCAGCATGCTGTCAACGCGATTCTCCGCAACCCGTCGAATGAGCGTGCGCTGTTGTTCTGGTTCGTTGCCATGTTCGGCTTTGCGCTGGCGTACTACTGGGTCCAGCACGCGGCATGGGGTGCCACGATCGGCAAGCGAGCGCTCGGCAGCCGGGTCGTCAAAGCCACCGACCACTCCGCGATCGGGATCCGCGCGGCCGGGATCCGGGCGGTCGCGTTCCTAGTCGGCCCGGCCCTGTTCTGGCTGACGCCAGTCCCGTTCAATGTCGCCTTCAATATCGCCGGCGGGTTGCTCTGGGTCGCCGATACCGGGTTTCCCCTCCTGGACTCGCGCGCTCAGTGTCTGCATGACAAGCTCGCCGGGACGGTCGTTATCCGGCAGCGCTGGCTCGACCAGCAGGCCGGCCCGACCCGATCCTGGTAAACCCGCCCTGGTAGGCCCGGTCCCGGCAGCCGCCGGACCGGTAGCTGCAGGTAACGAGCCGTGCTCACCGGACGAGCGGCTAGCCGAATAGCAGGGTGTAGCCGGCCTTCCGCAGCTGGCTGATCACCGAGTCGGTGTGCTCCGGTCCCCTGGTTTCCAGGTGCAGGCTGACCTCGGCTTCGTCGACTCGCAGGTCCGCGGTTACTCGCTCGTGCACGACATCCAGCACGTTAGCGCCCAGTGCGGCCAGTTCCATCAGCAAGGTCGCGAGCGCACCAGGCCGGTCGGACAGCTTGCACCGGAACGCTAGGAACCGGCCGGCCGCCGACAGACCGTGCCGAAGCACCTTGGAGAGGAGCAGGGGATCGATGTTGCCGCCGGAGAGCACAACCACGACCGGCGGCTCGAACAGCGCGGGATGCTCGAGAATGGCCGCGACCCCGGCGGCGCCTGCGGGCTCAACGACCTGCTTGGCTCGTTCCAGGCAGAGCAGCAGCCCGCGGGACAGGTTTTCCTCCGTCACGGTGACGACGCGCACCGGGCCGCCAGCGAGCAGCGCGACCGGCAGTTCGCCAGGCCTGGCCACTGCTATCCCGTCCGCCATGGTCGCGGCGGGCCTGACGGTGACCGGATGGCCTGCCGCGATCGATCCGGGCATCGGAGCAACTGCCTCGGCCTGAACGCCGACCAGCCGCGCGCCGGGCAGCGCGGCGCTGGCGGCTACCGTAATGCCGGCCGCGAGCCCGCCGCCCCCGACAGGCACTGCGATCGTCCGTACTTCAGGGCACTGCTCGGCAATCTCGAGCCCGACAGTGCCCTGGCCCGCGATCACGTCCGGGTGGTCGAAGGGGTGGATGAAGATCGAGCCTGTCTCCTCGGCCAGCTGCCGGGCCTTCGTCAGCGCATCCTCCACGGCGGCACCGTGCAGCACCACGTCTGCGCCGTACGACCGCGTCGCTGCCACCTTGGGCAACGGCGCGGCGACCGGCATCACCACTGTCGCCCGGGTGCCGAGAGCGGCCGCCGCCAGCGCGACGCCCTGCGCGTGATTGCCGGCGCTGGCCGCGACAACGCCGCGTGCTCGCTCAGCTTCGCTCAGCCGGGCGATCCGCAGGTAAGCGCCGCGGACCTTGAAGGACCCGCCGCGCTGGAGGTTCTCGCACTTGACATAGACAGGCCCGCCGACCAGCGCGGACAGCGCGCTCGACTCCAGCAGGGGCGTCTGCCTGATGATCGGCTGCAAGGTGGCACGCGCCGCCGCGATGTCGGCAGGTTGCACTGGCGGATCGGCTGGCCGGCCGACCGGTACCGAGGAACTCACCGTTAGATTCTCCCACCAGGCCGCCAGCTCGTTACCGGTCAGCAGCCCAGTAACGATCGGCAGCGAAGATGAGCGCGGCCGCGCCAACCAGGCCCGCGCTCTGACCGAGCAGGGCCGGCACCACGGTGACCTTGCCGGCGAATCCCAGCCTGGCGTGCGCGCGCAGTGCCTCCTCCAGCGGGTCGAACAGAAGTGGCCCGGCCTGCGAGAGCCCGCCGCCGACCGACACGACTTCGAGGTCGCACAGGCAGGTCGCAGACGCGATCGCGATGCCGAGCGCGCGGCCTGCCCGGCGCATCGCGGCCACGCCGATCGGATGCCCTAGCGCACCGTCGGCGGCCAGTTCTCTGGCGGTTGCGTCGATCTGCTCGGGACGCCAGCCTTCGGCCTGAGCCCAGGCGACGAGCGCGGGCCCGCGCGCGATGGCCTCGGCGCAGCCGCGGCCCCCGCAACCGCACACCGGTCCGGTCTCGGGATCGACCACCACATGGCCGATGTGGCCGGCGTTGCCGGACGCGCCCTCGATCAGCCTGCCGTCCAGTACCAAGCCGCCACCGACGCCGGTCGAGACCACCATGCCGAGCACGTTGTCCCGGCCGCGCCCGGCGCCCCGCCAGTGCTCTGCGGCGACCAGGCAGATCGCGTCGTTGTGCACTCTGACCGGGATCCCGCCGAGCCGCTGCGCCAGCCTGCTGCGCAGCGGGAAGTTCCGCCACGCCGGGATGTTCAGCGGTGACACCACACCCGCAGGCCACTCCATCGGGCCGCCGCAACCACAGCCGCAGCCAGCCAGATCGGCTTCGTCAAGGCCGTCCATGACGTCGGTGATCAGCGCGTCGAGAGTGCGCCACAACTGCTCGCCGTCCACACCCGTCGGGGTCGGAACAACCGACCAGGCAAGCACGCGGCCGGCCGGCTCAACCAGGCCCGCGGCCAGCTTCGTCCCGCCGATATCCACCGCGAGTGCCGGGCGGGAATCCGCCATCCAGGGCCTCCCAAGATGCGAGCACGGACTGCCTCGACATAGTGTCGAATGGTGCAGCCTACGACTCGCAGACAGCCAGCATCCCACCAGCCGCCCGTCACTACTCCGCCGCAAATCGGCACGCTGGGCGAACTACGCGCCAGCGGGCACCAGTTCCGGACGATCAAGCAAGAGCTACGGCAGAACCTGCTCGGGCGCATGCGCGCAGGCGAGGACGCGTTCCCCGGCATTATCGGTTTCGGCCAGACGGTACTGCCGCACCTCGAGCGCGCCATTATCGCCGGGCACGACGTGATCCTGCTTGGCGAGCGCGGACAAGGCAAGACGAGGCTGATCAGAACGCTGACTGGCCTTCTCGATGACTGGACGCCCACGGTTGCCGGCTGCGAGATCAACGACCACCCCTACGCGCCGGTCTGCGCGCGCTGCCAGCGGCTGCTCGCCGAGCAGGGTGACGACCTGGCCGTGACCTGGCGACCGCGCACCGACCGGTACGGAGAGAAGCTCGCGACACCGGACACCAGCGTGGGCGACCTCATCGGCGACATCGACCCGGTCAAGGTTGCTGAGGGCAGGACGCTCGGCGACCCGGAGACAATCCACTTCGGCCTGCTGCCGCGCACTAACCGCGGCATCTTCTGCCTTAATGAGCTGCCCGACCTCGCCGAGCGGATCCAGGTGTCGCTACTGAACGTGCTTGAAGAGCGCGACATCGGCGTGCGCGGCTACGCGCTGCGGCTGCCACTCGACCTCGTCCTGGTCGCGAGCGCGAACCCGGAGGACTACACAAACCGGGGCAGGATCATCACGCCGCTGAAAGACCGGTTCGGCGCGGAGATCCGTACGCATTACCCCATCTCGCTGGAGGCCGAGCTGGCCCTGATCGACCAGGAAGCACAGCTCGCGTGGGACGGCGCTGACCCCGGAGCCCTCGTTCCCGTCCACTTGGTCCAGGTGATCGCACGCTTCACCCGGCTGGTCCGGGCCTCCCCCGCGGTGGATTCCCGGTCCGGTGTCTCCGCCCGGTTCGCGATCGCTGCTGCTGAGGCGGTAGCCGCGTCTGCCGTGCGGCGCGCTGCGATTACCGGCGAGGACCACCCAGTGGCGCGGGTATGCGACTTGCCCTCAGTGATCAGCACGCTGCGTGGGAAGGTCGAGTTCGAGGTCAGCGAGGAGGGCCGCGAGCAGGAGGTTCTTGACCATCTGCTGCGGCGCGCTACCGGTGACACGTTCCGTGCCCTGCTCGGCAACGCCGACCTGACCGGCCTGCTGGCGCGGTTCGCGGACGATGGCGTGGTGGAGACCGGAGACCTGGTGCCGGCCGCGGACTTGCTGCGCCGGATCGGCGAGGTGCCGGGGCTGGCCAAGATCATGGAGCGGCTCAGGATGGAAGGCGGCGAGTCACTTGGCCAGGCTGCCGCTGCACTCGAGTTCGCGCTCGAAGGCCTGTACCTGATGCGCCGGCTGTCGAAGGACTCGATCGACGGCGGGACGGTCTACCGGACGTGAGCGGTTATCGCTACGGTCCCTACACTGGCGGACCCGATCCGCTTGAGCCGCCGTACGATGTACGCGGCGCGGTCGACGCCATGGGCGAGTCAGTGCTGGACGGCACCGATCCGGCCAGCGCACTCCGGGATCTGCTGCGGCGTGGCATGTCCGGTCACCGCGGGCTCGACGACCTGCTCCGCAGGGTGCGGGAACGCCAGCGTGAGATCCGCAGCCGCGGTCGCCTGGACGGCGTTCTCGACGAGGTCCGGGCGCTTCTGGACACCGCCATCGGCCAGGAACGCGCCGAACTGTTCCCGAACCCTGACGACTCCGCCCGGCTGCGCGAGGCCGAACTGGACGACCTTCCCTCGGACACCGCCCAGGCGATCAGGCAGCTCGCGGACTACGAGTGGCAGTCGGCGGCAGCCCGTGCGACGTTCGAGCGACTGAAGTCGCTGCTGCGCAGCGAGGTACTGGACAGCCAGTTCCGCGGCATGCGAGAGACGCTGGCCAACCCTGACCCGGAGGCGTTGCAGCGGGTCAAGGACATGATGGCGGCGCTCAACAACATGCTGGACGCCGACGCGCGCGGGGAGCACACGCAGCAGGACTTCGACGAGTTCATGAGCCGCTTCGGCGACATGTTCCCTGACGCGCCCGCCAACCTCGAGGAACTGGTGGATGCGCTGGTCCGGCGCATGTCGGCGGCACAGCGGCTGCTCGACTCGCTGACCGACGAACAGCGCGACGAGCTAGCCGAGCTGATGGCACAAGCGCTTGAGGATGCGGGACTCGCGGCGGAGATGGCACGGCTGTCTGACTCGCTGCGCGCCAGGCGCCCGGACATGGACCAGGGCGGGCAGCAGCAAGGGATGACAGGCAGCGATCCGCTCGGGCTCAGCGATGCGACCACGGCGCTGGCCGAGCTTGCCGACCTGGCTGACCTGGAGGATGCGCTGCGCCAGGATTACCCGGGTGCGCGGCTGGACGATGTCGACGAAGAGGCGATCCGCCGCGCTCTCGGACGGCAAGCGGTCGACGACATGGAAGCGCTGCGCCAGATCGAGCGGGAACTTGAGCAGCAAGGTTACCTGCAGCGTGTCGACGGGAAGCTCGAGCTGACGCCGAAGGCGGTGCGAAGACTGGGCCAGACCGCGCTGCGCAAGGTATTCGCCCAGCTCCCGGAAGGCGGGACGGGCGACCACGATCAGCGCGACGCCGGGCAGGCCGGGGAGTACACCGGCAGCACCCGGCCGTGGCGGTTCGGCGACGAGCAGTCCATCGATGCCGCCGCAACGGTGCGGAACGCGCTGCTCCGGCAGGCGTTCCGGCCGCCGGGGGCGTCCGCAACGCCCGCCGCCGGTGTCAGCCCGGGGGGACGACCCCCCGCACCCAGCCCAGGCAGCCGCGTCCGGCTCTCGGTCGAGGACTTCGAGGTAGCCGAAACCGACCGCCGCGCGTCAGCGGCCGTCTGCCTGCTGGTCGACCTGTCCTACTCGATGGCGCTGCGCGGCACCTGGGGAGCAGCGAAGCAGACGGCGCTCGCGCTGCACGCGCTCGTCCGCACTCAGTACCCGCAGGACGCGATCCAGGTCATCGGATTCTCTAACTATGCCCGCGAGCTCCGCGAAACCGAGCTGGCCGGGCTGAGCTGGGACATGGTGCAAGGCACCAACCTGCACCATGCTCTGGTGCTGGCTGGCCGTTTCCTGGACCGGCGGCCCGAGCACAATCCGGTGGTGATGGTCATTACCGACGGCGAGCCGACCGCGCATCTGCGCCGGGACGGCCGGTTCTGGTTCGACTGGCCGCCGTCGCCGGAGACGCTGGAGCTTACCCTCGCAGAGGTCGACAAGATGACCAGGCGGCGGGCCACGATGAACGTGTTCATGCTTGCTGACGACGAGCGGCTATCCGCGTTCGTGGACGAGGTAGCCCGGCGCAACGGCGGCCGGGTCCTCCGGGCAATGCCCGACAGTCTGGGCGAGTACGTCGTGACGGACTTCCTCCGGACGAGGCGCCAGTACGCCAGGTAAGCGGCACCGCGTGTTGGCGCCGCCGCCGCATGGCGCCTCGCCGTGCTCGGCAAGCCTGGCCTAAGATCAACTGCATGTCGTTCACCGACAAGCTTGTGCTATGGCTGCACATCGGATTCGCCATCTTCACGATCGGCCCGCTCGCGGTGGCCATCTCCTCCACGCCCCGCTATATCCGCAAGCGCGAGATAGCGATCCTGCGCTACCTCAGCCGGATCACCGTGATCTTCACGGCTGCCGCCCTGCTGGTCTTCGTCTTCGGCGTCGTGCTCGGCCAGCTTGATCATGACTTCGGGCACGCCTGGCTAACCGTGGCCATGACGCTGTTCGTGGTGGCGCTCGTGTTGCTCGTGCTCGTCGTCCGCGACCAGCGCCGGGCGATCAAGGCGCTTGCACCCGCCGAGATGCCGGCGGACGCAGCCGCCCCGGACGACAGTGCCAGCGACGACAGTCCCAGTCTGGACAGTGCTGGCCACGAAAGTGCCAGCCAGTCCGCCGCAGCCGTCGCGGCCGCGCACATCGCCACAGTGGAACGCGGCCGCATCGCCGCCATGGGCGGCATCGTGAACCTGATCTGGCTGGTGATACTCGTGCTGATGGTCTGGCAGCCGTAATCGGCGCGACACGTTTCTGTCGCCAAATTTTTGCACACTTTGTAGTTATTTCGCCCCGTCGGGATGGCAACCGGTAGTACCGTGCCGGTCGTAAATCATCGCTGGTAACGCCGTGCTCTTGGCATGTCACAGGCGGCCAGCTGCCAAGGAGGAACTGTGGCTTCACAAAGCGTGTCCAGCGGCGGCTCAAAGCGCTCGCTGGTGATCATCCTCGCGGTCATCGCCGTTCTCGCGCTCATCTTGGGGATTCTCTGGATGTCGGGCTCTGCACCGTCATTCCTGGACTCCGGCAGCCACGTGAAGAGCGGTGGCCACATTTTCCGCGGAATTGCAGGCCTCGTAGTCGCCATTGTTTGTGGCGCCGGAGCCTGGTGGGCGAACAAGAAGTAACAGCTAGCAGCAGACGGCGCCAGCGCGGACACGGCTGGGCGCACCTCGGGCTGCAGCCCTGACGGCTGCCGGGGTACGCCTCACCGGTCCGCGCTGCGTACTTTCTGCCGGCCATCACCCGTCAATCGCGGGCAGCGTTGACACTCAGCTACCGGTACGCCTAAGTTTTTCACTGTTCGGGCATGTAACTGTTGTGCGTGAAGCGCACAGCGCGAATCGCTCTTCTGGCGGCCGCGCGACAGCTGTCGAACCAGCCAACAAGAGGAGGTCCCGGTGACGCTGCTGGACCGATCCGTCTGGATGGGCAAGGCATTCTCATCCGGCTGGTGTGAGCCGGGCGGTGGCGAGGCGGCGGTCATCGAGCCAGCCACCGGCAATGAACTAGCGCGCGTCGGAATCGCGTCGGCTACGGACATCGCTACCGCGACTGCCAGCGCCGCCGCGGCACAGCCCGCCTGGGCAGCGCTGCCGTATACCCAGCGCGCTGCGGTCCTGCGCAAGGCCGGAGAGATCTGGCTGGCACACGCCGCCGAGATCGAGGACTGGAGCGTTCGGGAGGGCGGCAAGATCCCGCCAGCCGCTCAGTTCGAGACCCATGTGGCGACCGAGGAGATCTTCGAAGCGGCCACGCTGCCATCCCGGCCGTACGGCGAACTGCTGCCGAGCGAGCAACCGCACCTGAGCTTCGCTGAGCGGGTGCCGGTCGGCGTCGTCGGCGTGATCTCTCCCTTCAACTTCCCCCAGATCCTCGCCATCCGGTCGGTGGCGCCCGCGCTCGCACTCGGCAATGCCGTCGTGCTCAAGCCCGACCCGCGTACCGCGGTGTGCGGCGGAGTGGTGCTAGCGCGCGTGTTCGAGGAGGCTGGCCTGCCTGACGGCCTGTTGCACGTGCTTCCTGGCGGCCCGGACGTCGGCGAGGCGCTCATCACCGATCGCAGGACAGGCGTCATCTCCTTCACCGGATCGACGGCGGCAGGCCGGCGCGTCGGCGCCCTGGCTGGCGAGCACCTCAAGCGCGTGCACCTGGAACTCGGCGGCAACTCCGCCCTGATCGTGCTCGCCGATGCCGACCTCGACAAGGCCGCGTCCGCCGGTGCGTGGGGCTCATTCCTGCATCAGGGCCAGATCTGCATGACAGCGGGCCGCCACCTGGTGCACGAGTCCGTATACGACGACTACGTCGCCCGGCTCGCCGCTAAGGCCAGTCACTTGCCGGTCGGTGACCCGGCATCCGGACAAGTCGCCATCGGCCCGATCATCGACGAGCGGCAGCGGGACAAGGTGCACAGCCTGGTCACCGACAGCGTCCAGGCAGGGGCCACGCTCGCCGCGGGCGGTCAGTACGAAGGCCTGTTCTACCGGCCCACCGTGCTGAGCAACGTGGCGCCGGCCATGCCCGCGTACGCGAACGAGGTATTCGGGCCGGTCGCGCCTGTCATCCGCTTCAGCACCGCAGATGAGGTAGCGAAGCTTGCCGCGGACTCTGAGTACGGGCTGTCGCTCGGCATCCTGACCCGGGACGTCATGCGGGGCCTCGAACTCGCACGGCAGATCCCGACCGGGATCGTCCACATCAACGATCAGACCGTCGACGACTCGCCGAACACCCCGTTCGGCGGCATCCGCGCGTCCGGTACCGGCGCCCGGTTCGGCGGCACCGCCAACCTCGACGCCTTCACCGACACGCGCTGGGTGACCATCCGAGGTGACATCGCGCCTTACCCGTTCTGATCGGCCTGCCGCGACAATATGAGAACATGCGAACTCGCACGCAGGTAGGCATAGTCGGCGCCGGTCCGGCAGGCCTGCTGTTGTCGCACCTGCTCGCGCTCCGCGGCATCGACTCTGTACTCGTCGAGGTTCGCAGCCGGGCCTACTGCGAGGCGCGGCAGCGGGCGGGCGTACTGGAGGATGGCAGCGTCGTACTCCTGCGCGACGCCGGGCTCGCTGCCCGGCTGGACCGCCAGGGTATCCAGCACGGCGGCATCTACCTGCAGTTCGACGGCGAACGCCACCACATCGACTTCCGCGCGCTGACCGGCCGGAAAGTCACCGTGTACGCGCAGACCGAAGTGGTCAAAGACCTGATCGCGCGCAGGCTCGCCGACGACGGCAACGACGCGATCGAGTTCAACGTCACCAGCACCGAGGTCTCCCGCCTCGACACCGAGAAGCCGAGGCTCAGCTACACCGACGCCAGCGGTGTCCGGCACGAGGTCGACTGCGACGCCATCGCCGGCTGCGACGGGTTCCACGGCATCTGCCGGCCCGCGATCCCGGCTGGCATGCTGACCACCTGGCAGCGCGACTATCCGTACGCCTGGCTCGGCATCCTCGCTGACGTGCCGCCGTCCACGGACGAACTGATCTACAGCCACCACCGGAACGGTTTCGCGCTGCATAGCCTGCGCAGCCCGTCCGTCAGCCGCCTCTACCTCCAGGTCTCACCGGAAGAGGACATCGCGAACTGGCCGGACGATCGCATCTGGGCTGAGCTCAGCCGCCGGTTCGAGCTACCGGGCTGGACCCTGGACAGCGGCCCGGTGCTGGACAAAGGCATCACGCCCATGCGCAGCTTCGTCAGCGCGCCGATGCGGTACGGCCGCTTGTTCCTGGCCGGCGACGCCGCGCACATCGTGCCGCCTACTGGCGCGAAGGGCCTCAACCTCGCGCTCGCCGACGTAGCCGTGCTCGCACCGGCCCTGGACGCGTTGCTGCACGGCGACAACAAACCCGCCAGCGCGTACTCGGCCACCTGCCTCAACCGGGTCTGGCGGTCCACGCACTTCTCCTGGTGGATGACGACGATGCTGCACCGTACGCCGGGAGCCGATGAGATGGAGGCGCAACTCCAGCTCTCCCAGCTGCGCTACGTGGTTAGCTCGAAGGCCGCCGCCACGTCACTAGCCGAGAACTACACCGGCTTCGCGGCTCTGCCGCCCCCAGCCGGATAAGCCGACCAGAAAGAGGAAGCTGACTTTCATGCGTACCACGCCGCCGTTCCGCGCCGACCACGTCGGCAGCCTGCTCCGCCCGACACAGCTCCTGGCCGCGCGCGACGACTTCGCAGCCGGCCGGATCGAGGCTGCCCACCTGCGCGCCGTCGAAGACGCGGCCATCGCGGACGTGGTCACCATGCAGTCCGACGTCGGCCTGCAGTCGGCCACCGACGGCGAGTTCCGGCGCGCCTCCTGGCACATGGACTTCATCTACCAGCTCGGCGGGATCAGCAAGGCACCAGGCAACCTGGCCGTTCACTTCCGCAACGCTGACGGCGAGATCGAGTTCACCCCGGCCGCCCTGCACGTCGGCAGCAAGATCCACCTGAGCCGGACGATCTTCGAGGACGATTTCCGGTACCTGAACTCCGTGGTCAGCGGCGTCACCCCCAAGCTCACCATTCCGTCGCCGAACATGGTGCACTACCGCGGCGGCCCGGCCTCGGTCGATCACGCCGTCTACCCGGACATGGAGCAGTTCTGGGCCGATCTGTCCGCCGCCTACGCTGACGAGGTGCAGCGCCTTGCCGCGCTTGGCTGCACTTACCTTCAGCTGGACGACACCAGCCTGGCCTACCTCAATGACCCGGCCCAGCGAGCCGAGATCGCCGGGCGCGGCGAAGACGCCGAGCACTTGCACCTGCGTTACATCAAGCAGGTCAACGACGCGATCGCGGGCCGGCCCGCGGAGATGAAGGTCACCACGCACATGTGCCGCGGCAACTTCCGGTCGTCGTGGGCCGCCGAAGGCGGTTACGACTTCGTCGCCGAGTCCCTGTTCAGCGAACTCAACGTGGACGGGTTCTTCCTCGAGTACGACGACGAGCGATCCGGCGGGTTCGAGCCGCTGCGGTTCGTGCCGAAGGGCAAGATGGTCGTCCTTGGCCTGGTCACCACCAAGCACGGCGCGCTGGAGAGCCCGGACGCGCTCAAGCGCCGGATCGACGAGGCTGCCCGGTTCGTTCCGCTCGACCAGCTGTGCCTGTCACCGCAGTGCGGCTTCTCGTCCACCGTCGAGGGCAACCTTCTTACTCAGCAAGAACAGCGCGCCAAGCTGCGCCTCGTCGTGCAGACCGCGCACGAGGTCTGGGGCGAGGGCTAACCCGAAACCTAAAGCCCGTCAGGCAGGAAACGAGGTACCGCGGCGCCAGCCAGTACGTCGCACGCGGTCTGCGTCCTCGCGAAGGCGCAGCCAGTAGCCCACCGGGAAGAGCCGTACGTGCAGCCGGGAGTCCACTAGCCCCCACAGTCCGCGGCGGGCGTACAGCGCGACGACGATCGCGAAAAGCCCGAAGATGATCAAGTACCAGGCATTGTAGGAGGCCAGCGTCTGCTGCAAGACGATGTAGACGATCGTGCCGATGATCGGTCCCTCGATCGTGCCAAGGCCGCCGATGATCGCCGCGAACGCCATCTCCGCGGTCCACTGCACGCTGAACACGTCGCTCGGCTGCACCTGAAGCTGACTTATTGCCAGCAGCGCGCCAGCGGCGCCGCAGCCGACGCCTGCCACCACGAAGACCAGCAGTCGCGCCAGGCCGACTCGGGCGCCGCTGCTGCGCGCTGCTACCTCGTCGTCGCGAATCGCGGTCAGCACAAGCCCCAGCCGACCGCGCAGCAGCAGGTACATGCCGGCCAGGGCGACCACCGTGACGGCCAGCCCGATCCAGTAGGTGTACGCGGTAAGGACGTTCGGACTCAGCCCGGCCAGGCCGGGCATCGGCAGACCGGTCCCGCTGCCGAGTGCGGAGAACCGCGTGATGAACAGCATGATGGTCGCCGCCAGCACCCAGGTGGCAATGGAGAAATACCCGCTGCGCAGGCGTGACACCAGCCACCACAGCGGCAGCGCCGCCACACCACAGGCGATCGCTGCTACCGGCAACGCGGCGAACGGCGAGGTCCCGTGCAGCGCGAGTATCAGCACGAAGTACGCGCCGAGGCCGACGAACGCTTGCTGTCCCACCGACACCAGTCCCGCATAACCGGCCAGCAGGTTCCACATGCTCGCCAGCGTGAGGACGATGAAGCCCTGAACCATGATGGTCGTCGTCCCCGGGTACACGATGAACGGGAAGAGGGCGAGCACGACCACGACGACCAGCGCGCCGATCCCGGTCCAGGCGACGTTCCGCTGGGACCGGGTTACCCGGAAGCTCCCCGCCGGGCGAGGGCCGGCTTTGGTCACCACGCTCACGACTGTGCCCTCCGGGAGACGAGGCCCTGGGGTCGCAGCACAAGCACCAGCAGGAAGACCAGGTAGCCCGCAAGCAACTCATCGGAGATGTTGATCTGAGCGCCGATCTGCTGAGCAACGCCCAGCACGATGCCGCCGAGCAGAGTGCCCCACAGCGAGCCGAGGCCGCCGATCACCACCGCCACGAACGCGAACAGCAGGATCGTGTCGGTGCCTGCCGTCGGGTCGAGGTCGGAATACATGCCGTAGCCGATACCGGCAAGCGCCACTGTGCCCAGCGCCAGCGCCGCGGCGATTCCGAATACGTGCCGGTAGTCGGCCCCGGCAAGCTGCACGGCCTCCTGGTCGTCGGCGGTCGCCCGGATCAGCCGGCCGTAAGAAGACCTCGACAGGAACCACTGGAGCCCGAGCAGGACTGCGACTGCGACGGCGAAGATCAGCACCAGCAGGTAAGCGATCTGAATCTGCGAGCCGAGGCTGAAGGACCCGGTAACCAGCGCCATGCTGGCGCCGATCCCGCGACTGTTCGCGGTGAAGAACTGGAGCAGTCCGTTCTCGATCACCACGGACAGGCCGAGTGTCACGATCAGCGTGGTGAGCACGCCGCGGTCGAGTGCGCTTTGGATCAGCGTCCGCTGCAGCGCATAGCCGAGCACTGCCATCACCGGCACCACGATGACAAACGACCAGAGAACGGGGATGTGGGTCACCGTGATAACGCCAATGGCAACGTATCCGCCGACGACCGCCAGGTCGCCGTGCGCCAGGTTCACAACCTTCATCACGCCGAACATGAGCGACAGGCCGCAGGCAAACAACGCGTACAGCCCGCCGGTTAGCACCCCCTGAATGATGGCGTTCAGCCAGGCCATTAGGGCTCACTCCCTCCGCCAGGCAGGCGGGCAGTGCCGGCCAGCCCGAAGTAGGCCGCCTCAACTTGCTCTGCGGTCACGTCGGCGGGCCTGCCCTCCAGCGTGGTCCGGCCTTCCAGCAGGCAATGGATGTGCGACGCGACCCGCAGGGCCTGGCTGACGTCCTGCTCGACCAGCAGCACGGTGAGCCCGGTGGCCAGGATCTGCGGCAGCATTGCGTAGATGCGCTGGACGATTACCGGCGCCAGGCCGAGCGAGAGCTCATCGAGCAGCAGCACTCGCGGGTTGGCGACCAGGGCCCGCCCGATGGCGACCGTTTGCTGCTCGCCGCCAGAAAGCTGGGCCGCCCGCTGATTGCGCCGCCCTCGCATCCACTCGAATGTCTCGTAAACCCGATCGATAGTCCACGGGCCGGGGCGCGCGTACGTCTTCCCGACCTGAAGGTTCTCCTCGACCGATAGCGACCCGAATAGCCGCCTGCCCTCCGGCACCATGACGATCCCCTGCCGGGCCCGGCGCTCTGGCCGCAGCGTCGTCATGTCGGTACCGTCGAAGCGCACCCATCCGGTCGTCGGCTGGTGCAGGCCGGCGATCGTGCGCAGCAGCGTCGACTTGCCTGCGCCGTTCGCGCCGATGATGGCGTAGACCTCACCCGGATAAACCCGCAGCGAGATCGCGTCGAGTGCGCACAGCTGTCCGTGATGGACAGTCAGGTCGGTGACCTCGAGCAGCGGCGTGCCGTTCTCCGGCCGCCCGCCGTTTGCCGCACCACCGTTTGCCGCACCACCGTTTGCCGTACCACCGTTTGCCGCACCGCCGTGCGCAGCTTCGGTCACAGCTCGCTCCGGTCGCCGTCAGCGGGCGCGGCGGTCATCGACCCGCCCGCCAGCGCGGCGGTGACGTCGGTGCCGAGGAAGACCTCGCGGACCGCTGGTTCGGCTAGCACGGCGGACGGCTCACCGTCGCCGACGAACTTCCCGCCTGCCAGGCAAGTCAGCCGGCTCACCAGCGCGGTGAGCGCGCGTACCACGTGCTCGATCCAGATCACCGTGATACCAGCCGCGTTGACATCGCGGACGATCTCGACGAGCTGCGCGACCTCCGGATCGGTCAGCCCGCCTGCGACCTCGTCCAGCAGCAACAGCTTGGGCTGCGTCGCCAGGGCGCGGGCGAGCTCCAGCCGCTTGCGCTGCAGCAGGCCCAGCCGGTCGGCAGGCACGTTCGCGTGGTCGGACATGCCGCTACGATCTAGCGCGTCAACCGCCGCCGCATAACTCGCCCGGCGCCGCAGCCCGCCGCCCTGCTGCGCGGCGACCAGCAGGTTCTCGAACACCGTCATGTCACCGAACGGCCGCGGCACCTGGTAGGTCCGGCCGATACCCATCCGGCACCGCGCTGCCGCGTCCAGCCTGGTGACCGTCCGCCCGGCGAAACGGATCGTGCCCGCACCCGGCGCCAGGTCACCGGAGATGAGGCCGAACAGGCTGGTCTTGCCAGCACCGTTCGGCCCCACGATCCCGACTAGGTCGCCCGCGCCAACCGAAAACGACAGGTCCTCAGCGATCACGACCTGCCCGAACCGCTTCGTCACATGCTCGAGTGCCAGCAGGGCTTCTGTTGTCATGCGGTCACGAGTTGGTCGGCAGCAGGTCGGCCGTGATCTTCGCCTGCGGTAGCAGCGTATTGTCGACGACCTGCATCTCCAGCGGGTACTTGGTGCCCTTCTGCCATTGCACCCCGGCCGGCGGAGTGATCGCTACGCCGGGCGCCGGCCCGCCGGACTTGAAGTTGAGCGGCCCGGCCAGCGCGTTGATGTTCACGTTGTGCAGGGCGTCTGCCACTTCGTTTTTGTCATGCGGGTCGCTGACCGAGGTGAGGGCCGCGTGAGCGACCTCGAACATGCTGTAGTTGCTGATGTTGGCGTTCCACTGCGTACCGGACGCGGCCTCGTACTCGTTCGCCATCGTCTGGCAGCTCTCGCCAGTAAACGTGGATGTCCACGGCAGCGTCGGCACCCACCAGGTATCGGTGGCGACGTTGTAGACCTCGGACCCCATCGCGTACGCATCGGTCGGGAATAGCAGCACCTTTGCCACAGTGGCCAGCTTGGGCCTGAAGCCTTGCTGCAGCGACTGCTTCCACATAGCAGCGAAGTCCGGCGGCAACGGCACGTTCGTGAAGAAGTCGGCCCTGTCTGCCTTGAACTGAGAGATCATCGAGGAGTAGTTCGTTGTGCCGTCGGCGTACGGCGAGGACATGTCGAGTGTGTAACCCGCGCCGCTCACGATCGGCGGGAACACTGCGCGGAACGCGTTGCCGTCTGAGTCGTTCGGGAAGGCCGCGGCGACGATCTTGTCAGTGTGGAGCTGGTCGTGAATCCGGTTCCACATCGGGATGAAGCACTTGGCCAGGTGCTCGGCGCCCAGGAAGTACAAAATGACGTACTTGGCCTTCTCTGTGGCGTGTTGCGGGTTCCCTTTCGGGAACAGGTTCAGGTACCAGGACTCCCACGGGCAGTTCGCGCAGATGAGCGGTGTGCCCAGGGTCTCGGCCGTGCTCGCGACGGCGTTAACGGTCTCCGGTGTCGACGACGCGAACAGGAGGTCTACGCCGTCGGTCAGGATGGCCTGGTGGGCTAGATCGCCCGCCCTGGTGTCACTGGACTGCGTGTCATAGGACTTGATGGTGACCGGGTAGGTCTTGCCGCCGATCTTGAAGCCGTTCTTGTACGGCGTAGTCTGCTTGATCTTGGAGGTCACCCAGTTATCTGCTGCGCCGAACCCGGCCAGGTCACCAGTCAGCGGGTGGATCCAGCCGATCGTGATGGCCTTTGTGCTGCTGCCTGAGCCGGAACCCTTGATGGCGGAGCTGCACGCCTCCAGCAGCCCGCCTGATCCTATGACGGCTGCGCCTGCGCCAGCAGCGCGCAGCAGGCCCCGCCGACTGATGTTTCCGGACAGAATAAGGCCGCCGGATTGCCCACTCTGATCAACCATCTGTCATCGATCTCCTTGTGAGGTCGTGTCGCAGAGCCGGGACGGCACCTGTGGCGAGCGCGCCGAGGCTGGTCCCGTGATCCGCCTCGGACCAGTGCTTGTTTCAACTGCATGCACTGCGGGATGGCGGCTTTAGCAGCAGTGTTCGCTTGGCGTACGGCTATTCGCAATGTAGAAACTTAATCAGCCTCGCGGATCACTGTCAACGGGTCATAATGGCGCGTCATATGCCGCAGTGCGCGTGCGGCGGACCGGGCACCACCATCAATATCGACGGCGATCTGTGAGCGGAGTCGCTGCCGAGAACCTAGACTCGGCCACTCACTAATGTCAACAATTTCGTCGTCTTTTTGCCTTATCCGCTTGCCCGGAGTTGAGCAACCCCGGTAGGAGAAGCTGGCATCGGAGCGGATCGTTGACAATATCGCTCGCATTTCGTTAGCCTTTCGGCCGAGGCCGACCCTGCCGGGAAGGGAACAGATGAGCGCGACCAACGATGCACCGGCCGGTCCACTCCTGGTGGTAAGCGCACACGCTGGCGACTTCGTCTGGCGTGCCGGAGGCGCGGTCGCCCTGTCGTCAGCTAGCGGCGCGCAAGTGACAGTGCTGTGCCTGAGTTACGGCGAGCGCGGCGAGTCGGCGAGCGCCTGGCGCGCGGGCAAGCAGCTGGCCGAGATCAAGGCGATCCGGCAGGAGGAAGCAAGCCACGCCGCGGAGGTTCTAGGCGCCGCGATCGAGTTCGCCGACGCAGGCGATTACCCGCTCCGTGAATCGGACGAGCTTATCGACGCGATCGTGGGCTGCTACCGGCGGGTGAGGCCGGCTGTCGTGCTCACCCATGCGCTGGCTGATCCGTACAACCCGGACCACCCCGCGGCCGCCAGGATGGCCTTGCAGGCCCGGGTATTCGCCCAGGCCATTGGCTATGACGCGGAAGGCGAGCCGCTGGGCGCACCGCCGGTGTTCCTGTTCGAGCCGCACCAGCCCGAGCAATGCGACTTCAAGCCGCAAGTGCTGCTGGATATCACGCCAGTTTTCAGCGTGAAACGCAAGGCAATGGAGTGCCTCAAGGCGCAGCAGCACATGTGGGACTACTACACCGACCTCGCCCGGCGTCGCGGCGTCCAGCTCCAGCGCAATGCCGGTCCCAATCTGGGCCTGGCGCACTCGACCATGGCCGAGGCCTACATGCGGGTCTATCCGGAAGTGACCGGGATGCTCAGGTGAGGAACGTCATCGTCACGGGCTGCCCGCGAGCAGATCAAGCTGAGGTCGCGCGGCTGGCGGAGTTCGGCGTCGCGACGGTACATGAGGCGATTGGCCGCACCGGTTACCTCGGGCCGGGCATCCGCCCGGTCTACCCCGGATCCGGGCTCGCCGGGACAGCCGTGACCGTTGTCTGCTGGCCAGGTGACAACCTCATGATCCACGCCGCGGTAGAACAGTGCCAGGCCGGCGACGTCCTGGTGGTGACTACTACTTCGGCGTGCACTGACGGCGCGTTCGGCGAGTTGCTGGCTACAGCCTCGCAGCGTCGGGGAGTGCGCGGGCTCGTGACGACCGGCGGCGTCCGCGACACCGCCGAACTGCAGGCAATGGGCTTCCCGGTGTTCTGCTCGGCGGTGTCCGCGCAGGGAACGGTCAAGGCGACCGCAGGTGCCGTCAACGTTCCCGTCAGCATCAACGGCCAGCACATCGCCCCGGGCGACGCTGTCATCGCGGCCGACGACGGAGTTCTGGTCGTCGCCCGGCAGCAGGTTAGCCAGGCCGTCTCGGCGGCTCGCGCTCGAGCCGAGAAGGAGAGTGCCGCGCGCATCGCGTTCCGCGAGGGCGAGCTGAGCCTTGATCGCTACGGCCTGCGGACAGTGCTGGCAGAGCTGGGAGTGGAGTACCTCGACTATCACGCCTACGCGGGCACGCAGTGACCCGCCCAGAGGCGAACGGCATTCGCTGCATGATGATGCGCGGCGGCACCTCGAAGGGCCTTTACTTCCTGGCCTCCGATCTGCCGCTGCAACCAGAGCGGCGAGACGGACTGCTGCTGCGGATCATGGGAAGCGGCCATCCGCTGCAGATCGACGGACTTGGCGGGGCTCACTCGCTCACGTCGAAAGTTGCGGTCGTCTCAGCGTCGGAAGACGACGCCGCCGACATCGACTACCTGTTCCTGCAGTTCGGGGTCGAGCAGGCGACTGTCACAGACCAGCAGAACTGCGGGAACATTCTGGCCGGGGTAGGACCGTTCGCAGTGGAGCGCGGGCTCATCGAGCCAGGCGCTGGCTCGACGACAACCCGCATCCGGATGCTGAACTCCGGCAGCGTGGTCACGGCCACTTTCGGAACTCCTGGCGGCGTTCCTGACTACTCCGGCACAACCGCGATCGCCGGGGTCCCCGGCACGGCGGCCCCTATCAGTTTGCGTTTCGCCGACACGGCCGGCTCGGCAACGGGCGCCTTGCTGCCCACCGGCAGCGTCCGCGACATCATCGGCGATGTCGAGGTGACATGCATCGACAACGGCATGCCGGTGGTCGTAGCGCGGGCCAGGGACCTCGGGATCAGCGGATACGAGTCGCATCCCGAACTGACTGGCGACACCGCACTGGCCGGCCGCATCGAGTCGCTGCGGCTGGCCGCAGGCAAGCTGATGGGATTGGGTGACGTGAGCCAGCTGTCCGTACCGAAGACGACATTGGTGAGCAGGCCCGTGGACGGCGGCACTATCTGCACCCGCACATTTATCCCGGTTCGCCCGCACACCGCTATCGGCGTGCTCGGCGCAGTCAGTGCCGCCACGGCCCTGCTGCTTCCCGGTGCAGTCGGGACGGAACTCGCCGTGATGCCCGCTCCGAGACAGCCGATTGACGTCGAGCACCCGACCGGGCACCTGCTCGTTGACGTGGAGGTCGACACCTCCTGCAAGCCGCCCCTGGTCCGCCGTGCAGGCGTCGTGCGGACCGCCCGCAAGCTTTTCGACGGTACCGTCTACCCGGCAGGCGCGGCAGCCACCGCCGGAGAGGAGCCCTGATGGCGCGCTTGCTGCACGAGATAGCCCACCTCGGGCACGCCGAGCTGCTGACTCCAGAACCCGACCGGAGTCTGTGGTTCTTTACCGAGGTGCTCGGCCTTACCCAGAACGGGGCCAGCGGCGACTCGGTGTACTTGCGCACCTGGGACGACTACGAGCACCACAGCCTCAAGCTGACCGCGGCGGCTACCTCTGGCATCCGCCGCACCGGCCTGCGCGCAGCGAGCGCGGGAGCGCTCAAGCGCCGGGTCGCCGAGATCGAATCGCGCGGCCTCGGTGTCGGCTGGCGAGATGGCGACGCCGGGATCGGGCCTACCTACCTGTTCCGCGACCCGGACGGTCATGAGTTCGAGCTCTACTGGGAGACCGAACGGTATGAGCCTCCCGCTGGCCTGAAGCCGGCCCTGAAGAATCAAGCTCAGGCCTATCCCGCCCGCGGCGTGTGCGTGCGCCGCCTGGACCACGTGAATTTCCTGGCCGCGCAGAGCGAGCCGAACGGCAGTTTCATTTGTTCTGTGCTCGGCGGGCGGGTGACGGAGCAGATCGTCCTCGACAACGGCACCGTCTCCGCTCAGTGGACCCATTTCGCGCAGAAGTCCTACGACCTCGTCTATACCAACGACTGGACCGGCGCGAACGGGCGTCTGCACCACATCGCCTTCGCAACCGACACCAGAGAAGACGTGCTCAGGGCCGCCGACATCTGTCTGGACAAGCAGGTGTTCATCGAGACCGGGCCGCATAAGCACGCTATCCAGCAGACGTTCTTCCTGTACGTGTACGAGCCTGGCGGGAACCGCATCGAGCTCTGCAACCCCTGCGCGAGGCTGATCTTCGCGCCTGACTGGGAGCCGGTGACCTGGACTGAGGCCGAACGCGCCAAAGGCCAGGCCTGGGGTCTGGCCACAATCGGCTCGTTCCACACTCACGGCACGCCGCCCGTGGAGTGAGGAGCTGAGCCGTGCCTGAAGACTCCAAGCTCGCGGTCACCGAAGCGCTCCGCGCGGCCATCCTTGCCGGGGAATACGTGCCGAACCAGCGACTGGTGGAGGTCGATCTCTGTGAACGGTTCGGTACATCGAGGTTCATTCTCCGCACGGCCTTGCAGGATCTGGCAGCACAGGGCCTGGTCGAGTTCCAGCACAACAGGGGCGCCCGGGTACGCGAGGTATCACTGGCGGAGGCGATCGAGATTACCGAGGTCCGCATCCTGCTCGAGGGCATGCTGGCTGCCAGGGCCGCAGAGCGGGTGACCAAGTCTGACATCGCCATGCTGCGCGGTCTGGTCAGAGAGATGCGCGCGGCAATGGCGAAGTCGGAGCTACTGACCTACAGCGACCTGAATGCGCGGCTGCATGCCGCAATCCGCGACATCGCCGCCCATGAGACCGCGTCCCGGTTGCTCCGCCAGTTGCGCGACCAGACCGTCCGCCACCAGTTCTCGCTCGCGCTCGTGCCGGGACGGCCCGCTGTGTCGCTGCCTCAGCATGAGGCCATCGTCGCCGCAATCACCGGACGGGAGCCGGCTGAGGCGCAGCGAGCCATGCACACTCACCTGCAGAGCGTGATCGAGGCGTTCCGCGCTCTCACGGTCGCGACGATGCCGCGCTAGCCGGGAACTAGTGATGAGAACATCAGCCGCTCCTGTGATCGCGGTGCTGGGGCTAGGCGAGGCCGGATCGCTGATCGCCACCGACCTTGCCCTGGCCGGGGCGATCGTCCGTGGTTTCGATCCGAAGGTGCCAGCTCCCGGCACCGTCCAGGATCTCTCCAGTGATGCCGACGCTGCCCGGGGAGCACACCTCATCCTGTCGCTGACCAGCGCGCACGAGGCGCCTGAAACCCTTCAGCTGGCGCTTGCCGGTATCGGCGCCAGCGCAATCTACGCTGACCTGAATACCGGCTCCGCAGGCCTCAAGGCGGGATTGGCGAAGGTCGCTGCGCAATCAGGCGTTGCTTTCGCCGACGTCGCCCTCATGGCACCAGTGCCGGGTCTGGGCCTCCGAACGCCGATGCTGGCGAGCGGTCCGGCGGCCGACGACTACGCTCGCATTCTCCGCCAGCTGGGAGCTACGGTCACGGTGCTTCCCGGCCCGGCCGGAACGGCAGCGAGTCGCAAGCTCGTCCGGAGCGTGTTTTACAAAGGCCTGGCGGCTGCCGTCACCGAAGCGCTCCGGGCCGGACGGGCAGCGGGCTGCGAAGACTGGCTTCGTGCCGATATCGGGCAGATCCTCGCGGACGCTTCCGCGAGCACGGTTGACCGGCTTGAACAAGGCAGCATCCGGCATGCGCGGCGACGGCGGGACGAAATGATGGCTGCCGGGGACCTGCTCGACGAGCTAGGAGTGCCACCGCGAGTCGCGCGGGCAAGTGCGGCCTGGCTAGCCCAGTTGATGACTGAGGCTGACTGCGAGGAGCCGCCCGGCGATCACGACTAGCTGACGCCCTGCGAGCGCAGGTCCGACTCGATCTGCCGGGCCGTCTGCAGCAGCGCAGGCAGCAGGACGGCCCGCATCGCGGCCAGGCTGACCCGGCTTGCGTGTGCCGACAAGTTGATGGCCGCGATCACTGCGTCGCCCGCCCCGTGGATGGGCGCGGCGATCGCGCGAAGGCCTTCTTCCAGTTCCTGATCGACGATCGCGTAGCCCTGCCGGTCCGCTTCGCGGACTATCTCCCGCAGCCGGTCCGGATCAGTAACCGTTCGCGCAGTAAATGCTTCGAAGTCAGCTTCGCTCAGGTACTTCTCGAGGTCGCCCGGGCTCATCCCGGCAAGCAGCACCCGGCCCATTGATGTCGCGTAGGCCGGGAAGCGGGTGCCAACCGAGATTGCGACCGTCATGATCCGCTTGGTCGGCACTCGCGCGACGTAGACGATGTGATGTCCGTCCAGTACCGAGATCGACGACGACTCCCGTACCTGCGCGACGAGTTCTTCCAGGTGCGGCGACGCGATCTCGGGCATCGCCAGACCTGACAGGAACGCGTAACCGAGTTCGAGCACCCTCGGTCTCAGGGAGAACTCGCGGCCGTCGCTGCGGACGTAACCGAGCTTGACCAGCGTCAGCAGGAACCGCCGCGCCGCAGCTCTGGTCAGCCCGGTTTCCCTGGCGACGTCGCTGAGGCTCAGTCGCTCCCGGCCAGGGCCGAAGGCCCTGATGACGGCGAGCCCCCGGTCGAGCGACTGAACGAAGTCGCTGTCCCGGCCCGTGCCCGACGTGTTCGCTGTGCGCCCAGAAGTTGTCATTAGAGCGCATGCTAGCGCCCGTTGCGCCAGCGATGGTCAGACACCGCCGCCGCGGCCAGGTGGGCAGTGAGTGCAGCCGCGACGGAGTCGGGCGCCGACACTGCGGCGAGATGGGCCGCGCCGGGGATTACCTCGAACCGCGCGCGGTCAATCTGGCTCGCGATAGCGCCGCCGTACTCCGGCGGCGTGGCTGGATCGTCAGCGCCCGCGATGACCAGCGTCGGCGCGGTGATGGCGGCCAGGTCCGGGCGCAGGTCCATGGCCGCGATGGCCTCGCAGCAACCTGCGTAGCCGTCGGGATCGGTTCGCTCGAGTCCAGCCCGGAACACTGCGATGACGCCCGGCTCGGCAGCGGCATAAGCCGGGGTGAACCAGCGGCTGACAACCGCGGCCGAGATCGAAGCCATGCCAGCCGCCCGGACCCGCGCGGCTCGCTGCCGCCAGTGTTCGGCTGGGGGAAGATACGCGGCGGTGCAGACCAGGCCAAGCGCAGCTATCCGGCCGGGCGCGTGAGCCGCAAGCCACATCCCGATCATGCCGCCGAGCGATATCCCGCAGTAGCCGGCCCGCCCCACGCCCAGCGAGTCCAGCAATGCAAGGACGCCGGCACCCAGCTCGGCGAGCGTGTACGGGCCCGGACGCGCGGCCGAGCCGCCGTGGCCGGGAAGCTCGTATCGCACGAGCGCGAATCTCTCCTGCAGAGCCGATACCTGCCCGTCCCAGACCTCGGCGCCGGTGCCGAGTGAGTTGCCGAGAACCAGTACCGGCCCGCCCTGCGGTCCCGCGATTGGCGCAGCGAGCGCCAGCGGCGCAGGATCAGACCTCGGAAGAGCCGGTTCAGACATCGAAGAAGACCGTCTCGCCGTCGCCTTGCAGCCGGATGTCGAACCTGAACCGGCCGCCAGCGGCATCACCAGGGTCTTGGGCGGCGATCAGGGTGGCCCGGCGCGCCGGGTCGGCGATGGATGCCAGCACCGGATCGGCGGCATTGGCGTCTGCTTCGTCACAGAAGTAGATCCGCGTCACGACCCGGTCGAGCAAGCCCCGGGCGAAGACCGACACGTCCAGGTGAGGTGCCTCAGTCCCGCCGTCCGGGCAGGGCAGCGGGCCCGGGCGGAGGGTGACGATGCGGTAGTTCCCGCCCGGGTCCGTCGCCGATCTGCCGAACCCGCGGAAGCCATCCGGTGCCGTGGCCGGGCCGCGCGGATCGTCGGGATGGTTGAACCGGCCATCCGGGTCGGCTTGCCAGGTCTCCACGAGCGCGTCCGGGACCGGCTGGCCTGCCCCGTCCAGCACTATGCCCTCGATGACGATCGAGCCAGCGGTGCCCGCCGGGACCACGAACGGCCCGTCCGGCCACGGCAACCCGATGGCAAGGAACGGGCCGACAGTCTGGGACGGCGTGATGCCCTCGCTCACTTGACCCCCTTCGCTCAGTTGCCCGGCGTCTCGAACACGGTCGCCGTCCGGCCGCGCAGCACGATGTCCCACCGGTAACCGAGGGCCCAGTCCGGCTGCGTCAGCTCGATGTCGAAGGCGGCAATCAGTCTCGCGCGCGCCTGCGGGTCCGGGATCGAGTTGAAGATCGGGTCGAGCGGGAACAGCGGGTCCGCGGGGAAGTACATCTGGGTGACCAGTCGCTGAGTGAACGCCCGTCCCAGGAGCGAGAAGTGGATGTGCGCAGGGCGCCAGGCGTTGTAGTGGTTCCGCCACGGGTACGCACCCGGCTTAATCGTGACGAACTGGTACCGGCCGAGCGAGTCAGTGACGCAGCGACCCTCGCCGGTGAAGTTCGGATCGAGCGGCGCCGGATGGTCGTCAACGCGGTGCGCGTACCGACCGGACGCATTTGCCTGCCAGATCTCGATGAGCGTGTCCGGTACCGGACGACCGTCAGAATCCAGCACGCGGCCGCTCACGATGATGCGCTCGCCGAGTGGCTCGCCAGCATGGCCCGTGGTCAGGTCCGCGTCGTCGGCGGTGACCCGTCCGGCGCCGAGTACCGGCCCGGTGATCTCAGTGAGCCGCTGGGTCATCGGTATCAGCGGCTGACCCGGTGCGCGCAGCCGGGAGGACTGGTAGGCCTGGGTGTCGAGCGGCGGATGAACGCCCGCGGCCGACACGTATCGCGGCAGCGTGAACGAAACGGTTTCGGCCGCGCTGGCATGGCGCTGATCACTACCGGTCATAGCGGGGCTCCTACCCGATCACGGTCAATCGCCGACTCCGGCTGTGGTAATCGTGCCCGTGCCAATCGTGCCCGTGCCAATCGCGGCTGGGCCAATCGCGGCTGGCGGTGCGGCGCTGTCGGCGACGGGCGGTGGCGTGGCGTCGAGCAGCCCGCGCAGCGCGGCGAGCTCCGCGTCAGTCGGCGGCGCGATCTGCGTCAGCTCGGCTGACACGGTCAGGTCCCAGCCGGTGCTGTCGCGGACCGTGGCGACGGACACGCCGGCATAGATCCCGGTCAGGACGAGCTCACAAGTGCGCGGATCAGGGCGCAGCACGCCGAGATCGGTGATGACCAGGCGCGGTCCGCCGCCGGCCAGGCCGAGCCGCTCGCGCGCCCCTGGCCCGTCGCCGAATCCGACTGAGGTGACGAAGTCGAGGCGCTCGGCGAACGTCCGGCGCGACTGGCGCAGCACTACGGCAACCTCCTTGCACGCCGCGGCAATCTCCGGAGCGCCGCCAGCGCCGGGCAGCCGGACGGCGGGTTTGTCGTAGCTCGGTCCGATCACGGTGGTGTTGATGTTGCCGTACCGGTCAAGCTGAGCCGCACCAAGGAAGCCGATGTCGATGCGCCCTGGCTGAAGCCAGTAGTTGAAGATCTCCGGCACGCTGACGACTGCGTCGGCGGTCTCGGCGAGCATGCCGTCGCCGATTGACAGCGGCACCTGACCCGGCTTCGAGCCGATAGTCCCCGACTCGTAGATCAGGACGAGATCCGGCGCGTGAGTGATGCGAGCCAGGTTGGCTGCTTCGCTCGGCAGGCCGATGCCGACAAAGCAGGTCATGCCGTTCCTCAGCGACCGCGCCGCGGTCACGGTCATCATCTCGTCAGAGGTGTAGCTCAGCATGCGACTGCGCGGCCGTAAACGTTCTCGTCCAGCCAGGCCGTGAACCGCTGCCTGTCCCGCGAGATCGAGTCCCAGGCCTGGTAGAAGTCGTTGTCGCGGGCCGAGTAGCCGAGCGCGTAGGACGGGTGCGCGCCGCCGGGAACGGCTGCTACGAAGCTGATAGCCCACCACGGCAGTACCACGGCGCCAGGACGCGGATCAAGTGAGTCCACGATCTCCTCGACCGTGACGACCGATCGGCTCGAAGCCAGGACCGCCTCTTTCTGCACGCCGCTGATGCCCCAGTACTGCACGTTTCCTTGCTTGTCAGCGCGTTGGGCATGGATAACCGCAACGTCGGGGGCAAGCGCGCTCACCGCGGTCAGGGTTTCACCGGTGAACGGGCAGACGATGTCAGCGACGCCGGTGGTATGGGCGGGCAGGCTGGTGCCGCGATAGCCGCGCAGGATTCCGAACGGCAGGCCGGACGCGCCCGCCGCGAACCGGTTGGCCATCCCGGCGTGGCTATGTTCCTCGAGTTCCAGCGGCTGCGGCCAGGAGTTCTGCACCGCGTCCCGGAAACGATGCAGCGACCCGACGCCAGGATTGCCGGCCCAGGAGAAGATCAGCTTGCGTGCGCAGCCAGCGCCGATCATCTGGTCGTAGATGATGTCCGGTGTCATCCTGATCAGCGTGAGGTCGCGCCGCTGCTGCCGGATCACTTCGTGGCCGGCAGCGTGCGGGATCAGGTGCGTGAAGCCTTCCATCGCCACGGTGTCGCCGTCGCGAATGGTCGCCGAGATCGCTTCGGCTAGCGTCACGATCTCTGCCACGTCCGTCCCGTCCTTAAGTCCGCTTCACGGTCACGATATCGCAAAAGCCGCTATGTGAACGCGTGTGCGTACTACGTATAGCTGTCGATTGTCGCGGCGGCGACCCCGAACGCCCGGTTAGCTGCCGGCACCCCCGCGTATACGGCCACCTGAAGCAGAACTTCAGAGATGTCGTCCGGGCCGAGGCCGTTGCGCAGCGCCGCCCGGATGTGCAGGGCCAGTTCCTCGTCGCGGCCGAGAGCCGCCAGCATCGCGATCGTAATCATGCTGCGCTCAAGCCGGGAAAGGCCAGGCCGGTTCCACAGCTCGCCCCATGCATACCTGGTGACGAAGTCCTGGAACGCCGCGGTGAAGTCGGTAGTTTTGGCCGCGACCCGGTCAACGTAGTCATCACCGAGCACCTCGCGGCGGGTGCGCATGCCCGTGGCTGCGCGCTCGTCATCGTTCACCGGACGACGCTCCCTTCCTGTTCTGTCCGTGTTTGCACTAGCGCCGGTATCTCCTCCGGCAACTGTGTTTCCTGCGGAGCCCGCGTATCCGGTTGCGCCCGCAGCTTCAGCGCGGCCCATGGTTCCGGTACTTCTGGCCGCTGGCCTGGCGGCGCCGGGATCGTGAAGATCCCTGGCTGGTGCGCGACCGCCGTTGCCATCACCAGCTTCACCGTGTGCGGCAAGCGCGCGACCGATGAAGTCCGCGGTCGCCCCGAGGTACCCGGCCGGGTCGAGCGCGGCGGCAAGCTGACTTTCACCGATGCTGGCGGCCTGAAGCGCAGTCGCGGTCTCCGCATCGCCGAGCAACGCCTCGGCGAGCCCGGTGCCTTGTTCAGCCGCGCGGACGGCCGCGGCAGCCACCAGGTCGTGCGCGGCGAGCCGGCCGACTGCCGGCGCTAGCTCAGCCGCCACGTGCTCGGCCATGGGCAGGCCGCCGGACGCGTCCAGGTTGGCGCGCATCCGGACCGCGTCGACCTGCAATCCGGTCAGCAGCGTCGCCGTCCACGAGGCCGCGGACCCGGTCAGCCGAAGCAGATCCGACAGCGTCTCCCACTCCGCGTGCCAGGCTCCGGCGGCTCGCTGGTGCTCCTGCTCCGCCGCAGCTGCCAGCGTCGCCAGCAAGCCGGGAGCGCGCCGGGCAGAGCCGAGGATAAGCACGGACGCGACCGGATTCCGCTTTTGCGGCATGGCGGAGGACCCGCCCTGGCGCGGATCGGCGGTTCCCTCAGCCAGCTCGGCGACCTCGGTCTGCGCAAGCAGCGTCACGTCCCTCGCAACCTTGCCGGCCGCCGCGCACGCGCCGGCCAGGGCGGAAGCGAGCTGCACGATCCGCAGCCGTTCGGTGTGCCAGGGCAGCGCTGGCTCGGCCAGACCGAGCTCCTCAGCAAACAACGCGGCGACGACAGGTCCGTCCGCGCCGAGCGATGCCAGCGTGCCACCCGCGCCGCCGTACTGTATCGCCAGCCGGTGAGCACGCAGCCGGCCGAGCTCGTGCCGGGACTCGTCGATTCCTGCCACCCAGCCCGCGGCGACCAGGCCGAACGTGACCGGCACAGCTTGCTGCAGGAGCGTCCGGCCCGCCATGACGGTGCCAGCGTGGGCGCGGGCAAGCTCGGCTGCCTTGTCTGCCGCAGTCGCCAGGTCCGCGCAGATGACGGCGATCGCCCGCTTCGCCAGCAGCATGACAGCGGTATCGATGATGTCCTGGCTGGTCGCACCGGCATGCACAGCTGATTTCGCGTCGGCCGGCAACAGCGCAGTCAGTGCACGTACCACCGCGGGCACAGGGTTGCCGGTAAGTGCCGCTTGCCGCCCGATCTCGGCGATGTCGAAGTGCTCTGCCCTGGCCGCGGCAGTGACTGCGGCTCCGGTGCCGGCGCCGGTGAGACCGGCTCGTTCCGCTGCCCTTGCCAGCGCCGCTTCCGCATCAAGCAGAGCCTGCAGCCAGTCCATCTCGCCCGCGCCGACGTTCCCACGGCCGAACAGCTCGTCAAACAGGCCTTCCCGGCCGGATCCGCTCACCCGACCAATGATTGCGTGATGCCGCGCCCCGCGTCAGCCAACCCCGGCCGGCGCGACATTCAACGACTGCACAGGCGGCACGCGCCATGCACGAGAGACGGCGCATCACCGCGTTACCGTAGGTGCCGTGCACGAACTGGCCGACTCCATAGCAGTTCAGTCGAATCAGGCTGCACTGCGGCAGCGGCTGGCCGCGGACGGGTACTTGTTCTTCCGCCGCTTGCTCCGGCCCGCCGATGTCCAGGCCGCCTACGACAGCGTCCGCACCGAGCTGAGCCTCGGCGGCTGGACCGACAGCGCGGGACGTCCGGTCGGGCCACAGCGGGCAGTCACCGTCCGCGACGGGCTTGGCGATCCGTCGTTCCGGGCCGCGCTGGCCAGCCGCGCCCTTAACCGGCTGGCCTACCTGCCGCCCCTTCGCGGCCTGATCCGGCTGATCCTCGGCACGGGCGCGTTCAGTTACCCGGTGAAGGTGCTGCGCGTCGTCTATCCGGAGTCCCCGCTGAAGATCAACCCGCTGAAGATCAGCCAGCTGAAGGGCACTCAGCTGAAGGTCCCGAAGGGCCGGTACGTCCACCAGGACTTTGCCGTCGCTGGCGTGCAGGACATGCTTACCACCTGGCTGCCACTCATGGATATCCCAGCGCCGCTCGGCGGCCTCGCCGTGCTGCCGGGCAGCCATCTCGGGCCGCCGCTGCGGCCGCAGCTGCTGCGCGCCGACGAGCCCCGCTGGGCTACCACCGATTACCGGCCTGGCGACGTCCTGCTGTTCCATTGCCTGACGGCACACGCGGCCCTGCCCAACCACGGCGACCTTCTCCGCGTCTCTGCCGACTTTCGGTGGCAGGCAGCCGACCAGTCAGCGCCTTCCGAGCTTGTTCTAGGCCCGGCTGCTGCATCCGGACGGCGCGCCCGGCACGCCGAGCTGTACGGCCGGCTGCTTAGCCGCGAGCCCTGGTGGGAGCCAGTTCCGGCCGGCCTGATGCTGTACTCCCGGGAGCAACTCCTGGCCGCGCCCCTAGCCCCGTCCCGGCTCTTCCAGGTGCATCCCGGCTGGCAGCGCTGGCGCCCCCCGGCCGGTGCGGTTCATTGACTTCCACGGTTCGTTAAAGCTCACTCTACAAATTGCAATCAGGGTATTTAATCGGCCTCCACGCCGTTCGCAGCGAGCCGGCTGGCCGAGGAGGAAGCTGTGCGCAGATTGGCAGCACGAGCCGGAGCAGCCGGGCTGGCAGCTACTCTCACACTCATCGGGGCAGCGGCGAGCGCCGACGCCGCGACCCAGACGGGAACAACGACCTGGCGCGTGGTTCACAAGGTATCGGTAGCCGACTCCTTCACCGGTATCGCCGCAACCGGGCCCCGGCACGCATGGACGATTTTTAGCCGGGGTGCGGTCAGGTCCCTGCTGAGCTTCAATGGCCATCGGTGGCAGACCGTCCGGGCACTGCCGAGCGGCCTGGTTCCGGAATTCCTGGCGGCTTCTGCACCGGACAACATCTGGGTGTTCGGTGCCATGAACGGCGTGGAGTGGACAGCGGCGTCCCGCTGGAACGGAACGTCATGGCAGCAGGACAACCTGCCGGCCGGGGCCGGATACGGAACGGTGGCCGTGGTTTCAGCATCGGAGGTCTGGTATGCCTCCGGCAGCTCTGTCTGGCGATGGAACGGCTCGAGCTGGCTCTCCAGTTCGAGCGAACCCGACGTCAGTGTGGCCTCAGCGCCAGGCGGGCAGGTCTGGCAGGTCGGCAGAAGCCCGGCCGCCGGCCGCCATTCGGTCCTTGTCGCTCGCCGGTGGAGCGGAAACGCCTGGCACTCGGTGCGCGTGCCGCATACCGTTCTCACCGCCGCGCCGCAGGTGAGCGTCGCCTCCGGGCGCGATGTCTGGATCCTGGTGACCGAACGCGGCAGCGACCCCTATCGGCTGCTGCACTGGCACGGGCGTGGCTGGCAAACGATCAGAGTTCCGGCCCAGATGACGACCGAGAGTCAGTTTGCCGCCGTCACCGCCGTCGGCCGGGACGGCGCCTGGTTCAGCGGCACCGGCCTCTGGACTGGACGAAAGTGGCTCGCCGCGCAGCCGCCACTCTATGACGGCGGGGACACCTCGATCACCGGAGTACCTGGAACCAGCGCTGCGTTCGCCACCGTCGCCTACCGCATCTTCCAGAACGGCAAGCTCTGACCCTTGCTAGCGGATGCAGTTCCCCGGCGCATAGCGGGGAACAACTGCGGACAGGTCAGTGATCTTCCAGCGCCGCGCGCAGGTCCTCGATCAGGTCGTCGGCTGACTCGATCCCGACGGACAACCGGACCAGGTCGCCGGGCACCTCAAGCGCTGAGCCTGCCACCGAAGCGTGCGTCATCCGGGCCGGATGCTCGATCAGGGACTCGACCCCGCCGAGCGACTCGCCGAGGGTGAACAGGCGGGTGCGCCCGCAGATCGCGACTGCTTCCGCGGCACCGCCGCGCGCCCTGAAGGACACCATCCCGCCGAACCCGCGCATCTGCTTCGCCGCTACCTCATGCCCTGGATGTGCCGGCAACCCCGGATAGAAGACCTGGCTGACGCCAGGATGTCCGGCCAGCATGTCGGCAATGCGCTGCGCGTTTAGGCAATGCCGGTCCATCCGCACGGCCAGGGTCTTGGCGCCGCGGAGCGTCAGCCAGGCGTCGAACGGGCCGGGCGCCGAGCCAGTCGCGTTCCGCAGGAAATAGAGCTGCTCGCCCAGGTCATGATCGGCGCCACGGTCGGAGCCGGCAACCACGACGGCCCCGCCGACGACGTCGGAGTGACCGCCGACGTACTTGGTCGTCGAGTGCACGACCACGTCGGCGCCAAGCGACAGCGGCTGCTGGAGGTACGGCGAGGCGAACGTGTTGTCCACCACGAGCATCGCGCCGGCATCGCGGCACAACTGGGCGAGCAAAGCGATGTCGGCGATGCCGAGCATCGGGTTGGTCGGCGTCTCGACCCAGACCAGGCGTACCGGACGCTCGGCGAGAGCGGCCCGCACGGCCACCGGGTCCGACATGGGCACCGGCCGGTAGCTGATGCCCCATCTGGTGAGCACCTTGTCGAACAGCCGGAAGGTTCCGCCATAGGCGTCGTCCGGGATCAGCACGCGGTCGCCGGGCTGGCACACTGCTCGCACCAGGCAGTCAGATGCCGCCATCCCGGACGCGAACGCCAGGCTGCGCGCGCCGTCCTCAAGCGCGGCAAGGCATTCCTCGAGTGCACCGCGGGTCGGATTATCGGTCCGCGAGTACTCATAGCCGTCAATCCAGCGTGCGGCCGCGCCGAGTTCTTTGCCGCGCAGCCCGCCGACGCCGTCCTGTTTATACGTCGAGACCTGGTAAATCGGTGGCACGACCGCACCAGTAGCCGGATCGGGATCCTGGCCGGCATGGATCGCCAGGGTTTCGAACGCATCGCGGCTGTGCATAAAGCGCTCCTTTGCGCTGCGAAGATCTTCACCTGAGGCGGCGATCGAGGACAGGCAATTTCAGGCCGGGAACGTGCACTTTCCGGTCGCGCCCTTATCCCGCTTCGCCGGACAGGAACGTCAGAACGTCTTGCCTGGTAATGACGCCGGCCGGCTTGCCGTCGATCAGCACCACGGCGGCACCCGCGGCGCCGAGGGCGCGGGCCGCCGCGCTGACCGGCTCGCCAGAGCCTATCGACGGCAGTGGTGGCGACATCAGGCCGGCTACCTGGTCGTCGGGCGCCGCCTTGCCGGTGACCAGCGCGTCCAGCAGGTCGTGCTCCACGATCGAGCCGACCACCTCGGCTGCCATGACTGGCGGTTCGGCGCTCAGAACGGGCAACTGCGACACATCGAAATCGCGCAGGCTGGCGATCACGTTGCGGACGGTGTCGGTAGGGTGCGCATGCACGAACGCGGGCAGCGACGATCCGGCCTTGCGCTCAAGCACGTCACCCACCAGAGGCTCAGTCGTCTCCTCGGTGAGGAAGCCGTAGTCGGCCATCCACTCATCGTTGAAGATCTTGGCCAGGTATCCGCGGCCGCCGTCGGGCAGCAGGACCACGATCACATCGTCCGGCCGGGCATCCTTGGCAACGCGGAGCGCGGCTACCACGGCCATGCCACACGAACCGCCGGTCAGCAGTGCCTCCTCGCGTGCCAGCCGGCGGGTCATCAGGAATGACTGAGCGTCGCTCACAGCGATGATCTGGTCGCAGATGTTCTTGTCGTAGGTCTCCGGCCAGATATCCTCGCCGACACCCTCGACCAGGTACGGACGGCCGGTCCCGCCGGAGTAGACGGAGCCTTCGGGATCGGCGCCGATGATCTTCACCCGGCCGCCGGAAACCTCCTTGAGGAACCGGCCAGTACCAGAGATCGTGCCGCCGGTACCGATCCCGGCAACGAAGTGGGTAATCCGGCCGTCGGTCTGCGCCCAGATCTCCGGGCCGGTGGAAAGATAGTGGGACTCCGGATTCTCCCGGTTCGCGTACTGGTTCGGCTTCCAGCCGCCGGGCGTCTCGGCGGCCAGGCGGTCGGAGACCGAGTAATAGGAGTCGGGGTGGTCCGGCGAGACCGTGGTCGGGCAGACCACCACCTCCGCGCCGTAGGCGCGCAGCACGTTGATCTTGTCCTGGCTGACCTTGTCCGGGCAAACGAACAGGCAGCGGTAGCCCTTTTCCTGGGCCACGATAGCGAGCCCGATGCCGGTGTTCCCCGAGGTGGGTTCGACGATCGTGCCGCCTGGCTTGAGTGCGCCGGACTTCTCCGCAGCCTCCACCATCCGCAGCGCGATCCGGTCTTTCACCGATCCGCCGGGGTTGAAGTACTCCACCTTGGCCAGCACAGTCGGCCCTGCGCCGTCGCCCGGCAGGCCGCGGGTCACTTTGCGCAGCCGGACCAGCGGAGTGTTCCCGACCAGATCGATCAGGGAGTCGTGCACCTGCATTGTGTCGCCGCCTTCTGGCTCATTTGTCCGGTATCAGGGGCGCACCGCGCAACCCGGCAGCTCTGGCCGGCCGCGACCGGGCCAGGACCTTTTGTCAGCAAGAACGTTCCTAGGTAACCGACGCTACCGGACCACCAGACCGGCCTGGGTTAGCAGCAGGGAAGCAGGGGATGGCAGGATCTGTTGCATAAACTACCGTCGAGTTAACTAACGGGGTTAACTGACAGGGTCAGCTGGGACAGTCTCGCAGGGAGCGATCATGCCCGAGGCAGTAGTCGTCGCCACCGCCCGCTCGCCGATCGGCCGGGCATTCAAGGGATCACTTACCACTATCCGCCCGGACGACCTCACTGTGCAGATGGTTGCCGCCGCGCTGGCCAAGGTGCCGCAGGTAGACCCGGCGCAGATCAGCGACCTGATCCTGGGCTGCGGCCTCCCCGGCGGTGAGCAGGGCTACAACATGGCCCGCGTGGTCGCCGTCATGCTCGGCTATGACACGCTGCCCGGCACCACCATCACCAGGTACTGCTCGTCTTCGCTGCAGAGCACCCGGATGGCCTTCCACGCGATCAAGGCGGGCGAGGGCGACATATACATCTCAGCCGGTGTCGAGACCGTCAGCCGGTTCGCCCCGCCCAAGGGCAGCAGCGACGGAGCACCGGACACCAAGAACCCGGTCTTCGCCGGCGCCGAGGCCAGGGCCGAGGAGATGAAGAAGGGCGGCTTCCACTGGACCGACCCCCGCGAAGACGGCAACGTCCCTGACGTCTATATCGCGATGGGCCAGACCGCCGAGAACGTGGCCGAACTCCGCGGCGTCAGCCGCGAGGAGCAGGACGAGTTCGGTGTCCGGTCACAGAACCTGGCCGAGAAGGCTCTCGCCGATGGCTTCTGGCAGCGGGACATCACGCGGGCGACCTTGCCGGACGGGACCGTTGTCACGGCTGATGACGGACCGCGGCCCGGCACTACGCTCGAGAAGGTCTCCCAGCTCCAGCCGGTATTCCGGCCGGACGGCACGGTCACGGCTGGCAACTGCTGCCCGCTCAACGACGGTGCCGCGGCGGTGATCGTGATGAGCGATACCAAGGCCGCGGAGCTTGGCATCACGCCGCTGGCCAGGATCGTGTCGACGGGCGTCACCGCGCTGTCGCCGGAGATCATGGGCCTCGGCCCGGTCGAGGCCTCCCGCCAGGCGCTGAGCCGGGCGGGCATGACCATTGACGATGTCGACCTGGTGGAGATCAACGAGGCCTTCGCCGCCCAGGTGATCCCCTCCTACACCGACCTTGGCGTCAGCATCGACAAGCTGAACGTCAACGGCGGGGCTATCGCGGTCGGCCACCCGTTCGGCATGACCGGCGCGCGGATCACCTCCACCCTGCTGAACAGCCTGTCGTTCCACGACAAGTCGATCGGCCTGGAGACCATGTGCGTCGGCGGCGGCCAGGGCATGGCGATGATCTTCGAGCGCCTCAGCTAGCGCCAGCGGCACCTTCACGCTGGCGGCAAGGATCTGGGTGCTATGCCCGGAAGGCGGCGTCGCGTCAAACAGGGCATTACGGAATGGTTTCAATCGGGGGTTGTCACAACGCGCCCGGTGGTGCACTCTCGACAGCAAGGACTCCCTCGCCCTGGAGGTGCGCATTGTCCCTGACCCACTCTCCGGAGATGCATCAGAACCTGCTTGCCCGCATCCCGTCCGTTACCGGACTCCAACTCCGAGAGTGGTTCAGCCGTCTTGAGTCTGGCCCTGCGTTCCTGAGATGCAATGAGCGCGCGAACTGGCTGTCTGACGAGCACGGGCTGTCGCACGGCTACGCCAGCGCGATTGTGCACGAGTACGAGGTGCAGCGCCGCAGCAGGCTTTTCGGGGCCTGACGGCGCCGGTGGACATCAGGCGGGCCACCGGCTTTCTGTCCACCCATCCGCGGGCAGTTCTGGCTACTACCAGGTCAGATGGCCGCCCGCAGCTTTCGCCGGTAGTCGCAGCGGTAGATGACGACGGCCGTGTGCTGATCAGCACCAGGGAGACGGCCATCAAGGCGAAGAACCTGGCGCGAGACCCTCGAGCGTCGCTGTGCGGGCTGAACGACGGCTTCTTCGGCGAATGGGTGCAGGCTGAGGGCAACGCTGAGCTTATTCACCTGCCGGACGCCATGCCACTCCTCGAGGACTACTACCGGCGGGTCTCTGGCGAGCACCCGGACTGGGCTGAGTACCGCGACGCGATGCGAAGAGATAAGCGCCTGATCATCAGAATTACGGTCGACCGTGCCGGACCGGACGTGAGCGGGTGATGAGGCAGAAACGTAGCTGCTTAGCTGCAATGTCGTTTCCTGGCGTACCGCGCCGGGCAACTGAATGCTGCCCGAAATTGGCTGCAGGTGTCACCCGCCAGCGGTTAATCGCGGCAGAATCCGGCTACGTTACCGCGCGGCCAATTCTAGCTGAACTCGGCGAAGCAATCCGTGCCTGCTGAATGGCGGGTCAGATAACCGGCCTCGTGAACGAGCATTTACCCGCAGGTCAGTAGTACCCCCGGTCGGAGTCGAACCGACACTGGGGACCCTTTTAGGGGGCCGGCCTCTTCCCTTGGGCTACGGGGGCATTGCGATGATACCCCGCGCCCATCTTGGACTCTAGATATGACAATTACTTAGGGCCGTTTCCCTGCCAATGTCAGGTATCTTATCTGTGCGATCTTTCGCACTCAGGTTAGTCGCAGGACACTCCGCGTAACCAATGCGCTATTGGCATTAACCCTGGGTGATCCCGGATTCGCGGCTGCACAAGATCACTCGCACTGCCCGGGCAGCAGAGGCGTCAGGCATGCCGGCCGACTCCGGCGAGTTCGAGCAAGGTGTCGACAGCGGTTTCGAGTGGACCGGTATTTCGCTGGACCTGGGCGAGCAGTAGCCCGCCTTGGATGACGGCGAGGAGGGTGACTGCCAGGTCGTCAGGGTCCGTGCCGTCCGGCAGGTACCCGGCGGCCTGAAGGCTGCTCAGGCCGTCGCTGATCGCGGCTGACCACTGCCCGAATCCGGCCGCGATAAGCGCGCGGGCCTGCGCGTCGTTCTCGGCCACTTGCCCGGCCAGCGAGCCCAGCGGGCAGCCGCCCCTGCCTGCACTGCGCTTTGCCTCCGCGATCAGCATGGTGCGCCAGTTCCGGAGCCCTGCCGGGCTGCTGAGATCTGCCCGTCGCTGGTTGCCGGCAATGGTTGCGGCCTGTCGGTCGATGACCGCCTGCACAAGCTCGTCCTTGTCGGCGAAGTAGTGAGACAGCTGCGACCCGCTCACGCCAGCCGCCGATCTGATGTCCTCCAGCGTGGTCCCCGCCACACCCCGCTCGTGGATGAGCCGGGCTGCCGCATCGACGATCCGGCCCCGGGTGCGCTCTCCCTTCGGCGTCAGCACGGGCCGGTCCTGCATCTCGCGTCTCGTGTTGCTACGTTACCGTCTTCTGGGTTTGACAACCCACTTCTCTGCCGGCCACAGTGGGTCGTACAACCCATTCTCTGGTAAGCGAGGGCGTTACCTTGATTCTTGTGACAACGGCCGGGAAGGTCGGTGCCGAGACCGTCAGCCTGCTACGGGACAGGGGCATGCCCGTCCGGGTTCTGGTTCGCAACCCGGCAAAGGCAGCCGCACTGGCCGAGGCGGGCGCCGAAATCGCCGAGGGTGACCTCGACATGCCTGCGACGATTGACGAGGCAATGACAGGCGTCAGCGCCGTGGTGCTCGTCAGCCCGGCCGTGCCGGCGCAGGAGTTGAACGTGGTCGCCAGTGCCGCGCGCGCCGGCGTCGGGCACGTGGTCAAGGCGACCAGCAAGGCCTCGGCTGACTCCCCGATAGCTCGGCGGCGCTGGCAAGCCGAGATCGAGGCAGGCCTGGCCGCCTGCGGGATCCCGCACACGCTGTTGCGGTCGAACGCCTACATGCAGAACGTCCTGGCGCTGGCGCCGGCGATCGCGAGCTCGAGCAGTTTCGGTTCAGCGGCGCGCAACGGCCGCTTCGGCCTCGTCGACGCCAGGGACGTCGCGGCAGTGGCGGCGAAGATCGCCGCATCTCCCGCCCCGCATGCTGGCCAGACTTACTGGCTCACTGGCCCCGGCCTGGTCTCCAACTATGACGTGGCCGCCGTCCTGTCCAAGCAGCTTGGCAGGACCATTGCCTACCGTGAGCTCACCCTCGAGGCGAACACAGCGGCCATGATCAAGGCCGGCGTGCCAGAGCAGATCGCGCAGATGAACGCCCAGGCGTTCAGCCTGGCCGCCGACGGCGATGCCGAATGGATCACCGACGACGTACCGTCGCTCCTTGGCCGCCCCGCACGGTCCTTCGAGCAGTTCGTCAGCGACTACGCCACCGCTTTCTCCTAGCCGCCAGCGGACAGGTCGCTGGCCCGGCTGAACACGTCATCGAGCATGCCGTCGGTGACCCGGCCGGTGAAGGTGTTCTGCTGACTCGGGTGATAGCAGCCCAGCACGGTAAGTCCGGCCCTGGCAGATCCAGGAGCAGCCAGTCGCACCTCGGTGCCGTGACCGAACGCCGGCCGGGGCCTCGGCACCGGGTAGCCGCCAGCCGATAGCTGCGGCCAGAGCGCCTGCCAGGCGTAATGCCCGAGGCATACGACGACCCGGAGGTTGTCCCGTAGCAGGCGTAGCTCCGCTGCCAGCCATGGAGCGCAGGCATCTCGCTCGGCAGGCTCCGGTTTGTTTGCGGGCGGTGCGCAGTGCACAGCCGCTGCCACGCGCGTGTTGATGAGCCGCTGACCGTCGCCGGCCCGGACTGACTCGGGCTGCGCGGCGAGACCGCACCGCCACAGCGAGGCGAAGAGCACGTCGCCGCTCCGGTCACCGGTGAAGATGCGGCCAGTGCGGTTTCCTCCGTGGGCGGCCGGCGCCAGCCCGAGAATCAGGATGGCCGCGTGCTCGTCGCCCCAGCCGGGCACCGGGCGTCCCCAGTAAGTCTCGCCAGCGAACGAGCGACGCCTGGTCAGTGCGACCTCCTCGCGCCAGCGCACCAACCTGTCGCAGGCACGACAGACCGACTCGCGGGCTGCGACCTCAGCCAGCGAGCCGGCGCTAGCGGCTAGCGCCCGGACCTCGGCCGCGCTGCTCGCCACCGGCGTTGAGGCCGTTGCGGGGTCCTCCGGCCAGCCGCTGCCGGGCGGCACGGCGGCCTGCCGGTCCGGCACGGCACCCTCAGTCACGGGCGGCAAGTGACCAGGCGATGCCGTCGAGGATGTCGTGTTCGCTGGCGACTAGCTCGGCGAACCCGTACCGCTGCATGATCCGGTCCAGGACGAGCGCCCCGGCTCCGATGATGTCCACCCGGCCCGGATGCATGGAGCCGATCTCAGCCCGCTGCTCGCGCGTCTGGCCGAGCAACCGCTCGGTGACCGCGTGAACGACCTGCGCTGAGATCCTCGCGTGATGAGTCCGCGCCGGGTCATACGCGGGCAGGCCGAGCGCGATGGCGGTGACAGTGGTGACTGATCCGGCAAGGCCGACCAGCGTGCGGGCCTGGCGCACGGCGATGGCCGCCTCCACCGCGCCGAGCGCGCGGTCGATATCCGCGGTCGCCGCGTCAACTTGCGCCGCAGTAGGCGGATCGGAATGCAAGTGCCGTTCGGTCAGCCGCACGCAGCCGATATCGACCGAGATCGCGGCCAGGTCAGCTGCCGCTGCGAGCCCGTTCCCGAGTACGAATTCGGTCGATCCGCCGCCGATATCGACTACGAGGAAGGGCGGAACCGGTGACTGGCCGGCATTGGCGCTTGCCGCAGCGAACTCGGCGGTCGCGCCAGCGAACGACAGCCGGGCCTCCTCGCTGCCGCTGATGACCTCAGGCGTGATGCCGAGCGCGGCCTGGACGCCGCCCGAGAAGTCAGCAGCGTTACCGGCGTCTCTGGTCGCGCTGGTGGCGACCATCCGCACCGCTGCCACGTCCGCGGCGCCGATCTGCTTTGCGTACTCGGCCAGCATGCGCAGCGTGCGGTCGAGCGCTTCGGGGGCAAGCATGCCGGTGGCATCCACCCCCTGCCCCAGCCGGACGATTTCCATCCGCCGTTCGAGATCGGTCAGCTTGCCTCGCGCTATATCGACGTCCGCGATCAGCAGCCGGAGCGAGTTCGTCCCGCAGTCGATGGCCGCCACGCGCATGGTCATCGGTCCGCCTTCCGGGCGCCGTCAGTTCCCTGACCCGCGAGCTGCGCCGCGCTCACGCATCGTCCCGCGTGCCACCACTCCCCGGCCCGGCGCACTGCCTCCTCGCCGAGCGGATTGATGCCCGGCACGGCCAGGGCGTGCGCGGCGAGCGCATGCAGGCACTTCACCCGGTCCGGCATGCCGCCCGCGCTTTGCGTGCCGGGCGGCAGCGGCTCGAGCCCGGCGGCGGCTGCTGCCCTGTCCCGGCGCGCCAGGTAATCGTCGTGAGCCGCACGGTAGCTCGTTCGCAGGGACGAGTCGGACTGCAGCCGCGCAGTCATCTCGCGCATTACCCCGGCAGCCTCCAGGCTGCTCAGCGCCCCGCACGCGCGCGGGCAGGTGAGGTAGAACAGCGTCGGGAACGGAGTGCCGTCTGGCAGCCGGGGAGCCGTCTGCACTACGTCCGGCAGGCTGCAGGGGCAGCGGTGCGCAATCGCCATCACGCCCCTGGGCGGCCGGCCGAGTTGCTCGGTGACTACCGCCAGGTCAGCCGCGGCCGGCCGGTGAGCAGGCCCGCAGGGCTCGGTCACGTGATCACCGAGCCGGGCTTCCGTCAGCTTTCTGCACGGACGCCCAGAGCCGTCCGTACCACGGCGAGCCGGCTGGCTTCGCTCCCGCCTTCGCGTGCGTCGTGGCCAGCGGGATTACCTCGTAGCACGTCTGCGCGGGGAAGCACCAGTGCAGGTCGTCCCGTGCTTTCTGTTCGATGACGGCAGGCGTGTCCAGCGCACGCGCCTGCTGCTGCAGATACTTGACCTCGCGGGCAAGCCGGGCGTTCGACTCCGCGAGCTGGTCAGTCTGGCGGCGATCGGCGATGTACTCGCGAATCGGGTAAGCCAGAGTCAGAGCTATCGCGCAGAGCACGATCGCCAGCACGGCTGCGCGGCCGGTGAGCTTCGGGCGCGTGATCGTTCGCGCGCCTGCCCGCCCGGCCGGCCCGGCTGAGCTCACTGATCCTCTGCTGCCTGGTCCCGGGCCGCCGAGCTGGGGAACGCAGCCCGGCCAGGGTAAGCGGCGCCGTCACCGAGCAGCTCCTCGATCCGCAGCAGCTGGTTGTACTTCGCGACCCGCTCCGAGCGGCACGGTGCTCCGGTCTTGATCTGACCGCAGTTCATCGCCACTGCAAGGTCGGCGATGGTGGTGTCCTCGGTCTCGCCGGACCGGTGACTCACCATCGTGGTGTAGCCGCTCCGGTGGGCCAGGTCGACGGCACCGAACGTCTCGGTCAGCGTGCCGATCTGGTTGACCTTCACCAGCAGCGAGTTGGCGACCTTCTCCGCTATGCCGCGCCTGATCCGCTCCGGGTTCGTGACGAAGATGTCATCGCCGACGATCTGGACCCGCCCGCCGAGCTCGGCAGTCAGCTCCCGCCAGCCTGCCCAGTCCTCTTCGCCCAGCGGGTCCTCCAGCGAGACGATCGGATACGCATCTAGCCACTGCGCATAGATACCGGTCATCTCCGCCGCGGTCTTGGCGCCACCTTCGAATACGTAACGGTCGCCGTCAAGGAAGTTGCTCGCTGCGGCGTCGATCGCCAGAGCTACGTCCTGGCCCGGCGTGAGGCCCGCCTTGCCGATCGCCGCCATGATCAGGTCCAGCGCCGCCTGGTTGTGCTCCAGATCGGGAGCGAAGCCGCCCTCGTCTCCCACGCCGGTGTTCAGTCCATGCTGCTTGAGCACGGCTTTCAGCGCATGGTAAGTCTCGGCGCCCCACTGGACTGCCTGCGAGAAGGTGCTGGCACCCACCGGCGCGATCATGAACTCCTGGATATCCACGTTAGAGTCAGCGTGCGCGCCGCCGTTCAGAATGTTCATGCACGGCACCGGGAGCAGGTGAGCGTTGGGTCCGCCTAGATAACGGAACAGCGGCAGCCCCGACGCCTCTGCTGCGGCCCTGGCAACCGCGAGGCTCACGCCGACGATGGCATTGGCGCCGAGCCGGGACTTGTCCGGCGTACGGTCCAAGTCGATCATGTCCTGATCGATCATGCGCTGGTCGTCAGCGTCGTAGCCGAGCAGCTCGGGCTGGATCTCGTCGATAACTGCCTGGACGGCCTTGGTGACTCCCTTGCCGCCGTACTCTTCACCGCCGTCCCGGAGTTCAACGGCCTCGAAGATGCCGGTCGATGCTCCGCTCGGCACTGCCGCGCGACCGAGACTCCCGTCGCTGAGCACTACCTCGACCTCGACTGTCGGATTGCCCCGGGAGTCGAGGATCTGCCTGGCAAAGATGCCTTCGATGGAGGCCACGGTGAAACTCCTGCGGTTGGATCGTTGACGAGGTCGATTGGGAGCGCAGTCGTCAATCTGGAGACTAGTAGTCGATTCGGAGCCTAGTAGAGCCCGCCACGGGCGGCGCACTGGGCACGCCGTTGCCGGTCGGTCCGGTTTGCGTAGCTAGCGAGTCCCGGCTTCCCAGGCGCGTACCCGGTCGGCGTACGCGCGTGCGGCGGCACGCAGTTCGAGCTCAGGATCCAGTCCCTCCGCTCGTGCCCGGTTCACCAGCGCGAACAGTTCCCGGCCGGTATCGCTTACGCCGGACGTATCGGCGGGCAGATCAGCGAGCTGTTCGGGTGCGCCAGCCCGCTCAGCGCGGCGCTGCAACTGGGCCGACAGCGACACCGCTGGCTGGCTCATGGGCACGCCGTCCAGCGCGGACGGCTGGCCAGGCTCGGCGGACTCGTCCGCTGCTGAGCGCGCGGCGGCGCGCTCAGCTGCCTTGATCGCATCCCAGTTCAGCGTCACCTCATCCGCTCCGGACACGGTGAGATCGCCGAACACGTGCGGGTGCCGGCGCGTCAGCTTCGAGATGATCCCGTCGGCCACGTCATCGATGTCGTAGCCGGTGCCGTCGGTCCGCTCCTGGGCCACCCGGGCGTGGAAAACCACCTGCAGCAGAACGTCCCCGAGCTCCTCGCGAACTGCGGCCTGATCCCCGGACGCGAGGGCGTCGACGGTCTCGTAAGTCTCCTCGAGCAGGTACGGCGCCAGGCTGGCGTGCGTCTGCCGGGCATCCCACGGGCAGTTGAGCCGCAGCGTGTCCATCACGTTGACGAGCTCGAGCAGCCGCGCCCCGTGCGCGCGGGCCGTCTCTTCCGGATCCGCGGACTCGGTCACCTGCCGCTCCCGCTTCTCAGCAAGGCGGCTTGGTCAGCGCCGGGCTCGTAGTCGGGGACGGGGACGCTGCCGCGGCCAGGGTCGGCGGCGCTAGCACGACGGAGTAGGTGTGGTAGTCCCAGACCCCGTATTGCGGGTTGACCGTGACGGCGAGATCCTTCGAGGCGAGGCACTGCTGGTGCTCCACCGCGGTCTCCACCTTGGTCTGCTCGGCTGTGGTCGTAGGCGCTTTCCCGCCGTCGATCCGGCCCTCGAGCCTGGACAGGATCGCGAAGTACTGACCGAGCTGCGGCATCAGGTCCGGTGGCACGGCCCCGCCGGCCGTCACGTACTCCGTCAGGGTCACCTTGTTGGAAGCGGCCTGGCTACTCAGCTGGTCTAGCTGACGCTGCGCCTCCGCCGGACTGACGTAGATGTTGTTCCGCGAAGCAATCTGGTCGTAGATCCGGAACAAGATGAGCCAGGTGAGCACCTGCTGGGCTTCCTGGCCGACCGCGCGCTGCGGCTTGATGCCCTTTGCCTCGTCCGTCTGGTAAGCAGCGCTGAGGCTGGCGACCTGCGCGGTCAGCGTGGCGGCCGAGATCCGGTCGTTCCCGGTGATCGCCGCGGCACCCAGTTTCACCGTGCCGCAGGCGGATACCGCGAGGCCAGCGGCAGCCACCGCGGCCGCTGCCCGCAGCCACCGGCGGGTCTTGACGATGCTCATCCTTACCCTGTCCTCCCTGGTCAGGCCAGGGTCATCTGCTTTCAGCGCGGCGCATCAGACCCGTCGCCGGCCGACCCGTCACTAGCCTGCACCTCGGGCCTCAGCCCGGCGAGCACCGACTCGATCAGCTCCTCGCACCAGCTGAGCAGTTCGGTGTCGCGCAGCGGCGGAGCGCCCAGCGAAACCGTCTGCCCGGTGCCGGATCGCGTGCTGCCTGCTCCGGCGCGGCCCGGCCCGCTTCGACCCGACCCAGTGCCCGCAGACGCGCGCGAACCCGGCACCGCCTTCGGCACCGGCACAAGCATGTTACTGACGGCCGGCTTGAGCACTGTCCTGGGGTACAGCCGCTGGACTCTGACTTGCCTCGACTCTGGCAGGTCGACCGGCGCGAACCTGATGTAGTTGCCCTGCAGCGTGATGTCCGTGAGGCCGGCCTGCCGGGCCACCGCACGCAGCCGGGCTACCGCCAGCAGGTTCTCTACCTGGACCGGGACCGGGCCGTACCGGTCGGCCAGCTCGTCGCGGACCGCGTCGATGTCGTGCACCGAGTTAATCGACGCGATCCGGGTGTAGGCCTCCAGCCGCAGCCGTTCGCCGGACACGTAATCGTGCGGGATGTGCGCGTCGACCGGCAACTCGACCCGGACCTCGGCCCGCTCGGCCGGGCCCTCGCCGCGCAGTTCCCTGACGGCTTCGCCGATCATCTTCACGTACAGGTCGAATCCGACGGCCGCGATGTGGCCGGACTGCTCGCCGCCGAGCAGGTTCCCCGCGCCGCGGATCTCCAGGTCCTTCATCGCGATATGCAGGCCGGCGCCGATCCCGGTGTGCTGCTGCAGCGTCGCCAGGCGTTCGTGCGCGGTCTCGGTCAGCGGCTTCTCCGGCGGGTACAGGAAATAGGCGTACCCGCGCTCCCGGCCGCGTCCGACCCGGCCGCGAAGCTGATGCAGGTCCGGCAGGCCGTAAGCATCGGCCCGGTCCACGATCAGCGTATTCGCGTTCGGGATGTCCAGGCCGGACTCGACGATCGTGGTCGACACCAGTACGTCAAACTCCCGCTCGATGAACCCGCTCATCACCTTCTCGAGCGTGTGCTCGTTCATCTGGCCGTGCCCGATCCCGATCCGTGCCTCCGGCACCAGCTCAGCCAGCCTCGCCGCCACCTTGTTGATCGAGGAGACGCGGTTGTGCACAAAGAACACCTGACCGTCGCGCAGCAGCTCGCGCCGGATGGCAGCCGCGATCTGCCTTTCGTCGTACGGGGTCACGGACGTCAGCACCGGATGCCGCTCCTCCGGCGGAGTCAGGATCGTGGACATCTCCCTGATCCCGGAGATGCCCATCTCGAGCGTGCGCGGGATCGGGGTGGCCGACATCGCCAGCACATCGACCTCAGTACGCAGTTGCTTGAGGTACTCCTTGTGCTCGACCCCGAACCGCTGCTCCTCGTCGACGATCAGCAGCCCCAGGCGCGCGAACCTCACCTCGGGCGACAGCAGCCGGTGCGTTCCGATCACGATGTCGACCTTGCCGGATGCCAAGCCGTCGAGGGTGTCAGCAACCTCGGCCGTCGACTGGAACCTGGACATCGCCCGGACCGTGACCGGGAACGGGCTGTACCGCTCGCTAAAGGTGGCAAAATGCTGCGCCGACAGCAGAGTGGTCGGCACCAGCACGGCCACTTGCTTGCCGTCCTGCACCGCCTTGAAAGCTGCCCTGACGGCGATCTCGGTCTTGCCGTAGCCGACGTCGCCGCAGATCAGCCGGTCCATCGGGACGGCGCGCTCCATGTCGGCCTTGACCTCGTCGACGGCGGCAAGCTGATCGGGCGTCTCCACGTACGGGAACGCATCTTCCAGCTCCCGCTGCCACGGAGTGTCGGCGCCGAACGCGTGGCCGGGCGAGGCCATCCTTGCCTGATACAGCCGGATCAGGCCGGCCGCGATGTCCTTGACGGCCTTGCGCGCCCGCCCCTTCGCCTTCGCCCAGTCCGCGCCACCGAGCCGGTGCAGCGTTGGCGCCTCGCCGCCGGTGTAGCGGGTGACCTCGTCAAGCTGGTCGGTGGGCAGGTACAACCGGTCCGGCGGCTGGCCGCGCTTGCTCGGCGCGTACTCGATGACCAGGTAATCCCTCGTCGCGCCCTGGATGGTCCGGCTGGTCATTTCCAGGTACCGGCCCACGCCGTGCTGCTCGTGCACGATGAAGTCACCGGGCGTGAGCTGAAGCGGATCTATGCCGCCCCGGCGGCGGCTCGGCATCCGGTGCGACTGGCGCGTTCCCGTCCGCGTGCCGGCCAGATCCGCCTCGGCCAGCACGACAAGCCGGGCAGCCGGCCAGACGAACCCCGACTCCAGCAGCCCGGTCGCCACGTGCGCGAGTCCCGCCTCGGGCGGCTCGGACAGGTCGCCGTCCCTGGCACCGAGCCCCTCGCCGCGCAGTAGCTCAGCAAGCCGCCTGGCTGGGCCGTGGCCCTCGGTGACGAGCACGACCTGCATGTCTGCGGACTGCCAGCGCCGGATGTCGGCGATCGCCCGGCTGGTGTCTCCCCGGTAGTTAGGTGCGGGCTCTGCCGATATCGCAAACGCGGCTCCGTCCCCCTCGCCGATCGGTTCTTCGCCGTCGTCGGCGCCTGCGCCGGCGGTGCTGGAGTCCGCGGGATTGCCGGTAGGGCTGGCCGAGTCCGCCGCTGCGAACGGGGTGATCGTCCACCACGGCAGCTCCAGCACAGCTGCCGCCGCGCGCGCTTCCGCGATCGGCCGGATCGCAGCTTCGCCTAGGTCGATCGGTACGTCGCCGCCGGCCGCCGCGTTCACCCACGAGGCCTCGAGGAACTCCTGGCTCGTCCACACCAGGTCGGCTGCGCGCGCACGGATGCGCTCGGGGTCGCAGGCAATGATCTTGCCGCCCTTGGGCAGGTAGTCCAGCAGCAAGTCCATCTTGTCGGTGAGCGCCGGGGCCAGTGCTTCCATGCCCTCGACGGTGATGCCCTCCGCCATCTTGCCGAGGATGTCCTGCAAGCCCGGCCACTCCGCGGCGAGTTGACGAGCGCGCGCCCTGACCGCAGGCGTCAGCAGCAGTTCGCGGCACGGCGGCGCCCACAGGCCGTCCTCCGCGGTGGCGAGACTGCGCTGGTCGGCTGCCTTGAAGTAGCGGATCTCCTCGACCTCGTCACCCCAGAACTCGACCCGCAGCGGGTGTTCCTCGGTCGGCGGGAAGACATCCAGCAGGCCGCCGCGGACTGCGATCTCGCCGCGGCGCTCGACCATGTCGACACGCGCGTAGCCGATCTCGACCAGGTGCGTCACGGTGTCTTCGAGGCTGGCTTCCTGCCCTGCCGCCAGCTTGACCGGGATCAGTTCGCCAAGGCCGCTGACCATCGGCTGCAGCAGGCTGCGCACCGGCGTGGTAACAACGGCAAGCGGGCCAGACCGCAGGTCAGCGGGATCTGGATGGGCGAGCCTGCGCAGCACGGCGAGACGCTGGCCGGACGTGTCCGACCGTGGCGAGAGGCGCTCGTGCGGCAGCGTCTCCCAGGCAGGGAAATAGCCGACGCGGTCCGGGCCGATCAGCGAGCCCAGCGCCGCTGCCAGCTCTTCGGACTCGCGCGCCGTGGCAGTAACCGCGAGCACGAACTGGTCGATAGCAATTTCCTGGCCATGCCGGCCGGCCGGCTGGGCAAGCGCAGCGACTAGGAGCGGCCGGAGCGACGGCGGAGCGATCAGGTCGCCGCCGAGCGCGGGGAGTTCGGCGGCCTGGTCCAGCGCGCGCCGGAGCTCAGGGTCAGCGTTGATTACCGGAAGAAGACCGGAAAGGCTCATTTCGTCCTAACTTAGGCAGCACGAAAGGCCCGCGCCGACTTGCAACCAGCCACTGTGAGAACGCCAGCGGCCGCGCGGTGAACGGCAACGGGATATGTACAGTGTACGGCTCCGCGTTCGGACGCGACGCGCCGAGCATCGCGGCGGCAATGAAAACGGCTGAGCGTAGCCATAGCGCTACGCTAAGTGCTCATGGCGACCTCAGACATGCCGCCAGGACTCGATGTCGTGACGACCAGCCCTGGCGCCAAAGGCAGGCACAGGGAACGGCCGGTCGCGGTTCGCGGAGCCCGGCCGCTTCGGGCGGATGCTACCGCGGAACAGTTCACGCGGTTCGCGGCCGAGTACGCGGCCCAGCATCGGGACCGCCCGATCTGCATCCTCCAGGCGGGTTGCACCACAACTGGCCCTGAACTCGACTTGGCCGCGGTCCGCGCGAGCGGGGTCGACCTGGTGGTATCGCAGGTGGACGATGACTGCTCGGCCGCGCGCGCGGTGGCCGAAAGCAGGCCGGAGCTGCGGTCAGCGACACTGGCTGAGCTCAGGCAGTTGCCGCTGGCACCCCGTTCCCTCGATATCGTGCAGTGCTCCATGTTGCTGCACCGGATCGGGCACGCCGAACTCGTGCTCGGCCGGCTCGTCGACGGGCTGCGCCCTGGCGGGCTACTGCTGCTGCGGACGGCTGACCGGCAGACGGCTGCTGGAGTCCTCGACCGCATGCTTCCTGAGTTTGCGCGGGTCATGGCGTGGCGAATGGCCAGGCCCGGCGAGCCAGGACCGTTCCCGGCCCGGTACGAGCCGATCGCGTCCGAGCGCGGCGTCGAAGCGTTCGTCAGCAGGCACGGCCTCGTGATCGCGAATCGCCAGACCCGGCGCACCGTGCACGGGCCCGGACTCATCGCCGCGGCGGTCGGGCGCACGCTGATCGGATGGCTGTCCGGCGGCCACTTCACCAGCGGCCACGACGAGCTGCACTACGTGATCAGGAAGCCAGAGGATCAGTTCGCGCGAGTCCTGTACTAGCAGCACCTCTCCCGCCCGGCACGGGTAACCTCGGGCATGCCCGGTGCGCGCGGGATGGAGGAGAACGTGACCGCTGAAGCCGAGGCCGTGTCCCCGGCCGAGCTCAGCTCCCTGCCGACCTGCACGCTCAGCGCGAGCCAGCTCGGCGACCTTGAGCTGCTGTTGTCCGGCGCGTTCGCGCCACTGGCCGGATTCATGACGATGGCCGATGCGGCCGCGGTCGGGCAGTCGTGGCAGCTCGCCGATGGAACCCCGTTTCCTGGCGTAGTAACCCTGGATGTCCCCGCGGCTGCGCTGCCTGCGGCCGTGGAACTGTCAGATCGCCTGTTGCTCGCGGATCCGGAGGGTACGCCGATCGCGGTACTGACGATCCGAGAGCGAACGACGCTCGGCCCGGACGTGGCGCCCCCTGACGGGCTGCATCCGATGGCGCTGACCGATTCTGCTCATACCACCCTGGTGCGGCTGGCCGGAACGGTGTCGGCGAGCCGGGTGCCGGAGCACGGGCCGTTCCGCAGGCTGATGCTGACTCCGGCAGCAAGCCGGGCGGAGCTTGGCGAAGGACCGGTGCTGGCTTTCGCGACCAGATCGCCGCTGACCAGCCGGCAGATCGGCCAGATCAGGCACCTGGCGGGTCAGCTGAAGGCGCAGGTCCTGATCCTGCCTCTGGTCGGCGGCCATGTCGACGTGGTGGGCTCGCCGCAAGCGCTCATCCGGGCAGTGCTGGCGGCCATGCCGAGCCTGCCACCGTTGGCGCGGGTCGTGCCGGTGCCGTTGCCGCCGCGGCCGGCACATCTGGCGGCAGGTCACGCGGACGGCCGCGCCCGCGAGATTGCCTTGCGAGCGCGGGTGGCTGCAGCGTACGGGGCGACGCACCTGATGGCAGACGGCAACGCTCCTGACGCAACGGACCTGCGAGCCAGCGCTGACCTGGCTGCCAGCGCGGTCATCCCGATCGTCCCGTCCGGCGACTGGGCCTATGACCCGCATGCGGAAGTGTGGCGACCACATGCGCTGATCGAGCCAGGGACGGAGCAAGAGGATCTGTCCGCCGACCAGCTCGGCGACTTGCTCGATGCGGGCACCGAGATCCCGCAGTGGGCAATGCCTGCTGCTGTCGCTCGCGAGCTGCGACGGGTACGGCGGCCTCGGTCGGAGCGGGGGCTTGTGCTGTTCCTGACCGGGCTATCCGGGTCGGGCAAGTCGACGATTGCCAGGGATCTGGCGGATGTGCTGACTGAGCGTAGCGACCGGCAGGTTTCGCTGCTTGACGGCGACCTGGTCCGCCAGTTGCTGTCGGCTGGCCTGACCTTCTCGCGCGCGGACCGTGACCTCAACGTCGCCCGCATCGGCTTCGTGGCCGCGGAGGTCGCGCGGCATGGCGGCATCGCGATCTGCGCGCCGATCGCGCCGTTCGCGGCCGCCAGGGCGCAGGTCCGGCAGATGGTGAGCGAGGCCGGCGATTTCTTCCTGATCTATGTGGCGACGCCGGTAGAGGTCTGCGAGGCACGCGACCGGAAGGGTCTCTACGCGAAGGCGCGCGCCGGCCTGATCGGGCAGTTCACCGGTGTGTCCGATCCCTACGAGGAGCCCGCCGACGCCGAGCTTGTCATCGATACCTCGACGGTCAGCCGGTCAGAGGCCGTGCAAGCGGTGCTTATGATGCTGACTTCCGGCGGCTGGCTGGCCGAGCAGGCAACGCCAGGCCGGTAGTCGCCTGCCTGCTGGCCGGCCGAGCGGGAGGGGCGTCGCAGGGCGGGAGCCGGTGCCGGCCGCCAGTTCAGGTCTAGTCGATGTCCTCAGACCTGGTGCCCGCGTCCAGCTTCGAGTGGAACCGGCTGATGCGGCCGGACAACGACGTCGACATCCGGTCACGCAGCCTGGAGAGCAGCGGCAGGCTGACGATTGCGCTGATGATCAGTGCTACCAGGAGCAGCGGAATGCCCCTCATCCCGGCCAGCGCAAGGATGAGGGCAGCGGCCACGAAAATCAGCAGCCGTAGCAATGTGTAAGTCAATGTCGCGCGCATGACAGTACGAGCGTAGTGCACGAGAGCCATCATCCTTGCTGGGCGTCCAGATGACAGCCGCCGCAGAGTCCGGTGCCCGCACCGGCGCGCCGTCTGCCCTGCGCGAGCCGGCCGCACCCGCCTGGTCTGCGTAGCCGCCAGATGCCAGCGCCGACGGACCAGTTCCGCTACATGCCGCCCGCCGCAGTTACCCCCGCGCCGGATGCCAGCGCCGACCGACCTACGCTCCGCCGCCGGCCGACGGACCAGTTCCGCTACCCGCCACCCGCCGCAGTTACCCCCGCGCCGGATGCCAGCGCCGACCGACCTAAGCTCCGCCGCCGGCCGACGGACCAGTTCCGCTACCCGCTCACGGGATCTGCGCCGGGCCGGCCTAGGACGGCCGCCCCCCACAATTGCCGCTAACCGCCCCAGCCGCGCGCCGCAAGACCGGCACCCCGGCGCCGCGTTCGCCCACATTTCACGGATTCTTGCCGCCTGAAACGGGGCAAACCATCCCAGGAAGCGGACAAGATCGATGAAATGTCGGTGGCGAGTCGGCTGCAGGCTGCGGGAGCCGCCGAGCCGTAACTGAAAGCCACGCGGCATGCGTTCTCCGTGCTCGCCGCGACGCGGAATGCGTTCTCCGCACTCGCCGCGACGCCGTCTGATCTCCGTGCGACGCCGAACCTGGCTCATGACCGGTCACTTGACGGCAAACGGGACACCGGGCTTGACTGAAGGTTCAGGCGGAATATTCCGAATCAAGGGATAAAGCTGTCGTTTGTGGCTAAGTTCGCGAGTTTCTGCGACACTTATGGACTGACCCTCAGGGACCAGGGAGTAAACACGATGGACGGCAACAGTGAGCGCCTGCTCACTCCGGGGGAAGTAGCCGCACTCTTCAGAGTCGACCCTAAGACTGTCACCAGGTGGGCCGCATCGGGGCGGATTAGCAGCATCCGGACACCAGGCGGCCACCGCCGGTTCAGGGAGACCGAAGTGCGTGACCTCCTCGACGGAAGCCCTGACACAGCGGAGGCCGGCTGAGGTAGGTCCTGGCCGGGCGGCTGACCAGCTATCCGCGGTCGCGGATCCGGCCGAACCTTTATGCGGACGGGGCTCAGGCTTATCGATCAGGCACGTCGCGACTGCTGCTCGGCGGCGGCCGCGACGGCGGGACTCTCACCAACCGATCCGCACGTCGACGGCATCAGGCTGAGCGATCACGCTCAGGCTTATCGATCACCCGTGACGCTCGGTTCTGTCTCCTTTGGTTCGGGCCTGCGGTTCTGGCCATGCTCAGATGCGAGCCGCGCGGCCGGGCGGCGCCATGCAGCGTGCGTCGCGGCTACGGTCCGTGGTTCCAGCCGCCCTCGGCTCCGTGGCGCGCCAGGTAGTCGAGAAACTCGCGGCGCAGCGCCTCATCGCCGTCCCGCCAGCGCTGCCGGCGCGCGGACTCTTCTTCCGGGGTGATGGCCTGCGCTGCCAGGCGCGCATAGTCGGCGTGCTCGGGGCCGATCTCCACGTAAGCGTCGCCGAGAACCCGGTCGCCGGGCTGTGCGGCTGCATACTCAGGAACCAGCAGGTTCCCGCTGGCTAGCCGGATCACGAACATCGCATGGACCTCGTTAAATGCCGTAGCGCACGTTGAAATAGAGCATTACGTCGAGCGCCGTCCTGGTATCGCCGGAGAGCATCTCGACCAGCGCCGGACGCTGACCGGACGCGATTGCCGCGAACGCGTCGGCGAAGAATTCCCGGCGGCCAAGCGAGCTATCGCTGCGGTGGAACTCGCTGGCGAGATGCGCGGCGCAGCGGTCGTACAGCACTGCGAAGTCGACCGAGTCGGACTGCCACGTGCCATCGCAGCCATCGATGTCATCGAGTGCGTGCCCGACTTCGTGACAGGTCACATCGGGCGTGGGCGACGGACGGGAGCCGATGATTATCTTCCGGTCGCCGTACGCACCCGCGCATGCATCCCAGGTCGCCCGTCCGGACGGCAGCGGTACGCCCTTGAGCCCGCCCATGTGATCGAGGTCAGGCACGCCTCCTGGCCCGACGTGAATGGCATCCAGCCCCGCCGCGAGCTTCTCCTTGATCAGCTGAGGCAAGTTCGCGAGCCGGTGGATGGCAGTGACGATCTCCGGCGCCGGTACCGCGCTCGACACCCACTCCCGGACCAGCAACCGCTCGAGGCAACCGCAGTCGCGCATGCCGAGATCAGCGTGGCTGGACCGCGCTTTCGCGTACCAGGGCAGTTCGTCGGCAACGGCCGACTCGCGCGCCGCGCTCGCCATCGCCGCGCCGGGCGGTCGTGCCGTCCCGGCCGATCGCCCGGTGGCAGCCGGCCGGGATATGTTCGCGACGCCGGCCACCGGAGCCGAGCCAGGTGCCGCCTTGATGGCGGCCCGGGCAGCGGCTCGGCCGGTGACGGCACGGTGCGCTCCGGGGCGACCGGCAGGCCGCGCGGCGGGCCAGGTCGTTGCCGATGCTACGGTCCGCTTCGTGGCCGTCCCGGTCAGCTGGCTCGCCGGAGGCTGGCTCGCCGGAGGCCGGCCGGTTCGACTTGGCCCCGGCTGGCCGACGCTGGCCTGGCCATCAGAAGCCTGGCCATCAGAAGCCTGGCCGCTAGCTGCCCGGCCGACGCCGGCGTTCGCCCGACGGCCCGTCTGGCCGGTAGCCCCGCGACCGCGGCCTGGCCACCAGCTGCGACCGCGAAATAACCGAAGCAGCATCCATCAGCCCCACTGTGGGAAATATCACGAACGGCGTTCAGGCAAGTCACCGTAGCTGTCAGGTTATGCCTCGTTCGTGGCGATGTCAGCTAGATGTAACGGAACGTCACCGCCCGGCAGAGGGCCGTGCTCGCCGCTGGCGACACGCCGGCCAGTCGGACAGATCATGCATTTCATGACCGGGGACCATGCTTTAGCAGCTAGGCTGCGGGCATGTGGCTGGCTTGTGCTCTTATCGTCCTATTTAGCGTTGGCTTCGTGCTGCCGTGCATGCTCGACATCACGATGACGCCGGATTCGGAGTTCACAACCTTCAGCAAAGGCACCTGGCTGGTGATCGCCGGAGCCTTCTGGATCTTCGGCGCCGGCGCCTGGCTGCTGGTCGGCCGCCCTCAGCGGCTCGGCATCCACCGGTCGAACCCGTACGCAGCCGGTGGCTTCGGGCCGTCCGAGGCCCTGCTCCGGCACCCTGCCACCAGGGCAGCAGCCGGCTACGGAGAGCCGTTCGGTCCCGTCGGCCTTGTCGAGCGGCGTCCGCTTGGGCCGGACGATGACCAGGACTTCCTCGTAGAACTGGGCCGCCGCATTCGCGAGTCGCGTGAGGGCTCGTTAGCTCGCCGCGCGATGTAGCTCGGTCTGCTAACCCAGCCTGAGCGGCACGCTCATGAACGGGTCAATGTTGTAGGCCAGGCTGACGCGATGATAACCGTCAGCTATGTCCGCGCCCGCCTTCTGATCGCACACCAGAACGGGCGACAGCTTCTCGCCGCTGAGCAGCTTCAGCAGGTCACGCCGCACGCCAGGATCAGTCAGCGGAAGCGGCGTCAGGCCGGTGGCACGCAAGATGTCATTGGCGCGCCGCGAGGTTAGCTTGGCCTTCTTCATCCGATCGACGATCTCGCCAGCGCGTTTCTCGTCGAACTTAAGCGACAGGTAGTTGTAAGCCGCCTCGTAGTCGTGTTCTGCCACGTCATCGAGCCATCTGATGGCTGGTTTGCTCATCGATCCTGCCACCCCCGTAGTGATCAGTCCGGTTGACCCGGCGCCGCGGTGTCTGCGGCGGTCGCCTCAGTGCGCTCAGGCCTGCGGACGATCGCAGCGAACTCATGCCACAGACCGATATCCGGCCCGCCGATCAGCTCCCACGAGCGCGCGATCCCGATCAGTGCGCAGACGACGACCAGAGTCGCGATTGTCTGCATCGCGCTCGTGTCGCGCGGCCGGGCCATGACGTCGAGGCCCTGGATCAGCTGGATAACCAACGTAACTGCCAGGCCGACCAAAAACAGCGCATCGTTCACAGCAGACCACCGGACCTGGCGCAAGCGGATCAGCGACAGCAGCGACGCAAGCACGAACAGCAGTCCCACGATCGATACGGCCAGAGCGGTCGGGCCGATCTTCTGCCCTGGAATGAGGGAGAACATCGACACCACTAGCGCATTGGCGAACGCGGTAAGCGCAGCCGAAGCGCGGATGCGGTGAATCTGCGTTCCCGCGGTCTCCCGGCCGAGCCGCCCGGCCGACACCGAGATGGCCACGAACAGCAGGCCGATCAGCGCGCCCGCAACGCTGGTACTCGCGAGAAAGAAGTCGCGGAGCGATTCCGGTACCACAGTGACAATTCTGGCAGCGGTTGCTGCTCAGCTCATCCCGGCGTAGGAGTGCAGGCCGGTGATCCACAGGTTGACGCCGATCACGTTGAACATCAGACAGGCGAACCCGGCCAGGTGGATCCAGGCAGCCCGGCGGCCACGCCAGCCTGCCGTCGCCCTGGCGTGGAGGAACATGGCATACACAACCCAGGTGATGAACGACCACGTCTCTTTCGGGTCCCAGCCCCAGTACCGGCCCCAGGCATGGTCAGCCCAGATCGCTCCCGCCATGACACCGAAGGTCCAGACGGGGAACCCGAAAAGGACACTGCGATAAGACAACCGATCAAGGATGGAGGGAACGGGCAGGTGTCGCCAGATGCCTGCCGACCATGACGGTAGTCCGGCTGCGAGGCGACGCTGGCTGCGGTCCGTCAGCAGGTACAGGGTGGTAACCACGGCGCCGAAGATGAACAGTCCGATCGCCACGATCATCGCGGTCACGTGAATCGCGATCCAGTACGATTGCAGCGCCGGGACTAGCGCACCGGCTGGCGTGTAAATCCAGGTCAGGTCGATGCCGAGAGCAAGCACCACGGGCAGTAGCACGAACAGGCCCATGTAATAGGCCCGGTACCAGACCGAAGCGGCTATCAGCACCAGGACAGCCATGCAGGTGAACGCGCCGATGAACTCGTACATGTTGCCCCATGGCACGCGGTGCTCGGCAAGGCCGCGAGTCAGGATGGCCAACACGTGCAGGACGACTCCGGTGCACGTCAGGCCAAATGCGAGCCGGAGCCAGAAGCCCGACGGCCAGCGGCTCGCGGGCGCATTGTCCGACGGGCCGCCGTGAGATGTGAGGCCGGCGGCCCCGGCCACCGCAGCCGTTCCCGCGCCCGCACTGCCTTGCCGACCGCCGATGGCCAACGAAGCCGCACCTGCCTGCGAAGCTCCGCTGGCCGGTGCTGACCCGCTGCCAGCGCCCGCCGTCACCAGCTCAGGCATGGCCGCAGCTTCGGGCGCCGCCGCACCGGCGTCAGCCTCCCCGGTACCCGCGATGACCCGGTGCCTGGCAAAAGCGAAGTCCGACGCGTAGCACAGCATTGCCAGCGCGTACAGAATCAGCGTGCTGAGCAGCAGCCCGTTGCTGAAGTCAGCCAGTGTCGTGTTGACGGGCATCGGAGCCTCACTCTTCCTCTCGGCCGGTGAGCGTCTCTGGGTTCGCGACTGCCGGAGCTTCGGGAGTCGCCGTTTCGGCGGTTCGGGATACTGCGGGCCGGGCTTCCGGGGGCGGGGGTTCTCCGGCCCCGGACTCTCCGGTACTGGCTTGATCAGTTGCGGTCGCTGCAGCGACTGTCAGGGCGGCCGGGACGGCGAGCCTGCCACGTTCCCGGTCATCAAAATCATCTGGCCCGTCAACGGTGCCGTCGCCGATCCGGCTCGCCTGCACCGACCGGCCGTCGTGCTCGGCACGCAGCAGCCTGGTCAGTTCGGCAAACTCGGCATCGAAGCCGCCAGCGGCATCCGAGCGGGCCAGCCCGCCTAGGCTGACCTGGGTGCCGCCGTCAGGGCCGGACACGGCCCGCACGAACACGCGACGCCGGCGGACCAGGAACGACAGGATCAGGCCGGCCAGGGCAGCAATTCCGGAGGCAAGCGCAGGCAACTGGCCGGGATCGTAGGTGATGGCCAGGCTCACCCACTGCTGATAGCCCAGGTAGGTGATGGTGCCGGCGCCCTCCGGCAGCTTCACCGACTGGCCGGCACTCAGCGGCCGCGGCGCGACCGGCAACCGCTTCAGCCCGCCGGTATCCAGCGTGTAGACCGACTGGGGCTCGCCGGAGTTCATGCCCAGGTTCCCCTTGAAGGCGACCAGGCTCACGCGCGGGTTGAGCGGTCCGGGAAAGACCGACTCAAGCTGGCCGTTGGCGCTTACGGCAGCGCTCGGCAGGAACACCCCGGCAAAGCCGAGCTGATAAGGCTGCGCGTCCGGCACCTTGACGACGCCTTCGGAGGTGAGCGTGGTCTGCTGGACCGGGATGAACGGCACCGGACCGTCCCAAGCCACCTTGCCCGTGCCGTCGGTGACCTTGAAGATCGGCGCGTAGCCATGCCCGATCAGGTAAACGCTTACGTTGTCGACCACCAGCGGGTGATTGACCGTGAGCACGTAGTGCTTCACCGGGCCGCCGAGCTGCGGGCGGTAGCTCATCGCTGCGTCGTAAGTGATCGGCTGATCGAGCTGCGGGCCTGAGGTCACGTATTCGGCCCGGAAGCTCAGCAAGTTGATCGAGAACGGCTGCAGGTCACTCGGGCTCACCAGCCGGCCCGGGCGGAACACGTCCAGGTCCGTGGGCGTGTTGGCGAAGCCCTGGCCGACGATCAGCAGCCGGTTGGCCTTGTATCCGAAGACCCCGCCGAGGCCGACCGAGAGCAGCAGCGCGAGCAGCGCGATGTGGAACAGCAAGTTGCCCACTTCGCGCAGGTACCCCTTCTCGGCCGACACCCAGCCATCGCCGCGGTGCAGCCGGAACCGGCGGCCGGCCAGCAGGCCCGCCGCCGAGTCAAGCGCGGCCGCCGGAGCGAGGTCGGTTGTGTAGGTCGCGCTCGCGGGCAGCCTGCCGAGGTTGCTGGGCGCGCGTGGCGGCTTCTGCCGGGCGGACCCGACCAGGCGGAACGTCCGCGGCAGCACGCAGCCGGCCAGCGACGCGAACAGCAGCAGGTAGATTGCCGCGAACCAGGGCGCCGAGAACACGTTGAACAGCGACAGCCGGTCCAGGATCGGTGCCAGCGACGGGTGCGACTGGTAGTACTGCGTGACTGCGGACGGATCGATGCCCTCCTGCGGCAAGACCGACCCCGGCACGCTGGCCAGGGCTAGCAGGAACAGCAGGATCAGCGCCGTTCGCATGGAGGTTAGCTGGCGCCAGAACCAGCGCAGCCAGCCGACCGGACCGAGCCGCCCAGCATGAGGACGCACAGCCCGGGGACGACGCGCACGCGGACGGCGCGCGCGATCGCCGGAGCCAGCGCCGGCGCCGGCGGGAGCGCCAGCCTCCGGCCCGGAGTCGGTAAGCCCGACGGGGTGCGCGAGATCAGGCCCGGCGGCGCGGATCTCTCCGCCCGAAGACACTCCCGTCATCGCATCACCCTTAGCAGCGGTCATGACTTCAGGCCGGCCACCTTAATCACTAGTTCCTTGAGCTCGGCATACGTGGAGGCACCGAAGATCCGGGCCGCGATCCGTCCGCTCCGGTCGATGATCAGCGTGGTCGGGATCGCCGCCGGCGGCACCGTGTCGTGGAACTCCAGCGCGATCTCGTCGTTGGGATCGTTCAGGCTCGGATAGCTGACGTTGAAATTCTGCATGAACGCGAGCGCCGCATCTGGCTCGTCGCGGATGTCGATGCCGACGAAGCGGACGTGGTCGGGCTCCAGCTGGCGGGCCAGGGTGCCGAGGGCCGGGGCTTCGGCGCGGCAGGGATCGCACCAGGAGCCCCAGAAGTTGAGCACGAGGGTATCGCCCTTGTAGGAGTCCAGGCTGAGCCGCTGACCGGTCAGTGTGGTCCCGGACACAGCGGGCATGTCCGGCCGGTGACCGACCTGGTAGAAGTTCGATTCGTAGCTGTGACCGACGAAGCTCTGGCCGTTGCTCTGCGGGACGTTCGCAGCGATCGCGCCGCCGTCGCATCCGGCCACCGCAAGTCCCGCGAGGGCGGCCACGGCAGCACCAATCGCGATACGAGCGGGAACGGGCAGCCGGGACACTCGGATGATCTCCTACAGGCAGTAGTACCGGCCCCATTGTGCCGGATTCCGCGCCGGCAGGTTACGCGGGGCCGGCGTTTGCGCTGGTTCTCAGTAGATGAAGAGGTAGCCCTCAGGCGCCGGCTACCTGCCGCCGGCCGTCCCCGGAAGGCGCCGCATAGCTCACTGAGGTCACCTTGCCGCCGGCGAAAGTCAGGCTGGTCACGCTGCCGAGCGCGCACTCGCGGCGCCTCGGGTCGTGCCACATCCGCCTGCCCTCGACGGCGCGCCTGGTGATCCAGATCGGCAGCTGGTGGCTGACGCAGACCGCCTCATGCCCGTCCGCGGCGACAGCGGCATCCCTGATCGCGGCCAGCATGCGAGCAGCTACCTCGCGGTACGGCTCGCCCCACGAGGGCCGGAACGGGTTCCGCAGGTAGATCCAGTGGCGCGGCTGCCGCAGCGCCCCGTCACCGACGCCGAACCGCATGCCTTCGAAGTGATTCCAGGGCTCGATCAGCCGGTCGTCGACGGCTGCCGTGAGCTCGAATTCCGCCGCGATCGGGTCCGCTGTCTCGCGCGCTCGCTCCAACGGCGATGAGCGCAGGACCGTCACATCCCGGCCGGCCAGGTAATCGGCCGCCTTCTTCGCCATCAGGCGGCCGGCCTCGGATAGCCGGTAGCCCGGCAGGCGGCCGTACAGCACGCCGTCCGGGTTCTCCACCTCGCCGTGCCGCACGAGATGGACGATTGCCGTCGTGCCCGCGGGCAGCATGCTCTGGTTGGCGCTCATTGCGGGCACAGACTACCTGGGGGATGCCGCAGCTGGCGGGCGAGGCGACGAGCCCGCTACCGCTGGCTCTGAGACATCCTGGAACTGGCCACTGACCAGGCAGAACATGGCGAGGATAGGATCGATTGGGTGGTTGCGTTGCGGCAGCGACCTCGCGATGACCGGATCGCGGGGGAACAGGCGGCGCTACGGCGGGTGGCGACGCTCGTAGCTCAAGCCGCGCCGCCTGAGCGCGTGTTCGCTGCAGTCGCTGAGGAAGCCGGGCGGCTGCTGGGCGCCGACTACATGACGATGACCCGGTATGACCAGGACCGTGCCGGAACGGTCGTCGCCTCGTGGAGCAGGGCCGGCTCTGCCTTCCCGGTCGGCCTGCGGGCGAGGCTCGGCGGGCATGACCTGCAGACAACGATCCTCCAGACCGGCCGGACGGCGCGGATCGACGACTACGGTGACGCATCGGGTCCGATCGCGGATGCTGTGCGCGAGTTCGGATTCCGCGCCGCTGTTGGCGCGCCGGTCTCCGTCGAGGGCGGGCTGTGGGGCATCGTGATCGTGGGATCACGGGCTGGGCCGCTGCCGGACGAGACCGAAGAGCGGCTGGCCGGGTTCACCGAACTGGCCGCCACGGCGATTGCCAACGCTCAGGCCCGCATGGAACTTCGCAGGTTCGCCGAGGACCAAGCCGCGCTGCGGCGGGTGGCTACCTTGGTAGCGACCGCGGCATCGTCGGCCGATGTCCTCGCTGCAATCACCGAGGAAGCCGGGCGGCTGCTCAGCGCGGATCGCGCGACCATGAAGCGGTACCGCACCGACGGCTCAGCAAGCGTGGTTGCTACCTGGAGCAGCACCGGCCCAGCCGTCCCGGTCGATGTGCGCGAACAGCTTGGCGGGCAGGACATGCATACGCTGGTGTTCCAGACCGGCCGGGCGGCCAGGATCGACGATTACAGTGACGCATCGGGCCCGGTCGCCCAGGTCGTGCGCGAGCTAGGCGTGCGCGCAGCCGTGGGCGTGCCGGTCAGCGTCGAGGGGCGGCTGTGGGGCGTCATGATCGTGGCATCGAAGGCAGCGCCGCTGCCGGCAGGCACCGAGGCACGGCTGGCCGGGTTCACCGAACTGGCCGCCACCGCTATCGCCAACGCCGAGGCGAAGGCCGCCCTGACCGCCTCCCGGGCACGGATCGTCGCGACCGCTGATGCCACCCGCCGCCGCATCGAGCGCAACCTGCATGACGGCGCTCAGCAGCGCCTGGTCTCCCTCGCCCTGGCCCTGCGCGCCGCCGAGGCCGCCCTGGCGACCGGGTCCGGCGGAGTCGCGCAGCAGCTTGACGACGTGGCTGCCGGGCTGGACGGGGTACTAGACGACCTGCGCGAGATCGCCCGCGGGCTGCACCCGGCCATCCTCGCCGACGGCGGCCTGCGCCCGGCACTGCGGACGCTGGCCCGCCGTTCCCCTGTCCGGGCCCGCCTCGACGTCGACGTTGACGGGCGGCTGCCCGAGCCGGTGGAGATCGCCGCCTACTACACCGTCGCCGAGGCACTGACCAACGCCGCTAAGCACGCTTGCGCGACCGTGGCGGACGTCGAGGTGGCCGAAGTCGAGAGCGTCCTGCACGTACGCGTCCGCGACGACGGCTGCGGCGGCGCTGACTTCAGCGGGTCCGGTCTCGTCGGGCTCAAGGACCGCGCCGAAGCTCTCGGCGGCCACCTCGATCTGCGCAGCCCGCCAGGAACCGGCACCACCGTAGATATGGATCTTCCCCTCAGTGATCCCGGCAGCCCGGAGCCGCGGCCCGGCGCCGCCGGCCCGGGCGAAGACGCCGGCCGGGACGGCTTCAGCTGATCTCGATGTAGCGCTGCCGGTCGACCGTCACCTCACGGATAGTGCGCAGCCTGGCCTCTAGTGCCGGAATATCGAGGGCGTCTAGCGCTGCCGCCGCTTGCGCCGCCGACGCGATTGCCGCTGCCTCGCCGACCAGGGTCCAGTCGAACTGCATCAGCTCGTCGAGTCCGATGTGCCGCACCCGGTCCCAGACCTTGTCCTGGTTCAGCAGCGGCAACCCGCGCACCGCGACCGAGACGTCCTCGATCGACTTCACCAGCCGCTCCGCTCGGCGGATAGGTTCCATCACCTCCGCCGGCGGGAACGGCTGGTCCCTGGTCGACGGTGGCACCCGGTCTGCCCGCCAGGCACTGATCAGGTTCCTGATGGCCGCAGCGGCGGTGCCGAGCTCCCTGCCGACACGCTCGCGGACCAGCAGGTCATCGGAGCGCAGCCGGCCCTTGTCGGTGTAGACATCAGTGGCCAGGAACGCGCGAAGCAGCCCCGGCGGGCCGTCGGCCACGCTGATCAGCTCCCCGCGTGCGGCACCTGAGCGCGCGGCGCTGCTGCCGCATGCGGGGCGCCGCCGGTGATCGCGCCGCCGTTTCCGGCAAGATCACCCAAGCCGGAAACGCCCGCTGTCAGGCCGGCCTGCACTGCGGTAATGCCGATGTTGAACGCCTCGCCCACGGCCATGTTGGGCGCCGACACCAGGCCGCGCTCGGCCATTTTCAGCGCCACGTAATAGCGGACGGCATCAAGCTCCGAAAGACCGAAGGCACGCAGCGAGATGAGCTCACGCATCCTTTCATCCCGCGGCCGCATCAGTACTTTGACGTCGTTCAGGGTCACCCCGTAGATGCCCAGGAAGTCCTGCAGGTGCCCGCGGACCAACTCGGTGATGTCGTGGATCTTCTCGTTTACCTGCTCGAGCGGCGTTACCTGGACGAGCTGGTTGATGGCCTGCTCCACGACGGGTCCGGCATAGGCGTTCAGCATGTCGGTGGTGAGCGCGTGCCCCTGGTACGGCATGTGCGTCACCAGCTTGACTGCGTCTTCCTTCGTGTCGATGTGCACGTAGTAGTCGACGTCGTAGACCATCTCGGCGAGCTCCCTGGACAGCGCTACGCCCTGGGCCTTCACCACGCTCTTTGCGCGAGAGATGAACATGGCCTCGTACTGCCAGGGCGACTGCCCGCCATAGAACGCCTGCTGGAAGTTGCCGAGCAGCGGGCGCTGCGGCGTCTCAACGGGGTACTGGCCGGTCTCGTAGACATTCAGGATCGCGCCGCGTGACTTCAGTACGCAGAAGTGATTGCTCTCGACCGTCAGCAGGCTGCCGTTGACGATGTCGGCGCTGGGGTAATGCCACATCAGGATGCCGGGGCCCATGATCTCAGTGCCGTCGACAGTGTTCAGCGTGCTGATGACGTTCCGCATGGCCATGACGAATTCCTCCCGTATGATGCCCGGCTGCCACGTCGGGCATGGCCCATCCTGGCGGAGAACGTCCGGC